>CAVOYT010000015.1:0-151348 GCA_963700745.1 uncultured bacterium | reverse complement strand
GCTGTCGGCGCAGGGCGCGCCGCGGCGCGCCCGTCAGCCAGCGGGCCGGCTGACGTTGGCAACGGGGACAGATGTGCGTGCTGCGCTGGCCGACGACCAGGCGGGCGATCGCCGTGCCACAGCGCTGGCAGGGATCGCCGGTGCGACGAAACACCTGCAAGCCAGTCCTGGTTGCGGCCACGGCGGCCCGCGACGCTGTAGAAGTTGGTGGCGCCTTGCCCGAGCGTCGTCCCCTGCGCGCGAATGCCGCGCCGCAAGACGGTGCGGATGGCGGCATGCAGGCGCCCGGCCTCGGCCGCGCGTCAGCGTGCTGGCTGAGGCGGCAGGGGTGCAGCGCGGCGTCCCACAGCGCTTCGTCCACGTAGATGTTGCCCAGCCCCGCGACGAACGCCTGGTCCAGCAGCAGGGGCTTGAGCAGGCGCCGGTGTCGCCGCAGTCGGGCGGCAAGCCGGCCGCGGTGAAGGCCGCGGACAGCGGTTCCGGTCCGACCCGGCCCAGGAGGCGCGTCACGTCCGCCACGAGATGCCAGCGGCCGAACTTGCGCGTGTCCCGGTAACGCAGCTCCCGGCCGTCGTCGAGGTCAAGAACCACGTGCTGGTGCGGATCGCGGGGCGCAGCGGGCGCGGCAAACTGGAGGCCGGCCGGTCATGCGCAGATGGATCAGCACGTGGTCGCCGCCGCCAGCGCGATGGACGATGAACTTGGCGCGGCGCGTCACGTCCGCCACGCGCTGGCCGGTCAGGCGCCGCGCGAACTCGGCGGGCGCGGGCATCGCCACGGTTCGCGGCCAGTGCACCGTGGCGGCGACGACCGTGCGGCCGATGAGCCCTGCCGGCGCAGGCCGCGCACGACCGTTTCAACCTCGGGGAACTCAGGCATGCGGATGATGACGGGACGTTACGGCAAACGGTGCGGACTTCAGGCCGGTGGCCGCTCGTAGTCCATCAGGCTGCCGCCCATGATCGAGGCGCCGCCGTCGACATGAGCACCTGGCCGGTGATCTTGCGGGAATACTCGGCCCAGGAGGTACACGACCGCATCGGCCACGGCCTGCTTGTCCCCAACCGGATCCCACGGCAGCGGACTGGCGTTATTCCAGACCTTCGCCATCTCGCCGAAGCCCGGAATCTTGGTGGCGGCCATGGTGGCCAGCGGGCCGGCCGAGATGGCGTTGACCCGGATGTGGTCCCGACCGTGGCGCCGGGCGAGCCCGCGTACCAGGGCTTCCAGGGCGGCCTTCTGCACGCCCATCCAATTGTAGAACGGAAAGACGTGCTTCGTGTCGAAGGTCATGGCGACGATCGAGCCGCCCCCCTGCAGGTTGGCCTGGGCGTGGCGCGCCACGGTCGCGAGCGAAATACAGCTGATATGATGGGCCAGCTTGATGTCTTCGACCGCTTCCGTATGGAATTCCTTGCCGAGGCAGGTCTGCGGGTTGGCGAACGCGATCGAATGCACGATGCCGCGGACGGGCCCCAGGTCGCGGAACAAGGTGGCGACTTCCTCATCGATGGTGATGTCACAGAAGCGGATATTGAGGGCCGCGCGCTCCTCCTCCGCCATCTTGCTGCGGCGCGAGTCGATGAAGAGCTTCTTCATGCGCTCGTTCTGGACGGTGTAGACGACCTTGCCACCGAGGGCTTCGATCGTACGCCCGATGGCATACGCGATGGAGTCCTGATCGAGCAACCCCATGACGAGATAGGTTTGGCCTGCTTCCACCATAATGTCTGTACCCTCGATTTCCGTCTGTCGGCGGTGTGCCCCGCTGCCCGCTCCGGTGCGGGCAACCGACTGGGGGAGTTCGTCCACGTTGGCATCGACGCGGCGAGCGCTCGGACCATTGGCGACCTGCCAACCGGCAAGGCATCCTCGGACTCCTGGTCGACCATCCGGTACCGATCCGCCTGGACAACCTCTCCGCGCATCCTGCGTCGGCGGGCTTCCCACCGACCATCCGAAGATGGCCACGTTCCTGGGCGTCCCCGTGCGCGTGCGGGGCGAGGTCTTCGGCAATCTGTACCTGACCGAGAAGCGAAACGGGACCGGCTTCACCACTGAGGACGAGCGCACCGTGATGGCCAGGTCGCCGCTGCGGCCGTCGCCATCGAGAATGCCCGGCTGTACGAGCGCACCCGCCAGCGCGAGCACTGGCAGCAGGCGGTCGCGGACATCGCCAATGCGGTTCTGGCCGATCAGGACCCCGGATGAAGTGCTGGCACTCATCGCGAATCGTGCGCGGACCCTCACGGGCGCCGACGTCGCCCTCGTGGCACTGCCGGACGAGGACTCGGTCCTGACGGTGGAGATCGTCGACGGGCGTGGGGAGGACGCCGCTCCGGCCGCCGGTGGGCACTGGACGTGGTGAGCTCATGGACGCCGAGCGCATCCCGCGGACTCGATCGCCTACGCGGCCTTGGCAGACACGGCGAACGAGGTCCAGACCTCCAGCGGCAAGGTCCTCGCGCTGCCCGACGAGGAATCGGCGTTCGGGCCTGCACCGTGTCGCCGCTGAGCACCGCGGGACGCGTCCTCGGAGTGCCGTGCTGCTGCGCGGCGACGAGCAGGCAACCTCGACGGACGTCCTCGAACTGGCGGCATCGTTCGGATCGCAGGCGGCCGTGACCCTCGTAACTGGCGCAGGCACGCCGCGAGCATGAGCGACTGGCCGTCTACGAGGATCGCGATCGTATCGCCCGTGACCTGCACGACCTCGTGATCCAGCGCCTGTTCGCCACCGGGATGATGCTGCAGGGAACGACGCGGATCGACGACGTCCCTGAGGCGGCCGCCGACCGGGTGTCACGCGGCGGTGGACGAACTCGACGAGACGATCAGGAGATCCGGCACGCATCTTCGCCCTTCACGAGCCGGTGGACGGACCGCCGGCAGCGCCCGCGGGCGCGTCCTGCGGGAGACGGCGCAGTCGGCGGCCCTGCTCGGCTTCGAGCCATCGGTGCGGTCGTGGGCCCGGTCGACTCGATGCTGACGACGGAAGCGGCCGACCACCTCGTGGCGGCCCTGCGGGAGGCATTGACGAACGCGGCCAAGCACGCCCACGCCAAGCGGGTCGAGGTCGTCGTGCAGATCGAGCAGGGCGAGGGCGTGCTGCTCGTCACCGACGACGGGGTGGGTATCGCGACCACCGGGCCGGGCCGACGTTCGGGCGTCGCGAACATCTGCCGGACGTGCCCAAGATCTGGGGGGCAACTGCCGCCTCAACGAGTATCGGAGGAGGGCGGAACACGGCTACGTGGAGCGTGCCGCTGTGCCCGTTGGCCGCTGACCGCGACCGTCCTACGCGGCCGTCGCTAGCGGTGATCGTGCTCAGCTGACATGCGCGCGACGTAGGCAGCGGCCTGGGTGCGTCGCCCATCCCGAGCTTGGCGAGCAGGCTGGAGACGTAGTTCTTGACCGTCTTCTCGGCGAGGTGCATCGCTCACCGATCTGGCGGTTGGCATGCCCTCGCCGATCAGTTCGAGGATCCGAACTTCTCCGTATCCGACAGGGCGTCGAGCCGGGTGTCGTGCTCTCGCCGTTGCGCAGGCGCTCGAGCACCGTCGCGTGGCCATCGGATCAAGCAGGGACTTGCCGGACGCGACCTGACGGATCGCGTCGATGAGGTCGTTGCCGCGGATCTCCTTGAGCACGTAGCCGAGGCGCCGGCCATGATGGCGTCGAAGAGCGCCTCGTCATCCGGCGTACGACGTCAGCATCAGGCAGTGCACGTCGGGCATCGACGACCGCACGTCCCGGCAGACCTCCACACCGCTGCCATCGGGCAGCCGGACATCCAGGACGGCCACGTCAGGACGGGACGCGGGGATGCGGTGAAGGGCATCGGCCGCGGAGCCGGCCTCGCCGACGACCTCCATGTCACGCTCGAGGCTGATGAGGTCCGCGAGCCCGCGGCGGACGATCTCGTGGTCGTCCATGAGGAAGACGCGGATGGTCTCGTCGTTCGGGGCGGTCGCCGTCATGGCGTCATTGTGCACCACAACCGCCCATACCGGTCACGCCGATTGGCCAGCCCCCGCGGAGGATTGGGTGCAGGATGGCCTCGGAGGTGCGATGAGCGACGGCGTCAGGGCGGATTCGGCGGTGCAACTGCTCTCCCCGGAGGGGGAGCGCGTCCATGACCCCCGATACGACATCACGCTGAGTGACAACGAGCTGCGCAGGCTCTACCGGGACATGGTTCTCGTGCGCCGGGTGGACACTGAGGCGACGGCGCTTCAGCGGCAGGGGGAGCTGGGGTTGTGGGCCTCCAGCCTCGGCCAGGAGGCGGCGCAGGTCGGTTCCGGGCACTGTCTGCGCCCGCAGGACTTCGCCTTCCCGACCTACCGGGACCATGGGGTCACGTGGAGCCGCGGCGTTCAGCCGCTGGAGATCCTGGCGATGTTCCGGGGTATCACCAACGGCGGATGGGACCCGGTCCAGAGGCGCTGTGCCATCTACACGATCGTCATCGGCAACCAGGCCCTGCACGGAGTCGGCTACGCGATGGGCATCCAACTCGACGGATCCGACGACGCGGTGATCGCCTACTTCGGCGACGGCGCCACCGACGAGGGCGACGTCAACGAGGCGTTCGTGTTCGGCGCGGTATTCGATGCCCCGGTGGTCTTCTTCTGCCAGAACAATCAATGGGCCATCTCCCAGCCCCGCGAGCGCAGGAACCGCACGCCGATCTACCAGCGGGCCGCCGGCTTCGGGTTCCCCGGGGTGCAGGTCGACGGGAACGACATCCTGGCCGTCATGGCGGTGACCCGCGAGGCGCTGGATCGGGCCCGCGGGGGCGACGGCCCCACCCTGATCGAGGCCTTCACCTACCGGATGGCCGCCCACACGACGTCCGACGATCCGACGCGCTACCGCCATGCCGAGGAACTGGAGATCTGGCGCCTGCGCGACCCGATCGAGCGACTCAAGGTGTTCCTCGCCCGGCAGGGCATCGCCGACCGGCACTTCTTCGACCAGGTGGATCACGAGGCGGCCGATCTGGCGATCGTCGTCCGCGACGGTGTCCGCGCGATGCCGGAGCCGCCGTCCACGGCCATGTTCGACCACGTCTACGCGGAGCCGCACCGGCTGCTCGAGCAGCAGCGCATTCGCCTGCGCGAGTACGAGGCGTCCTTCGTCAGTGGGGAGACCGCATGACGACCCTCACGGTGGCCAAGGCGCTGAACTCCGGCCTGCGCCGAGCGATGGAGCACGACCCGAAGGTCGTTCTCTTCGGCGAGGACATCGGCAGGCTCGGCGGCGTCTTCCGGATCACCGACGGGCTCCAGAAGGACTTCGGAGAGCACCGGGTGATCGATTCGCCCCTGGCGGAGAGCGGCATCGTCGGCGCGGCGGTGGGGCTGGCGATGCGCGGCTACCGTCCGGTCGTGGAGATCCAGTTCGACGGGTTCGTCTACCCCGCCTTCGACCAGATCGTCTCGCAGGTCGCCAAGACACACCGGCGGACTGAGGGCTACGTCCGGCTCCCGATGGTCATCCGGATTCCGTACGGTGGCGGCATCGGCGCGGTCGAGCACCACAGCGAGTCCCCCGAGGCGTACTTCGCGCACACGGCCGGGTTGCGCGTGCTCACGCCGAGCGATCCGCAGTCTGCCTACCTGACGATTCAGCAGGCGATCGCTTGCGAGGATCCGGTCGTCTACTTCGAGCCGAAGCGGCGCTACTGGGAGAAGGGCGAGGTCGACGAGTCGCTCGACGCGCTCGACCCGGATCAGTCTCCCGAGCCGTGGCGCGCGCGCGTCGTGCGTCCGGGCGATGACGTCACCGTCGTCTGCTACGGACCCATGGTCAGAACGTGCCTCGAGGCCGCCTCAGCTTCGGAGTCGGTCTCCCTCGACGTCATCGACCTGCAGTCGCTGTCGCCGCTGGACCTGGAGACCGTGGTGTCGTCGGTCGAGCGGACCGGTCGCCTCGTGATCGTGCACGAGGCGTCCGCCAACGTTGGCCTGGGTGCAGAGATCGCGGCGCGTGTCGGCGAGCGCTGCTTCTACTCCCTCGAGGCGCCGATCCTGCGCGTCACCGGGTACGACATCCCCTATCCGCCGAGCCGCCTGGAGGAGCACTTCCTTCCGGACCTCGACCGTGTCCTGGACGCTGTCGACCGGGCGATGGAGCACTGAGATGGCGACTGACGCGTCGGACCTTCCAGAGTTCGAGGTGCAAGGGCTATGAGCGACCTGCTGGCGTTCAACCTTCCCGATGTCGGGGAGGGGCTCACGGAGGCCGAGATCCTGCGTTGGCATGTCCGGCCCGGTGACGTCATCGAGGTCAACCAGCCGATCGTCGAGATCGAGACGGCCAAGGCCTCGGTGGAGCTGCCGTGTCCGTACGCAGGCACGGTCGAGACCCTGCACGTGACGGAGGGGACGATCGTGCCCGTCGGGACGCCGATCATCTCGATTCGGTCATCAGGTCCCGCGCCATCCGATGGTTCGGATCGACAGTCGGTCCTGGTCGGCTACGGCGTGCGCGAGAACGCGCCGACCACTCGCCGCGAGCGCAGGCCAACGACCTCACCCGAACCGTCCGAGAACGGATCTCGCGAGAAGGTCCGCGCCAAGCCCCCGGTCCGCAAGCTGGCTCGCGATCTGGGGATCGACCTGGCTGGCATCGCGGCGACCGGACCGCGTGGCGAGGTCACCCGAGCGGACGTGCTCGAGTCCGGCGGGGTGGTCTCGCCCCAGCCTGTCGCAGCGACGCGCGCTCCCGTCATGCACGAGCGCATTCCGGTGCGCGGCGTCCAGCGGGCGATGGCGGACGCGATGGTCCAGTCCGCCTTCACCGCGCCGCACGTCACCGAGTGGGTCGACGTCGACATGAGTCGAGCCGTGGCTGTCGTCTCGGCCCTTCGCGAGCATCCGGCGTGCGCCGGCATTCGCATCACGCCGATGATCCTCGTGTGCGTCGCGCCTGATCCGCGCGGCCGCCGAGCAGCCGATCATCAACTCGACGTGGGACGACGGCCCGGAGGGGCCGGTCGTGGTGATCCACGGCGAGGTGAACCTCGGGGTCGCGGCCGACACTCCGAGGGGTCTGCTCGTGCCCACGATCAAGTCGGCGTCGATGCTCGGGCTCGTCGAACTGGCTCGCCGGGTGCAGGAGCTCATCGACACCGCGCGGGAGGGGAAGTCGACTCCCGCGGACCTGACCGGGGGCACGATCACCGTGACCAACATCGGCGTCTTCGGTATTGACGGAGGCACGCCGATCCTGAACCCCGGCCAGACCGCGATCCTGGCCATGGGACGCATCCTCGACCGCCCGTGGGTGGTCGACGGTGCCGTGGTGCCCAGGCCGGTCATGCAGCTGTCGCTGTCATTCGACCACCGGGTCATCGACGGGGCCACCGGATCCCGCGCGCTGCGCTCCGTCGCGGACTTCCTCGCGGACCCGGCCCTGGCGCTGCTGCTGGAGTCGGGTCTGCACCTAGGGCGCGATCGACAGCGCGGGCAGCAGTGCCTCGGCCAGCGCGGGCTGGCCGGTCAGCGTGATGCGCGACAGCAGCGCTGCATCGTCCAGCGCGACCCGGCCGTTGGACAGCCGCATGAGGTCCGGCCAGGACAGAACCAGTGAGACTGCTGGTTCTGCCACCGGCGGGCAGCGGGCGACCTCGCCCGGTGTCGTCCACGTCGGCGTAGATCTCGGCCTCGAGCTCAGGGCCGGTGACCGAGATGTGCACGACGTCGCCCGGTTCGGCCTTCACGGTGCGGCTCCACACCACGGGCACCGACTTCGCCGCCTGCTGGAAGGCGATGATTGCCGGGAGGGTGCCCCACCCGCCGTCCCGCCCGATCGCCGCCCGGATGTCCTGCTCGTGCACCCACGAGTCGAAGATCCGGATGCGCAGGAACCGGTCCATGGTGATGGGACGGCCCATGATGCCCGGTACCTCTGCCCCGTCCGGCACGGCGTCGAGCTGGGATCGGCGGGCGGCGATGGTCTCGCGGAGCTCGGCGACGACCCTCTCGCGAGGCCAGCCGCGACGGTAGTCGACGCCCACCTCCGTGAAGCGCCCGAAATCGCTGGCGGCGTGCGGCAGCGCCGCCCAGTCGGGATCGTGGTCCGGGCGGGGCGCACCGGCCAGCAGCTGCTCGAGGTCGACCACGTGCGCGACGACGTCCGCCACGGTCCAGCCGGGGCAGGGGGTGGCTGCCTGCCACTGGTCGTCGGTCGAGGCCGTCGGCGAGGTCGGCGACGGCTTCGAGCGCCTGCTGCCAGATGTCGATGAGCTCGGGGACGGTGGAGCGGTCGGCAGGGGATCCATGGGCCAACGCTATCCGCGGGCCGGTGCCCACACCGTAGAGTCGGAGCATGAGCGTGCGCGTGGCCCTGATCCAGCTCGACTGCTCGACATCGGAGTCGGTTCCGCACCGCGTGACGAGGACGCTGGAGCTCGTCGACGGCACCGCACCCGAAGCCGACCTCCTGATCCTGCCGGAGCTGTGGCACGTCGGCGCGTTCGACGTCGACGGCGGCCCGCGAGCATGCGCAGCCGATCGACGGCCCGCTGGTGGCGGCGATGGCCACGCTCGCGGCGGAGCACGAGATCTGGCTGCACGGCGGCTCGTTCTGCGAGCTCGACGACGACGGCCAGCACTACAACACCAGCGTGCTGTTCGCCCCGGACGGTGAGCTCGTCGCGAGCTACCGCAAGGTGCACCTGTTCGGCTTCGACGGCGGGGAGACCGCGCTGATGAGCGGCGGGCGAGGAGCTGGTGATCGTCGAGACGCCGCTCGGCGCGACCGGCCTCGCCACCTGCTACGACCTGCGCTTCCCCGAGCTGTTCCGCGCCCTCACCGACGGTGAGGCGACCGCCTTCCTGCTCACGTCCGGCTGGCCGACGCCGCGGATCGAGCACTGGGACGTGCTGACCCGGGCCCGGGCCATCGAGAACCAGGCCTGGTTCATCGCGTGCAACGAGGTCGGGTCGCAGCCGGGCATCACGTTGGGCGGGCACTCGGTCGTGGTGAGCCCGAAGGGAGAGGTCGTCGGCCAGGCCGGGTCGTCGCCGGAGGTGCTGATCGTCGATGTCGATCCGGGCGAGAGCCTGCGATGGCGCGAGCAGTTCCCGGTCCTGGAGGACATCCGGATCGGCTGACCCCTCGATGCGTCGTCACTTGTGGCGGGTTTACGGACTGGCAAAGCCGCCACAAGTGACGACGCATCGGGCTACATGCGGCCGATCTCCGACTCCGGCCCGACGACGATCACCGGCTTGCGGTTCGGATCGAGCCAGGCCAGCACGTCGCGCATCACCGACTGCGGGATGGCGATGCACCCGGCCGTCGCGGTCCCGTTCGTGACGTGCAGGAAGATGCCGCCGCCGGCCTTGGTGTCGGCCGGCTTGGTGGTGCGGCGGACGCCGTCCGGGCCGCGGCGGATCGGCCCGTCCGGCAGGTTGTAGTCCAGGACGGCGACGTAGCGGTACTGCTTGCCGTAGCTCCACAGCCGCTCGACGTACGAGCCGTACGTGCGCCACGAGGTGTCCACGGTCTGGAAGATGTTGTAGGTGGCGGGGCGCCGGGGGTTGTAGGTCCAGGCGTCATTGCGGTCGAACTGCGTGTACGGCAGCGCGGTGCCGGGGTCGGCGAGCCGGCCGAAGGCGCTCGGGATGCCGAACGTTCCCGCCGGGGTCTTGCCGGTTCCCTGACGACGTTGGGCGGCGAGGTACAGGCCGCTCCAGCCGAGCCGGGCCGGCGTGGCGTCGACGACCTGCCGCCAGCCGCCCTTCCCGTCGCGCTCGTAGGCGCGCAGCGTGGCGTGGCTCGAGCGCCAGGACGGTGCGGTGACCACGATGACCTGACCGGCCGTGCCGACGTGTGCCAGACGGGACGGATGGTAGGCCGGCTCGTCGGCGGCGAGGGCGGGGGCGCCAGTGAGGAGGACGGCGAGGAGTGCCAGCGCAGCGGACACGGATGCCAGACGGCGCGCTCGGAGGTTCACCCGATCAACGGTAAGCCACGGTGTGGCGAACGGCGAAACCGTGGCTGGTCCTCTTGCTGGACTACTGGACGACGGGAAGTCCCGCGCTCTCCCAGCCGACGATCCCGCTCTCGAGCTCGTAGATCCCGTTGACGCCGGCCTGGGACATCTCGCTGACGGCCACCTGGGAGCGATTGCCGCTGCGGCAGTAGACGGCGTAGGTGCCAGCGGGGTCGAGGGTGGCGATCTGGGCGCCGAAGTCCGGGCCCTCGACGTTGTAGTTGACGGCGCCCTCGATGTGGCCCTGGGCGAACTCCTCGGGAGTGCGCACGTCGATGACGGTCACCCCAGGGCTGGACACCACGGTGGAGAAGGACTCGGCATCGACCCGCTCCGGCGAGGCCGGGGCCTGCGCCGAGAGCGCCAGGTCCTTGAACCGCGGGCGCGCTGGCGGTTTCGGTGGAAGAGCACCCGGTGAGCCCGAGGGAGACGGTGACGGCGGCCGCGGCCGCGAGGGCGAGAAGTCGTGTACGCATACCCCCTAGGGTATACCACCTCCGTTGAACGGCCCAACGTGGCGGGGTCTACGGGCGCGAACCCGCCACGACGGGCCACTCCAACGATCGGGGCGGGTGTCTCGGCGGGCCATGGCCGCCAGTCGCTCGTTGTACGCGCGCAGTTCCGCGTCGTCGTCCCGGTCCGCCTGGCGATCGGTCCGGTTGGCCTCGCGGTCGTCGCTGCGCGACCACTGGACCGCGATGACGATCAGCACGATGAGGCTCGGGATCTCCGAGAGACCCCACGCGACCTGACCGCCGTCGAGGGTGTCCTGGAGCGGGTCGGTGACCCACTCGGGGCGAACGAGGCCGTACCACTCGACGGCCATCGGCGTCGTGCCCATCATCAGCGCGACCGCGAAGAAGCCGTGCACGGACAGCGCCAGCATGTAGCAGCAGCAGCCGGCCCCAGTAGGGCAGCGGCTTGGGCCGGGGGTCGATGCCGATCAGCACCCAGTAGAAGAGGTAGCCGGAGATGATGAAGTGCGCCTGCATCGCGACGTGGCCGACGTGGCTGCCCATCAGCCAGCCGAACAGCGGGGTCATGTACAGCCCGTAGAGCCCGATGACGTAGATGAAGAACACGTAGAACGGGTTCGTCAGCACCTTGGTGATCCAACTGTGCAGGAACCACACCAGCCATTCGCGGGGCCCGCGCTCGTTGCCGGTCGCCGGCTTCAGCGCCCGCAGCGCCAGGGTCGCCGGCGCACCCATCACGAGGAAGATCGGTCCGAGCATCGTCAGCGTCATGTGCTGGAGCATGTGCAGGCCGACGGAGACCTGCGCGTACACCGAGATGCCGGCATTCGTGCACCAGATCACCACGCCGATGCCGGCGAGCCACGACACGGTCCGCAGCCACGGCCAGGAGTCCCCGCGTCGCACCAGGCGGACCACGCCCGCGATGTACAGCGCCGCCGCGATCAGCGACAGGGTGAGGAACAACGGATCCAGCTGGAAGCCGAGGGCCACCGTGGCCGCGGTCGGCGGCGGCGGGTAGGGGAAGCCGAGGAGGCTCTCCCCGTAGGTCGGCAGCAGCACCTCGATCCGCGGCGGCGGACTGGAGGCGAGGGCGACGCCGAGTCCGACGGCGACGGACATCACCAGCAGTTCGAGGCCGGCGATGCGGGCGAACACGCCGCCTCGCGACGTCGTGCCGAGCGTGCCGATGATGCGCGAACGGATGATCCAGCCCAGCACGCCGAGGGCGAGGATCAGCAGGGTCTTGGTGACCAGCAGCTGCCCGTACCCGGTGGTGAGCACCTGCGACGGGCTGTCGAGTCGGGTGTAGGCGTTGGCGAAGCCGCTCGCGGCCAGCAGGATGATCGCGCTGAGGGCGATGGTCGAGAAGCGGCTCACCGACCGTGCGAGTGGGATGTCGCGGCTGAACGCGTGTATGGCAAGTGCCATCAGCCCGCCCATCCACAGCACCGCGGCGGCCACGTGCGCAACTCCCGCGGTGGTCGCCAGCGCATGGTCACCCAGTCCGGCAGCTGTGACCGGCCAGCGCCGGGAGGCTCGCGGCCGCGACCGCGACGAGCAGCCACGCCGCCGCCGAGCCGGTGGTGGCGGACGTGACGGCGCCGATGCTCACGACCACGGCGAGGATGGCCATGAAGAGCAGCGCACGGGTGGTCGGGATCTCGTTGGCGTAGGTGGAGACGATGTCGGGAGAGGCGGCCTCCGATAGCGGGATGCCGAGCACGTTCGCGAGCTCGAGGAACAACTGGACCAAGGAGAGCATCGCCCAGACGACGGCGGCCGCGGCGGCACGGCGCAGGTCCTGCCGGCCGCCCCGGGACACGACGCCGTCCTTGCCGGACGGATCGAGGACGGAGGCGGCGAGCAGCCACCCGACGGTGGCGACGGCGGCGAGGTCGGTGAGGACCCGGACGAACGGCGTCCCCCAGCCAACGACGGGACCCGGGTCGGGCAGGCCCGGCAGCGCGGGCTCGTACGAGCCGCCCGCCACCACCAGTCCCACGGCCGTCGTGACGACGGCCAGCGCGATGAGCCCCACCCCGACGAGTGCGAGCGGTGCTGCTCCGCGGGACTGGGTGCGGGTGCGGGTGACGGTCACGGGGACCCGGCGCTGCGGCGCCGGCCGATGAGCACGAATCCGACCGCGATCCCGATGGCCAGCCCGACCGCGACGGCGATGATGGCGCCGAACGGGATCCCGGACCCGTCGGCGGCCGCGGACGCGGTGTCGGTCGACTCGGCAGGCGAGCTGGCGGAATCGCGTCCGGCGCCGTGGAGGGTGCTGCCGACGGAAGGCTCGGGACCGCTGACGCGGAGGCTGGCGCCGGCACCCCGCCGGTGAAGGACAGCGAGCCGCTGACGGGGTGGCCGATCCTGGGAGACGACGCGGTAGTTGACGGTGTAGTCCGGACCGGTCAGTGCCGGCGGCCAGGGGAAGGACACGTCCGCATCGTCGACGTCAGGGGCCGCCACGGTGACCACGAATCCGGTCCCATCAGCGACGGAGACGCTCACCGTCTCGGGGATCAGCTCCTCGCTGAACGAGAGCAGCACCTCCGGTCGGGTCGACCCCGAGCACCGCGCCGTCGGCCGGATCGCTGAGGATCAGTTCGGTATGGGCGCTCGCTCCCGGCGCCTGGACGAACAGGACGACAACGAGCGACGCCAGGATCGAGACGAGGGCCGCGCGCTTCACAGCATGGAGCGTACGACGGTCACCTCGCGGCTCGCGCGGGGCGCTGCTCCCACCACCAGCCCACGGGCTCGGCGTACTTGGCCAGCAGGGGCCCGAGGATGGCGGTGAGGAGCACGTAGGCGGCGACCAGGGCCGAGAACTGCGCAGGCAGCGCGCCACTGACCGCGACCAGCCCGGCGATGATGACGCTGAACTCGCCGCGGGCGGAGAGCAGGGCACCGGCCCGCAGCCGTCGAGATCGCTCCCCCGCCCACCGTTCCGCTGGCGTACCAGCCGGTCAGGAACTTCGTCAGGACCGTGACGATGACCAGGGCGACGGCCGGGAGCAGCACGCCGGGCAGTTCACGTGGATCCGTGACCAGGCCGAAGTAGGCGAAGAAGACGGCGGCCAGCAGCTCGCGGAGCGGGTCGAGGCGCCGGCGCGCGACCTCGGCCACCTCGCCGGTGAGCAGCAGGCCGACGAGGAAGGCCGCCACCGCGGACGAGAACGACAGCAGGCCGGCCACGCCCGCCGCCGCCACGGCCAGGCCGAAGACGACGAGCAGCAGGCCCACCGGCTCGGACGCCTGGAAGAAGCGCGGGGACCAGTCGCTTCGGCGCACGGCGACCACGAGGACGACGGCCACGACCAGCAGGGCGACACCGACGCTGATGAGGCCGGCCACGAGTCCGGTGCCCGTCAGGATCACGGTCAGGATCGGCAGGTACGGGGCCATGACGAGGTCCTCGATCACCAGGATGCTCACCACGGGTCCGGTCTCCGGGTTGCGTCGCCAGCGCAGGTCCCGGACCACCTGGGACACGATCCCGCTCGACGAGATGTAGGTGATGCCGCCCAGGGCCACCGCACCGGCGCACCCCCCAGCCGAACAACAGCGCCACGGCAGCGCCCGGCAGCGAATTGACGATCAGGTCGACGAACCCGGGGCCCACCTGTCTGCGGGCATGGTCGACGAGCTCGCGTCCGGAGTACTCGAGACCGAGCAGCAGGAGCAGCAGGATGACGCCGAGCTCGGCCAGGGTCGGGACCAAGGATCCCTGCGAGCTCGAGCTGGACGACGCCGCCGTTGCCCAGCACCAGTCCGCCCAGCAGGTAGAGCGGCACCGCCGAGACGCCGAAGCGGTGCGCCAGCCGCGCGAGGATGCCGAGCACGACGAGCAGCACGCCGAACTCGAGCAGCAGCACCGACAAATCCGGGTCGATGGCGGCGGAGAACACACTGGCGGGCACCCCTCGATCCTGTCAGGGTGCCCGCCAGCATGCGCGGTATCGGTGGTGATGTCCGGCTAGAAGGCCTCCTCCGGGAGGTCCATGAGGTCGAGGGTGGTTGCCTCGGCGACGGTGCGCTCCGCGGCCAGCAGCGGAAGGCGGTTCCGGGCGAACCAACGGGCGGTCTCGATCTTGCCCTCGTAGAACACCCGGTCGCGGTCGGACGGGCCGGCGGCGAGTGCCTTGGTGGCCACCTCGGCCTGCCGCAGCAGCAGCCAGCCGATGATGAGGTCACCCGACCCCATCAGCAGGCGGGTCGAGTTCAGGCCCACCTTGTAGATCTCGCGGGGGTCCTCCTGCGAGGCCATCGCCCACTGGCCCAGCAGACCGACGATCGCCTGGACGTCCTCGAGCGCCTTGCCGAGCAGCTCGCGCTCGGCGGCCAGCTGGCCTGATGCCCTCGTCGCCCTTGACCGTCTCGGTGATCTGGGCGGCGAGATTGAAGATCGCCTTGAACTGGTCCTTCACCATCTTGCGGAAGAAGAAGTCCAGGCCCTGGATCGCCGTCGTGCCCTCGTAGAGGGTGTCGATCTTGGCGTCCCTGATGTACTGCTCGAGCGGGTAGTCCTGCAGGAAGCCGGAGCCGCCGAACGTCTGCAGGCCGACCGCGAGCATCTCGTACGAGCGCTCCGATCCGACGCCCTTGACGATCGGCAGCAGCAGATCGTTCATCCGCTCGGCCATGTCCAGGTCGATGTCGGTGTCGCCGGCCTGGGCCAGCTCGATCATGTCCTGCCAGTACGCGGTGTAGGCGATCAGCGCGCGCATTCCCTCGGCGTACGCCTTCTGCAGCATGAGGCTGCGTCGCACGTCGGGGTGATGCGTGATCGTCACGCGGGGGGCTGCCTTGTCGGTCATCTGCGTGAGGTCGGCGCCCTGGACGCGGACCTTCGCGTACTCGAGGGCGTTCAGGTATCCGGTCGACAGGGTTGCGATGGCCTTCGTGCCGACCATCATCCGGGCGTACTCGATCACCTTGAACATCTGCGCGATGCCGTCGTGCACGTCACCGACGAGCCAGCCGATCGCCGGCTCGTTCTCGCCGAACGTGAGCTCGCAGGTGGTCGACACCTTCAGGCCCATCTTCTTCTCGACGTTGGTGGCGTAGACGCCGTTGCGGCCCTGGAGCTCACCGGTCTCGAGGTCGACGAAGTACTTCGGCACGACGAACAGCGACAGGCCCTTCGTGCCCGGTCCGGCGCCTTCGGGGCGCGCGAGGACGAGGTGCACGATGTTGTCGGTCATGTCGTGCTCGCCGGACGTGATGAAGCGCTTGACGCCCTCGATCCGCCAGGTGCCGTCGCCGTTGTCGAAGGCACGGGCGCGGCCGGCCCCGACGTCGGAACCGGCGTCGGGCTCGGTGAGCACCATGGTGGCGCCCCAGCGCTTGTCGATGATGAGCTCGGCCCAGCGCTTCTGGTCGGCGTTGCCGAGGTGGTCCAGGATCGAGGCGAACCCTGGTCCGGACATGAACATGAAGGCGGCCGGGTTGCTGCCCAGCATCATCTCGCTGGCGGCCCACCGCAGCGACGGAGGAGCGCCGGTGCCGCCGAGGTGCTCGGGGAGATCCAGGCGCCACCACTCGGAGTCCATCAGCGCCTCGTAGGACTTCTTGAAGCCCTCGGGCATCGTCACGCTCTTGGTGACGGGGTCGTAGATCGGGGGATTCCGGTCCGACGTCGGCGAAGGGTTCCGCCAGCGGGCCGGAGGACAGCCGCTCGACCTCGCGCAGGATGTCGCGCGCGGTCTCGGTGTCCATCTCGTGGTACGGGCCACTGCCCATGCGGTCACCCGCACCGAACACCTCGAAGACGTTGAACTCGAGGTCGCGCAGATTGCTCTTGTAATGGGACATGGTCGTACCTCCGTAGTTACCGGCCAGTAACTCCATGATGCTACTGACGGGTAACTTTGGCAAGAGCAGACGCCGCGTGGCGGGAAACTCCCCCTGAGCGACCCCACGGGACGGGAACGTGGGAAGAATGACCCCCATGTCCTCGCCGTGGGTGGATTCCAAGACGCCGGTCGGTCCGCCGACCGCCGCGAATCCGACCGTCCGGCAGCTCGTCTACGCCGGCGTGGTCACGGGGGTCTGGTCGGGACTGATCTGCCTGATCATCTACGTGATCGCCTCGATCGCCGGAGTCGACTTCGTCCTCAAGGCTCCCTCGGAGGCGATCGAGGTCCAGATGCCGTGGGTGGCATTCCTGCTGGTGCCGATCGCCTTCGCCATCCTGGGTGCACTGCTCGCCTCGCTCGTGCGGGGGCGTCGGGGCGCTCGCCGCATCGTCTTCTGGCTCGGCACGCTGCTGGCCCTGGGCACGACGGTCGTCCCGCTGACGCAGCCTGCCTCGGTCGGCTGGATGACGCGGAGCCTCCTGGTGGTGATGCATGTGGTCACGTGGTTCCTGGTCGTGCCCCAGATCGCCAGGATCGTCGGCGACTCCGAGCCTGGCCAGCATGTCGACCGGGATGAGTAGCACGGCCCAACGGTCGCGGTCCCTGCCACTGGCCGTGGCGGCGGCGATGCGGCCTCGCCAATGGCTCAAGAACGTCCTCGTGTTCGCCGCGCCGCTCGCGGCCGGGTCCATCTTCGAGCCCGAGGTCCTGGTCCCGAGCCTCATCGCCTTCGTCGCGTTCTGCCTCATGGCCAGCGCCACCTACCTGGTGAACGACGTTCGCGATGTCGAGTCCGATCGGGCCCATCCGACCAAGCACCATCGCCCGATCGCAGCTGGCGAGCTGAGTGCCTCGACGGCCATCGCAGTTGCCGCGGTGCTGGCGCTGCTGGCCCTCGGACTGGCCATCGCGGTGAACGTCGGCCTGTTCGGCGTGCTGCTGGCCTACGCGGCCTTCACCCTGTCCTACTCCCTGCTGCTCAAGAACGAGCCGGTCGTCGAACTGACGCTGCTGGCCATGGGCTTCCTGCTGCGCGCCATCGCCGGCGGTGTCGCGGCGGAACTGCCGATCTCCCCGTGGTTCCTCATCGTGGCCGGCTTCGGCTCGCTGTTCATGGCGGCGGGCAAGCGGTTCAGCGAGCTCCTGCGGTCGGACGCCGAAGCAGAGGCCGGTACGGACGTATCGTCCCGTCGACGCAGCCTGGACGGATACACCCCGAGCTACCTGCGCTTCGTCTGGGGAGTCGCGGCAGGGATCACGGTCACCGCCTACTGCCTGTGGGCCTTCGAGGTCTCCCAGGCGCCGGCCACTCTGCCGTGGGCCCAGTGGAGCGTGCTGCCCTTCGTCCTGGCCATCCTGCGCTACGCCATCGACGTCGACCGCGGCAGCGCCGAGGCGCCCGAGGACGTCGTCCTCCACGATCGGGCCCTGCTGGCGATGGGCGCGGTCTGGCTGGTGCTCTTCGGGCTGGGCGCTCTCGGCGTATGAGTCTGGGAGTATGAGCGTCGTGAGTGCCGTCGAGTCGCCCCTGTCCGCGCGTGCGGGTGAGCGCCTCATCTCCGGATGGGGCCGGACGGCCCCCAGCATGGCGACGGTCATGCCCGTCGGCACGGTGGACGAGGTGCGTGAGGCAGTGGCCGGAGCCGGTCCGCGCGGCCTGCTGGCGAGGGGGCTCGGGCGGTCCTACGGGGACGCGGCCCAGTCGGGCGGAGCCACCGTGCTCGACCTGTCGGCCATGGCCCGCATCGACCTCGATGCGTCGGGTGGCTCGGTCACGGTGGGGGCGGGGGCCAGCCTCGACGACCTCCTGCGGGCGCTCGTCCCGGCGGGCTACTTCGTTCCGGTCACCCCCGGCACCCGGATGGTCACCGTCGGCGGGGCCGTCGCAGCGGATGTGCACGGCAAGAACCACCACGTCGAGGGCACGTTCGGTGCGCATGTGTCATCGATGACGCTGATCGACGGCGCCGGTGCGATCCGAGAGCTGTCGCCCGAGGGGACACCGACCGAGTTCTGGGCGACCGTCGGCGGGATGGGACTCACCGGCGTGATGACCGAGGCGACCTTCGACCTCATCCCGATCACGTCGTCGCGCATCAGCGTGGACACCGATCGCACGGCCGATCTGGACGACCTCATGTCCCGCATGATCGACCGGGATGAGGAATACCGATACAGCGTCGCGTGGATCGACAGCGTCCATCCGTCAGGACGGGGCGTGCTCACGCGCGGCGACCACGCCCCCGCGGACTGGCTGCCGGCCAAGGAGCGCGCGGATGCGCTGGCCTACCACCCGAAGGCGCTCGGGACGGTCCCGCCGGTCTTCCCCAGCGGACTGGTCAATCCGCTGACGATGCGGGCGTTCAACGAGGCGTGGTTCCGCAAGGCACCGAAGTCCAAGCAGGGCGAGCTGCAGTCCATCGCGACGTTCTTCCATCCGCTCGACGTCGCCCTGGAGTGGAACCGCGGCTACGGCTCACGTGGGTTCCTGCAGTACCAGTTCGCGGTGCCCGACGGGGCGAGCCACCTGGTCGCGACGACGCTCGAGCGGCTTCGGGCAATCGGGGCGCTGTCACCCGTCACCGTGCTCAAGCGGTTCGGCGCGGCGAACCCTGCTCCGCTCTCGTTCCCGCAGCCCGGCTGGACGCTGGCGATCGACGTGCCCGCAGGCGTGCCCGGCCTGGCGCAGGTGCTTGACGGCCTCGACGAGCTGGTGCTCGCCGAGGGCGGCCGGCTCTACCTCGCCAAGGACTCACGCATGTCACCCGCGATGATGGCGGCGTCCTATCCCCGGCTGTCGGAGTGGCAGCGCGTGCGCGACGAGATGGACCCGGACGGGGTCTTCACCTCAGACCTGGCAAGGAGACTGTCCCTGTGATGGATGCCCTCGGTGAGCCCCAGTCCGTGCTCGTGCTCGGCGGTAGCAGCGAGATTGCGATGGCGACGGTGAAGGCGCTGCCGCGCGCGCGGCTTCGGCGCGTGGTCCTGGCCGGTCGTCCGTCGCCAGCCCTCGATGACGCGGCGGCCGACCTGGTGGGCGCGGGCATCAGCGGGGTGACGACGGAGATGTTCGACGCCGTCGACACGGCCAGCCACGCCGACCTCATCAATCGGGTGTTCGACGCGGGCGACGTCGACATCGTCATCCTCGCGTTCGGCGTGCTGGGTGATCAGTCCGAGATCGAGGCCGATCCGGACGCGGCCGTCACGATGGCGACCACGAACTACACGGGTGCGGTGAGCGCCGGGCTCCGGGTTGCCACGCGACTGCGCGGGCAGGGGCACGGGGTGCTCGTCGTGCTCTCCAGCGTCGCTGGCGACCGCGCCCGTCGATCCAACTACGTGTACGGATCGACGAAGGCAGGGCTCGATGCCTTCGCCCAGGGACTCGGTGATGCGTTGCATGGCTCTGGGGCCCGCGTGCTGGTGGTGCGCCCCGGCTTCGTGCGCACCCGCATGACCGAGGGGCTCGCCGAGGCGCCGATGACGGTGGATCCGCAGGACGTGGCCGCGGTCATCGTCACAGCACTGCGCAAGGGGCGCGAGACCGTGTACGCGCCCGGTCCCCTGCGCTTCGTGATGGCCGGGCTCAAGTCCCTGCCCCGGCCGGTGTTCCGCCGCCTGCCGATGTAGTCCCCATGGTGCTCCGTCGGCGCGTACCCTGACGCCCATGAAGCGCCCGGTCTCGCTGACCATCGCCGTCGTGCTGCAGTGGGTCGCAGCCGTGGTGGCCATCATCGGCGGCTTCGACCTCATTGCCGCCGCGTTCTCGATGTCCCAGTCGGGCGTGCCCGACCAGATCGAGGGGGCACTGGTGAACCAGGGGATCCTCGATATCTCCGGCGGCTTCGTGGTGGTCGGCGTGTTCATGGCCGGGATCCTGATCCTCGCCCTGTCCTTCGTGCGCGTCATGGTGGCCATCTACCTGGCCCGCGGCCGCAACTGGGCCCGCCTGGTGATCGCCGTCCTCGTCGGGATCAGCCTGGTCAGCGGCTTCGCCTACCTGTTCCAGGGCTTCGTCCTCCGCAGCTCCCTGACGGTCGTCGTCGACCTGGTCGTGCTGTGGCTGCTGTTCAACTCCAGTTCCAGCGACTACATCCGCCATCAGTCGGGGGAACCGGCCGATTCGCCGGCTTAGTAGTTGAATGGTAAAGTATCGGTGAATGAGGAGGAGCAACCATGCCCGCAGTCACCGCTGACACCCTGACCCTGCCGCGCCTGACCCCGATGGCCGAGACCACGGCACGCTCGGTCGCGTCCGTCTCTACCGCCCCGAAGGGCTTCGAGGGGGAGGGCTTCCCCGTGCACCGGGCCTTCGCCGGCGTGCCGCTCGAAGCGCTGGACCCGTTCATCCACATGGACCAGATGGGCGAGGTCGAGTACGCGGCCGGTGAGCCCAAGGGCACCCCGTGGCACCCGCATCGTGGGTTCGAGACGTTCACCTACCTGATCGACGGCGAGTTCATCCACCAGGACTCCAACGGCGGCGGTGGAACCATCGGCTCCGGTGGCACCCAGTACATGACCGCGGGCGACGGCATCCTGCACATCGAGACCCCGCCGGCGGCGCTCGTGGAGTCCGGCGGTCTGTTCCACGGGCTGCAGCTGTGGATCAACCTGCCGCGAGACAAGAAGCGCATCGCCCCGCAGTACCAGGACCTCCAGAGCGACAAGCTCACGCTGCTGACATCGGCGGACGGCGGCGCGCTCGTGCGCGTGCTCGCGGGCTCCGTCGACGGCCACGCCGGCCCCGGCATCTCCCACACGCCGTTGGCCATCACGCACATCACGCTCGCCCCGGGCGCACAGGTCGTCCTGCCGTGGCCCGCGGAGTTCAACGCCCTCGCCTACGCGCTGTCCGGGCGCGGCACGGTGGGGACGGAGCGACGCCCCTTCCGCTCCGGTCAGCTCGCCGTGCTCGAGTCGGGAGGCTCCGTAGTGCTGCAGGCCGATTCCGGCCAGGACGCCAGCTCTCCGAACCTCGAGGTGTTCCTCATCGGCGGAGTCCCGCTGAAGGAGCCGGTGGCCGCCTACGGCCCGTTCGTCATGTGCAGCAAGGCCGAGCTGATCGAGGCGTTCGAGGACTTCCAGGCCGGTCGACTCGGCACGGTGCCGGCCAACGCGATCCAGCCGCACCGGGTCTGACCACCGCGCGACGGTGCCTCCAATGCCGGTGCCCTAGATGACGGTGCCTACAGTGACGGCATGGAGCCCAGCCCTGACCAGCTGAACGTGAACGGTGAGGCGCTCGAGGTCTGCAGCCTCGAGCCGCTCACCGGCTTCTATCGCGATGGCTACTGCAACACCGGGCCGGAGGACCTCGGCTCACACACCGTCTGCACGGTGGTGACCGCGGAGTTCCTGGAGCACCAGCGCGCGGTGGGCAACGACCTCGCCACGCCGATGCCCCAGTACGGCTTCGCAGGACTGCAGCCCGGGGATCGCTGGGCCGTGTGCGCGAGCCGGTGGCTGCAGTCCTACGAGGCCGGCGTCAAGGCGCCGGTGGTGCTGGCTGCGACCAACGTGTCCGCGCTGATCGCCGTCCCCCAAGCGGCGCTGCAGGAATGTGCCGCGGACGTCCCAGACGACGCGGCACAGCTGTTCGACTGAGACGCTCCACTCGCTGCGGATGCATCACGCGACCATGTGCGCGGCCCGCGATCGTCGAGGATCGGTGACTCAGCCGACCTAGACTCGAACCATGCGCAGCGGACGCATCAGCACGGTTCGCGTGATCGCCATCCTCGTCGTGGTCGCCTACGTCGTGGCCGCCCTCGCCTTCGCCTTCCGGTCCGTGGTGGTGGGCTCCCTCGCGCAGGAGTCGCCGCAAGCGCCGATCGGTGGCGTGGCGGTGACCGTCGAACTCCGGGACTTCGACCCCGAGCGAGGCGACCTGACGACTGCGGTCCAGGTCGAACCTGACAGCGCCCTGGTCAACGACGTCCGAACGTCTCGCGGCGCCGCTGTCCGTCACGATCGGACCGGCATCGGACCAGACGGAGATCTCCTTCGAGCAGGACGATCTCACGGGCACCTCGGATCAGGTCGTCTTCCTGCCGGGCTCCATCGAGAACTATCCGTTCGACGCCTACTCCGATGCCTTGGAGGTCAACGCCTATCAGTTCGTGGACGACGCATGGCAGACGATCCCTGTCGCCGTCGGTGTCGATGCGAGTGCACTTGCGGAGTGGTGGCACTTCGGGGAGTCCGCTGTCGCGTCCAGCGGGGACGGCGACCCCGCCACCTTCACGATCGGCGTCAGCCGGACCATCTCCACCCGCATCTTCGCCCTGCTGATCGCCGGCCTGCTCGGGGCGATTGCCCTGATCGCGCTCATCGCGGTGCGCAACGTCGCGAGCGGGCGACGCGCGCAGGACCTCAGCATGACCGACTGGTTCGCCGCCCTGCTGTTCGCGATCGTCCCCTTGAGGCTGGCCCTGCCGGGTTCGCCGCCGATCGGCGTGTGGCTGGACGTGCTCGTCTTCTTCTGGGCCGTCGCGGTCGTCATGCTCTCGTTGCTGTGGTGGATCAAGATCTGGATCGATCGTGGGCCGCCGGGCCCGGCAACCAACCGCGAGTCTGAGGCCACGCCGTGAGGACGACCGTGGTGGACCAGCTGCGCCGGTGGGTCAGCCCGGGTGGACCAGCGTTGGACGCGGCCGAGAGGATGTGCCGATAGCGCCGGGACCGTCCCCGGTCGGGAGGGGTGTCGATGCAGGTCTGGCCCGGAAGCGCCTATCCGCTCGGCGCCACCTTCGACGGTAGCGGCACGAACTTCGCGTTGTTCTCGTCCGTGGCGGACGCGGTCGACCTGTGCCTCTTCGAGCCCGACGGGACCGAGACCCGAGTCTCGCTCGTCGAGCGTGACGCCGATGTGTGGCACGCCTACCTGCCGGGCATCCTGCCGGGTCAGCGCTACGGGTATCGCGTGCACGGCCCGTACGACCCCGCGTGGGGCCAACGGTGCAACCCGAACAAGGTGCTCCTCGATCCCTACGCGAAGGCGATCGACGGGCGGGTCGACTGGGACGAGGCGTGCTTCGGCTACCTGTGGAGCGACCACGAGGAGCGCAACGATCTGGACTCGGGGCCGCACGTGCCGAAGGCGGTGGTGATCAACCCCTACTTCGACTGGGCCGACGACCGCTCGCCGCGGACCCCGTACCACGAGACGGTGATCTACGAGGCGCACGTGAAGGGCCTCACCGCCCGTCACCCCGACATCCCGGCGGAGATCCGCGGGACCTACGCCGCGGTCGCGCATCCGGTGATGCTCGAGCACTACCAGCGCATCGGCGTCACGGCGATCGAGCTCATGCCGGTGCACCACTTCATGCAGGACCACCATCTGGTCGAGCGAGGCCGCTCGAACTACTGGGGCTACAACACCCTGGGATTCCTGGCGCCGCACGCGTCGTACAGCTCCAGCGGCACGGACGGGCAGCAGGTGCCCGAGTTCAAGTCGATGGTGCGTGACCTGCATCGTGCCGGACTCGAGGTGATCCTGGACGTGGTCTACAACCACACCGCCGAGGGCAACCATCTCGGGCCGACGCTGTCGTGGCGCGGGATCGACAATGCCGCCTACTACCGACTGGTGGCGGAGGACCTGCGCCACTACTACGACACCACCGGCACCGGGAACTCGCTGCTCATGGGCAGCCCGCACGTCCTGCAGCTCATCATGGACTCGATGCGCTACTGGGTGAACGAGATGCACGTCGACGGTTTCCGTTTCGACCTCGCCGCCACCCTCGCCCGGCAGTTCCACGAGGTGGACCGGCTCAGCGCCTTCTTCGACCTCGTCCACCAGGATCCCGTGATCTCGCAGGTGAAGCTGATCGCCGAGCCGTGGGACCTGGGCGAGGGCGGCTACCAGGTCGGGGGCTTCCCGCCGCTGTGGACGGAGTGGAACGGGCACTACCGCGACACGGTCCGGGACTTCTGGAGAGGCGAGCCCTCGACGATGCCGGAGTTCGCCTCGCGCCTGACCGGGTCGTCCGATCTCTACGAGAGCAGCGGCCGACGGCCGATCGCGTCGATCAACTTCGTCACCGCGCACGACGGGTTCACGCTGCGCGACCTGGTGTCCTACAACGAGAAGCACAACGACGCCAACGGCGAGGGCAACGCCGACGGGGAGAGCCACAACCGGTCGTGGAACTGCGGGGTGGAGGGTCCGACCCGCCGGGTGGCGGTCAACCGGTTGCGGGCGCGACAGCAGCGCAACTTCCTGGCGACCCTGTTCCTCAGCCAGGGCGTGCCGATGCTGCTCCACGGCGACGAGATGAGCCGCACGCAGGGCGGCAACAACAACGTCTACTGCCAGGACAACGAGACGTCGTGGATCGACTGGCGTCCCTCCAAGGACGCCGAGCACCTGATGCAGTTCACCGAGCGGGTCACCCGGCTGCGTCACGAGAACCCGGTGTTCCGCCGACGGCGCTTCTTCCAGGGACATGACGTCCGCGGGGTGCGCGAGCACGAGATCGCCTGGTTCAGGCCGGACGGCGCTCAGATGGACGAGGCGGACTGGACCAACGGATACGCCCGCACGCTGGGCGTCTTCCTCAACGGCGATGCCATCGACGAGACCGGTCCGCGCGGTGAGCCGGTCGTCGGGCGACAGCTTCCTGCTGCTCATGAACGCGCATTCCGAGACCGTCGAGTTCACCGTCCCCGGGAAGCCGTTCGGCACGAGCTGGCGCATGGAGCTCGACACCGCCGTCCCGTCCGGTGAGCCCGAGGGCACGGCCGACGAGCCGACGGTGCTGAAGGCGGGTGAGGCCGTGCACCTCGTCGAGCACGGCATGGTGGTTCTTCGCAGGGTCTGAGGTCGGCGCTCGGGGAGCCCATTCGCGGACGCCGATAGGCTTGGCTGGCAATGACGATTCCGGCCTCGACCTACCGTGTTCAGCTGACGCCCGATCGCGGTTTCGCGGCGCTCGGCGAGCGGGCCGACTACCTGCGCGAGCTCGGCGTGGGGCACGCCTACCTCTCGCCGATCCTGCAGGCGACGCCGGGTTCGACGCACGGCTACGACGTCGTCGACCACGGGCACGTCAACTACGAGCTCGGCGGGGAGCCGGAGCTGATCCGCATGGCGAGCCTGCTGAGCGCGGAGGGCATCGGCCTGGTCGTCGACGTGGTCCCCAATCACATGGCGCTGCCGGTCCCCGAGCACCTGAACGCCGCCTTCTGGTCCGTGCTGCAGGGACGGCGCGGAGTCGCCGGTCGGCAACTGGTTCGACATCGACTGGTCCGCCGACCATCCGGTGGTCCTCCCCGTCCTGGGGCAGCGGATCGGGGACTGCCTCGATGCCGGCGAGATCGTGCTGGAGCGGCAGGGCGGTCCGGACGGGCGCCCGGTGCTGCGCTACTACGACCACGTCTTCCCCGTCCGGCCGGGGACCGAGGATCTGGACCTCGAGGAGCTGCTGGCGGCGCAGCACTACCGGTTGGCCTTCTGGCGCACCGCCGACGAGGAGCTGAACTACCGGCGCTTCTTCGACGTCGACACGCTGCTGGGCTTCCGGGTGGAGGAGCCGGAGGTCTTCGAGACGAGCCACAGCCTGCTCGTCGGACTCGTCCGCGACGGGATCGTGTCCGGCCTGCGGATCGACCACCCGGACGGTCTGGCCGATCCTCGCGGCTACCTGCGGCAACTGAGCGCGGCGACGCACGGGACCTGGGTGGTCGTCGAGAAGATCGTCGAGGGCGACGAGGACCTGCCGGCCGACTGGGAGTGCGCGGGCACCACGGGGTACGAGGCGCTGCAGCGGATCTGCGGGCTCTTCGTGGATCCCAAGGGCGCCCCGGCCTTGACGATGGGCCTCGCGCACATGGCACCCGTCGACGACCCGGCGACCCTGACCTGGGAGGCGGCGCAGGAGCAGGCGCGGCGAGACGTGCTCGGGGAGGTGCTCTTCCCCGAGGTCGATCGGCTGGCCGGGCTCGCCTACGACGTGTGCCAGGCGGAGGTGCGACTGCGCGACTTCTCCCGGCGCGGCCTGACCGAGGGGCTGCTGGAGATCCTCACCGCCATCCCGGTCTATCGCGCCTACGTCGTCCCGGGCGAGGAGCCGCCGCAGGTCTCCGTCGACGTCCTGGAGGAGACGGCGGCCCGGGCGACCGAGGCGCTGCCGGAGCGGGCGGCGGAGATCGCCCTGCTGATCGACCTGGCCCTGGGACGGTTCGGCCGCGGTCCCCGCGAGGACGAGTTCTGCCTGCGCTTCCAGCAGACGACGGGCCCGCCGTGGCCAAGGGCGTCGAGGACACCGCCTTCTACCGGTGGTATCCGCTGGCCGCCCTGGACGAGGTGGGCGGCCAGCCGAACCGCTTCGGCTTCACCCCGGAGGAGTTCCACGCGTGGGCGGCGGCGCGTCATGTGCGCTGGCCCAACGCGCTGACGACGCTGTCCACGCACGACACCAAGCGCAGCGAGGACGTCCGAGCCCGGCTCGCCGTCCTGAGCGAGGTACCGGGACTGCTCGGTCGTCGCCATCGAACGCTGGCGCACCCGGACGGGCGGTCTCACCACGCCCGACGGCGCCGGCGACGGCGCGGTCGGCTGGCTGATGTGGCAGACCCTCATCGGAGCGTGGCCGATCGACGCGGAGCGCGTGTCGGCCTACCTGGTCAAGGCGACCCGCGAGGCCAAGCTGCGCACCTCGTGGCGCAGGATCGACGAGGACTACGAGAGGCACCTCGGCGAGTCGGTGCGCGAGTTCCTCGACGACCCCGCGAGCGTGGCCCAGCTCACGGAGCTCGTCACGACGCTGCATCCGGGCTTCGTCGCGAACGTGCTCGGCCAGCGCGCGATCCAGCTGCTCACCCCCGGGATCCCCGACATCTACCAGGGCTGCGAGACCGTGTCGTTGCGCCTGGTCGACCCCGACAACCGGGTGCCGCCGGACGACGAGCGGCTGGCCGCGCTGCTGCGCAGGGCGCTCGACGAGGTGCCCGATCCCTACGACGACCTGGACGCGGCCAAGATGCGGCTGACCGCGCTGGGACTGCGGCTGCGTCGCGACAACCCGGAGGTGTTCGACGAGCGACGGGTCCTACGAGCCGCTCGCGTTCACGGGACCGCAGGCCGCAGCACGTCGTCGGCATCGTGCGCGGCGGCGACCGTCGCGGTCACGGCGACGCGCTTCGCGCTGGGGCTCGCGGAGGCCGGCGGCTGGGACAGGCTCACCACCGCGGCCCTGCCGGAGGGGCAGTGGCGCGACCTCCTGACCGATCGCGTCTTCGAGGGAGGCCCGAGCGTGCCAGTCGCCCAGCTGCACGAGACGTGGCCGGTGACGTTGCTGGAGAGGGTGTCGTGACGCGCCGGTTCCCGAGGCGCAGTGGCCCGCTGGTGGTGTGGGCCCCGGCCGCCGAGCGCGTGCGAGCGCTGCCCGTCGGGGCTGAGCCCGAGGACCTCGCGCCGATCGACGACCGGCCGGGCTGGTTCGGCGGCGGCGAGTCGTGGTGGCGCCCGGGTGCCGAGTACCTGCTCGAGCTGGACGGTGTGGCGCTCCCCGATCCGAGGGCCCGCTTCCTGCCGCACGGGGTCCATGGTCCGGCGCGCGTCGTGGACCCCGGCGCCTTCGCGTGGAGTGACGACGACTGGCGGGGACGGGACCTCGCCGACGGTGCGGTCGTCTACGAGCTGCACGTCGGCACCGCGACCCCTGAGGGCACGCTCGACGCCGCCATCGCGCTGCTCGACGACCTGGCCGACCTGGGCATCACCCACGTGGAGCTGCTGCCGCTCGCCGCGTTCGACGGGCCGCACGGCTGGGGGTACGACGGCGTCGCCATCGACGCCGTCCACGCACCCTACGGCGGCCCGGAGGCGCTGGTGCGCTTCGTGGACGCAGCGCACGCGAGGGGCCTCGCCGTGCTGCTCGACGTCGTGCACAACCACCTCGGCCCGAGCGGCAACTACTGGGCCGCCTTCGGGCCGTTCTTCACCGACGCGCACAGCACGCCCTGGGGCTCGGCCGTCAACCTCGACGATCGGGGCTCGGACGACGTGCGCGCGATCCTCGTCGACAGCGCCTGCTCCTGGCTGCGCGACTACCACCTCGACGGCCTGCGCCTCGACGCCGTCCACGAACTGCGGGACACCGCGCGCAGCCGTTCCTCGAGGACCTCGGCCGCGCTGTCGCCGCCCTGGGCGACGAGGTCGGCCGACCGCTCGCGCTCATCGCCGAGTCCGACCGCAACGACCCTCGGACCGTGACGCCGACGTCCGACGGCGGACTCGGGATGACCGCGCAGTGGGACGACGACGTCCACCACGCCCTCCACTGGCTGCTCACCGGCGAGACGGCCGGCTACTACGGCGACTTCGGGTCCTGCGACGCCGTCGCGCACGCGCTCGAACGCGGATTCCTGCACGACGGCCGCTGGTCGTCGTTCCGCGGTCGTACGCACGGGCGACCGGTGGACTGGACCGCCACCGACCCCTGGCGGATGGTCGTGTCGCTGCAGACCCACGACCAGGTCGGGAACCGGGCGGCCGGGGACCGACTCGTGGCGCTGGTCGGGATCGACCTGGCAGCGTGCGGCGCCGCGCTCCTGCTGACCCTGCCGTACACGCCGATGCTGTTCATGGGCGAGGAGTGGGGCGCCTCCACCCCCTGGTGCTTCTTCTCCTCCTTCCCCGACGAGGGGCTGTCCCGTGCCGTGACCGAGGGCCGGCGTCGCGAGTTCGCCCGGCACGGCTGGGACGCCGAAGCCATCCCCGATCCGCAGGACCCGGCGACCCGCGATGCGTCGGTGCTGCGGCTCGACGAGCAGCCGAACGGGCGATCACGGGCAGCCTGCTCGAGTGGTACCGCGACCTCATCGCCCTGCGCATCGTGCCGGGCGGCCCGGGATCGGCGGCGGCACGGCGGCGAATCGACGGCGGACTCGGACGCGACGGCCGGCGACCTGCACTGCCGCTGGTCGGCCGGACGACGACGGCCGGCCCGAGTGGTTCGTCGTCAGCCGACCGGGCTGGGCGACGGTCGTCAACCTCTCCGACCGGGTCGATGGAGGTGCCGCTCGACGGGATCGCGGGCATCGACCTCGCCTGGCGGGCGAGTGCGGCCGCGCTGACGTCCGGCGGCCTGACGCTTCAGCCGCACAGCGCCGCGGTGGTCCGCCGCAACAGCGGGTGAGGCGAGCGGAACGTCGACCGAGTCGACCGCCCAGCCTGCTGTGTCCGGATCAATCCGCGAGGATTGCCGCGTTCGCCTGCCGGATGGCCTCCACCGCCTGGTGCAGCGCCTGCTCCTCGTCGCCGGGGAGGTCCATGTCCAGCACCTCGCTCCACCCGTTCGGACCGACGATGACGGGTGCCCCGATGACTCCGGCGATCCCCTGCCACTCGCCCTCGAGCTGAACCTGCGCGGACATCACGCGGCGGTGTCCCTCGATGATCGAGGTGACGATCTCCGCCACGGCGTGCGCCGTCACGACCTCCGTGGTGTGGCCGGCGGAGAAGTGGGTGAAGAAGGGCTTGACGGCGGCCCGGAGATCCGGTGGCTGGGCGGCGATGAGTTCATAGGCAGCGGCGATGTCGGCGTCGCGAAGCAGCTCCAGCACCTCGCCGCGCAGTTCCCGCACCTCCGAGGGGAAGTCGATCAGGTTCCGGCCGGTCCGCATCGCCGAGAGCCGCATCGCGAGTTCGGCCGGGTCGATGCCGCGTGCGTGGACATGGCTCCACGCAGGGACGAGGAAGTCACCATGCTGGCCGAGCATGGGCGCCGTCACGGCCGGCCGGCGGATGCCGAGGTCGCGAGCGAGTTCCTGCCGCAGTCGCAGCGTGTCCGACCATGCCCCGGCCCCCAGCACTCGTCGTCGGCCGATCGCCTCGGCGAACAGTTGCACGCCCAACTCGACGGGGTTCGACTGGACGATCACGATCGGCGGTGGCTCCCGCCGATCGGCCAGCGCCCGCGCATACTCGCCGAAGATCTCGGCGTTCGCGCGACCGAGTGCGGCCCGGTCCGCCGTTGCCGTCGGGTCCGTGGACAGCGTGCGTCCCGCGAGCATCACCACGATGTCCGCTTGAATCGCGGTCGCGTCGAGCACGACCTCGACGGGCGGGGCGAAGTCGCTGAAGGCATCCTCGAGGTCGGCGCGAAGGCCCCACAGCTCCCTCTCGCTCGCGCCGCCGTGATGGCCGACGAGTTGCAGGGATGCGCTGTGGTGCAGCACGGGGGACTCAAGCAGTTGAACGGCGAGCTGCCGGCCGCAGGCCCCGGCCGCCCCCACGATGGCGACGTTCATGACGGGATCACCCCTGGGCCTAGTTGCGCGAGCGGGTGACGGGAATCGAACCCGCACTGTCAGCTTGGGAAGCTGATGTTCTGCCATTGAACTACACCCGCGGAACGGGGCGATTATGCCAGTAGGGCCCGGACGCTACTCGGGCTGGTTGACGAGTCGGGAGTTCACCCGGCCCATCAGGTACGGGGACTCGACCCCCTCGTACATCAGATGGGTCACCAGTCCCGAGCGTGCGTGGGGCAGGTTGTGGCAGTGGAACATCCACACGCCGGGGTTGTCCGCCTCGAAGAGCAGGTCGTAGGACTCCCCAGGCTTGACCTCGAGGGAGTCCACCCACCAGGCAGACCCCGTCGACGGCTGACCGTTCCGCGAGAGGACCAGGGCGTGGTGGCCGTGCAGGTGCATCGGGTGGACGGCCGTCGTGTTGTTGACGAAGTGCAGGCGCACGACGTCGCCCTCGCGGACCATGAACATCGGGACGTTCGGGATCATCTTGCCGTTGATCGTGTACCAGTTGCCGTAGTGGCCGTCGAGGTAGCCGAAGCGCTGACCGATTCGATACTCGAAGGTGCGGTCCGGTTTGCCGAACTGCAGCCGCGCGGAAGTGGCGGAGCCAGGCTCGCCGTAGGCGAGGGGGTCAAATGCAGTGCTGCGGCCTGAGAGCTGGTGCCCCGGACGACGGGGTCGGGCCGATGACGAACGATGGCCCCCCGAGCAGCCCCACCCGGACGCTGTCGGCGTCGGCGGTCGTCATCAGGTCGACGCGCCCGCCCGCTGGGATCTCGACGTAGGTATCCGTCAGTTCGGTGGGCGCGCGCAGATCGAAGCCGTCGATGGCGACAACTCGGAACGGAGCCGATGACGAGACGAAGGCCGGGCCGCTGTCCGAGTTCACGAAGCGGGTCCGCACGGTGGTGCCGGGTTCGCTCGTGACCTCCGTCTCGGCGGTCGATCCGTTGAGCGTGAGTGTCGTGCCGTAGGTGTGGATGACCCCAACGAGGTCCTGAGCAGGCATTGAAGCAGCGGATGAGGTGCTCGGCTCGACCACGAGGGCGCCGACGAGCCCCATCCGCACTTGGCGCAGCGAGTCCTGATGCGAGTGGTACCAGTAGGTTCCGGCGTCGGGTACGACGAAGCGATACGTGTAGCCCTCACCCGGCAGGACCGCGTTCTGGGTTACGCCCGCGACGCCGTCCTCTCCCCCGGGCACGTCGACGCCGTGCCAGTGGATCGTTACGCCCCGCCGGATGTCGACGTTCCGCAGGCGCACCTCCACCAGGTCGCCCTGCTGCACCGTCAGCGTCGGGCCGGGGGTGGTGCCATTGAAGGTCATCACCGGAACGGTGCGCCCGTCGATCTCCTTGGCGCCCATCGCGGCCGTGATCTCGAACCGGTGCTGCGGCGTCCCGTCCGGACCGGTGAGCGAGGCCAGATCCCGCTGTTTCGCATGTCCCTGCTTGCCACCGCCGTAGTCGGGGGTTCCCATGGCCGCCGTCGGGTGCGCGGCGGGCAGCAGGCTGGCGCGGCACGCGATCTGACGACGCGGCTTGACCACGCGAGCGCAGGAACGGCTGGCGACATCTTGGGTGACAACGGTGCCGTGACTGCTGTGGGAGTGGCCCTCCGCGGATCCGGGAGCAATTCCGAAGAACAGGGCATAGACGATGGAAATGAAGACGCAGGCGCCCGCGGCGGGAACCCACGAGCGCCTGCGTTGCATCATCTCGAGTCGACCTGCCCGCGGCTAGTCGACGGTGACCAGCTTCAGCATGCCCATGAAGGCATGCGGTGTGCCGTCGGCTTCGCTGGGCACGAAACAAGTCAGCAGATAGCGACCCGACGCGATCGGACCCTTGATCGCCATGCTCACTCCCGGCGAGACGACCTCGAAGGTGTAGTCGTTCCCGGTGAAGAACTTCGGTGGGGTGTCGCTCTGGAAGGCCTTGCCCACCTGGGCAAGGGTCGTCTTCGGCGTGACACCCAGCATGTCAAGGAAGTGGAGCTCCTTGCTGGCGTTGGTGAACTTGAGCCAGCCATTTCCCATGGTCCTGAGCCCCGCTGTGACCCACTTGTTTCCGCCGCCCTTGACGCTCTCAGCCCGGATCTTCCCCGTGGTGGCGTGCAGCTGGCCCGTGCGGGGCTGTCCGGACACCGTGAACGGGGCGGGCTTGGTAAGGCCCATCGCGGCCGACTGGACCCCGAGCAGGTAGTAGTTGCCGGCCGGCAGGCGTACCTGGTAGGTCGTGCCCTTGAGGCCGCCACCATAGAAGGTGGCGTTCTCACGGATGGTGCGCATCGCAGCAGCGGCCTTGGCTCCAGCAGTCGGGTCAGACGGATCACCGAAGACATCGGCGAACTGCGACATCACGTCGTCGAACTGATCGGTTCGCATGATCCCGAGCGGCTCGGGCCCGCCGTCCGGTCCGGGCACGTTGAAGGTCTCGCCGATCGTGAACTCGACGATGCCCGGTCGCATCTGACTCTGGGTGATCGTGGCCTGATCACCGGAGATGGCGATGGTGATCTTCGGCGGCGCGGCGGCCGCGGCCGGCGGCGCGGTGACGGTCAGGCCGGCGAGCAGCAAGGAGGTGCCGGCTGCGCCGGCGATGAGTTTCGTCTTCATTTGTCTTCCCCGGATATTGAGTTGTCCTTGTCGAAGATGGGCGGCGATGGCCGTCCTGAACACCTTCGAGAGTCGGGAGCGCGAGCGGAATAGCCGTTCGTGTGGGCCGGTTCTCAGCGGTTACATGGCGCAATTCTGGTGAGCGTAGCCTTACCTGACGTCACCGGCAAGGTTCTCGTCCGAGGCGTGGAGCGCGCCGAGACTGTCGTGGATCGTCGGCGGCGGGCGACGAACGTCGTCCCTTCGTGACGACGGGAGGGATCGAGCCGGTAGCCTCGGGCCGTGCTGCTCTCAGACCGCGACATCAAGGCGGAGATCGCGGCCGGCCGCGTTGCCATGGAGCCCTACGCGGAGGCCATGATCCAGCCGTCGAGCATCGACGTACGACTCGACCGCTGGTTCCGAGTCTTCGAGAACCATCGCTACCCGCATATCGATCCGAGCATCGAGCAGCCCGACCTCACCCGTCTCATCGAGCCCGAGGGTGACGAGCCGTTCATCCTGCACCCCGGCGAGTTCGTCCTCGGCTCCACCTATGAGGTGGTGAGCCTGCCGGACGACATCGCCGGACGACTGGAGGGCAAGTCGTCGTTGGGTCGCCTCGGGCTGCTCACCCACTCGACCGCGGGTTTCATCGATCCGGGGTTCTCCGGGCACGTGACGCTGGAGCTCTCGAACGTGGCCAACCTGCCGATCATGCTGTACCCCGGGATGAAGATCGGCCAGCTGTGCCTGTTCCGACTGTCCAGCCCGGCCGAGCATCCGTACGGTTCGGAGAAGTACGGCTCGCGGTACCAGGGCCAGCGCGGACCGACCCCGAGTCGCTCCTTCGCCAACTTCCATCGCACGCGCATCTGACGATCCGATGGGCGTTCCGCCGGACTCGGAACTGGATCCCCGACTCCTTCCTCGGTGCAGCCCATCGACAAGGGATCCGCTTCCCGTGGATCCCGGGCGGGGGACTACCTTCCGAGGATGTCGCGCGCGATGGTGATGACCTCCCGGCAGGTTCAGGCCGGTGTGCTGATCCCCGGAGGTCTGCTGGTCCTGGGCGGCTGGGTCGTCCTCGCGCTTGATCGTGAGCATGCATCCGTCGCCTCCTTCGCCGCGATGTGGCTGGCCATGTCGATCGCGATGATGATCCCGACGACGCTGCGTCCGATGCTGAAGGCCGCGGAGGGGTCAGCCGCTGATGCGTGGAAGTTCCTCGGCGGCTATCTGGCGGTGTGGCTGCTCGCGGGTCTGCCTGCTTACCTCATCATCAATGGCATCGAGTGGACGACCAGCTGGATCGCGGCCGCCTGGCTGCTGGCCGGCGCCTACCAGGTGACCCCCTGGATGCAACGGCAGCTCACGGCCTGCCGCTCGGTCCGGTTCGACGGCAACGCCACCAGGTTCGGCCTTCACCAGGGCGTGCGGTGCGTGGCGTCGTGCTGGCTGGTGATGCTTTCGGTCATGGTCACCGCCATGGTGCTGCCCGGAGCCGTGCTCCCTCTGCTTGCCCTGGTCGCGGTCACTGCGCTGCTCCTCTGGGAGAAGGAGCCGGGCACCACGTCCCGCTCCGTTGCTGCGGTGGGCATGGCGATGCTGCTGCTGGCCGCCGGCGGAGGGGTCATCCTCGGTGGCGGCGGCTCAGCCCACAATCACTCGTCGGCTTCGTCTACGTCGTAGCCGCTCGCCACGTCGCCGACCTCGACGAGGTGAATGTCCCCGCGGCCCCTCAGGAAGTCGCGCGCCCCGACGTCGCCGCGCGCGACCGCCGATACCGCCGGCCAGTGCTCGCGGCCGAAGGACACCGGGTGCCCCCGCTCCCCCTGGTAGGTCGCCACGCAGATCGTCGCGGGGGTGAAGGCGATCCGCCGTACCGCGTCGGGCGTCAGTCCGGGCAGGTCGACCAGGGTCACGACGACGCGGTCGACAGCTGGCCGCGGCTCGAGCGCGGCCAGCCCGGCGCGAAGAGAGGAACCCATGCCCTCCTCCCAGTCGTCGTTGACAACGACTTCGGCACCGCGAACCTCACCGACCCATGCGCCCAGCACCACCACGACTGGATCGCAGCCGCCGTCCCGCAGGTTGCGCACGGCGCGGTCCACCAGGCGCTCGCCGTCCACGACGACCGGTGCCTTCGGCTGGCCGAACCGGCGTCCGGCGCCGGCGGCCAGGACGAGTCCGGCCACCGAGTCTCGGTCGCTGGCCTGCACGTCCACGGTCAGCGGGGTGCGCCGGGATGGATGGGCCCTTCGGTGCCGGCGAGGTGCCGGCCACTGCCACCCCAGCGCGCCTGCACGATCTCCGCGGCGATGGAGATGGCCGTCTCCTCTGGAGTGCGTGCGCCGAGGTCCAGTCCGATGGGTGAATGCAGGCGGGCCAGTTCGTCGTCGGTGAGCCCCGCCTCCTGGAGCCGGACGAGCCGGTCCTCGTGCGTGCGACGGGAGCCCATCGCGCCGACATAGGCGGCGTCGGTGCGCAGGGCCACGGTCAGCGCGGGGACATCGAACTTCGGGTCGTGGGTCAGCACCGCGATGATGGTGCGAGCGTCGACATGCTGCTGCTCGAGCCAGCGGTGCGGCCAGTCAACGACCACCTCGTCGGCCTCCGGGAAGCGCTTGCGGGTGGCGAACACCGGTCGGGCATCGCACACGGTGACGCGGAAGCCGAGCAGCTTGCCGACTCGGACCAGGGCGGCCGAGAAGTCGATGGCGCCGAAGATGAACATCTGCGGCGGGGGCGCGAAGCTGGCCACGAACACGTCCAGGCCCTCGCCGAGCCGCTCGCCGTCCGGTCCGTAGTGCAGGAACCCCGTCGTGCCTGATGCCAGCATGCCGATGACGTCCTCGCGGACGGTGTCGTCCAGCCGCTCGGTGCCCAGGCTGCCCTCGGCGTGATCGGGGCGGACCACCAGATGCCGCCCGACGAAGCGCGGTCCCCGGACGATGGTTGCGACCGCGACGGGCTCCTCGGCAGCGATGCTGCGGGCGACCCCGTCGAGCTCGGGCCACGTCTCGTCGTCGACCCGCTCCACGAACACGTCGAGGATGCCGCCGCAGGTGAGTCCGACGGCGAAGGCGTCGTCGTCGCTGACGCCGTAGGTCTCCAGCCGTGCCTGGCCGTCGGCCAGTACCTCCTGGCCGACCTCGAAGAGTGCTCCCTCGACGCAGCCGCCGCTGACCGAGCCCACCGCCTCGCCCTCATCCGAGACCAGCATCGACGCCCCCGCGGGGCGCGGCGCCGAGCGCCAGGTCCGCACGACGGTGGCCATGGCGGCCTGGCCGCCGCGATCCCGGATGGCGGTCAGTTCGGAGAGGACCTCACGCACGCTGACTCCCTGACTGGTGGTTCCACGGGCCGATCCGGCCGCAGGGGTCAATAATGGCCCGATGGGCGAGATCCGGCTGGTCGAAGTGGTCGAGAGATCTCTCGACCCTGCCGCGATTGAGCTCCTGGTCGCCGATGAGCACGCGGGGGCGATCGTGTCCTTCAGCGGAAACGTCCGGGATCATGACCACGGCCAGACGGTGGCCTCGCTCACCTATGAGGGGCACCCTTCGGCCGAGGCCGTCCTCAAGGACGTCGCTCAGGAGATCGAGTCGCGGTTCGACCTGATCGCTCTTGCCGTCGCCCATCGGGTGGGTGCGCTCGAGATCGGCGACGCCGCCCTGGTGGCGGCGGTGTCCACCGCCCACCGCGAGGAGGCGTTCAGGGCGTGCGCAGCCCTGGTCGACCTCACCAAGGAGCGACTGCCGGTGTGGAAGCATCAGGTCTTCGCCGACGGCACCGATGAGTGGGTGAACTGCGCGTGACCCTGATCGACACGTTCGGACGCGTGCACCGAGACCTGCGGGTCTCCGTCACCGACAGGTGCAACCTGCGCTGCACCTACTGCATGCCTCCCGACTTCGCGGACTGGATGCCCGGGGACCACCTGCTCTCGGTCGATGAGCTGATGACGGTGATCGAGATCGCCGTCGACGAGGGCATCGTGAGCATCCGGCTGACCGGCGGTGAGCCGCTCCTGCGCCCGGACATCGTGGAGATCGTCCGGCGGATCAACGCCCTTGCGACCCCGCCGCGCATCACCCTGACCTCGAACGGCCTCCGACTGGCCGACCTGGCCGGCCCGCTCGCGGACGCCGGACTCGAGCGGGTGAACATCAGCCTGGACACCCTTGACCGGGAGCGCTTCTCCCGCCTGACCTTCCGTGACCGGTTCGACGACGTCATCACCGGGATCGAGGCCGCGTTGGCCGCGGGCCTGCACCCGGTCAAGGTCAACACCGTTCTGATGCGCGGAATCAACGACGACGAAGCCGTCAGCATGCTGCGCCACTCGATCGACCATGGCTGGCGCCTGCGCTTCATCGAGCAGATGCCGCTCGACGCACAGGGCTCCTGGGAGCGGGATCAGATGGTGACGGCGGCCGAGATCCATGACCTGCTCGAGTCCGCGTTCACCCTCACCCCGGTGCCCGGACGAGGCTCGGCGCCGGCGGAGGAGTTCCTCGTCGACGGGGGACCGGCGACCGTGGGCATCATCGCCAGCGTGAGCAAGCCGTTCTGCGCGGCCTGCGATCGATTGCGGCTGACGGCCGACGGACAGGTCCGCAACTGCCTGTTCGCCCGGGACGAGACGGACATTCGAGCCACGCTGCGCGACCCCTCCTTGGACGATGCCGAGCGCCGCCAGCGGATCGCCGGGCTGTTCGCCTCGGCCACCTTGGCGAAGAAGCCCGGCCACGGCATCGACGACCCGTCGTTCGTCCAGCCGGACCGCCCGATGAGCGCCATCGGCGGCTGACCGGCCTCGACCTACCCGCCCGCGAAGGGCGGCAGCACGTCCACCCGACTTCCCGACGGTATGTCGACATCCCCGTGCACCGTAACGCCGTCAAGGAGGTAGCTGCAGCGGGGCCGGACCGACTCGAATGCGGGGTGGTCAGCGCTGATGCCGTCGAGAATCGTCGACAGGACGCCGGAATCCACGGCCAGCATGGAGGCCCCGACGGCGGCCCGCGCCGCTGCGAAGAAGTGGATCTCGACGGTCTCCGGGCCCATGACAACGAGCCTAGGGCCGGTGATGCGGCAGCGCCATGGTGGTTGCGCAGTTCCACTCGCGCGGTCCGCAAAGCCGGTCTATGGTGACAGGAGTCACATACGGCTCACGATTGCATTGGCCAGCCGCCTGATCCCGGAGGATCCATGGAACTCGACAACTCGTTCGTCGTCCCCGCCGACATCGACACGGCGTGGAAGACCCTTCTGGACGTGGAGGCCATCGCTCCCTGCATGCCGGGCGCGACCCTCACCTCGTTCGACGGGGACAACTTCACCGCGGACGTGAAGGTCAAGCTCGGGCCGGTGACCATGGTCTTCGCTGGCGCGGGATCCTTCAAGGAGAAGAACGAGGCGACCCATACGGCCGTCATCGACGCCAGCGGCAAGGAGAAGAAGGGTGGCGGCAACGCCACGGCCCTGATCACCGCCGTCCTCGTCGAGGAGGGTCCCGACAGCACGCGCGCGAACATCGTCACCGACCTGACGATCACCGGCAAGGCCGCACAGTTCGGACGCGGGGTCATGGCGGATGTCTCCAAGCGCCTGATCGACCAGTTCGCCGCGAACCTCGAGCAGGTGATCGTCGCTCGGAAGTCGGAGGCGACTGCCGCCGCGGCGCCTGCGGCCGAGGGCGAGGCCGTGGCCGTCGCCCAGGCGCCGGCCCCCGCACCCGTCATGAACAACGAGGCCCTCGACCTGGGCAAGGCCGCCATGGTCCCGGTGCTGAAACGAGCAATTCCGGCAATCATCATCGTCGCGGTGGTGGTCGGAGGCATCATCTGGTGGGCGCCCGTCGCTAGCTCGCCCATACCAACCGCACCTGCCACCCGGCGCAACCACTCGAAGTCCACGCCATCGCACCCGAGAAAGGGGTGAGGGATGCAAACTCCCGCACCAACCGACTACGTCCGAGCCACCTCGGTGGAGAACGCGATCAGCCTGCTCGAGGAGCATGGCGATGAGGCCCGCCTGCTGGCGGGGGGACACAGCCTGATCCCGATGATGCGGATCCGCGTCGCACGCCCCGAGATGCTGATCGACCTGCAGGCCGTCGACAGCCTGCGCGGCATCAGGATCGAGGGCGACGAGATCGTCATCGGCGCGATGACCACGCACGCCGAGATCCTGGACTCGCCTCTGCTCGCCGAGCACTACGCGATCTTCCGCGAGGCCGAGAAGGTCATCGCCGATCCCATCGTCCGGAACAAGGGCACGATGGGCGGATCCATGTGCCAGGCCGATCCGTCGGAGGACCTCTCCGCAGTGGGATCGGCGTTGAAGGGCTCCGTCGTGATCCAGGGCTCGTCGGGCTCTCGCACGGTCCCGATCCGGGAGTTCCACGAGGGGCCGTACGAGACCAAGGTCGGCGACGCGGAGATCCTGACCGAGGTGCGGTTCCCGATCCGACCGGGTGCGGGGAGCGCATACGAGAAGGTCGAGCGGCGCGTCGGCGACTGGGCGGTGGCGTCGGTCGGTGCATACGTGGTCGTGTCCGGTGGCGTCGTCACCGAATGCGGGATCGGCCTGACGGCGGTGGGAGCCGAGCACTTCTGCGCACCCGAGGCCGAGGCGTTCCTGGTCGGCAAGGCGCCGACGGAGGAGAACTTCGCCGCGGCGGCGCAGCTGGCCGCCGATGCCAGCAACCCGTCTGCCGACCAGCGTGGACCGGCCGACTACAAGCGTCATCTCGCCAACGAACTCACCCACCGTGCGCTTCGCCGCGCCGCACTCGCCAGCCAGGGAGCCTGACATGCAGGTAACGATCACGATCAACGGCGAGGCGGTCACCCGTGACGTCGAACCGAGGATGCTTCTGGTCCACTTCGTCCGCGAGGAGGCAGGACTCCGCGGCACCCACTGGGGCTGCGACACCTCCAACTGCGGAACGTGCACCCTGTGGGTGGACGGGTCGCCGGTCAAGAGCTGCACGGTGCTCGCCGCCCAGGCCGATGGGCACGAGGTCACGACGGTCGAGGGCCTGGAGAAGGGTGCCGAGCTCGATCCGGTGCAGAAGGGCTTCATCGAGTGCCATGGCCTGCAGTGCGGCTTCTGCACCCCGGGCATGATGATGACCGCGCGCTGGCTCCTGGACAACAATCCGCACCCGTCGGAAGAGGAGATCCGCGAGGCCATCTCCGGCCAGATCTGCCGTTGCACCGGCTACAAGAACATCGTCAAGTCAATCCAGTGGGCCGCCGACAACCCCGCGACCAGTGAGGTGACCGCATGACCGCCGTCGAAGAGGCGCCGACCAGCGCCGGAGGCAACCCCATCGGCTTCGGCTCGATGAAGCGCGTCGAGGACCAGCGCTTCGTCCGAGGGCAGGGCAACTACGTCGACGACGTGAACCTGCCCGGCATGCTGCACAGCGCGATCCTGCGCAGCCCGTATGCGCACGCCCGGATCAAGTCGATCGACACGTCGGCCGCCGAGGCACTGCCTGGCGTCCACGCCGTCATCACCGGCGCGATCCTCGAGGGGATCGCCCGACCGTCGCTGCTCGGCGACAACTTCGCGTGGATGCCGACCCTGTCCTACGACACCCAGGCCGTCCTCGCCACGGACAAGGTGCGCTTCCACGGTCAGGAGGTCGCCTACGTCATCGCCGACACCCGGTACATCGCGAAGGACGCCCTCGAGCTGATCGAGGTCGACTACGAGCCGCTGGAGCCGGTCATGGACGCCAAGCGCGCCCTGGACCCCGATGCACCGGTGATCCGCGACGACAAGGGCTTCACCGACAACCGGGTCGTGGATGTGCACGGGCAGACGTCGTGGGAGTCCGGTGACGCTGAGGCGACTGCGGCCGCCTTCGCCGCCGCCGAGGCCGATCCCGACTGCGTCGTGGTCACCGAGCAGATCCTCTACCCGCGCGTGCACCCTGCCCCCATGGAGACGTGCGGCTCGGTGTCCTACCTCGACAAGGTCACGGGCCAGCTCACCATGTACACCACCAGTCAGGCGCCGCACGCACACCGCACGGTGTACGCGATGGTCGCCGGACTGCCCGAGCAGAAGATCCGGATCATCAGCCCGGACGTCGGCGGCGGCTTCGGCAACAAGGTCGGCGTGTACCCGGGCTACGTGCTGTCGGTGGTCGGCACCATCGTCACCGGCAAGCCGGTCAAGTGGATGGAGGACCGCAGCGAGAACCTGATGTCCACCTCGTTCGCCCGCGACTACCACATGACGGCGAAGATCGCGGCGACCAAGGAGGGCAAGATCCTCGCGGTCGACGTCGACGTCCTCGCGGACCACGGTGCGTTCAACGGGGTCGCCCAGCCGACCAACTTCCCGGCTGGCTTCTTCCACATCTTCTCGGGCTCGTACGACTATCCGACCGCGCACTGCAAGGTCGATCCGGTCTACACGAACAAGGCTCCCGGCGGCGTGGCGTACGCCTGCTCGTTCCGGATCACCGAGGCCGCGTACGTGATCGAGCGCATCGTCGACTGCCTGGCCCAGGAACTGGACATGGATCCGGCCGAGCTGCGCCTGAAGAACCTGCTGCGCCCGGAGCAGTTCCCGTACACGTCGCCCACCGGCTGGGTGTACGACTCCGGCCAGTACGAGAAGACGATGCGCGTCGCCATGGACATCGCCGGCTACGACGAGCTGCGTCGTGAGCAGGCGGAGAAGCGCGCCAAGGGCGAGTACATGGGCATCGGCATCTCGTTCTTCACCGAGGGCGTCGGCGCCGGGCCACGCAAGACGATGGACATCCTCGGCCTGGGCATGGCGGACGGCATCGAGCTGCGCATCCATCCCACCGGCAAGGCGGTGCTGCGCATCTCCGTGCAGAGCCAGGGCCAGGGGCACGAGACCACGTTCGCGCAGATCGTCTCGCACGAGCTGGGCATCCCGCCCGAGGACATCGACGTGGTCCACGGAGACACCGATCAGACCCCGTTCGGGCTGGGCACCTACGGCTCGCGCTCGACCCCGGTCTCGGGTGCCGCTGCGTCCGTCGTCGCGCGCAAGGTGCGCGACCGGGCGCGCATCGTCGCCGCGGCGGCGCTGGAATGCTCCCCCGACGACCTCGAGTGGGAGCTCGGCCGCTGGTACGTCAAGGGCGACAAGGAGCGGGGCAAGACGATCCAGGAGATCGCCCTGCTCTCGCACAGCTCGCTCGAGCTGCCAGAGGGGGTCGAGGGTCATCTCGATGCGACCGCCGTCTACAACCCGCCGAACCTGACCTACCCCTACGGGTGCTACATCTGCGTCGTCGACGTGGATCCCGGCACGGGCCAGGTCAAGATCCGTCGGTTCATCGCGGTGGACGACTGCGGGACGCGCATCAACCCGATGATCGTCGAGGGTCAGGTGCATGGTGGCCTGGCAGACGGCGTCGGCATGGCCCTGATGGAGCTCATCGCGTTCGACGAGGACGGCAACAACCTCGGCGGGTCGTTCATGGACTACCTGCTGCCGACCTCCATCGAGTGTCCCGACTTCGAGCTGGGCGAGACGGTGACCCCGTCCCCGCATCACCCGATCGGAGCCAAGGGCGTCGGGGAGTCCGCCACGGTCGGCTCGCCGGCGGCAGTCGTGAACGCCGTCATCGACGCGATCAGCCCGTTCGGCGTGCGGCACGCCGACATGCCCCTGACCCCCGCCAACGTGTGGCGGGCCATCCAGGGTCGGAACGTGCGTACGGACATGGCGGTCGAGTAGGCATGACCACGCGGGCGTTGCACGATCGGGCAGAGCGGCTACGTGCCGACGGCATCCCGTTCGTGCACGCCCGCGTGGTGCTCGCCGAGCGGCCGACGTCGGCGAAGCCCGGTGACGAGGCACTCGTGCTCGGCGACGGCACCATCGAGGGTTTCGTCGGCGGGCAGTGCGCCCAGTCCACCGTTCGGGCCCAGGGCCTGGCCGCCCTGCAGTCCGGCGCCACCGTGCTGCTGCGCATCTCACCGAACCCCGAGCCGGTACAGGCGGGCAAGACCGTCGTGCACAACGCCTGCCTGTCCGGCGGAACGCTGGAGATCTTCATGGAACCCGTCCTGCCGGCGCCCATGGTGCGCATCATCGGCGAGAGCCCGATCGCCCAGGCCATGGCCGTCGTCGGGGAGGCACTCGGGTACGAGGTGCAACCGTGGTCCCTCCAGGACATGCGCACGACCGACGCCGTCGTGGTCGCCTCGCACGGCATCGACGAGGAGAAGGCGCTCATGGATGCCCTCGCCTCAGGCATCCCGTATGTCGGCCTCGTGGCGAGCCCCAAGCGGGGACGCGCGGTCCTCGACTCGCTGGATGTGGATCAGAGCGACCGGGATCGCGTCCATACGCCGGCTGGGCTGGACATTGGCGCGCGGACGCCTGAGGAGATCGCCCTGTCGATCTTCAGCCAGATCATCGCGGAACGCGCGACTCCCAGCACCGTTCACGTGCTGCCTCTGGTCGTCGACGAACCGGTTGCCACCGCGATCGACCCGATCTGCAAGATGACGGTCGCCGCGGTGGAGAGCTCCATCCATGCCGATGTGGACGGCACCCGCTACTTCTTCTGCTGCCGGGGGTGCCGGGAGACCTTCGTCGCGGACCCGTCCGCCTACCTCCAGGCCTGAGCCCCATGACGGTGGCTGAGCTGGTCCCTGACGCGGCAACCCTGTCGGCCGGACTGGCGGAGCACGACTACCTCGCGGAATCCGGCCTGGCCACCGCGCTGTTCTGCGCGGTTCGGCTTCCCCAGCCGCTGCTGCTCGAGGGCGAGGCCGGCGTCGGCAAGACCCAGGCCGCCAAGGCGCTCGCCGACCTGCTCGAGACTCCGCTCATCCGCCTCCAGTGCTTCGAGGGGATCGACGCATCGGAGGCCCTGTACGAGTGGAACTACCCGCGCCAGCTGCTCGGCATCCGGCTGGCGGAGGCGAAGGGATCCGAACTCGACGAGGAGTCGCTCTTCTCGCGCGAGTACCTCATCGAGCGCCCGCTGCTGCAGGCGCTGGAGCACCCCGGTCCCAACCCGGCGGTGCTGCTGATCGACGAGGTCGATCGCGCGGACGAGGAGTTCGAGGCCTTCCTCTTCGAGATGCTGGCCGAGTCGTCGGTCACCGTCCCCGAGATCGGCACGCTGCACGCGAAGGTCCCGCCCGTCGTGATCCTCACCTCGAACCGCACGCGCGACCTGCACGACGCCCTGAAGCGGCGCTGCCTCTACCACTGGATCGACTATCCCGATCTCGAGCACGCCACCCGCATCGTGCAGTTGCGGGTGCCCGGGGCTCCGCCCGAACTCTCGGCCCAGGTGGCCGCGGCGGTCCAGCGGCTGCGCGGGATCGACGTGCAGAAGCCGCCCGGCGTCGCGGAGGCGATCGACTGGGTGCACGCCGCGATGCTGCTCGGCATCCCCATGCTCGATGCGGAGGCCGTCGACCGGACCCTCGGGTCGGTTCTGAAGTACCGCGAGGACCAGGACGTCGCCCGGGCCGAGGGACTGGCCTGGGTCGCGGGCGCCTAGCGCGCGGCCGGTCGAGACATGACAACCGACGACCGCGCGGCGGATCCGAACGACGTGTTCGTTCGGATGGTCGCCGCCTTCGGACACCTGCTCCACTCGGCCGGCGTCCCGGTGACCCCTGAGCGCAGTACCCGCTTCGGCAGTTCGATCGCGCTCGCCCGCCCGGCAACGGTCGACGAGGTCTACTGGCTCGGGCGGATCACGCTGCTCACGGGCCACGACCAGGTCGAGATCTACGACCGGGTGTTCCGCCAGGTGTTCGAGGGCATCATCGACTTCGCGGACTTCCGTGGAGACAGCAATGCCGCGGCTCCGCCGGCCAGCACGCCCACCGGCGACCGCAGCCCAGGCGACCCGGAGCGCTCGGGCGAGGCTCCGCTCGGGTCCGCGGGGCACCAGCGCGACCCCCGGTGCGATGGCGGAGGGGGACGACGATCGAGGACGACGACGCCAGCGTGCTGGCCGCGGTGAGCGTCGACGAGCGCCTGTCCGAGCGAGACTTCGCCATCTGCAGCGAGGAGGAGCTCGCCCTCATCAAGCGACTTGTCGACCAGCTGCCGCTGGTACCGCCGCCGCGCACGGCCCGTCGCCTGCGTCGGCACCCGTCCGGAGCGCGGCTGGACGTCCGCAGCACCCTGCGGCGGGCGCACCGCACGGCCGGCGACCCCGTGGACCTGGTCCTGCGCAAGCGAACGCAGCGGCCTCGGCGGGTGGTCCTCATCGCCGACGTCTCCGGATCGATGGAGCCCTACGCGCGCATCTACCTGCACCTCATGCGCGGTGCCGTCAAGGCGCTCGGAGCCGAGGCCTTCGTCTTCGCCACCCGGCTCACGCGACTGACCCGAGCGCTCGGCCTGACGCATCCCGACCTTGCCTACCGCAAGGCCGTCGCCGCGGCTCCGGACTGGTCGGGTGGCACGCGAATCGGCCGCGCGCTGTCGGAGTTCCTCGACGAGTTCGGACGACGGGGGATGGCCCGAGGCGCCGTCGTGGTGATCGTGTCCGACGGGTGGGAGGTGGACGACCCTGAACTCGTCGGCCAGTCGATGCAGAGGCTGTCCCGGCTCGCCCATCACGTCATCTGGGTCAACCCTCGCAAGGCCGGGGCGTCGTACGAGCCACTCGTCGGCGGGATGGCGGCCGCGCTGCCGTACGTCGACACCTTCGTGTCGGGCCACTCCCTGCAGGCGCTCGAGGACGTGATGGAGGCGATCCGGACGGCCACCGACCGCAGCCCCGCGAGCCGTAGGGTGGCGGCATGAGCGGTGCAGAGACCCCCTTGACCCATCTGAACGAACGTGGGGAAGCCCGCATGGTGGACGTCACCTCGAAGGACGTCACCACGAGGTCCGCGACCGCGCGCTGCCGCGTGACGGTGTCGGACGAGGTGGCGGGCCTGCTCGAGTCGGGTGAGCTGCCGAAGGGAGACGCCCTCGCCGTCGCACGCATCGCGGCGATCCAGGCGACCAAACGCACCCCGGACCTCATTCCCCTCTGCCACCCGATCGCGGTCCACGGCGTCGACGTCGACGTCGAGGTCGTGGCAGGTGACGACGGCCACTACGTCGAGATCCGGGCAACCGTCCGCACGGCCGATCGCACGGGCGTGGAGATGGAGGCGCTGACGGCGGCCGCGGTCGGCGGGCTCACGGTGATCGACATGGTCAAGGGGCGCGATCGCTCCGCCGCTATCGCACGAGGTCGTGCTGCTGGAGAAGCTCGGTGGACGGTCCGGTCACTGGGTGCGCGAGCCGTGAGCAAGAGCGCTCGCGTCATCACGTCATCGACGCGCGCTGCGGCGGGTACCTGGGAGGACACATCCGGCCCGATCGTCGCGGCCGGTCTTGCGGAGCTGGGACTGGTCGTCGGCGAGCCCGTCGTGGTGGCCGATGGCGAACCGCTCTATGCGGCGTTGCGTGCCGCGGTGGACGACGGCGTGGACCTGGTCGTCACCACCGGCGGAACCGGCCACACGCCCAGCGACCTCACGCCCGAGATGACGCTGCGGGTCCTCGATCGGCAGTCGCCGGGACTGGCCGAGCTGGTGCGGGCATACGGCGTTGCGCAGGGTGTTCCGACCGCGGTCCTGTCCCGCGGGATCGCCGGGATCGCCGGAACGACGCTGATCGTCAACCTGCCCGGGTCGAACGGTGGCGCACGGGACGGTATCGCCGCGCTTGTCGCCGGTGCTGCTGCACGCCTTGGACCAGATCGGCGGCGGGGACCACGCTCGACAGGCACGTAGGACGGTCGCATCACCTACGGGTCAGCACTGAGCGATCGGGTAGCCGCCTCGTCCACGGACTTGGCGTGCGCTACTGCTTCGCGGCGCTCAGCAGCAGGGTGGCCACGTCGACCACCTCGACGCCCTCGGCCTTGCCCTCGCCCTGACGGCTCGTGACGGCATCGTTGAGCATGACCGAGCAGAACGGGCAGGCGACGGCGACCTTGCTGGCCCCGGTCCCGATCGCCTCGTCGCCGCGGTTCTGGTTGACCCGAGTGCCGATCTTCTCCTCCATCCACATGCGCGCGCCGCCGGCGCCGCAGCAGAAGGACTTGTCCCCGTGCCGCTCCATCTCGACGCTGGTCGCACCGGTGGCCTCGATGAGGTCGCGCGGCGGGACGTAGACGTTGTTGTGCCGGCCGAGGTAGCAGGGGTCGTGGTAGGTGACGGTCTGCTGACACCGGCGCCACCGGGGTGAGGCGGCCGGCCTTGACCAGGTCGTTGAGCAGCTGCGTGTGGTGCACGACCTCGTAGTTGCCGCCGAGCTGCGGGTACTCGCGCTTGAGGGTGTTGAGGCAGTGCGGGCACGTCACGACGATCTTGGTCGCCTTGACCTCGTTGAGCACCTCGACGTTCTGCATCGCCTGCATCTGGAAGAGGAACTCGTTGCCCGCGCGGCGGGCCGGGTCGCCCGTGCAGGTCTCGCCCTCGCCCAGCACCATGAACTGCACGCCGGCGATGGTCAGCAGCTCGGCCACCGCCTTCGTGGTGCGCTTGGCGCGGTCCTCGAAGGCGCCCGCGCAGCCGACCCAGAACAGGTAGTCGACGTCGTCGGGGATGGTGTCCTCGCCGTCCATGCCGAACACGCGGACGTCGAAGTCGACCTCGGAGATCCAGTCCATGCGCCCGGAGGCGTTCATGCCCCACGGGTTGCCCTTGGTCTCCAGGTTCTTGAACAGGCCGTTGAGCTCGCTGGGGAACTCGGTGGCGATCATGACCTGGTTGCGGCGCATGTCGACGAAGTGGTCGATGTGCTCGATGTCGACGGGGCACTGGTTGACGCACGCGCCGCACGTCGTGCAGGACCACAGGGCGTCCTCGTCGATGATCGGCAGCTCGAGTCCCGTCGTGCGGTGACCGTCGAAGGTGTAGCCGTCCTCCGCGGAGTGCTCGCTGCCCTCGCGCGGGCCGATGAACGGGCGCTCGACCTGCTCGCGGACCTCCGTGCTGACCGACGGCGAGCGCCTGCCTCGTGCATCTCGCCGAGCCCGGGGTGCTTGCCCTCCGCGGCCATCAGGTACGGAGCCTGCGTGAACATCGTGTCGCGCAGGTTCATGATCATCAGCTTGGGGCTCAGCGGCTTGCCGGTGTTCCAGGCCGGGCACTGCGACTGGCACCGGCCGCACTCCGTGCACGCCATGAAGTCGACGTAGTTCTTCCAGGTGAAGTCGCGCGATGTGGCCCTTGCCGAAGGTGGCGTCGTCCGGCGGATCCTCGAAGTTGACCGGCTCGCCCTCGTAGTAGATCGGCAGCAGCGGCCCGAGGGCGTTCGGCCGGCGCGACGTGTAGACGTTGACCGGCGCCGAGAAGATGTGCAGGTGCTTGGAGTGCAGCACGATCAGCAGGAACGTCAGGATGACCGTGATGTGGAACCAGATGAAGACCGTCTCGATCCACAGGTTCGCCTGGTCGCCTAGTCCGACGAGCCAGCCGCTCACGATGTTCGAGGCGAACGCGCCGTCCATGCTGCCCGCGTGATCGACCGTCTCCGCGATGTTGTTGACCTTGGCGCCGCGGTAGGTGAGCAGGGTCACGACGACGAGGAAGATCATCAGGAGGACCAGCCAGGCGCCCTTGGTGTGCGAGCCGAAGAAGCGTGACGCGCGTCCGTGCTTGGCGGGGTTGTTGGTCAGCCGGATGATCGCGAACATCACGATGCCGATGAGCACGAGGACGGCGAACAGGTCCTCCATGAACCGGACGACCTGCCACGTGCCGAAGATCGGGATCGAGAAGTTCTCGATGACGAGCTCGCCGAACGCGGTGACGACGGTGATGCCGAGGATGAGGAAGCCCCAGAACGCGAAGACGTGCGCGATGCCGGGCACCGTCCACTTGAGCAGCTTCCGCTGGCCGAGCACCTCGGTGGCCTCGGCCTCGACCCGCTTGGGGGCGTCGGAGGTGCGTCCGACGGCCTGCTTGCCGGCCCGCCCGAGGGAGACGAGGAACCAGCCGCGCTTGAGGGCGAAGGCGAGCAGGACGACGGTGATGGCGATGCCGACGACGGCACGCACGAGCATGTGATCCACGGTCCGAGACTAGCGTCCTGTGGACGTCCTAGGACCTGCGAGTGGACGTGAGAGGGGTCACGTCTGCGGTCCACCAGGCTGGCTACGGCCTCGGCTAGCGGCACGAAGCGTGCGCACCACGTGGACGGCCGCCTCGAGCTCGGGGGCGAGGAAGCGGTCGGGCCGGGACCGGGCACCGTCGCGCGCAGCCTGGCGATGACCGCGCCGTGCTCGGGGGCCGGCGTCGAGCGGCGCGCGCAGCTCGATCGCCCGCGCGGCCGCGACCAGCTCGATCGCGAGGATCCGCCGGAGGTTGTCGACCGCCTGACGCAGCTTGCGGGCGGCGTGCCAGCCCATCGAGACGTGGTCCTCCTGCATCGCCGAGCTGGGGATCGAGTCGACGCTGGCGGGCACGGCCAGCCGCTTGTTCTCGCTGACCAGGCCCGCCTGCGTGTACTGCGCGATCATCAGGCCGCTGTCGACGCCGGGATCGTCGGCCAGGAACGGCGGCAGGCCGTGGCTGCGGTTCTTGTCGAGCATGCGGTCGGTGCGCCGCTCGGCCATCGAGCCGAGGTCGGCGGCGGCGATGGCGAGGAAGTCGAGGACGTAGCCGACGGGTGCGCCGTGGAAGTTGCCGTTGCTCGAGATCGTCCCGTCGGGGAGCACGACCGGGTTGTCGATCGCGGCGGCGAGCTCGCGCTCGGCCACCAGTGCGGGCGTGCGTCGATGGTGTCGCGCACGGCACCGGTGACCTGCGGGGCGCACCGCAGCGAGTAGGCGTCCTGGACCCGGTCGTCGTCGTCCTTGTGCGACGCGACGATCCCGGAGCCGGCGAGGATCCGGAGCATGTTCGCGGCGCTGACGGCCTGGCCGGGGTGCGGACGCAGCTCGACGTGCAGGTCCGCGCGGAACGCCGAGTCGGTGCCGAGCAGGCCCTCGACGCTCATCGCGGCGGTCAGGTCGGCGACGTCGCACAGGTGCTCGAGGTCGGCGATCGCCATGATGAGCATGCCGAGCATGCCGTCGGTGCCGTTGATGAGGGCCAGGCCCTCCTTCTCGCGCAGCTCGACGGGCTCGATGCCCGCCGTCGGCGAGCAGTTCGGGAACCGGTCGCTCGACGCCGTCGCGATCGACCGCGCGTCCCTCGCCCATGAGCACGAGGGCGCAGTGCGAGAGCGGCGCCAGGTCGCCGCTGCAGCCGAGCGAGCCGAACTCGTGGACGACCGGGGTGATGCCCGGCGTTGAGCAGCGCCGCCATGGTCTCGGCGACGACCGGCCGCGCTCCGGTGCGGCCGCTCGCCAGGGTCTTCAGCCGCAGCAGCATCAGGGCGCGGACGACCTCGCGCTCGACGGCCGGGCCCATGCCCGCGGCGTGCGAGCGGATGAGCGAGCGCTGCAGCTGGACGCGACTCGTCGACCGGGATGTGCCGGTTGGCGAGTGCGCCGAAGCCGGTCGAGATCCCGTAGACCGGGGTGTCCGACGCGGCCAGCGCGTCGACCTGTGCGCGGCTCGTGGCCATCGCGGCGAGTGACGTCGTCGGACAGCTCGACGGGGGCGTTGTCGCGCGCCACGGCGATGACGTCGTCGAGGGTCATGCCCGTCGTGTGAGATGGTGACGGTGCTGCTCATGAGGCGACCCTAGGGGTGTGGGGCGCGCGCCAGACGCGATCGACGAGATCGACGCCGGGACGGTACGCCAGGTGGATGTGGCTCGGTGCATTGAGGCTGACGAGGTCGGCGCCGTCGACCGGGGGCGAGCCGCCGACGTCGTCGCGTCGCAGGGCCGCGCTCCGCCCGCGGTGGCGGACCACACCGCCTCGTCCGGTCGTCATGCGCATGTCGCGGACGGCGACCGCGATGCAGAACGGCATGCTCGTGGTGTAGCTCGAACCGGGATTGCAGTCGGTCGCGAGGGCGACGGTGACGCCGGCATCCAGCATGCGGCGGGCGTCGGGATACGGCGCGCGCGTGCAGAACTCCGCGCCTGGCAGCAGGGTCGCCACGGTGCCGCTGCCGGCCAGGAGTGCGAGGTCGTCATCGTCGTGAAGGTGCAGTGGTCGGCGCGACGCCGCGCCGACCTCGACGGCGACCGGATGCCGTCACCGTGCTGCAGCTGGTTGGCGTGGACGCGCGGCTGCAGCCCGCGTGCCATTCCGGCTCGCAGGATCTCGCGCGCCTGGTCGGCGTCGAAGGCGCCGCGGTCGCAGAACACGTCGATCCAGCGCGCGTGCGGCGCGCAGGCGTCGAGCATCGCCCCGGTGACGAGCGCGACGTAGCCGTCCGGGTCGTCGGCGAACTCCGCCGGCACCACGTGGGCGCCGAGGTAGGTGGTCTCGTCGGTGAACTCGGCGGCGACGCCGCAGTGATCGCGCCTCGTCGGCGACGGTCAGCCCGTAGCCGGACTTCGTCTCGAAGGTGGTCACGCCGCTGCGGTGCAGCTCGTCGGACAGGTCCGCACGCGGTCCGCGCGCAGCTCGTCGTCGGACGCTGCGCGGGTGTGCTCGACGGTGCTGCGGATCCCGCCGGCGGCGTACGGCTGCCCCGACATGCGGGCCGCGAACTCGTCGCGCGGTCGCCGGCGAAGACCAGGTGTGCGTGGCTGTCGACGAAGCCGGGGATGACCGCGCGACCCTCGAGGTCGATGACGTGATCCGCCGCGTCGAACTCGGAGGCGGGCCCGACCCACAGGATGCGGTCGTCCTGGAGCACGACCACGGCATCGTCGAGGACGCCCAGCGGACCGTCGCCGAGTGCCGGATCGTTGGTGACCAGCGACCCGATGTTTGACCAGGGCGGTGGTGTCAGACACTTTCGGTGTCCAGCATCGGCACGTGCACGTGCCGCTCCCGTGCCACGTCGATCGCCTCGTCGTAGCCGGCGTCGCAGTGCCGGATCACGCCCATGCCCGGGTCGTTCGTCAGCACGCGCGCGAGCTTCTGCGCCGCGAGCGGCGTGCCGTCGGCGACGCTGACCTGGCCGGCGTGGATCGAGCGGCCGATGCCGACGCCGCCGCCGTGGTGGATCGACACCCACGACGCGCCGGACGAGATGTTGATCATCGCGTTGAGCAGCGGCCAGTCGGCGATGGCGTCGGAGCCGTCGAGCATCGCCTCGGACTCGCGGTAGGGCGAGGCGACCGAGCCGCAGTCGAGGTGGTCGCGGCCGATGACGATCGGTGCGCTCACCTCGCCGCGCGCCACCAGGTCGTTGAACGCGAGGCCGGCCTTGTCGCGCTCGCCGTAGCCGAGCCAGCAGATGCGCGCCGGCAGGCCCTGGAAGTCCACGCGCTCCTGCGCCATCGTGATCCAGCGGTGCAGGTGCTCGTTGTCCGGGAAGAGCTCGAGGATCGCCTGGTCGGTGCGCCAGATGTCCTTGGGATCGCCGCTCAGCGCGGCCCAGCGGAACGGGCCCTTGCCCTCGCAGAACAGCGGGCGGATGTAGGCCGGGACGAAGCCGGGGAAGGCGAAGGCCCGCCCGTACCCGCCCTTGCGGGCCTCGTCGCGGATGGAGTTGCCGTAGTCGAACACCTCGGCGCCGGCGTCCATGAAGCCGACCATCGCCTCGACGTGCTTGGCCATCGAGGCCTGGGCACGCTCGGTGAACTCCTCGGGCTTCTTGTCCGCGTACTCGCGCGCGTCGTCGAAGTCGATGCCCTCCGGGATGTAGAACAGCGGGTCGTGCGCCGAGGTCTGGTCGGTGACGATGTCGATGGGGACGCCGCGACGCAGCAGCTCCGGGAAGGATCGTGGCGGCGTTGCCGACCAGGCCGACGGAGATGGCCTTGCGCTGCTCCTTGTAGGCGACGACGCGATCGATCGCGTCGTCGAGGTCGTCGGCGATCTCGTCGAGGTAGCGGTTCTCGACGCGGCGCCGAAGTCGGGTCGGGTCGATGTCGATGATCAGGCAGGTGCCCTCGTTCATCGTGACGGCGAGCGGCTGCGCGCCGCCCATGCCGCCGCAGCCGGCGGTGACCGTGAGCGTGCCCGCGAGCGTGCCGCCGAACCGCTTCGCGGCGACGGCCGCGAAGGTCTCGTACGTGCCCTGCAGGATCCCCTGCGTGCCGATGTAGATCCACGAGCCGGCGGTCATCTGGCCGTACATCGTCAGGCCGAGGTGCTCGAGGCGGCGGAACTCCGGCCAGGTCGCCCAGTCGCCGACGAGGTTGGAGTTGGCGAGGAGCACGCGGGGCGCCCACTCGTGCGTCTGGAAGACGCCGACCGGCTTGCCGGACTGCACGAGCATCGTCTCGTCGCCCTTGAGGTTCGTCAGCGTGCGCACCATGGCGTCGAAGCTGGCCCAGTTGCGGGCCGCCTTGCCGGTGCCGCCGTAGACGACGAGCTCGTCGGGGTGCTCGGCCACCTCGGGGTCGAGGTTGTTCATGAGCATGCGCAGGGCGGCCTCCTGCGGCCAGCCCTGCGCGGTGAGGGTCGTGCCGCGCGCGGCGCGGACGGGGCGGGGGCCGGAGATCGTCGTCATGGGGTCATTCCATCGATCGCGGGGGCGCTCGCGGAATAGGGTTGCGGCGGTTGCTGTCTGAAATACGAGATTCAAGGAGGGCTCATGCCCGGCAATGCCCCCGCGGCGACTCGGGCACTGGCCGTCCTGCGCGCGCTGGCCGAGGCCCCCGCGCCCATGACCGCCTCGGCGCTCGGTCGCCAGCTCGACGTCCCACGATCGTCGATGTACCACCTGCTCGCCGCCATGGCCGAGGCCGGCTTCGTCGCGCACTACCCGGAGGAGGAGCGGTGGGGGCTGGGCGTGGGCGCCTTCGAGATCGGCGCCGCCTACCTTCGGCACGAGCCGCTGGAGCGATACGGCCGTCCGCTCCTGCACCGGCTGGCGCACGCCGTCGCCGACGTGGTGCCGGCGGTCGCGCACCTCGGCGTCCTGCACGGCCGCGAGACCCTGTACCTGCTGCGCGAGGCCCCGCGAACGCCCGTCACCGTCGTGGCCGATGTCGGGCGTGCGACTGCCGGCGAGCCTGACCGCCTCGGGTCGAGCGCTGCTCGCGCAGTTGCCGGTCGCGCAGGTGCGAGCGCTGTTCCCCTCCAGGGAATCCTTCGTCGACCGGACGGGTCACGGGCCGACCACCGCGACCGCGCTGTCGAGGATCCTGGCGGAGGAGCGGCGGCGGGGATGGGCTGAGGAGGACGGCTTCATCGTCGACGGGTACTCGTCGGTGGCAGTCGCCGCACTTGACCATTCGAGCCGCCCAGTCGCATCGATCGGTCTAACGTTCAGGACCGACAGGGCCGACGATGACGTGCGCTCGGATCTGGCGCGCCTGGCCACCCGCGCGGCGGATGAGCTGTCTCGACGAATGGGAGTGACATGACGGAAGACCCGTCGTGGCCGCGGGCGAGCGCCTGGCTCGCTGCGGGCGAGGGCGCCGCTGACGTCGCGGTTCTCGGGGTGCCGGCGCACCGGACGTCGATCAGCCAGACCGGGGCGAATCAGACGCCGGCCGCGATCCGGGCAGCGCTGGCCCGCTATTCCACCTACTCCTGGGCACACGATCTCGACGTTGCCTCGCTGGTCGGCCTTGATGCGGGGGACGTCGACGACCCCGACGGTCCACAGGGCGAGGCGCGAGTCACGGAGCGCGTCACCGACCTGATGAGGCGCTCACGCCTGCTCGTGGCATTGGGCGGTGACAACTCGATCACGTTCAGCGTGGCTCGCGGCGTCTGGGGCGACGGCATCGCGTCCGCCGGCCTCATCACGCTCGATGCGCACCACGACCTGCGGGACGGCACCAGCAACGGCTCCCCGGTGCGTCGGCTGATCGAGGCCGGGCTCGCGGGAGCCCGCGTCGTTCAGGTGGGCATCGCGGACTTCTCGAACTCGCGCGAGTACGCCGCACGGGCACGGGACCTGGGCATCACGGTCGTCACTCGCGATGCGCTGCGACGCCGGCCGATCGCCGACGTGATGGACGAGGCCTTGGCGATCGCGGGCGGCGGTGGCGGATCGATCCACGTCGACCTCGACGTCGATGTGTGCGATCGATCAGTCGTGCCTGGCTGCCCGGCCTCGGCCCCCGGCGGGCTGTCCGCGGACGAGCTTCGTCAGGTGGCCTTCCACGTCGGCACGTCCCCGCGGGTGCGCTCGATCGACATCACCGAGATCGATGCCACGGCAGACGCGCCCGATCAGCGCACCGTGAGGCTGGGCGCCCTGTGCCTGCTTGAGTCAGCGGCGGGACTGGTCAGTCGTCCTGCTCCTCGTGATCCCCCGACTCAGACTGGTGATCGTCCGACTCGGTGACCTGAGCCGCGGGCTGATCCGCCACCTGGGCCACGGGCTGAGCGGCGGGCCGGGCAACGACGGCGGAGGACTGGGCTGCGGTCGGAGTGCTGGCGTCGGCGGTGGCCGAGATCGCGGCCAGGCTGGGCAGTTCCGGAAGGCCCGCAGCGGAGTACTGGATGTCAGCGGCTGCGAGGTCGGCGACGGTCGCTGAGGGAATGATGGCGGTGTCGGCCGCCATGGTGGTCGCCTGCGTGCGGCTCTCGACGAGCGTCAGCCCGGTCACGGCGGCGGTCATCATCAACGCGGTAGCCGTCATCACCGCGGCCACCCGGGTCCCGTGCTTCAGGGGTGCGGTTCGTTGCATCATCGTCGTGCTCCGTCCTCGGTGCCGGCGGCGCCTTGACTCATCACGGTACGGAGCCCGCGTGAAGAGCGGACTCAGCACCGGTTAAGCGCCGGCAAGGCCTCACCCTTTGAGATCAAGGCCTCACCCGTCGACATATCGCCACGTCCCCTGCGTCGAGTGGCCCGTCGTGGTGGTGTCTGGCCGCCTCGGCCCAGCCACAACGGGCCACTCAACGAGATGTGACGCGGGTCACAGTCATGAGGGGGGACTTCGGGAATGACCAAGGGCCCGCGCCCGTTGGAATCTGTACATGAGTCGCCTCGACTCAAAGAGTCTTAGCCTCGGGTTGCGTGGCCAGACTCGGGGGAGGAGACTCGAACACAGTCCACCCGGAGATCCGGAAGAGAAGAAGGAGCACCACCATCATGGCCCGAGCAGTGGGTATCGACCTGGGCACCACCAATTCGGTTGTCTCGGTTCTCGAAGGCGGCGAGCCCGTCGTCATTGCCAATGCCGAGGGAGCCCGGACCACGCCGTCCGTCGTCGCCTTCGCCAAGAACGGTGAGGTCCTGGTCGGCGAGGTCGCCAAGCGCCAGGCCGTCACCAACGTCGACCGCACGGTGCGGTCCGTCAAGCGCCACATGGGCACCAACTGGACCGTCGACATCGACGGCAAGGCGTACACCGCCCAGGAGATCAGTGCCCGCACCCTCATGAAGCTCAAGCGCGACGCCGAGGCCTACCTGGGCGAGAACGTCACGGACGCGGTGATCACCGTGCCCGCGTACTTCAGCGACGCCGAGCGCCAGGCCACCAAGGAGGCCGGCGAGATCGCGGGACTGAACGTCCTGCGCATCATCAACGAGCCGACCGCAGCCGCGCTCGCGTACGGCCTGGACAAGGGCGACACCGAGCAGACGATCCTCGTGTTCGACCTCGGTGGCGGCACCTTCGACGTGTCCCTGCTGGAGATCGGCGACGGCGTCGTCGAGGTCAAGGCCACCAGCGGTGACAACCACCTCGGTGGCGACGACTGGGACAACAAGGTCGTCGACTGGCTCGTGACGAGCTTCAAGAACGCGCACGGCGTCGACCTGTCCAAGGACAAGATGGCCATGCAGCGCCTGCGCGAGGCGGCGGAGAAGGCGAAGATCGAGCTGTCCAGCTCGATGCAGACCTCGATCAACCTGCCGTACATCACCGCCAGCGCCGACGGCCCGTTGCACCTGGACGAGACCCTGTCGCGTGCCCAGTTCGAGTCCATGACGTCCGACCTGCTCGATCGGACCAAGGCGCCGTTCCAGGCTGTCATGAAGGACGCCGGGATCTCGCTCGACAAGATCGACCAGGTCGTCCTCGTCGGCGGCTCGACCCGCATGCCCGCGGTAACCGAGCTCGTGAAGGCGGAGACGGGCAAGGAGCCCAACAAGAGCGTGAACCCGGACGAGGTCGTCGCCATCGGCGCCGCCCTGCAGGCCGGCGTGCTCAAGGGTGAGGTCAAGGACGTCCTGCTGCTCGATGTGACCCCGCTGTCGCTGGGCATCGAGACCAAGGGCGGCGTGATGACTCGGCTCATCGAGCGCAACACGACCATCCCGACCAAGCGCTCGGAGATCTTCACGACCGCCGACGACAACCAGCCGTCCGTTCTCATCCAGGTCTACCAGGGCGAGCGCGAGATGGCGGCCTACAACAAGCGCCTGGGAACGTTCGAGCTGACCGGCCTGCCGCCGGCACCGCGCGGCATCCCCCAGGTCGAGGTCACCTTCGACATCGATGCGAACGGCATCGTGCACGTGTCCGCCAAGGACATGGCGACGCAGAAGACGCAGTCGATGACGATCTCCGGCGGCTCCGCCCTGAACAAGGACGAGATCGACCGGATGATGCGCGAGGCCGAGCAGCACGCCGAGGAGGACAAGACCCGCCGCGAGGAGGTCGAGGTCCGCAACAACGCCGAGGGGCTGGTGTACCAGACCGAGAAGTTCCTGGCCGACAACGCCGACAAGGTCCCCGCGGACGCCAAGGCCAACGTCGACGGTCCGCTCGATGAGCTGAAGAAGGCCATCGAAGCCAACGACATCCCGGGCATGCGGACGGCTACCGACAAGGTGGCCCAGGCCAGTCAGGCCCTTGGCGCCGCGATGTACGCGACGGCCCAGGAGGCTGGCGGCTCGCAGGAGGCCGCGGATGCCGCGGCAGACATGTCCGAGGACGACGTCGTCGACGCGGAGATCGTCGACGAGGGCGAGTCGCAGTGAGCGAGCAGGAGCACGAAGGCCCCCGCGTGACGGACAAGCGTCGCGTGGACCCGGACTCGGGCGAGGTGCGTCAGCCGGTCAATCCGGCTGGCGCACCCGACGAGCTCCTCCAGGAGGCGGTCGAGGCCGCCCTGGTGGACGTCGAGGTCACCGAGGTCGAGTCCAAGCTGGCCGAGCTCACGACCGACCTCCAGCGGGTGCACGCCGAGTACGCCAACTACCGCAAGCGCGTCGAGCGCGACCGGGAGCTGATTCGCCAGACGGCGGTCGGTGGCGTGCTCGGGGAGCTCCTGTCCGTGCTCGACGACATCGACCGGGCCCGCGAGCACGGCGAGCTCGAGGGTGCGTTCAAGTCCGTCGGCGAGTCCCTCGAGTCGACCGTGACCCGCCTGGGTCTCGAGCGATTCGGTGGCGCCGGCGAGCCGTTCGACCCGAACGTCCACGAGGCCCTCACCCACGAGGCGTCGGACGAGGTTTCCGAGCCGACCGTGGTGGCCGTGTACCAGCCCGGTTACCGCTACGCCGACCGCGTCCTTCGACCGGCCCGGGTCGCCGTGGCCGGCTCCGACTGACGCTGGGCGAGGAAGAACCACCGTGAACAAGGACTGGCTCGAGAAGGACTTCTACGCCGTGCTCGGCGTGTCGAAGGACGCCACGGCCGACGAGATCAAGAAGAAGTACCGCAAGCTCGCGCGCGAACTTCACCCGGACAAGAACCCGGGTGACAAGGCGGCCGAGGAGCGGTTCAAGGAGGTCTCCGAGGCGTACGACGTGCTCTCCGACGACGCGAAGCGCAAGGAGTACGACGAGGCTCGGTCCCTGTTCGCCGGGGGAGGCTTCCGCTCCGGCGGCGGCGGCTTCGGCACCGGTGGGAGTGGCTACGGGACGGGTCAGCAGTACGGCGGAAACGTCAACATGGAGGACCTCTTCGGTGAGGACTCCGGAGGCTTCGGTGACTTCCTCGGTGGCATCTTCAACCGCGGCCGCGGCGGCGGGGCACGTCCCCCTCAACCGCGACGCGGTCAGGACCTCGAGAGTTCGCTGACGCTCTCCTTCGACGATGCCCTGGATGGCGTCACGGTGCCGTTGCGGCTGTCGACGGACGCGCCCTGCTCGAGTTGTCACGGAACCGGCGCCAAGGCCGGCACCGTCCCGCGCATGTGCCCGACGTGTGAAGGCAGTGGCCAGACGTCGCGCAACGCGGGTGGTTTCGCCTTCGCGGACCCCTGCGTGACCTGTCGCGGCCGGGGGCTGTTCGTCGATGACCCGTGCCCGACGTGCCATGGCTCCGGTCGCGGGCTGAGCTCGCGCACCGTCCAGGCGCGCATCCCGGCCGGCGTCCGCAATGGGGCCCGTATCCGGCTGAAGGGCAAGGGCGGCTCCGGTGAGCGTGGCGGCCCGAACGGTGACCTGCTCGTCGACGTCACGATCGCGCCCCATCCGGTGTTCGACCGCAAGGGCGACAACGTGACGGTGGCCGTTCCGGTCACCTTCACCGAGGCGACCCTCGGCGGCGAGGTGTCGGTCCCCACTCCTCGTGGTGGATCAGTGAAGCTCCGGCTGCCCGCCGGGACGGCGAACGGCCGCACCTTCCGCGTCCGCGGGAAGGGGCTCCGTCGCAAGGACGGGACCAACGGCGACCTGCTCGCGACCGTCGAGGTGACCGTGCCGCAGAACCTCTCCGGCGAGGCACGCGAGGCGTTGCAGGCCTACGCCGAGCAGACCGCCGACCACGACCCGCGCAAGGACCTGTTCGCCCTCGCCGAGGGGGCCGGGGGTCGGAGCGCGTCATGACGCCGCAGCACCGCGACATGGGATCGAGCGCGGCGGAGCGGACCGGCTTCTCCGTGGCCGACGACGCCCCGGTCTACGCGATCTCCGTGGCTGCGCAACTGGCCAGCCTGCATCCGCAGACGCTGCGTCAGTACGACCGGCTCGGACTGGTGACGCCCACGCGCGTGGGCGGGCGCAACCGGCTGTACTCGGCGAACGACATCGCCCGACTGCGCGAGATCGCGGACCTGTCGGCGCAGGGCCTGTCCCTCGAGGGGATCAGGCGGGTGCTGGAACTCCAGGCAGAGGTGGCCACCTTGCGGCGCACCGTCGCCGAGTTCCGACGTGAGCAGACATCGACGGCGCTGGTCGTATGGCGACCCAGCCGAGGGAGATAGAAGGACATGGACATCCAGTTCACCACGAAGAGCCAGGACGCCTTGGGCGCAGCCGTGCGGATCGCGGCGGCGAATGGGAATCCGCAGGTCGAGCCGTTGCACGTGCTCGACTCCCTGCTCCAGCAGGGTGAGGGCATCGCCACGGCGCTGCTCGCGGCCATCGGCGTCGACGTCGCCGGCCTCACCGCGGCTGTTCGCGACTCCCTCTCGGGACTCCCGTCAGCATCCGGGTCGAGCGTGGCGGCGCCGCAACTGAGTCAGGCCACCTACCGGGTCCTGAACGCGGCAGAGGCGATCGCGAAGGAACGCGGCGACGAGTACGTCAGCACCGAGCATCTGCTGATCGCGCTGTCCAAGGACGGCGGCCCGGGCGTCAGCGACCGGCTCGCCGGAGTCGGTGCCACGCCGACCGCGCTCGTGGATGCGCTCGAGCAGGTGAAGGGAAGCGCTCGCGTGACGAGCACCGACCCCGAGCAGACCTTCCAGGCCCTGGAGAAGTTCGGCGTCGATCTCACCGCGCGGGCGCGCGAGGGCAAGATCGACCCCGTCATCGGCCGAGACGAGGAGGTTCGGCGCACGATTCAGGTGCTGTCCCGCCGCACCAAGAACAATCCCGTGCTGATCGGCGAGCCCGGTGTGGGCAAGACCGCGGTCGTCGAGGGACTCGCCCGTCGCATCGTCGAGGGTGATGTGCCGACGTCCTTGGAGGGCAAGACGCTCATCGCCCTCGACATGGGTGCCATGGTCGCTGGCGCGAAGTACCGCGGCGAGTTCGAGGAGCGGCTCAAGGCCGTCCTCGACGAGATCAAGGGCAGTGACGGCCAGATCATCACCTTCATCGACGAGCTGCACACCGTCGTCGGCGCAGGAGCCAGCGGCGAGGGAGCGATGGACGCGGGCAACATGCTCAAGCCCCTGCTGGCTCGGGGTGAGCTGCGGATGATCGGTGCCACCACGCTCGACGAGTACCGCAAGTACATCGAGAAGGACGCTGCCCTGGAGCGGCGGTTCCAGCAGGTCTTCGTGAGCCAGCCCAGTGTCGAGGACACCATCTCGATCCTGCGCGGCATCAAGGAGAAGTACGAGGCGCACCACAAGGTGGTCATCGCCGACTCCGCCCTTGTCGCGGCGGCGACCCTGTCGGACCGGTACATCACCTCGCGCTTCCTGCCCGACAAGGCCATTGACCTGATGGACGAGTCCGCGTCGCGGCTGCGGATGGAGATCGACTCCTCGCCCGTCGAGATCGACGTGCTCCAGCGCCAGGTCGATCGCCTCCGGATGGAGGAGATGGCCGTCTCGAAGGAGACCGACGAGGCCTCGATCGAACGACTGGCCAAGATCCGGCAGGAGATCGCCGACAAGGACGAGGAGCTGAGCGGGCTGCGGGCCCGCTGGGACACCGAGAAGCAGGGCCTCGACCGGATCGGCGAGATCAAGGTGCTGATCGACGAGCTCAGGGCGACGGCCGAGCGGGCCCAACGCGCGGGCGACTTCGAGCAGGCGTCACGGATCCTGTACGCCGAGATCCCGACCTTCGAGGAGGAGCTCGCCCGCGTCACGGCCGAGACGAACGAGCGCTCCACGATGGTCAAGGAGGAGGTCACCGCCGACGACATCGCCGAGGTCGTGGCCAGCTGGACGGGCATCCCGGCGGGCCGCCTGCTCGAGGGGGAGACCCAGAAGCTGCTGCGCATGGAGGACGAGCTGGGCAAGCGGGTGGTCGGGCAACGCGAGGCCGTGCGCGAGGTCAGTGACGCGGTCCGACGGGCCCGTGCAGGCGTCGCGGACCCCAACCGCCCGACCGGCTCGTTCCTGTTCCTCGGACCGACCGGCGTCGGCAAGACCGAGCTCGCGAAGGCGCTGGCAGAGTTCCTGTTCGACGAGGAACGCGCGATGGTCCGCATCGACATGAGCGAGTACTCCGAGAAGCACTCGGTCTCGCGACTGGTCGGCGCCCCTCCCGGCTACGTCGGCTACGAGGAGGGCGGCCAGCTCACCGAGGCCGTCCGGCGTCGCCCGTACTCCGTCATCCTGCTCGACGAGGTGGAGAAGGCGCACCCGGAGGTGTTCGACATCCTGCTGCAGGTGCTCGACGACGGCCGGCTCACCGACGGGCAGGGTCGCACGGTGGACTTCCGCAACGTGATCCTCGTCCTCACGTCCAACAGCGGCTCGCAGTTCCTCATCGACACGTCGGTGCCGTACGACGAGCGCCGCGAGCAGGTGCTCGGCGTCGTGCGGCAGCAGTTCCGCCCCGAGTTCCTGAACCGCCTTGACGCCATGGTGATGTTCGAGCCGCTCGACCGCGAGCAGCTCGCGAAGATCGCCGACATCCAGGTCGCCCAGTTGCAGAAGCGTCTCGACGACCGCCGGATCACGCTGCGGATCAGCGACGACGCGACGGCCTGGCTCGTCGACCGTGGATTCGACCCGGTCTACGGCGCGCGTCCGCTGCGTCGCCTGGTGCAGACCGCGGTCGGAGACAAGCTCGCCAAGGGCATCCTGTCCGGTGAGATCCGCGACGGCGCCGACGTCCTCGTGGGCACGGTGCCGGACGGCAGCGAGCTGGTCCTCGAGACGGTCTAGGACGACGCGTCAGGGCTGGTGGTGGCCCGTGGAGCAGCGTCGGTCGCCGACGGAGTCCTGCCGCGTGCAGGGCTCTGACGACCGAGCGAGAGTCGACCTCGATGCGCTCCCTCGGCGACCGCGATCGCACGACCCTCCTCGGGGAGGTCGTAGTGATCTCCTTGGAACCCTCGGCGAGGAACACCGATCCACTCGGCGAAGGCGTGCAGTTCGTCCAGGCTCGTGTCGCTCACCATGTGGCACCACAGGCGGTCACGCCAGGGCCAGATGCAGTCGTCGACGAGGATGGCCATCAGCGCAGCCCCCGCTGCAGCCGGTCGAGCGCGTCGGCCAGCACTTCCGGTCGCTTGCAGAAGGCCCAGCGCACGTAGGGCGCGCCGATCTCCTTGTCGTCGCAGAACGCCTGGTGTGGGATGGCGACCACCCTCGTCCGAGCGGGGAGCTCTCGGCAGAACGCCAGTCCGTCGGGGTAGCCCAGGGGTCGCACATCAGTGGTGACGAAGTAGGTGCCCTGCGTGCCGATGACGCGCAGTCCGAGATCGGCGAGCCCGTCGCTCAACTGGTCGCGTTTCGTCGCCAGGTCGGCGCGGAAGCCATCGAAGTAGGAGTCCGGCATTCCGAGACCGTGCGCGATCGCGTACTGGAAGGGACCGCCCGAGACGTAGGACAGGTGCTGGCGGACGACCCGGACGGCGCCGATCAGGTCGGCCGGCCCGGTCGCCCACCCCACCTTCCACCCGGTGAACGAGAACGACTTCCCGCCGGATCCCACGGTCACGGTTCGCTCCCACATGCCCGGCAGGGTGGCGATCGGGACGTGCGCGTGATCGTCGAACCACAGGTGCTCGTAGGCCTCGTCGGAGAGCACCAGCAGGTCGTGCTCGATCGCGATGCGGGCGATCTCCGCGAGCTCCTCGCGCGTGAACACGACGCCGGTCGGGTTGTGCGGCGAGTTCAGCAGGATCAGCCGCGTGCGCGAGGTGACGGCGGAGCGCAGGGCGTCGAGGTCGGGCCGCAGGCCGTCGCCGGCCATCGGCACCCCGACCCTGCGACCGCGGGCCAGCGAGATGCCGGCGGCGTAGATGTCGAACCATGGCTCGAAGACGACGACCTCGTCCCCGTCATCGACCAGCGCCAGCAGCGTGGACTGGATCACCTCGGAGGCGCCGGTGCCGACGACCACCTCGGTGCCGGGATCGATCGCCAGTCCGTAGAAGCGCTCCTGATGGGCGGCGATCGCCTCGCGCAGCAGGGGAAGGCCGTGCGGTGGCGGGTACTGGTTGCCGAGCCCGTCCCGGATGGCGGCGAGGGCGACGTCCTTGACCTCCGCCGGTCCGTCGGTGTCGGGGAAGCCCTGGCCGAGGTTGATGGCGCCCACCTCGGTGGCGAGCATGGACATCTCCGCGAAGATCGACGTCCTGTGCTCGCGCATGCGGGGAACCAGCGGAGGTTCACGGCGAGCCATCCACGAACGGTAGCGCGGTTGCCCAGCCGCCACTGCCGCGCGGAAGGTCGGTAGCGTGCCGGGGGTGAGCACGACCGAGTCCCTTCCGCCATCCTCGGCCGACACGTTCCCTTCGGTCGACCCTGTCGGCCCGCGCGGCGAGGGCCTCCCGCGACCGGCACGACGACGTGATCGCCGCGCGTCGCCGCGAACGCAGCCGACGCCGACCGGTTCGGGGTGCAGCGGACGACGCTCGATGCGCTCGCGGCGGCGGGGCTGCTCGGGACACCTCTCGCAGCCGTCCCTCCAGCGGGAGCTCTCCGAGGTGCTCGCCGGATGCGACGCCAGCACCTGGTTCTGCTGGGTGCAGCACCAGACCCCGATGCGCACGCTGGAGGGGTCGACCGCGGGAACCGTCGAAGCGGCGCCGGAGGGTCTGCGCCGGGAGCTGCTGCCGGGTCTTCGGTCCGGAGAGCTGCTCGGCGCGGTGGCCTTCGCGCACGTCCGGCGGCCGGGTCGCCCCAACCCGGTGGCGACACGAGTGCCGGGTGGGTGGCGCCTGGACGGGACCCTGGACTGGGTCACGTCCTGGGACATCGCCGACGTCGTCATGGTGATGGCGCAGGGCGAGGGCACTGACGCGGGCCTGCTCGTGTGCGCCTACCTCCCGGCGGGAGCGGCCGCAGCGGTGACTCCCGGCGTGGCCCCAGGACCCCCGCTCGAGCTGCTGGCCATGTCGGGAACGCACACCCGCCCCGTCAGCCTCGACGGCGTGTACGTCCCCGACCCCCGCATCGGCGCGGTTCTGGACCGTCGCGCGTGGCTTGCGGCGGACGCGGTCCGCTCCGCGGATGCGAACCCGGCCGGCTTCGGGCTCGCGCGGGCCGCCGTGTCGGAACTCATGGGACTGGCCGAGCGGCGATCCGACGAGGGCATGCGCGCGCTGGTCGATGAGCTCGTCGCCGAGTGCCGCGACGTGCGGGAGCGGGCCTACCGACTGGCCGACACCGATGGTCCGGTCGCCGAGCGCCTTGCCGCTCGGGCGCAGTCCCTGGACCTCGCTGTCCGGGCCGCGACGGCCGTCGTCGTCGCCCGAGCGGGCGGGGCCATGCGCTCGGGACAGTGCCGCGGAACGGCGGGTGCGGGAGGCGATGTTCCTCCTCGTGCAGGCGCAGACCCAGCCGACCCGTACCGCGTCGCTCGACCTCTTGCGCTCGCGCGGGATCGGCCCGATCGACGTAGGGTGAAACATGGTCGTGTGGCGGGTGGTCCTCTCGGTGGTGACCGTGCTGGCGGGTCTGGTGGCCATGCCAGTCCAGGCCGCCCACGCCGTGGAGCGCGGCGAGGTGTCGCTCGAGGCCCTCATGACGAAGTCGCTCGACGGCCGCGACCTGCGCGTGCGGCGGGAGCTGTCGTCGACCTCGCAGTACCGCCGCTATGCGGTCTCGTTCAAGGGCGCTGGGCTCCGCATCACCGGGCATCATGAACGTGCCGCGCGGCAAGGGACCGTTCCCCGTGGTCGTCCTCGCCCACGGGTACATCGACCCCGACACGTACTGGAGCGGTCAGGGCTTCCGCCGCGAGCAGGACGCGCTGGCCCGCAACGGCTACGTCGCCCTCCACGTGGACTATCGCAATCACGCGGGGTCGACCGACGACCCGGACAACGACCTCAGCATGCGGCTGGGCTACGCGGAGGATGTCCTCAATGCCGCGATCGCGGTGCGTCGATCCGACCTGCCGTACCTCGACGGTGACCGGATCGCGCTGCTGGGCAGGTCGATGGGGGGCAGTGTCACCTTCAATGCGCTCGTGGCTCGCCCGGGGGTGTTCGACGCCGCCGTCGTCTACGCGTCGACCAGCACGAAGGCCGTGCAGAACTTCAACCAGTTCCAGCGTGATCCGGAGGATCGGTCGCTGCGCCGAGTCCATCCTCCGCACGTACGGCTCTGCGAGGGCGAACCCGGACTTCTGGAACGGCATCTCGGCGGTGAACTACGTGGATCGCATCACGGAGCCGGTCTTGATGTTCCACGGAACGAAGGACGACACGTGCCCGGTCTCCTGGGCGCGCGCGACCTACGCGGCCCTGCGGCAGGCCGATGTCGACGTGCGGTTCGTGGAGTATCCGAACGCCGGGCACTACATGTACGGCGAATGGCCGGACTCGATGCGACGCACCCTGGCCTTCCTCGGGAAGCACCTGGAGAAGGCGTGATCGCCGGGCAGTTCTAGCGGCGGGCCTTGACGCGAACGGGTGCCGACTTCGCGGCCCCGGCGACGCTCACCGCTCGCAGCACGCAGGAGTGGCGCACCGGACGAAGATTCTTCACGACGGCCCGTCGGCCGTCGACGACGGCGGAACGTGACTTCCCGCCCGCGACCGGAGTGCACACGACCAGTGAGGTGACCGAGGGCGCACCGTTCGCTTCGCTGGGCGTGACGAGGAACCTGACCGACCCACCCGCCAGCGGGGTGGCCTTGACGATGCGGCCGACAAGGGGAAGCGGGATCGGTGTGCCGGCGACCGGCCCGGCCACCTCGGTATTCCCGGCCGGGCCTCCGGCGATCGCGGTCACCTGGTACGTCGTGCCGTTGGTGAGTCCGTCGACGGTGCAGAAGGAGGGGGCGCCGTCGCGCCGCGGTGCGGCGAAGCAGTTCCAGACCTGCCCGGTGGTCGGATCCTGGACGACGGCCGCGAAGGCGGTCACGTCCGATCCGTCGTCGGCAGCGGTGAAGCCGATGAGGAGCTGGTTCGAGCGCGGCGTGACGGTGATCGTGGGCGGCGTGGACGGGATGGTGGAGCCGACGGCGCCCTGCTGCTGGAGGAAGCCGTACTGGGAGGACACTCGGGTGTAGACGCCGGGGAAGCTGCTCGCGCAGTCCTCACCCCAGCTGACGATGCCGACCAGTCGAGCCGCAGGCCCGGTCCCCAGTACCAGTGGACCGCCGGAGTCGCCCTGGCAGCTGTCGATCACGCGGCCGGTCGTCGTCACGCCTGCGGCGCACAGCATGACTCGTCGGTCGACCTTGTCCGAGTCGAAGCCGTCGAAGGTATAGCCGCCGTAGGAGAATCCGACGCCATCACCGCAGCTCTCGCTGGGGAACACCACGAGATTGCCCACGCGGAAGGCATCCGGGAACGCCTTGCCGGTTGTCACCGTGTTTCCCCATCCGGCGACTTGGACGGGGGTGCCCCCGGGCAGAGCTGCCTGCGTTTCGTCCGGGGCCACGGGGCGCAGCAGTGGCACGTCAGTGACGGGCTCGGCGAGGGTGATGACCGCGATGTCGTTGACGGCGGTTCGCCGCTCATAGTCCGGGTTGGGGGTGATCGCAGCGACCTGGACGACGCGGAGGTCAGGGGCGCGGAGGCCGGGACCCACGCCGATGAGAACGCTTGTCGGGAGGGTCTGCTCTCCGGTCCTCTGGTCGATGACGCAGTGCGCGGCGGTGACGACGGTGGTCGGCGTGGTCAGGGTGCCGCCGCAGAACTGGGCCTGGAATGCGCCCTCCGTTGCGTACCGCTCCGCCTGCAAGAGGGACACCAGGAACGGGAACTGCGCCGGATCACCCGCATCCCCGTCGATGATTCTCGGTGCGCCGGTCGGTGGCTTGGTCGGCGTGGTGGGTGCGGCGAGGGCCGCGGAGAGTGGCGGCACGAAGGACGTGGTCAGGGCCAGCGCGAGAGCCCCCGCCATCATCCGCACTCTGCTCACGAGACCACGCTACGTTGAGGATCGCGCCCACGGCACTCTCGGGGTCCATTTCGCACCGTCGGGAGTCCATCCCGTCGACCGCAGGAGACCGTCACCATGCCGATAGCGATGATCACCGGTCCGACCTCGGGCATCGGCCGGGGCTTCGCGGACGCCTTCGCCCGTAAGGGTTTCGACCTGATCCTTGTGGCCCGGGACCTCGACCGACTCCAGGCCCTCGCCGATGAGCTTGGCGGGCGCTACGGCGTCTCCTGTGAGGTGCTCCCCGCAGACCTCTCCCGACGGGAGGATGTGGACTCGTTGGCGATCCGGCTCATGGACGGGAGCCGTCCGGTCTCCGTGCTGGTGAACAACGCGGGATTCGGGCTCTACCAGTCGTTCCGACAGACCACGGTCGATGACGAGCAGCGGATGCTGGACGTCCTCGTCACGGCTGTTCTGCGACTGACGCATGCGGCCATCCCGGGCATGGTCGAGCGGGGCCGGGGCGCGGTGATCAACGTGAGCAGTGTGGCGGGCTTCCTCCCGGGCGGCACCTACTCTGCGGCCAAGTCCTGGGTGACGGTGTTCACGGAGGGACTGGCGCAGGGACTCGAGGGCACCGGCGTCCGGGCGACAGCCGTCTGTCCCGGCTTCGTGCACACCGAGTTCCATCAACGGGCTGGGATCGACCTGACAACAATGCCGGACTGGATGTGGTTGGAGGTCCCGGACGTCGTGAACCAGACCATCCGCGACCTCGCGCTGAATCGACCTGTCGGAGTACCGGGCCGCCAGTACAAGGTCTTCTCGGCGATCCTGCGGCACGGCCCGCGGTCACTCGTGCGACGCGTAGCGGGTGCGCGGCAGAGCCAGGTGCGCACGGGGGATCCGAGCTAGTCGTCAGGCGACCAGTCCTGCAGCGCATCCGTCATGACCACCGTCCAACCGCGCAGCCGGCCCTGGACTGAGGCGTCGGACTCCGGGTCGTCGGTTGCGACGGTGACCGGGGCGTCCGGCCAGGCGTCCGAGACGGCGGGTAGCAGTGGATCGATGAGCAGGTAGCCGGCGACCCGACGATGTGCCACGCGCTGGGAGAGCGCCACGGCGGGCAGTAGTTGCGCCCACTCGCGCTCGGCCACGATGGTCAGCGGCGGTTCCGGAGCGATCAGGTTGATGGCGGCGCAGATCCGGGCCGACAGTGACGACTCGGGGCCGTCGACGGGGTCGACGTCTGCCAGGACGAGCACCGTTCCGGTGGTCACGGACGACACCCTAGGCTGCCGCCATGCCGAGTGAAGCCTGGAACCTTCTGCGCGACCAGATCATCGACAAGGCGGTCGTCCGGGGGAAGGTGATCCTGTCCAGCGGTCGTGAGGCCGACTACTACGTGGACCTGCGCCGGGTGACCCTCGACGGGGTCGCGGCGCCGCTCGTCGGTGCGGTCATGCGCGAACTGACGGCCGACTGGGCCTACGACGCCGTCGGGGGCCTCACCCTCGGGGCGGATCCGGTCGCTACCGCCATGCTGCACGATGCGGCGCGGGCCGGAGAGCTGCTGGACGCCTTCGTGGTGCGCAAGAGCGAGAAGCAGCATGGACTGCAGCGTCGGATCGAAGGCCCCGATGTCGCCGGGCGTCGAGTGCTCGCCGTCGAGGACACGTCGACGACGGGCGGCTCGGTCCTCACGGCGGTGGATGCGCTGCTCGAGGAGGGGGCGTCGATCTGCGGGGTGGCCGTGATCGTCGACCGCGGAGCCGGCCCCGCCATCGTCGACCGCGGCCTGGAGTACCGGGCGGCCTACTCGCTGTCCGACCTCGGGCTGGCGTAGAGCTAGGACACCTCGAGCTCGGTGTCCATCTGCTCCTCGCTCAAGCCCATCCGACGCTCGGCGATCATCAGACCGACGACGATCAGCATGCCGAGGGCAGCGAGCGCAACGGCCGACGCCACGTCAGTGGTGGGCGCGAGGAGTCCACGGTCGTCGTCTTGCCACGGCCAGAGGGCGCGTAGTGATCCGACCATGAGCCCGGTGATGACCACCAGCGTGACCCGGGTGCGATGCGCGAGCAGCCACTTCAGAAGGGTCACGAAGACTGCGAGTCCGACAATGGCGCCGAGAGCGAAGACCGCGAGGTAGGCCACGTTTCGGTCGTTGACGGCAGCGATGGTCGTCTCGTACATCCCCAGGGTGTAGAGCAGAAACGAGCCGGAGACTCCGGGAAGAACCAGGGCGCAGATGGCAACGGCGGCCGACAGGAAGACCACCAGTGGGCCGGGATCGCCGACGTCGGCCTGGGGCAGGCCGACGGCGAAGAACATCAAGACCGCGACGGCAAGGGCGACGACGTAGTCGATCGCATGCCAGGCGCCGCCGGCCGAGCGAACCATCCGCGCCGGCACGTAGATGCCCGCGAGGACGAGGCCGAAGAACAGCGCGCGCATCTGGATGGGATCGGTCTCAAGCAGCGGCTCAATGAACTTCGCACCCAGCACCACTGCGATTCCCATCCCGATGCCCAGCGGGATGAGCAGGGACCAGGGCAGTGATCGGAGGGTGGACGCGAACCGCGCCGCAGATGGGCTGCCCGAGGCCAGGCCGAGAAGTTGCCGCACGGCCAGTACCGCATTGGCGATCGCGTCGATCAGTGTGCGGTAGACGCCCACGATGAGTGCGATCGTGCCGCCGCTCACCCCGGGAATGACCTCGGCGACGCCCATGAGCAGCCCGCGGACGAGGTTGACCACCGTGTTCCTCACGGAGGCACGGTAGCGGTTAGTGTCACGCAGGTGGTTCGTGACCCAACGTCGGACGATGCGGAGTCCGGCTCCGCGCCCGATTCGGCTCTCGTCGGGGTAGGACCCTGGACGGGGGAGTGGCCAGATGATCCGCGGCTGGATCCGGACCTGCTCGAGCAGGGCGACCGGCGCAACGTCGTCGACGACTACCGGTACTGGCGGCTCGAGGCGATCGTCGCGGATCTCGATGAGCGTCGGCATCCGTTCCACGTCGCCATCGAGAACTTCTCCCACGACTTCAACATCGGGTCGGTGGTCCGGACTGCCAACGCGTTCCTGGCCAAGGAGGTCCACGTGGTGGGCCGGCGACGCTGGAACCGAAGGGGCGCGATGGTCACCGACCGGTACCAGCACGTCCGCCATCATGCAGACGCGGCGGAGCTCGCCGGCTGGGCGCTGGCTCAGGGACTGCCGCTCATCGGGATCGACAACCTGCCCGGGTCCGTCCCCCTCGAGACCGCGACACTGCCGGCCGCCTGCGTGCTCGTGTTCGGCCAGGAGGGCGAGGGACTCACGACCCAGGCCCGCCAGTCGTGCTCGTCGGTGCTGTCCATCGCCCAGTACGGGTCGACCCGCTCCATCAACGCGGGAGCGGCCGCGGCGATCGCGATGCACGCCTGGATCCGTCAGCATGCCTTCGGCCAGTCCCCCGGCCATGTGACGGGGTGAGCGCGGACCGCGCGCTGTGGGGGAATGCGCACTACCGCAAGCTGCTCGGGGCCCGCACCATCAGCAACATCGGGAACGGCATCATGCCGATCGCGCTGGCGTTCGGGGTGCTGGATCTCCCCGGGGCGACGCCGACCTCGTTGAGCATCGTGCTCGCCGCGCAAGCCGTCCCGCTCGTGGTGATGCTGCCGATCGGCGGCGTGGTGGCCGATCGCCTGGGGCGGGCGCGGGTCATCGCGGTCACCGACATCGTGCTGAGCGCGTTCGTCTTCACGATGGCGGCCCTGTTCATCACCGGCACCGCGACGATCCCGCTGCTGGCGGGCCTGTCGTTCATCATGGGCATCCTCAACGGCCTGTGGTGGCCGGCCATGAGCGGTCTGGTCCCCGACGTGATGGGTGACGACGAGCAGCTCCAGTCGGCGAACGCCTACATCAGCGTCGCATCGAACGGGGGTCTCATCGCGGGCAACGCGATCGGCGGCCTCCTCGTCGCGGCCTTCGGGTCCGGGGTCGCGATCGCCATCGACGCTACGACGTTCCTGGTGGCCGGCCTGCTCGTCCTGACGTTCCGTCGCGTGTCGACGGCGCACGATTCCGGGGAGTCCATGCTGGGCGATCTCGTGCACGGCTGGCGGGTCTTCACGTCGTTCACGTGGGTGTGGGTCGTCACCTTGTCGTTCAGCTTCATCGTCATGGTGCTGCGCGGGGCCGAGGAGGTCATGGGCCCGGTCCTGGCCCTGCAGGAGTACGGCGGCCCGGCCGGGTGGGCTCTCGTCCTCGCCTGCATGTCGGCGGGCCTCCTGGTCGGCGCCGTCACCGGGTCACGGATCAGGGTGCAGCGACCGATCATGTTCGGGATGCTCATCAGCCTGGCGCTGCCCGCCTGGCTGGTGTGCCTCGCCTTCGCGCTGCCGCTGCCGGTGGTCGCGGCGGGGGCCTTCGCGTGGGGCATCGCCATCGAGCTGTTCATGGTGCTGTGGTTCACCGCACTGCAGACGCACGTTCCGCGCGAGTCCCTCTCCCGCGTCAGCGCCTACGACGCGATGGGATCGCTCATGTTCGGTCCGATCGGCCTGGCGCTCGCCGGCCCGCTGATCGCGACGATCGGGCTGCAGGCCGGCTTCCTGATCGCGGCGGGCGTCGCAGTCGTCGCGATCCTGGCCTCCCTGCTCTCCTCGTCGGTGCGCGGTCTGCGGTCCACCTCCGCCCCTTGGTCGGAACCGGTCTCCTGACGGTGACACGACGCTCGAGTTCTGAAAGGATGTCACCGCTTACATCCACCCGCTAGCGCAGGAGTCCCCGATGCCCATTGCCTCCCCCGAGGTCTACGCCGAGATGCTCGATCGAGCCAAGGCCGGCAACTTCGCCTACCCGGCGATCAACTGCACCTCATCCCAGACCATCGTCGCCGCGATCCGCGGCTTCGCCGAGGCCGAGAGCGACGGCATCGTGCAGGTGTCGTGGGGCGGCGCGGAGTTCGCGTCCGGCCAGGCCGTCAAGAGCATGGTGGCCGGCGCCGTGGCGCTCGCCGAGTTCGCGCACTCGATCGCCGCGCACTACGACGTCAACATCGCGCTGCACACCGACCACTGCCCGAAGGACAAGCTGCCCGGCTACATGGAGCCCCTGCTGAAGATCTCGCAGGAGCGCGTCGCCAAGGGCCTCGAGCCGCTCTTCCAGTCACACATGTGGGACGGGTCCGCGGTGCCGCTGAAGGAGAACATGGAGATCTCCCAGCGCATGCTCGACGAGTCGGTCAAGGCGCACACGATCCTCGAGATCGAGATCGGCGTCGTCGGCGGCGAGGAGGACGGCATCGAGGCGTCCCACGACGCCAAGCTGTTCTCGACGATCGAGGACGGACTGGCGACCGCCGAGGCGCTCGGCCTCGGTGAGCGCGGTCGCTACATGGTCGCCGCGACCTTCGGCAACGTGCACGGTGTCTACAAGCCGGGCAACGTCGTGCTCACCCCCAAGGTCCTCGACGAGATCCAGACGGCCGTGGGCGAGAAGTACGGCAAGAACAAGCCGTTCGACCTCGTCTTCCACGGTGGCTCGGGCTCGCTGCTCAGCGAGATCCGCGAGGCCCTCGACTACGGCGTCGTGAAGATGAACATCGACACCGACACGCAGTACGCGTTCACCCGCCCGGTCGCCGACCACATGTTCAAGAACTACGACGGCGTCCTGAAGATCGACGGCGAGGTCGGCAACAAGAAGATGTACGACCCGCGGGCGTGGGGCAAGCTGGCCGAGGCGGGCATGGCTGCCCGCGTCGTCCTGGGCTGCCAGGATCTCCGCTCCGCCGGCACCAAGATGTCCTAGCCGTTTCTCCCGCAAAGCGGGACAAGTAGACAGGTCCGGGCCGCCACGGCCCGGACCTGTCCGCTTGTCCCACGTCTGGCGGTAGCCCGGGGGGAGTGCGTGCCCGCGAAAGGGGTGGGAGGCTTCACGCATGACCATTGGACAGAACCTCTTCGAGGGCCCACCGCCGACCGAGCTCCCCGACGATCCGGCCAGCGCCGAACTGGCCGCCGGAGCCGATCCGGACGCGGTCGTGCGCGCCCACCCCACGAGTTCGCTGGCGTGGGCGGTGCTGTCGGACCAGGCGTGGGCCGACGGGCGGGTAGTGGAGTCCTACGCCTTCGCCCGCGTCGGCTACCACCGCGGCCTGGACGCGCTGCGTCGCAACGGCTGGAAGGGCCACGGTCCGGTGCCGTGGAACCACGAGCCGAACCAGGGGTTCCTTCGGTGCCTCCGCTCGCTGGGCCGGGCGGCCGGAGCCATCGGCGAGACCGACGAGGTCGATCGGATCGGCGTCTTCATCGACGACTGCGACCCGTCCGTGCCGCGCGACTAGGCGTGCCCAGCGCAGCCGTCATCGGAGGCGGAATCAGCGGGGTGGCGTGCGCGGCCGCCCTCGCAGGGTCGGGTGCCCGCGTCCGTCTGATCGAACGGAGCCGCCGACTTGGGGGACGCATGGCGTCGCGCACGCTGCGCGGCTCCGGCACTCGATTCGACGGGCGGGCAACGGATATCGGCGCCTCGTACTTCACCGCGTCCGACCCGGACTTCATCGACGCGGTTGACCGCCTGATCGCCCAGGGGGTGGTGCGGCCGTGGACGACGTCATTCCACGTGGCAGGGCCGCGCGGCATCGAGGGAGTGACGACCGGGCCGATGCGCTACGCCTCCGGAGCAGGGCTGCGCAGCGTCGTGGAGGCGTTGGCCGACGAGCTGACCGACGTGACCGTGCAACGCGAGCACGAGGTCAGCGAGGTCGTGTCGCACGGCGCGACGACGGTCGCCGTCGACGGACAGGCATCCGACGCCGTCGCTCTGTGCATGCCCGCTCCGCAGGCCGTTCGGGTCTTCGCCGACGCGCCACCGTCCCCCGTCGTCTGGGAGCCGGTCATCGCCGTCACGTGCGTCTTCGAGCGGTCCACCTGGATCGAGCTGGACGGCGTCTTCGTCAACGACGACCCCGTGCTGACCTGGATTGCCGACGATGGCCGCCGCCGTGGCGACGGCGCGCCGGTCCTCGTCGCCCACGTCAATCCCGTGCTGGCGGCGCGGCATCTCGACGATCCGGCATCGGTCGCGCCGTTGGCGATCGCGACTCTCCAGCGGGTGCTCGGTATCGACGCCTACCCCGAGTGGGTCGACACCCATCGCTGGACCTATGCCAAGCCGCTGGTCGGGAGCGCGGACCCGTTCTGGCTGCACGAGTCCTTGCCGCTGGGGCTGGCCGGGGACGCCTGGTCGGACGGCCCCCGCGTCGAGGCGGCCTGGCTCTCGGGCCGTCGGCTCGGGGCGGCGCTGGCCGAGGGGCTGAGCGCGGCGGGCTGAAGGTAGGGTTTCCCCCCGTGCCAGCAATCGTGCTCGTCGGTGCCCAGTGGGGCGACGAAGGCAAGGGGAAGGCGACCGACCTCCTCGGTGGTCGCGTCGACTACGTCGTTCGCTACCAGGGCGGAAACAACGCCGGCCACACGGTCGTGATCGGGGACCGCAAGTTCGCCCTGCACCTGCTGCCCAGCGGCATCCTGACCCCGTCGGTCGTGCCGGTCATCGGCAACGGCGTCGTGGTCGACCCCGCCGTCCTCCTCGAGGAGATGGCCGGCCTGAACGAGCGGGGCATCGACACGTCCCGTCTGGTCATCAGTGCGAACGCGCACCTCATCACCCCGTACCACGTCACCTTCGACAAGGTCACCGAGCGCTTCCTCGGCAAGGCGAAACTCGGCACGACGGGGCGCGGCATCGGGCCGACCTACAGCGACAAGATCGCGCGCATCGGCATCCGCGTCCAGGACCTCTTCGACCCGTCGATCCTGCACCAGAAGGTCGAGAGTGCGCTCGAGGGCAAGAACCAGGTCCTGGTGAAGGTGTTCAACCGCCGGGCGCTCGACGTGGACGCGATCTCCGAGCAGCTGCTCGAGTACGCCGACGTGCTGCGCCCATACGTCGCCGACACCGCCCTGCTGCTGAACCAGGCCCTCGACGAGGACAAGGTCGTGCTGCTCGAGGGCGGGCAGGGGACGCTCCTGGACGTCGACCACGGCACCTACCCGTTCGTGACCTCGAGCAACCCGACCGCCGGCGGGGCGTCGACCGGCAGCGGCATCGGCCCGACCCGCATCACCGGCGTGGTCGGCATCCTCAAGGCGTACACCACTCGCGTCGGATCCGGTCCGTTCCCGACCGAGCTGTTCGACGAGGACGGCGAGCGCTTGCGGGTCATCGGGGGAGAGCGCGGCGTCACCACCGGGCGTGCTCGTCGCTGTGGCTGGTTCGACGCGCCCATCGCGCGATTCGCCACCCGCGTCAACGGCCTCACCGACATCTTCCTGACCAAGCTCGACGTGCTGACCGGCTGGGAGCGCATCCCGGTGTGCGTCGCCTACGAGGTTGACGGGGAACGCGTCGACGAGGTCCCGATGACGCAGACCGACTTCCATCACGCCAAGCCGGTGTACGAGTACCTGCCCGGATGGACCGAGGACATCTCGGGAGCGCGCTCGCTCGCTGACCTCCCGCCCAATGCGCGGTCGTACGTGGAGTATCTCGAGGAGATCTCCGGTACGCGGATCAGCGCGATCGGGGTGGGGCAGGACCGAGACGAGACGATCGCGATCCACGATCTGCTCTCATGATCCTGCGGGATGCGACGAGGGACGACCTCGACCGCGTTCGCGGCGTACTCGTCGAGTGGTGGGACGGGCGTGACCTCACGGCTCTGCTGCAGCCGCTGTTCTTCGAGAACTTCGCCTCGACGAGCCTGATCGCTGAGGACGATGACGAGCGAGTTGGCCGGCTTCCTCGTCGGCTTCCCGTCCGCGGACGACACAACCCGTGCCTACGTGCACTTCCTCGCTGTGGCGCCGCGACACCGCGGTACCGGCCTGGGCCGCTTGCTGCACGACGAGTTCGCGGCGCGGATGTCCGCCCGAGGTGTCAGCAGCGTTCGGTGCGTGACGTCGCCGGAGAACACCGCATCCATCGCCTTCCATGAGCGGATCGGCTTCGAGATCGAGTCCCGCGACGAGGAGTACGTGCACTTCGTGCGCCGCATGGAGAGCCCTCGCTTCGTTCCGCGCGTCGACCCCCGACCGGGCGACGCCCCGTGGGCGACGGCGCAGTGGCCGATCGATCCGGCGACCGTCCTGACCGCCGCGGGAGTCACGCTTCGGCTGGCACGACCAGACGACGCTGCCGCGCTGTTCGCGGCCCTGGACCACGAGGCCTGCTGGGCGCATGTGCGCGGACGTCCCCGCGTCGGCGGATGACGTCGCGCAGTCGATCGTCGACGCCACCGGCAATGGCCGCTGGATGTGGATCGTCGAGCGCGACGGTGTCGTCGTCGGGACCACGTCGTTCCTCGAGGTCTCGCCCGTCGATGCCCGTCTCGAGATCGGCTTCACCGTGTACGGACCCGAGGCCTGGGCGACGGAGGTGAACCCGGCCTGCAAGTACCTGCTGATGTCGTGGGCCTTCGACCACGGCTTCGGCCGGGTGCAGCTCAAGACGGACATCCGCAACGCGCGCAGTCAGCAGGCGATCGCGCGGTTGGGGGCGACATACGAGGGCGTGCTGCGCCGGTACCAGCGACGCCAGGACGGCTCGGTGCGCGACACCGTGGTGTTCTCGGTGACGGCCGAGGAATGGCCCGCTGTCCGGGATGGACTGTTGGCCCGCCTGGCTCTGATCGTCCCCTGCGAGTTTGAGTACCAGGGAGACCTCGGAGCGCCCTTCCCCTATGGCCCGATCTGTCCTAGTATGCGTCACTAATGTCCGACATCAGAGTCACGACTGATCGGAGTTCGCAATGAAGGTTGTCCCCTACAAGGACTGGGTGAAGAAGAAGAAGGGTCGCGTTCCAGCGATCCTCCACTTCCAGCCGATGGGATTCATTGAGTTGGAGACGCCGGCCGAGATCAAGGAGTGGCAGGCGCAGTTGGTCTTGGAGTTGGGGATCTCCCCCGACGTCGCCGAGAGCTTCACCTGGGGAACGCCGACCTTCTCCGGTGACGCCGATCGGAACCCGTCTCGAACTGGCGATTCGCACCGCCTCGCTGAGCCGCACCCCACGCGGACGGCTCCCGGCACGCACTGCCGCCCGCTGCCAGTGGTAGCCAAAGCGGACCAATTCCGCAGTCTGGGGCGGAAAGCGCCCAACTCTGCGGAGTTGAGCCGGGTGGTCGAACGCCCGAATCGTCGTGAACATTCCCGGACCCTTACCCTGCCGACGCAGGAGCACGTACGCTCGAGATACCCCTGACGACCAGAGGAGCCCCCATGTCGTTCACTCCCGATCCCGCCGAGGGCCAGCGCGTCCACGCGCTCGACCGCGCCCACGTCTTTCACTCGTGGAGTGCGCAGGGGGCCCTGAACCCGATGAACATCGCCGCCGCCGAGGGCTGCTACGTCTGGGACTACGACGGCAACCGCTACCTCGACCTCTCCTCTCAGCTCGTCAACGTCAACATCGGCCACCAGCACCCCAAGGTCGTCAAGGCGATCCAGGACCAGGCCGCGAAGATGGCCACGATCGCCCCTCAGCACGCGAACGACGTGCGAGGCGAGGCGGCGAAGCGGATCGTCGACCTGGCCCCCGACGGCATGAACAAGGTGTTCTTCACCAACGGCGGGGCCGACGCCAACGAGAACGCGGTGCGCATGGCTCGCCTGCACACGGGGCGTGACAAGGTGCTCGCCTTCTACCGCTCGTACCACGGCAACACGGGAACGTCGATCCAGGCGACGGGAGATCCGCGGCGCTGGCCGAACGAGTACGCCGACCACGTCGTCCACTTCTTCGGTCCGTACCCGTACCGCTCGAGCTTCTGGTCGACGAGCCCGGAGGAGGAGACGCAGCGGGCGCTCGAGCACCTGGCGCAGGTGATCGCGTTCGAAGGGCCCGGGACGATCGCGGCCGTCCTGATCGAGTCCGTGGTGGGCACGGCGGGCGTGCTGATTCCGCCGCCGGGCTACCTCGAGGGCGTGCAGGCACTGTGCGAGGCGAACGGCATCATCTTCATCGCAGACGAGGTCATGGCGGGATTCGGCCGAACCGGGAAGTGGTTCGCCTTCGAGCACTTCAACGTCACGCCCGACCTGATCACCTTCGCCAAGGGCTCGAACTCCGGCTACGTGCCGGTTGGCGGCGTCATCATCTCCGACCCGATCGCCGCGACCTTCGACGATCGGGTCTTCCCGGGCGGCCTGACCTACTCCGGCCATCCGCTGGCCGCGGCGTCCATCGTCGGGTCGATCGACGCCATGAAGGAGGAGGGGATCGTCGAGAACGCCGCGTCCATCGGCGAGAACGTCCTCGGCCCGGGCCTGCGCGAGCTGGCCGAGCGGCATCCGGTGATCGGCGAGGTGCGCGGCCTCGGCGTGTTCTGGGCCCTCGACCTGGTGTCGAACCGCGAGACCCGCGAGCCGCTGGCCCCCTACGGCGGCACGTCGCCGGCCATGGTCACCTTGCAGGCGGAGGTCAAGAAGCGCGGGGCCCTGCCGTTCGCCAACTTCAACCGGTTCCACGTGGTGCCTCCGTGCACGATCACCGAGGCCGAGGCCAAGGAGGGTCTGGCGATCCTGGACGAGGCCTTCGCGACGGTGGCCGAGTACTACACCGGCTAGCCCACCCCCGGCCGGCGATGCCTCGTCACTCGTGGTCGGCTCAGGCGCCCCTGAACCCGCCACGAGTGACGAGGCATCAATAGGGTTGAGGCGTGAAGGTCCTCGTCATCGGTTCCGGTGCCCGCGAGCACGCCATCATCACGGCCCTGTTGGCCGACGAATCCGTCGCCGACGTGGTGGTCGCCCCGGGCAACGCCGGGATGGGCCAGGTCGTCGCCACCCGGCCGGTCGAGGTGTCGGACCCTGCGGCGGTGGCCGACCTGGCCGAGGCGATCGAGGCGGATCTGGTCGTCATCGGGCCCGAGGTTCCCCTGGTCGCGGGCGCCGCAGACGCCGTGCGAGCCCGGGGCATCGCGTGCTTCGGGCCGAGCGCCGAGGCGGCCCAGCTCGAGGGCAGCAAGGCATTCGCCAAGCAGGTCATGGCCGAGGCCGGAGTCCCGACGGCGATGGCCCACGTGTGCACGACGGTCGACGAGGTCGAGGTCGCCCTCGACCAGTTCGGGCCGCCGTACGTCGTCAAGGACGACGGTCTCGCGGCCGGCAAGGGCGTCGTGGTGACGGCGGACCGCGCCGAGGCGGTCGCGCACGCCCGCACCTGCTTCACCCACGACAACGACGCCCAGGTCGTGATCGAGGAGTTCCTGGACGGGCCCGAGGTCTCCTTGTTCGCGGTCACCGACGGCACCACCGTGGTTCCCCTGCAGCCGGCTCAGGACTTCAAGCGCGTGGGTGAGGGGGACGCCGGCCCCAACACCGGTGGGATGGGTGCCTACTCCCCGCTGCCGTGGGCTCCGGTGAACCTTGTCGCCGACGTCACCGAGCGGGTCCTGCAGCCGGTCGTCGACGTCATGAGGCATCGCGGCACCCCGTTCGCCGGGCTCCTGTACGCGGGCCTGGCGATGACGTCGCGGGGCGTTCGGGTCATCGAGTTCAACGCACGCTTCGGTGACCCGGAGACTCAGGTCGTCCTCGCCAATCTGCGCTCACCGCTGGGCCAGCTCCTGCTCGCCGCAGCGACCGGACGGCTGGCGGAGGTGCCGCCGCTCGTGTGGGAGCCCGGGTATGCGGTCACCGTGGTGATCGCGGCGGAGGGCTACCCGTCCGCGCCCCGCACCGGCGACGTCATCTCCGGTCTCGCGGACGCGGCGGAGCAGGCGGGAGTGGACGTGTTCCACGCGGGCACGACGGTGACTGCCGATGGCGACCTCGCCTCGTCCGGCGGTCGGGTCCTGTCGGTCACCGCGCACGCCGACACGCTCGTGCGCGCTCGGGAGCGTGCCTACGCGGCCGTCGACCTGATCAGGCTCGAAGGCTCCCATCACCGGCGCGACATCGCCGCCCGCGCGGCGGTGGAAGGATGACGCCGTGACGTCCGCGCCGAGCATCCCCAATGTGCTGGCGGGCCGGTATGCGTCGGCCGCGATGACGGGCGTGTGGTCGCCCGAGGCCAAGATCGTCATGGAGCGTCGGCTCTGGCTGGCCGTCGCGTCGGCCCAGGTGTCGCTGGGCCTCGACATCCCGGCGGCGGCGCTGGAGGACTACCGCGGAGTCATCGACGACGTCGACCTGGCGTCCATCGCCGAGCGCGAGCGGGTGACGAAGCACGACGTGAAGGCCCGGATCGAGGAGTTCAATGCCCTCGCCGGCCACGAGTACGTCCACGTCGGCATGACGTCGCGCGACCTGACGGAGAACGTCGAGCAGCTCCAGGTGCGTGACGGCCTGCTGATCATCCGGGACAAGTGCGTGGCCGCACTCGATCGGCTTGCCGGCCTCGCCGTCGCCTACTCCGACACCGCGCTCACCGGCCGATCGCACAACGTGCCGGCGCAGACGACGACCCTCGGCAAGCGGTTCGCCTCGGCGGCCGACGAGCTGCTGGTGGCGTTCGCCCGCATGGAGGAGCTCATCGAGCGGTATCCCCTGCGCGGAATCAAGGGTCCGGTCGGCACGGCCCAGGACATGCTCGACCTGATGGGCGGAGACGAGGAGAAGCTCGACCAGCTCGAGACCGCCGTCGCCGCCCACCTCGGCTTCAGCCACGTCCTGGCCAGCGTGGGCCAGGTCTACCCGCGGTCCCTCGACCTCGACGTGGTCGCCGCGCTCGCGCAGGTGGCGGCCGGACCCTCGAGCCTGGCGACGACGATCCGGCTGATGGCCGGCCACGACCTGGTCACCGAGGGCTTCCGTCCGGGCCAGGTCGGCTCCTCCGCGATGCCGCACAAGATGAACTCCCGGTCGTGCGAGCGCGTCAATGGCTTCGCCGTCCTGCTGCGCGGCTACCTGACCATGGTGGCGGAACTGTCCGGCTCGCAGTGGAACGAGGGCGACGTCTCCTGCTCGGTCGTCCGGCGGGTTGCCCTGCCTGATGCGTTCTTCGCGATCGACGGGCTCTTCGAGACCTTCCTGACGGTGCTCGACGACTTCGGTGCCTTCCCGGCCGTCATCGACCGCGAGCTGGAGCGGTACCTGCCCTTCCTCTCGACGACCAAGGTGCTGATGGCCTCGGTGCGCAAGGGCGTCGGTAGGGAGACCGCGCACGAGGCGATCAAGGAGCATGCCGTGGCCGTGGCATTGGCCATGCGCGAGGACGCCCAGGGCGACAACGACCTGATCACGCGGCTGGCCGCGGACGAACGCCTCGGCCTGACGGAAGGGGAGCTCCTCGCGCTGATCGCCGAGCCCCTGTCCTTCACCGGCGCGGCGGCGAGCCAGGTGCGGACCGTGGCCGACCGCGTGGAGGCCGTCGTGGATCGGTTCCCGGACGCGGCGGCGTACAGACCGGGAGATTCTGTGACGAGCCGAGGAATGAGCGCAGCGAGTCCCGGAGGGCGGACCGTGGAGCCTGTGAGCGACCTGATCCCCGCGGGGGACGCACCGGAGTACGGCCTGCCGCCGGAGTACGAGCACGTCTACTCCGGCAAGGTGCGCGACCTCTACCGGACGCCGGACGACAAGCTGCTGTTCGTCGCCAGCGACCGGATCTCGGCCTACGACTGGGTGCTGCCCACCGAGATCCCCGACAAGGGACGCATCCTCACCGCGCTGTCGCGCTGGTGGTTCAAGCAGCTCGAGGGCGTCGTCCCGAACCACGTCGCCTCCGGCAAGATCCCCAAGGCCGTCGCGGGTCGGGCGATGGTCTGCGAGCGCCTCGAGATGCTGCCGGTCGAGTGCGTGGTCCGCGGCTACCTGACGGGCTCGGGCCTCGCGGACTACCTGTCCAAGGGGTCCATCTGCGGCAACGGCCTCCCGCCCGGGCTCAAGGACGGGTCGGAACTCCCCAAGGCGCTCTTCACCCCCGCCACGAAGGCGACCCTCGGCGAGCACGACGAGAACATCACCTACGACGAGGTGATCGTCATGCTCGGGCAGGAGGAGGCGCAGGAGCTCAAGCGCATGTCACTGGACATCTACCTGCGGGCACTGGAGTTCGCGCGATCGCGCGGGCTCATCCTCGCCGACACGAAGTTCGAGTTCGGGATCGCGAAGTCCGGCAAGAACGCCGGTCGCATCGTCCTCGCCGACGAGGTGCTGACCCCCGACTCGTCCCGCTACTGGGACCTGGCGATGTGGGCTCCGGGTGGTCCGCAGCCGTCGTTCGACAAGCAGTTCGTCCGAGACTGGCTGACGTCCCCGGAATCCGGCTGGGACCGGCACTCGGACATGCCACCGCCACCGTTGCCCGAGCGGGTGGTCGAGCAGACCCGGGCGAAGTACATCGAGGCCTACGAACGACTGACGGGAGAGACGTTCGCATGACGAGGTGGCTGGTGACCGGCGGGGCCGGCTACATCGGGGCTCATGTCGTCCGGTCGCTGCTGGAGAGCGGTCGCGAGGTCGTCGTGTACGACGACTTCTCGGCGGGCCTGCGACGACGGGTGCCGGACGGGGTGCCTGTCGTCGAGGCGGATGTCAGCGATTCCGCCGCCCTCGCTCACGCACTGCGCGGGCACCAGATCGATGGCGTGGTTCATCTGGCCGCCAAGAAGGCGGCGGGCGAGTCCGTCGACCTGCCGCTCTTCTACTACCGCGAGAACGTCGTCGGGTTCCTGGCGGTGCTCGAGGCGATGGAGGGCACGGGGGTCAGGCGGCTGGTCTACTCCTCGTCGGCAGCCGTGTACGGGACGCCGGACGCCAATCCGGTGGCCGAGGACGCGCCGCTGCGGCCGGAGTCCCCGTACGGCGAGACCAAGGTGGTCGGCGAGTGGATGTCCCGTGACGCAGGGGTGGCATGGGGCCTGTCGTGGGCGGCCCTGCGCTACTTCAATGTGGCGGGTGCCGGCTCGGACGAACTCGGGGACAACAGCGTGAACAACCTGGTGCCCATGGTCTTCAGTGCGCTGGCCGAGGGGCGCCGGCCGCGGATCTTCGGCGACGACTACCCGACGCCTGACGGCACCTGCATCCGCGACTACATCCACGTCCAGGATCTGGCCGACGCCCACGTCGCGGCGGCCGGGCGGTGCGAGGAGGGCGATCGGTCGGACGTGCTCAACGTGGGCCGGGGCGAAGGGTCCTCGGTCCGCGAGGTCATGGACGAGATCTCCGCGGTCCTCGGCCGCGACATCGACCCGGAGGTGGTCGGCCGTCGGCCCGGGGACCCGCCGGCGACGTTCGCCGCCACGGAACGCATCACCGCGGAGCTCGGCTGGACGGCGACCCGCGACCTTCGAGACATGGTCGCGTCCGCGTGGTCCGCCTGGCAGGCCCACCCCGCATCTCGTTGATTGGTCGCTGGCGCACTGACTGAGTAGGCCCCTGCGGTGCACGAGCGCCCACTCAACGAAAGGGACGGCGGCTCAACGAAGGGGGGAGACGCGGAAGACCGGGATCTCCCGACCGGCGTTCTCCTCGTACGTCGCGTAGGCCGACCAGATCTTCACCAGCTGGGCGTACAGCCGTGCCCGGTCCTCGCCGGTGGCCTCCTCGAAGCGGGCGGGTGTCGACACCCCTTCGACCTCCAGGGTGCCCTCAGGGTGCTCGCGGACGTTGAAGACCCAGCCGGGCACGGTTGCCTGGCCGGCATTGGAGCCCGTGACCAGCCATGGCTTGGCCGGGTCGCCGTCCTCGTGGACCGCCAGCAGCGGCGTTCGGCGCCACTGCCCGGACTTGCGCCCCAGCGTGGTGATCCAGACGACCTGCTGGCCACCAGGGAAGTGCCGTCCGAGCCGTCCGCCGCTGACGCGGTCGAGCACCTTGTGCAGCCTCGTGGTGCTGCGCAGCACCGTCCCCCAGACGAAGTCGTACCGACGGCTGCCCACAGGGCGGACGCTACTGGGCGGTCCGAGGGCGAGCGATAGGGTGGCGGTACTTCCCCGCGCCGGTCCGTCACCATCGATTCCCAGGAGCGCCCGTGGCCCGCGTCGTTGTCGACGTCATGCTCAAGCCCGAGATCCTCGACCCGCAGGGTCGCGCCGTCCAGGGGGCGCTGGGCCGACTGGGCCTCAGCGGCGTCGCCGACGTTCGACAGGGCAAGCAGTTCGTCATCGACGTCGAGGGTGACCTCGAGGGAGAGCGACTGGCCCTGATGCACACCCTGGCCGAGGAGCTCCTCAGCAACCCGGTGATCGAGGACTACCGGATGCGGGTCCTCGCCGACGGAGCCGACGTCCAGGACGCCTCGTGACCCGAGTCGGTGTCGTCACGTTCCCCGGCTCGCTGGACGACCGCGACGCGGCCCGGGCCATCCGCATCGCCGGCGGGGAGCCGGTCGCCCTGTGGCACGGCGACGACGACCTGCAGTCGGTCGATGCCGTCGTCCTGCCGGGCGGGTTCTCCTACGGCGACTACCTGCGCTGCGGTGCGATCGCCCGCTTCGCCCCGGTCATGCGCGCCCTCGTCGATGCCGCCAACGGCGGGTTGCCCGTGCTCGGCATCTGCAACGGCTTCCAGATCCTGTGCGAGTCGCACCTGCTGCCGGGCGCCCTGACCCGCAACGACAGCCTGCACTTCATCTGCCGCGACCAGCGCCTGCGCATCGAGGACGCCACCTCGACGTGGACCCGCGACTTCGAGTCGGGCCAGGAGATCGTCATCCCCCTGAAGAACGGCGAGGGTGGATATGTAGCCGACGAGGCGACGCTCGACATGCTCGAGGGCGAGGGCCGGGTGATTGCCCGCTACCTCGAGGTCAATCCGAACGGCAGCCGACGAGACATCGCCGGCATTCGAAACGAGCGCGGGAACGTCGTGGGGCTGATGCCGCACCCCGAGCATGCGGTCGAGGAGCTGACCGGTCCGGGCATCGACGGCCTGCCCTTCTTCACCTCGCTGCTGAACTCCCTGGTGGCCACCTCATGATCGACACCGTCACCCACGCCAGCGCGGATCCCGACCACCCGCAGCCCTACGCCGAACTGGGGCTCAAGGCCGACGAGTACCAGCGGATCGTGGACATCCTCGGACGTCGCCCGACCAGTTCCGAGCTCGCGATGTACTCCGTGATGTGGAGCGAGCACTGCTCCTACAAGTCGAGCAAGGTGCACCTGCGCCAGTTCGGGGAGAAGAAGCCGGACACCGATGTGCTGCTCGTCGGCATCGGCGAGAACGCTGGCGTCGTCGACATCGGCGACGGCTGGGCCGTGACGTTCAAGGTCGAGAGCCACAACCACCCGTCCTACGTGGAGCCGTACCAGGGTGCCGCCACCGGAGTCGGCGGCATCGTCCGCGACATCCTGTCCATGGGCGCGCGCCCGCTGGCCGTGATGGATCCGCTTCGGTTCGGACCGCTGGACGCCCCCGACACCCGGCGCGTGATGCCCGGCATCGTGGCCGGAGTCGGCGGCTACGGGAACTGCCTGGGCCTGCCCAACATCGGTGGCGAGGTCGTGTTCGACCCGACGTACCTCGGCAACCCGCTGGTCAACGCACTGTGCGTGGGGGCGATGCGGCACGAGGACATCCACCTCGCCAGCGCCAAGGGCGTGGGCAACCTCGTCGTCCTGTACGGCGCCCGCACCGGCGGCGACGGGATCGGCGGAGTCTCGGTCCTCGCGTCGGAGACGTTCGCCGAAGGCGGCCCGACGAAGCGACCCAGCGTTCAGGTCGGCGATCCGTTCATGGAGAAGCTCCTGATCGAGGCCACCCTCGAGGTGCTGCACGCCGGACTCGTGGAGGGCATCCAGGACCTCGGCGGCGCCGGCATCTCCTGCGCCACCAGCGAGCTGGCGTCCAACGGCGAGGGCGGCATGCACGTCTGGCTCGACCGCGTCCTGCTGCGCGATCCCACGCTCTCGCCGGAGGAGATCCTCATGAGCGAGTCGCAGGAGCGCATGTGCGCCATCGTGACGCCGGACAACCTCGACGCCTTCCTCGCCCTGTGCGAGAAGTGGGAGGTCGAGGCCGTCGTCATCGGCGAGGTCAACGACTCCGGGCGACTGACCGTCGACTGGCATGACGAGCGCATCGTCGACGTGCCACCGCGCACCGTGGCGCACGAGGGCCCGGTGTACGAGCGGCCGTTCCACCGTCCCGCGTGGCAGGACGCACTGCAGGCGGACGGCCCCGACCGGCTTGCGCGCCCGTCGACCCCCGAGCGAGCTGCGCGCGACCCTGCTCGACATGGTCGCCGCGCCGAACCTCGCGTCGAAGTCCTGGGTCACCTCCCAGTACGACCGCTACGTCCTGGGCAACACCGTGCTCGCGCAGCCAGAGGACGCCGGCATGATCCGCATCGACGAGGAGACCGGTCGCGGGGTGGCGTTGTCCACCGACTGCAACGGCCGCTTCGCCAAGCTCGACCCCTACGCGGGCGCGAAGCTCGCCCTGGCCGAGAGCTACCGCAATGTGGCCGCGTCGGGTGCCGTTCCGCTCGCGGTGACCAACTGCCTGAACTTCGGCTCCCCCGAGGACCCCGAGGTGATGTGGCAGTTCGCCGAGGCGACCACCGGGCTCGCCGACGGCTGCCTCGAGCTGGGCATCCCGGTCACCGGCGGCAACGTGTCCTTCTACAACCAGACCGGCGACACCGCGATCCTGCCCACCCCGGTGGTGGGCGTCCTCGGCGTGATCGACGACGTCGAGCGGCGCACCCCGATGGCGTGGGGTCCCGATGGCGAGCTGATCTACCTGCTCGGGGACACGAGCGACGAGTTCGCCGGCAGCGAGTGGGCCCATCACGTGCACGGCCACCTCGGTGGACTGCCGCCGGCGGTCGATCTGTCCCGCGAGCGGCTCTTGGGCGAGATCCTCGTCGCGGGCTCGCGCGACGGCATGCTCACCGCGGCGCACGACGTGTCCGACGGCGGCGTGGCGCAGGCGCTCGTCGAGATGGCCCTGCGGTCAGGGACGGGAGCCCGGTGCTGGGCGCCCGACGGCCTCGACCCGTTCACCTTCCTGTTCAGCGAGTCGACCGGACGTGCGGTCGTCGTGGTCCCGCGCAGCGAGGAGCTGAGGTTCACCGAGATGTGCGGGGCACGTCAGCTGCCGGCGCACCGGATCGGCGTGGTGGACTCCGGACTCGGGCCGGATGCCGGGTATCCGTCCGACGTGCAGGTGCTCCAGTTCTCCGACCTCTTCACGGTGACGCTGCCGGAGCTGCGCGCGGCGCACGAGCGGGCACTTCCGGCCGCCATGTCCTGATGACCGTGCCGATGGTGACCTGATGCCGGCGGACCGGGACGCACTGAAGGCGGCCGTCAAGGAGTCGCTGGCGGTCCTGCAGGAGCGGGCCCCCGGGCGTGCCGTCGAGGTGCGGATCCCGCCGTTCGCGGCGGTCCAGGTCGTCGCCGGGCATACCCACCGGCGTGGGACGCCCTCGGCGGTGGTGGAGACCGACCCCGAGACGTGGCTGCGGCTGGCGCGAGGCGAGCTCGGATGGGACGAGGCGGTCGCGTCCGGTCGGCTGCGGGCGAGCGGCGAACGGTCGGATCTGAGCCCGTGGCTGCCCTTGTTCACGAGTCCGTAACGGCGGAATTCGTCGTTCGTCATACGAATCGATAACGATCTGCTCCGTCCATGAGGGAGCCGGTCCGATGAAAACGCTGCGATTGGGTACTGTGCGCCGTCCGCCCTTTGTCGTCCCATCACGGAAGCCGGGAGTCAGGTAGCCCATGGTCGATCCGTCCGTCGATCCGCGAGTGGCCATCCGACTGCGCGGTCTGACCCGTCGCTTCGGCGACGTCGTCGCCGTGGACGGCGTCGACCTGGACGTCATCGACGGCGAGTTCCTGACGCTGCTGGGGCCGTCCGGCTCGGGCAAGACCACCGTCCTGCGGATGATCGCGGGCTTCGAGCGGCCCGATGCCGGCACGATCGAGCTGGCCGGCGCCGACGTCACCCAGGTGCCGCCGTACGGCCGAGACGTCAACACCGTCTTCCAGGACTACGCGCTGTTCCCGCACATGACCGTGCAGAAGAACGTCGAGTACGGGCTCAAGGTCAAGAAGGTGCCGGCCGCCGAGCGGCAGGAGCGGGCTGCACGAAGCGCTGGAGTCGGTGCGGCTGTCCGGACTACGGCGACCGGGCTCCCTCGCAGCTCTCCGGCGGGCAGCGCCAGCGGGTCGCCCTCGCGCGTGCCCTGGTGAACCGCCCCAAGGTGCTGCTGCTCGACGAGCCGCTCGGCGCGCTCGACCTCAAGCTGCGCGAGCAGATGCAGGTGGAGCTCAAGGAGATCCAGCGCGAGGTCGGGCATCACCTTCGTCTTCGTGACGCACGACCAGGACGAGGCCCTGACGATGTCCGATCGCATCGCGGTCTTCAACACCGGCCGCATCGCGCAGCTCGGCACGCCCGTCGGACGTGTACGAGCACCCGGCGACCCCGTTCGTCGCGGGGTTCGTCGGGCACGTCGAACCTGCTCGAGGATCGGCAGCCGCGCAGGCGGTGCTCGGCCGCCCGGGCACCTGGTCGGTGCGTCCGGAGAAGATCCGCGTCCTCGCAGCGGGCGACGAGCGGTCGCCGACGGCCAGCACGCGGTGCGCGGCACCGTCCGCGAGGTCGTCTACGTCGGCATGTCCACCCGGTTCGTCGTCGACCTCGAGGTGGGCGGGTCGCTGATGGCCGTTCAGCAGAACTCGGAGATGTCGACCGACCTCGCGTCACCTGCGGGGTCAGTCGGTCGCAGCTCGCCTGGGACAGCCGTCACGAGTACCAGGTCGCCGACTAGCGCTTTCAGATCACCACCCGCCGTGCGCGTCCGCTCACGGCTTCGCAACAGAAGAGGAGGATGCAGGTGCACACCAAGCGTCTGCTCAAGATCGCCGCGGTCGGCTCCGCCGCTGCGCTGATGCTCGCCGCATGCGGTGGCGGGTCGGAGGGGGCAGCGGACAACGCTGCCGCCGAGGGCTCGGCGGCCGCATCTGCGGCTCCCGCTGAGTCCGCCCAGGTCGAGGAGCAGCCCGTTCCCGGCGGCGAGGCCTTCGCCGGTCCCGTCGGCGACGGGCGAGGGCGAGGTCAACATCCTGGCGTGGCCCGGCTACGTCGAGGACGGGTCCACCGATCCGGCGGTCGACTGGACGACCCCCTTCGAGGAGGCCACCGGCTGCATGGTCAACCTCAAGACCTTCGGCACGTCCGACGAGGCCGTCAAGCTCATGCAGGGCGGTGGCTGGGACGTCGTCTCCGCCTCCGGCGATGCGACGCTGCGCCTGATCTACGGCGACAACGTGCAGCCGGTCAACACCGACCTGGTGCCGGCCTACGCGGACATCTTCGACGACCTGAAGATGCAGAAGTTCAACAGCGTCAACGGCGTCGCCTACGGCATCCCGCATGGCCGCGGCGCGAACCTCGTCATGTGGAACACCGACAAGGTGACCGAGCCGATCGACTCGTGGGCCTACACCTTCGAGGCTGACTCGCCGTACGCCGGCGCGGTCACCGCGTACGACTCGCCGATCTTCATCGCGGACGCCGCCGTGTACCTGATGGCGACGCAGCCGGAGCTCGGCATCACTGATCCGTACGCGCTGGACCAGGCGCAGTTCGATGCGGCCATGGCGCTGCTCGAGCAGCAGAAGGCGCTCATCGGCGAGTACTGGAGCGACTACACCAAGGCGATCCAGGCCTTCAACTCCGGGACGACCGCCATCGGCACGTCGTGGCAGGTCATCGTGAACCTGGCCCAGGCCGAGGGCGGCGCCGTCGAGGCCACGAAGGCCAAGGAGGGTGCTACCGGCTGGTCGGACACCTGGATGGTGGCCAAGGACACGCCGAACATCAACTGCGCGTACAAGTGGCTGGACTGGATCGCCTCTCCCGACGTCAACGCCCAGGTGGCGGAGTGGTTCGGCGAGGCACCGTCCAACGCCAAGTCGTGCGAGCTGACGGCCGACCCAGACCACTGCGCGACGTTCCACGCGGGCGACACCGACTACTGGACGGACGTCTACTACTGGAACACCCCGACCGCCCAGTGCCTCGACGGCCGCACCGACACCCAGTGCGTGCCCTACTCCGAGTGGGCCACGGCCTGGTCTGCCCTGCGCAGCTAGTGCCTGACGACAACGAGTAGCAGCGAGGGACCCCAGTGACCACCATGACGACCGCGCCACGTGGCGGGTTCGGCTACCGGCATCCGCGCATGCGGCTGGCCGGCCTGCTGGCCGCACCGATGGTGTGGCTCGTCGTGATCTACCTGGGGTCCCTCGCTGCCCTCTTCCTGACGGCCTTCTTCGCCGTCGACGACTTCACCGGGCAGTTGGTGAAGACGTTCACCCTCAAGAACTTCCAGCAGGTCTTCTCCAACTCCGCCTACTACGGAGTCATCCTGCGCGACGCTTGGGGATCGCGCTCTCGACGACGCTGATCTGCATGGTGCTCGCGCTGCCCCTGGCCTTCTTCATGGCGCGCGTGGCGAGCATGCGATGGCGACCACTGCTGGTGGCGATGGTGCTCACCCCGCTGTGGGCCAGCGTACCTCGTCAAGGTCTACGCCTGGCGGGCGATGCTGCAACCTGAGGATCGGCGTGATCGCGTGGTTCCTCTCCCCGCTGGGCCTGGACGGGCCCGGTTACGGTCTCCTGGGCATCATCATCACGCTGACGTACCTATGGCTGCCGTACATGATCCTGCCGATCTACGCCGGTCTGACCCGGCTCCCCGACTCGATGCTCGATGCGTCCTCGGACCTCGGCGCGAAGGGCGGGCGCACCTTCCGCAGCGTCGTCATGCCGATCATCTTCCCGTCGATCGTCGCGGGCTCGATCTTCACCTTCTCGCTGAGCCTGGGCGACTACATCACGGCCCAGATCGTCGGCGGCAAGGTGACGATGCTCGGCAATGTCGTCCAGACCACCTACGTCACCAATCTCCCGTTCGCCGCGGCCGTCGCGACCATCCCGGTCATGATCGTGCTGCTCTACCTGTTCGCCGTCCGCCGCTCGGGCGCGCTGGACAGTCTGTAGGCAGCCATGTCGATCTCGCGCGGGACCAAGGTCGTCCTCAGCATCTTCGCCTTCATCGCATTCGCGTTCATCTACATCCCGCTGGGCGTCATCCTCATCAACTCGTTCAGCGTCGACAAGAGCCTCACGTGGCCGCCAAGCGGCTTCACGACCGAGTGGTGGGGCACGGCGGTCGACAACGAGGGCGTGCGCGACGCGCTGGTGACCTCGATCGGCGTGGCGATCGCCGCGACCGGCATCGCGCTCGTTCTGGGCACCCTGGTCGCGTTCGCTCTCGGGCGCTACCAGTTCTTCGGCCGCGAGTCGCTCTCGCTGCTGGTCGATCCTGCCGATTGCACTGCCGGGCATCGTCACCGGCATCGCGCTCAACAACGTCTTCACGTCCTTCCTCGGCGGCCTGACCATCTGGACGCTGATCATCGGCCACACCACCTTCTGCATCGTCGTCGTGTACAACAACGCCATCGCGCGGATCCGTCGCATGGGCGGCAACGTCGAGGAGGCGTCCGCCGATCTCGGTGCGACGGGCTGGCGAACCTTCGTGTTCGTCACGTTCCCGCTCATGCGATCTGCACTGATCGCCGGCGCGATCCTGGCCTTCGGGCTGTCCTTCGACGAGATCATCGTGACCACGTTCACGGCGGGACCCGGCGTCACGACGCTGCCGATCTGGATCTACCAGAACCTCTTCCGGCCGAATCAGGCACCGATCGTCAATGTCGTGGCCGCCGTCCTCGTGCTCGTCAGCATCCTGCCGATCTACATCGCGCAGCGGTTCTCTGGTGCCGACGAGCGCGGCGGCGGGATCATGTGACGAGCTGATTCGCCTCCGTCGTCACGTCTTCCGCGGGCACAGACGCAGGAAGGGCAGGACCTCCCCGACCTTGCGGTAGGTCTCCTCCGAGCCGTCTGACGGGAAGCCCATGTAGCCGCTCAGCTTGCGTGCTGCGGAGGGATGCCGCGCCGCGTAGTCGAGCATCTGCTCCTGCGCCTCCGCGACGGGCAGCCGTTCCGCGTGGACATCCATCGTGCGTCCCCCCACCTGTATCGAGATGTCGGGGTTGGCCATCACGTTCTGGAACCATTGCGAGGTCTCGCCGAATCCCGAGCTGATGACATAGCAGTCGGCTTCGGTGTCGTGCCGCACGACCTCCACGACCGCCTGGCGGGGCTTCCCGCTCACGCGTCCCAGATGGTTCAGCAGCAGGAAGCGCTCGCCCATCAGCCGGCCCAGGTGCCAGCGGTACAAGGTGATGGGAGCGCGGAACATCAGCCGGGACAGCCCGGTCGGCGGGGTTCTCACTGAGGGCTCGGGCACCGAATTCGCCTCCGTCGTAGGTGCGTGCGGCTTGGCTCCCATTCTCCCGTAGTCTGGCCCCGTGCCACGCGGAGACGGCAAGCTCACGCACGAGATCCTCCCGGACGAGAAGGGGCCGCAGGACGCATGCGGCGTCTTCGGGGTGTGGGCCCCCGGCGACGAGGTCGCCAAACTCACGTATTTCGGGCTGTACGCCCTGCAGCACCGGGGGCAGGAGTCCGCGGGAATCGCCGTGAGCGACGGGTCCCACATCGTGGTCTACAAGGACATGGGCCTGGTGTCGCAGGTCTTCACCGAGGCCAGTCTGGAGTCCCTCCACGGGCATGTGGCGATCGGCCACACGCGGTACTCGACGACGGGATCGAGTGTCTGGGAGAACGCCCAGCCGACATTTCGGGCCACGGCAACCGGGCACCTGGCCCTGGGCCACAACGGGAACCTGACCAACTCCCAGGACCTGCGCATGCGCCTGCGTGACCTGTCGGCCGTGTCCGGCGAGCTCCCGCTGGGGACCCGCGTTCAGGCCAGCAGCGACACCGACATCGTGGCGGGGCTGGTGGCCTCGCACCCGGAGCTCAGCATCGAGGCGGCGGCCCTCACCGAGCTGCCCTTCCTGCGGGGCGCGTTCTCGCTGGTCTTCATGGACGACGACGCCCTGTACGGCGCCCGGGACCCGCAAGGCGTCCGGCCGCTGGTCCTCGGCCGCCTCGAGCGCGGCTGGGTGATCGCCAGCGAGACGGCGGCCCTGGACATCGTGGGCGCCTCGTTCGTTCGCGAGGTCGAGCCCGGCGAGCTGATCGTGATCGACGAGGGGGGCCTGCGCTCGCACCGGTTCGCCGAGGCAGATCCGAAGGGGTGCCTGTTCGAGTTCGTCTACCTGGCCAGGCCGGACACCAGCATCTCCGGACGCGGGGTGCAGGCCGTGCGCACGGAGACGGGGCGCCGCCTGGCGCGCGAGCATGCGGTGGAGGCGGATCTCGTCATTCCCGTCCCCGAATCGGGTCGCTACGCGGCGATCGGCTACGCCCAGGAGTCCGGGATCCCGTTCGCCGAGGGCCTGGTGAAGAACGCCTACGTGGGTCGCACCTTCATCCAGCCGTCCCAGACGCTGCGGCAGCTCGGCATCCGCCTCAAGCTCAACCCCTTGAGGGACGTCATCGCCGGGAAACGCCTCGTCGTGGTCGACGACTCCATCGTCCGGGGCAACACCCAGCGTGCCCTCGTCCGGATGCTCAGGGAGGCGGGGGCCCGGGAGGTGCACGTGCGGATCTCCAGCCCGCCGGTCAAGTGGCCGTGCTTCTACGGAATCGACTTCGCCAGCCGCGCGGAACTGATCGCGAGCGGACTGGGGGTCGAGGAGATCTGCACCTCGATCGGGGCAGACTCCCTGGGCTTCATCGATCTCGAACAGTTGATCGAGGCGTCCGCCGTGCCGAAGGATCGCCTGTGCCGGGCCTGTTTCGACGGGATCTACCCGATCGAGCTGCCGGAGCCCGAACTGCTCGGCAAGCACGTGCTCGAGGGGATCGAGCGCCGGGTGGTGGAGGGCGGCATCGCCGATGCCGAGGGCGTCACGACCCTGATCGGTGGCGGTGCCGCCGACGCACTCGATCGGCCATGAGCCAGGACTCGGGCGCGTCTTCCGGCTCGAACCGCGCGGGGGCGTCCTACGCGACCGCGGGCGTGGACGTCGAGGCCGGGGAACGCGCCGTGGCCCTGATGCGCGCGTCCGTCGCAGCGGCCCAGCGCCCGGAGGTGGTGGGCGACTTCGGCGGCTTCGCCGGTCTGTTCGACATCTCCGCCTTCACCAAGTACCGCCGTCCGCTGCTGGCGACGTCGACCGACGGCGTCGGGACCAAGATCGCCGTGGCGCGGGCGATGGACGTCCACGACACGATCGGCATCGACCTGGTGGCGATGGTCATCGACGATCTCGTCGTCTGTGGCGCGGAGCCGCTGTTCATGACCGACTACATCGCGGTGGGCGCCGTCGTTCCCGAGCGGATTGCGGCGATCGTCTCCGGCATCGCGGAGGGCTGCCGCCTGGGCGGCTGCGCCCTCGTGGGCGGTGAGACGGCCGAGCACCCGGGCCTGATGGCGCCCGACGAGTACGACGTCGCAGGGGCCGGGACCGGAGTGGTCGACGCCGACAACCTCCTCGGTCCTGACCGGGTCGCGGGTCGGCGATGTCGTGATCGCGATGGGGTCGTCAGGGCTGCATTCGAACGGGTACTCACTCGCCCGGATGGTCCTGCTGGGGGAAGGCGGCCCGGGGCTGTCGGCCCACCTCGACGAGCTCGGGCGGACGGTCGGCGAGGAGCTGCTCGAGCCCACCCGGATCTACGCCCGCGACTGCCTGGCCCTGGCGGCGGCGGTCGACGTGCACGCGATCAGCCACGTGACCGGCGGCGGGCTCGCCGCGAACCTGGCCCGGGTGCTGCCGCCGTCAGTGTCCGTCGACGTCGACCGGGCGACCTGGCGCCCGCAGCCGGTGTTCGACGTGATCGCGACGCTGGGCCGCGTCGAGCGCCCCGACCTCGAGCGCACCTTCAACATGGGCATCGGCATGGTCGCCGTCGTGGCGCAGTCGGACGCGGACGCGGCGTTGAGCCTGCTGGCCGAGCGGGGGGTGCCTGCCTGGGTCTGCGGGACCGTGCGGGAGCGCCGTACCGGGGAGGTCGGTGACGCCGAGGCCAAGGGTGGCGCGGGTGGAGCCGTGTTCCTCGTCGGGCGGCACGGCTAGCCGGTCACCGGGAGTCGCTGTCCTCGCCCTCGTCCTCGTCGTAGTACTTCGCATACGGGTCGTCGGCGTACGGGTCCTCGACCACGTCGTACTCGGCGTCCAGAGGCGGACTGTCGTCGCTCTTCTCGCCGTGGCCGTTCTCGCCGCCGCCGTTCCCGAGCTCGGCCTGAAGCCGGTCGAAATCGGTCTGCGGCCCGCCGTACTTCAACGCACGGGCGACCTTCGTCTGCTTGGCCTTAGCCCGGCCGCGCCCCATGGCTCGACCCCCTCATCCGAGGACCGTGCCTCGGCTCATCGTGGACAATTCACGCGCTCGCCGCCCCCGTGACGGGAAACGCGGTAACGGAACCATAGAGTACCCGCTGGTCGATTGTTGCACGTTCACCGGTGTGGGCGGGTCACCCGATTTGGGCCATGCGGATTCGGTCCTCGGCCTCTCGCTCGGCGGCCGCCACGGGGGTGATCGCGTCACTCGCGGCCCGCTCGAGGACGCGCAGGGTGGTGTCGTAGACGCGCTCGGTCCGCTGCCGGGCTCGGTCCAGGTCCCCGCCGACCAGTTCCTCGGCCACCTGGATCACGCCACCGCAGTTCACCATGAAATCGGGGGCGTACACGATCCCGCGGTCGGCCAGCACGACGCCCACGGCGGGGTCGGCGAGCTGGTTGTTCGCCCCGCCGCACACCAGCCGAACAGTGAGGTCGCGGGCCAGCTCCGCGGTGATCAGCCCCCCCATGGCGTTGGGGGACAGCACGTCGGGAGCGTCGGCCAGCAGGTCGTCGAGCGAGTCGACGAACCGGACCTGCGGGAATCGGTCGACGATGGCGGACCTGGCCTCTGGCGAGGGGTCGGTGGCCACCACGGCGGCGCCGGCCTCGACCAGGTGCCCGATCAGCCGGCCGCCGACCTTCCCGGCGCCGACGACCCCGATCCGTCGGCCGTCGAGGTCGTCCGATCCGAACACCAGCCGGGCGCTGGCCTGCAGGCCCCGGAACACGCCCAGTGCCGTGAGGATCCCCGAATCCCCCACGCCGCCCTTCTCGGGGGACCGGCCGGTGGTCCAGCGGCAGGTTTCGGCGATGACGTCCATGTCCGTGACCGCCATGCCGACGTCACCGGCGGTCACGTAGGCCCCGTCGAGGGAACTGACCAGCCGGCCGTACGCATGCAGCACCTCGGGGTCCTTGGCTGCGGGGTCGGCGAGGATGACGCCCTTTCCACCACCGTGGTCGAGGCCGGCCAGGGAGTTCTTGTAGGTCATCGCGCGGGACAGCCGAAGGGCGTCGGCGTAGGCCCCGGCGCCGGGATCGGGCGTGTCCGCGTAGAGCGCCATGCGGGTGCCGCCCAGGGCCGGCCCGAGGACGGTCGAGTGCAGGGCGACCACCATGCGCACCCCGCTGGCAGGGTCGCGGCCCACCAGCACCCGTTCGTGGCCGTCGAACCCGGACCACGGGTCATCCGATCGGCTGGGCTCCGCGTTTCCCGACGCTGTGCGGGTATCTGCCCCCTTGGCCATGTCGTCACCATAGGGGGATTCGAGGGAATTTGGGATATACGGTGGGGATTGGGGACCTTTGGCCTTGCCGGAGGGTCCGATCCGCTGCAAGAGTGTCAAACACGTCTAAAAAGGATGTTTCGCGGGGCGGAACCGTGGACTGGGAGGACGCCATGAACACGCAGGGCGTAGAGCCTGAGCACCTACTCACGCCGGCGGAGGTTGCGGCCCTGTTCCGGGTGGACCCCAAGACCGTCACCCGATGGGCGAAGGCGGGGAAGCTGACCAGCATCCGGACGCTGGGCGGTCATCGTCGCTACCGGTCATCCGAGGTGCACGCCCTCCTCGATGCGAACACTCCCGCGCGCCGGTTCGAGGCCCCCGCAGGCGGCTGAGTCCCTCCGCGGAGGCTTCCTCTTTCTCAGCACTCGGGCCGACTACGGTTGGCCCATGCTTCCTGCCGTGCCGTCGACGACCGCCTGGGTCCCTTCCCACGGGGGCGGCTGCTGTGAGTGATCCGGTCTACCGCCCGATCGTCCTGACGGCCCGCACCCTGTTCACCGGCCTGGGCCTGCGCATCGATGTCGTGGGCGAGGAGAACATCCCGCGCACCGGCGGCGCGATCCTCGCCATCAACCACACCAGCTACCTCGACTTCGCCCTGTCCGGAGTCCCCGCCGACCTCGCCGGGCATCGGCTCGTGCGCTTCATGGCCAAGGACGGCATCTTCAAGCACCCGGTGGCCGGCCCCCTCATGCGGGGCATGAAGCACATCCCGGTGGATCGGGACGCCGGTTCCGCGGCCTTCCGCGACGCCGTCGCGGCTCTCAAGGGCGGCGAGCTGGTGGGGGTCTTCCCCGAGGCGACCATGAGCCGCTCGCTGGAGATCAAGGAGATCAAGAACGGTGCGGTGCGGATGGCCCGAACGGCCAATGTCCCGCTCATCCCGATGATCGTGTTCGGGGGTCACCGGATCCTGTCCTACGACCGGCGCGACTTCTCGCGTGGCAAGCCGATCACGATGACGGTGGGCGAGCCGCTGCCGGTGCCGCGTGGAGCCGATCCGGACGAGCTGACGACGCAGCTGCACGCGCGCCTGGTCGCCCTGCTCGACGAGACGCTCGAGCGGTACCCCGACAAGCCGCCGGGTGCTTGGTGGATCCCCGCGCGTCTGGGCGGCAGCGCCCCGACGCTCGAGGAGGCGGAGCGCATCGAGGAGCGGGTTCGCGAGGAGAAGGCCCGAAAGCGCGACTAGCTCTAGCGCACCGTCACGGTGACGGGAGTCGACTGCACGCCTCCGTTGTCCCCGCACTGCTTGGGGATCGGTCCGCGGGTGCCTTCGCAAGGCAGGCCGCGTCGCCCAAGTCGTACCAGTAGGCGCCGCGCTTGCCCAGGTAGGCGACGATCGTCGCGGAGCGGTTCTTGTTCACCGTCGTGCATGCGGCGATGCCGCTGTAGTCGTCGTACGGGCCCTTGCTGCGAGCAAGACAGATCTTGGTACCAGGGTCGTAGTTGGTGCGCTTCGACGTGAAGGTCACTGGCTGTCCGGCTCTCACGTTGGTCCTACTTGCCTCCAGGCAGGCAATCCATGTGCCGCTCGCATCCCCGAACTTCCCGCACATCGGGTTGTCCCCGGGGCTGTAGGACGCGGCCGATGACGCGGGTGCGAGCGCAAGCACGGACGCCACCGTGAGGCCGACTGCGGCGAGGACGCGAGTGCGCATGATTCCTCCAAGATGACTGGCTGAACGTTGCGGACGCGTCCAGTCTTCCGAACGCGGCCAAGGAAAGCGCGCTGAACGAGGAACCGGTCACTGTCCCCACAAGGGCAGCCAGGCGAGGACGTCCCATGTTGACCCGCTGGCAGTAGGTCTTCCGGGAAACACCGAACACCTCGCAGGCGGGGGCACCTCAACCCGTGATCCGCACGGACTCGTTCGCGCTACTCGTTCTGGTGGGCCCACTCCTCGTAGGCGGCGACGGCCGTGGGGTGCGTCGGGAACATGCGGTCGTGGCCGATGCGTTCGCCGACGCCATGACGGTCCAGCATGAGGAGGACCTCGTGCTTCACGTGATCGAGCGCCAGCACGGTCCCGACTGACGCGCAGTGTGCCCGCACCTCGTCCAGCGCGTCGAGACCGGTGATGTCGACCTCGGTGATGCCGTCCATGTTCAGCACGAACCATCGCGCCGGCGGGTCCGAGGTGTCTATCGCCTCGCGGCACCGGTCGTAGAAGTCCTCCGCATTCGCGAAGAACAGCGGTGAGTCGTACCGGAAGATGACCAGGCCCGGGATCTGCGAGGCGCCCGGATAGTCGTCGAGATCGTGCCAGCCGGCCACCCGATCGCTGCGCCCCAGGACCGCCGAATGCGGCCGGGCAACCCGGGTGAGCAGCTCGACCACCGAGATCGCCACGGCGGCGAGCACGCCGTAGAGGATGTTGAAGAGCAGCACGCCCGCGGTGGCCGAGATGGCCAGCAGGAACTCCCGTCGGCGGAACGACCACAGCCGCCGGAACTCCCCGACGTCGATCAGTCTGATTGCCGCGTAGATGACGAGGCCACCGAGCGCGGCGCTGGGGAATGCGCTGATGACGTTGCTGAAGGCGAGGACCGAGACCACGACGAGCACGGCCGCGGTCAGGGAGTAGAGCTGCGTGCGTGCGCCGCTGGCCTCGGCGATCACCGTCCGGCTCGCGCTGGAGCTGACCGGGAATCCGCCGACGAGGGAGGCGCCGACATTCGCGCCTCCCATGGCCAGGAACTCCTGGTTGTTCCTGATCCGCGAGTCAGCACGCACGGCGAAGGCGCGCGCGGTCAGGATGTTGTCGGTGTAGCCGACGACGAAGATGCCGAGGGCGGGCAGCATCAGCAGGCCGAGGTCACCGCTCTCGATTCCCGGCAGCCCGATCTGCACGCCCGAGAAGGACACCGACTCGACCGTGGTGACGCCGTAGGCCTCCAGGCCGAACACGGACACGATGAGTGCCGAGAGCAGCATGACGGCGAGGGGGACCGGCACCCGGGGGAAGCGCGGGGTAAGGACGAGCAGCAGCGCGGCGACGCCGAGACCCACGGCCATCGTCGGCCAGGAGACTCCGTCGGCGAAGGCGTTGCGGGAGAACGACGTCAGGTCGTCGAGGAACGACTCTCCGGCGACGTCGACGCCGGTCACCTTGCCCAGCTGGCTGGTGATCATGATGACGGCGACCCCGGCCATGTAGCCGATCAGCACGGGCCTGAGACAGCAGGTCGCCGATGAAGCCCAGGCGCAGGACGCCGGACGCGAGCGCGTAGATCCCGACGAGCAGGGCCAGCAGTGCCGCCAGTGCCGCGTACCGGACCGGATCGCCCAGTGCCAGCGGCGCGAGCACCGCCGCGGTCATGAGCGCCGTGGTCGATTCGGGTCCGACGGACAGCAGTCGAGACGAGCCGATCAGGGCGTACAGGACCATGCGTCACGACGATGACGATGAGGCCGGACTGCGCGGGAAGGCCGGCGAGCGCCGAGTAGGCCATCACCTGCGGAATCAGGTACGCGGTCACGGTCAGCCCGCCGGTGAGGTCGCCTCGGAGGTGGCGGCGGTCATAGTGCACTAGCTGCAGAAGGCCGACGTCACTTGCCACGTGCACACGGTACGGCGGACGGCATAGGTTTGACGCGTGATACAGCAACCGGAACCGGACACCAAGGACTGGACCTGGGTGCTCGACGAGCGCTGCCCCGAGTGCGGATTCGACTCCCGTGCTACCCGCGCGGTCGGATCTTGCGCCACTCACCGAGGAGCTGGCGCGGAGGTGGGACGAGACGATGCGCACGTCGGCGCAGCCGACTCAGCGACCGGCACCCGCCGTGTGGTCGCCGTTGGAGTACGCCTGCCACGTGCGCGATGTGTTCGGCGCTCGCCAGCTTCCGGGTGACGCTCATGCTGGCCGAGGACTCGCCGACGCTTCGCCAACTGGGATCAGGACGAGACCGCGATCGCCGAGGACTATGCGGCGCAGGACGTGGATCTCGTTCGAGTGCAACTCGGTCAGCGAGGGTCGAGGAGTTCGCCCGCGTGGTGGCGGCGGTACCGGACGACGGCTGGGGCCGTTCCGGCCTGCGCGGTGACGGTTCCACGTTCACGGTCGAGTCGTTCACGCGCTATCTGCTCCACGACGTGGTCCATCATCTGACCGACGTGAATGGGCGAGCGCTGGGCGTGACCGCTACCAGCGATTGCGGCTGATCAGCACGTTCTGGTTCGACAGCAGGTCCACGGTGTCGTGCCTGTTGGTGAGCAGGGGGGCCGGCCGACCCCAGTACTGCGTCAGCGACGTGCACGTCCCCTTGCCGATCCGGATCGTGAGCGTCGATCCGGGCGGGATGCGCGTGTCCGGTGGGAAGGGGTAGGTGGAGACCTTGCGGCGCAGGTAGTAGCCGTCCAGCAGGATCGCGCGTCGGTCCCGTGTTCCGCAGCACGACGTACTCCTGGTTGGCCGCCCGCGATGGGATGCGGCTCCGGGACTTGGCGTTGACCTTCGCGATCGTCACGACCCCCGACAAGGGGTCGGTGCAGTCGGTGATGCACGGGTACTCGTCGTAGAACCGCACCGCCGTGCGGCGATCGAGGAGGTATGCGCCGTCCCCCAGGAACTTGCCCGTCCTGTGGGTTCGGGAACAGCGGCTCGGTCGCGTTCATGTAGAGGTCGCGCGGGTTGGGGAATCCCGGCGAGCCCGTGCCGACGTGAACGACGCGGTAGTCCTCGCGGTGCGAGGACGACGCCCGGCGGGAAGTAGTACCAGCCGGTGAGGCTCGAGTCGCGCAGCAGCCATCCCGACAGGTCGACGTCGACGTCGCCGACGTTCCGCACGATCACGAACTCGCCATTGAGGTTGGCCGTGTCCGCTCCCGGAGCGTCCCAGATCACCGTCAGGTCGATTCGGGCGTCGGGCTGCTCGACCGGACCGCAGTGGAAGGGATCCCACAGCCCGCGTCCCGCCGCGCTGGGCCCGCTGCACGATCAGGCGATAGGGGTAGGAGAGCGCCGACTCGCTGTCGATGGTGAACCACATCGCGAGGCCGGACTCCGCCACCGCCGCCTGCACGTCCCTGTCGTACTGTCCGGTCTCGGGGTTGTAGGCGAACACGTACCGCAGGCTGCGCCCACGGTTCGAGGACTCCTTGTGGCTGGCGCGCAGCTGGACCCGTGACCCTTCGGGGATGAGGCGTGCGAAGCAGCTGGAGGGCCTCCTGGCCGCCGCACATGTCCTCGTCGAAGTGGACGTTGTCGAATCCGGTGACCTCGGGCGTGTTCACGCCGAGCAGCCGGATCTTGATCCACGATGATGCCCCGTCCTCGACGAACCGGAAGGTGTCCCCGTCGAGGATCAGGTTGACGCGTGCCGGTCTCCTGGATCGGGATGTCGGTGTAGGACGACCTCCGCGGGAGCTAGCGACGCCGGCAGCGGGGTTCGAGACCAGGATGCAGGCGATCGAGAGCACCCCGCTGGTGAGGGCCGTAACGGCCCGCGTGCCGCAACATGACAACCACCCCATGCCGAGTGCCGGCATCACAGTGGTGCCTTCACGCGGCGTACCCCTACTCCTCCAGTGTCGCACCGATGGGCACGGGTTGGCGCACGCTAGGAGCCCTTGTGGCCCTTCGCGGCCTTGGTACTTCTCGTGCTTGGCGATCGCTTCGGCGGCGTAGTCGGGCACGTAGTGGTTGAGCTCGCGCGGCGGCCGCTCGTAGCCGGTCGGTCCCGGCCGGTGCGGCAGGTCCAGCGGCGGGCGGGCGGCGGCGAAGTAGGGAATCGTCGACAGCAGGTGGTGGATCATGTTGAGCCGCGCCCGGCGCTTGTCGTCCGCCTCGACGACGTACCACGGGGCCTCGGGAATGTCGGTGTGGACGAGCATCTCGTCCTTCGCGCGCGAGTACTCCTCCCAGCGCGTGATCGACTCCAGGTCCATCGGCGAGAGCTTCCACTGCCGCATCGGGTCGTGCATGCGCGACTTGAACCTTCGCTCCTGCTCGGCGTCGCTGACGCTGAACCAGTACTTGCGCAGGACGATGCCGTCCTCCACGAGGAGCCGCTCGAAGATGGGAGCCTGGTGCAGGAAGCGGCGGTACTCATCGGGGGTGCAGAAGCCCATCACCTTCTCGACGCCGGCCCGGTTGTACCAGGACCGGTCGAAGAGCTTGATCTCGCCCGCGGCGGGCAGGTTCTCCACGTAGCGCTGGAAGTACCACTGCGGTCTTCTCGCGATCGGTGGGTGTCGGGAGGGCGACGATGCTCGCCACGCGCGGGTTCAGGTACTGGGTGACGCGCTTGATCGTCGAGCCCTTGCCGGCCGCGTCCCGTCCCTCGAAGAGGATGACCAGGCGCTTGCCCTCCTGCCGTACCCACTCCTGCACCTCGACGAGCTCGGACTGCAGTCGGTACAGCTCCTTCTCGTAGATGGGCTTGGGAACCCGCTCGACGGGATGGTCGGTTGCGCTTGTCTTGTCGTTGCTCTTGGCCACGGGGACAGTCAAGCACCCGATGCCCCCGGATTCCTCCCGATGGCAATGTCCGTGGCTACGGTGAGCACATGATGAGGCCGGGGGGCGTGGGCGGTGTCCCGCGGTCCTCGTTGTCTCCGGGGTCTCGGCGTGCTCCGCCCCCTCCCTGCGACGCCGCCCCCGCCGCCGTTCAGCCCTCCGGACTGACCCCGCGGGGTGACACGGTGAGCGGTGCGCGCGTGGACCGGGTCGTCGACGGGGACACCGTGCATGTGCCTCGTCGATGGGAAGGACGTCACGGTTCGGCTGATCGGGATCAACACTCCGGAGACGGTGAAGCCCGATTCGCCCGTCGAGTGCTTCGGCCCGGAATCCTCGGACTTCGCCAAGCAGGCACTCTCGGGGCGAACCGTGACCTTGGAGTTCGACGAATCGCAGGGGATGACGGACCAGTACGACCGGACCCTGGCCTACGTGTGGGTGGAGGAGCCGGACGGGGGGCTGACCCTGTTCAACCTGCAGGCGGTGGCCGGCGGCTACGCCTACGAGAGGCAGTACGGGCCGACGCCCTATGCGTGGCGCGAGGAGTTCTCCGCGGCGCAGAGGTCCGCCCGGTCGTCGGACGCGGGGCTGTGGGGCGCCTGCCCGAGGTGAGGCCTGACATTCCCCGAACCTTCCTCCGACGCTGCCCTCACATCGACGGGGCAGGGTGGGGGATGATGACGACAGGTCACCAGAGGAGACCATCATGAGCGATCCCACCACCCCGCCAGGCTCCCCGACGCCATCGCCGACGCAGGCGCTGCAGCTGGGCGACCAGCAGCCGGTCGTGCCGCCGCCGGCACCGCACGCCGCGAGGCGGACCACACCCGAACCATCCTCGAGGTGGTCGGCGGCGTCGTCGCGGTCGGGCTGATCTTCATGGCGGGGGCCTTGGGCTTCTTCGTCGGTCATGCCACCGGGTCCAACGACGACGAGCCGTGGCGAATGATGGACTCGAACGCCGACGGTCGCATGCATGACGGACCCGACGCGGAGGGGCCCTTCGGCGGGCTCCCGGGCAGGGGCGCCGAGCGCGGCGACGACGGGTATCGCCCCGGCGACACCGAGGAGTTCTACATGGGTCCGGGCGCAGGGCCAGGGTCCAGGCCAGGGCCAGGGTCAGGGCCAGGGTCAGGGCCAGGGTCCGGGACAGGGCTTCGGCCAGGGGCAGGGTGAGGGCACCGGCCCCGGTTCGATGATGGACGACGAGGATTCGATGATGGACGACGAGTCGGCGGAGTCGAGCCAGGGCTAGTCGCTCATCCCCTACGGTCGGTGCATGCGGCGGCTGCGGGGTTTCGTCAGGGCCGCACATGCGCTGCCCACGATCGCCGTCTCGGCGGTCATCACCGCGTTCGCGTGGAGCCTGGGCTGGACCGGGTGGCCGCTCGTCACGGTGTTCATCGCGATTCTCATCGGCCAGCTGTCGGTCGGCTGGAGCAATGACGCCTTCGACGCGTCCCTGGACGCGCGCGTCGGCCGGACGAGCAAGCCGACGGTGGCGCAGGACGTGTCCGCGCGAGCCCTGTGGATCGCAGCCGTCGCGGCCCTGACCGTCGCCAGCGTGCTGAGCTGGGCGGTGGCCGGGTGGCTGGGCGGCTCGTTCCACGTGTTCGCGATCCTCATGGCCTGGCTCTACAACGTCCGGCTGTCGCGCACGGCGTGGTCCTGGCTCCCGTACGCCCTCGCCTTCGGTGCGATGCCGGCGTTCTTGACCTTCGGCCTGGACGGCGAGCCGCCGACCGCGTGGTCCGTGGCCGTCTTCGCCATCGTCGGGGTGAGCGCCCACCTCGCCAACGCCCTGCCGGACGTCGATTCCGACCGCGCCGCCGGGGTGGGCGGGCTCGTGGTCCGCCTGGGGGCCCGTCGGTCAGTCCTGCTCTGCTGGCTGCTGCTCGCCCTCGGTACCGGGATCCTGGCCGTGGTGACGTCGGCCGTGAGCCTGTGGCTGGCCCTGCTGGTCGTCGGAGCCTTCGCGGTGGCGGTGGTCCTCGGCTCGCGGTCGGGCCGCCGGGCCGGGATGTTCTATGCACTGGTCGCGATGGTGGTCGTCGATGTCGCGGTGCTGGTGCTGGTCACCGCGGCCGTCGGCGACCGGGTGGGGTGACGCCGCCTACGCGGCGAGCGAGTCCACGATGCGGCTGAAGACCGGGGGCAGCGCCCGGGCGGCGGGCACGATCATCGGCCGCAGGTGGCGACGAGACGCTGCCCACAGCAGGCCGCCGGTCAGCCATCGGTAGGACCGGGTGATGCGCCGCCACTCGTCCTCGTAGCTTTCCGGATCGTCCGTCGCGATGGCGCGCACGGCCGCCTCGGCCTCGGCGAAGCCCACGCGCAGGCCCTCACCGGTCAGCGCGTCGACGTAGCCGGCGGCGTCGCCGACCAGGAGCGCCCTCCCGGCAGATCGGGCTGTCACGCGCTGGCGCAACGGGCCGGCTCCGCGGGGCTCGCTGACTCGCGGAACGGAGGCCAGACGCGCGGCGAGCGAGGGGACCCGGGCGATCGCCGCGTCGAGGTGGAGGGGTGACTGACCGAGCACGGCGACGCCGACGGTGCTGGCGCCGACGGGAGTCACGTAGATCTCGGCATCGTCGAGCCAGTACACCTCGACCAGATCCGTCCACGGGCGCACGTCGAAGTGCTGGCGGATGCCGAACCGCTGCTGGCCGGCCGCCTCCTCGCCGAGGCCGAGTGTCCGGCGCACGCTGGAGTGCAGGCCGTCGGCACCGACGAGGTAGCGGCCGCGCAGGCCGCCCGCCTCGATCCAGTCGTCGCCCTGCGAGATGGCGTCCACCCGGCCGATGACCATGACGACGCCGAGATCCGCTCGCACGCTCGGTGCAGGGCGCCTCTGCAGCTCGAGTCGCCGGACGCCCCGGCCCGGTCCCGACCGGAACCGTGCCTCGGCAACGGCGCCTTGCGCGACGTATCGGATGCCGTGGAAGTCCACACCGGGCGGATCGACCCCGACCGCGTGCAGCCGGGCCAGCGCGTCGGGCATGAGGCCCTCGCCGCAGGCCTTGTCGATCGGGCCGGACCGAGGCTCGACGACGGTGACGTCCAGGCCGTTGAGCCGGGCGAGGATGGCGGTCATCAGGCCGACCGGCCCGCCGCCGGCGACGATCAGGTCGGTCATCGCGTCGCGGGGAGGGTGGCAAGCGCCGCGTCCTCGACCCGAAGGCGCACGGCCAGCAGCGGCAGGTTCAGGGCGGTGAACACGAGGGCGGTCACCCAGGCGAAGCCGACCATCGGGAGGGCGATTCCCTCGATCACGACGGCGACGTAGTTCGGGTGGCTGAACCACCGGTACGGGCCGCCGGTGACGCGCGGCATGCCGGGAACGATGACGACGAGGGTGTTCCATCGCTGGCCCAGGGTGGTGATGCACCACCAGCGAAGCGCCTGCGACGCGAGGACCAGGACGAACATCGCCCAGGACAGGGCCGGGATGAGCGGCTTCTGCCAGACCCAGACCTCGACGAGCGAGCCCACCAGCAGGAAGACGTGCAGGGCCACCATGTACGGGTAGTGGGACCTTCCGTACTCGACGCCGCCGTGCTCGAAGCTCCAGCGCAGGTTCCGCTTGGACACGATGAGTTCGACGACCCGCTCAACGGCGACCAGGACGATCAGGATCGTGAAGGCGACGAAGCCGGTCATCGGCTCACCATTCCAGCAGCACCAGCTCGGCGCAGAAGCCCGGGCCCATGGCCGTCAGCATCCCGGGTGTGCCGGGTTCCGGTGCCGGGTCGCCGGACCCGTTGAGGGTGTCGCACAGGACGTGCAGCACTGATGCCGACGACAGGTTGCCGATCGCCGCGAGGGACCGCCACGTCACGTCGAGCTGGCCCTCGTGCAGGTCGAGGGCCGATTCCATCGCCTCCAGCACCCGAGGGCCGCCCGGGTGGCACACCCAGCGCGAGATGTCGGGGATCTTGAGGTCGTGGTCGCTGAGGAAGTCGCTCACGTCGTCGCCGAGGTACTGGTTGATGACGTCGGCGACGCCCGCGGACAGCACGATGCGAAATCCGCTGCCGCCGATGTCCCAGCCCATGGTCCTCTCGGTGTCCGGATACAACCGGCTCCGCGAGGCCACGACCCTCGGGCCGGTCAGCCCCATACGAGCGGCCCGGTTCTCACCCACCATCACGACCGCGGCCGCACCGTCGCCGAACAGGCCACTCGCCACGATGTTCGGCATCGACACGTCGTCGCGCTGAACCGTCAGGGAGCACAGCTCGACCGACAGCAGCACGGCGACGTCGTCGGGATGCCCCACGAGGTAGTCGTGCAGTCGCGCGATCCCGGCGGCGCCGGCCACGCAGCCGAGCCCGAACACCGGGACGCGCTTCACGTCGGCCCGCAGGCCGATGCGAGGCACGAGCATCGCCTCGAGAGAGGGTGCCGCGATGCCCGTGACCGAGGTCGACATGACCATGTCGACCTCGGTGGCATCGAGGCGCGCAGCCGCGAGCGCTCCTTGGATGGCGGCGGCGCCCAGATCCAGTCCGACCCGGATGAACTCGTCGTTGGCGGCGCCGAAGTCGGCGAGGTGGGCGTAGGCCTCCAGCGGGATCGCCAGGTTGCGATGCTGCACGCTGGTGGCCTGGTGGATGCGCTCGATGAGCTGTCGCTGGGATCCGTCGGGGGACACGACAGTGGCGAAGGCCTCGGTGATCTCGTCCTGCGGATACCCGTGGGGGCCGACCACGCCGTGCGCAGCGGCAATGAACGTCACTGGCCGATCGTAGGTGTCCCCTCGTCGGCAGCGGAAGTCGCGCCCGGTGCGACTACCGGGTCGCCCCCTTGACGACGAGCTGGTCGAGGAGCTGCTGGGTGGCGGCGGCAACGGCCTCGACGGCCTCGTCGAACGCCTCTCGATTGTGGGCTGCCGGTGTGCGGAAGCCGCTGATCTTGCGCACGTACTGCAGGGCGGCGGCCCGGACGTCGTCCTCGCCGGGATCCTCGGTGAACGGGGGCCTGAGGGTCTTGATGCTGCGGCACATACCCTCAGGGTAGGCGTCGGGAATGGCCGTGACCGGAACCGCGTTGAAGCATCAGACGTCGTACTGATGCTGCGTGATGGCGACCAGGAGGAGATTCGCATGGGGATGACCGCACGGGCGACCACTGTCGCCGGCGCCGTTAAGGCCACTCGTGGGCGGCATCCGCTCGGTCAGCGCCTCGCGGCAGTGCTTCCCATGATCCGTGACACCCTCACCGGCCGATGGGCGGGAGCCCCTCGGTTCCGCGTCGTCGGCGGCCTGCTGGGCCTGCTGTACGTCCTCTCGCCCCTGGACTTCATGCCCGAGATGCTGCTCGGCCCCTTCGGGCTGGGCGACGACCTCGCGATGGCGGCGGTGGCCGTGGCTGCGCTGCTCACCTCGGCCGAGGACTGGCTGGACCGCAATGACGCGCTGGCGAATGCGGCACCCGGGGGCTCGGACGTGATCCCGGGAGTGGTGCTCGACCGACGCTAGTTCTCGTCCATCTGGGCGACCTGCGCGTTGGTCTCGACCAGAACGCCGATCATCGACGCCATGATGCCTAGCCAGATGCCGGAGCTGAGGATGTCGCCCGTCGTCAAGGTACCGCTGGCGAGCTGGAGTACGAGTGCGAGTCCGAGCGCGATGATTGCCACCACCGCCGGGATGCGACGCCCGCGCGGCTTCATTCCTCCCCTCTTCGTCTTGATGAACGCGCCCTTGCCCGTGACGGCGACATAGAGTCCGACCAGGACGAGGATCGCGAGCACCGCTCCCAGGACCAGATTCCAGGCGCCCCAGTCGGCGATCGGCTCGCGCACCAAGGCCAGCAGGAGAGCCCCGAGGCCGACGACCACCCACACCACCTCGAGCAGTCTGTTCAACGTCGAGCTGGAACTGTCGGCCATGACTGATCAGGACCGGAGCGGCGGCTGGTCTGCTTCGATATCCCTGAAGGGCTGACCCAGGCGGCCGCGTCGACTCGAACTGAGGGGCTCCTCCAATGACCCGACTCGCGGCACTCGTTCCTCGCTCTCCGTCCGAGGCGCACCGTGCGGCCACACCGCTCGAGCTCTTCGTCGACCTGTGTTTCGTCGTCGCGATCGCCCAGGCGGCCGCGAGCCTGCACCACGCCATCGCCGAGGACCACGTGTCGCAGGCGCTGATCGGTTTCCCCATGGTCTTCTTCGCCATCTGGTGGGCGTGGCTGCAGTTCACCTGGTTCGCGTCCGGCTACGACAACGACGACGCGGTCTACCGAATCGCGACATTCGTCCAGGTCGCCGGCATCCTCGTGCTCGCGGCCGGCGTGCCGAAGGCCTTCGACGGAGACTTCAAGGTCATCGTGGTCGGCTACGTGATCGTGCGACTCTCCCTCGTCTACCAGTACCTGCGGGCCGCCCGGTCCGACCGGCCGAGGGCGAGCGCGCTCCGCGGGATGGCGGGGGCGATCATCGTGCTGCAGGTCCTGTGGGTCCTGTTCGCCGTGTTCGTCGACAGGCCCGTGGCAGCTGCCGATCTTCCTGGCGCTGGTGGCCTGCGAGATGGCGGTGCCGGTGTGGAGCCAGCGCAAGGCCTCCATCCCGTGGCATCCGCACCACATCGCGGAGCGATACGGACTGCTCACGATCATCGTCCTCGGTGAGTCCATCCTGGCCTCCGTCGTGGCAGTGCAGTCCGCGGCCGACGTGACCGAGAGCCTGGGCACCTTGGTGCTCACCGCCACGGGTGCGCTGGTGATCGTGTGCTCGATGTGGTGGCTCTACTTCAACGCGCCCACGGTGGGCGTCCTGGTCAGGACCGGGCAAGGCGAGGGTGGGCTGCGCGGCGCCTTCATCTGGGGGTTCGGCCACTACGTGATCTTCCTGGTGGCCGCAGCTGTCGGGGCGGGCGTGGCCGTCGTCGTGGACGTGCAGACCGATCATGCTGAGGTCTCGCTGCAGACGGCGACGCTCGCCGTCGGGGTGCCCGTCGCCATCTACGTGGCCTCCATGTGGGCGCTGCACAGACCGACCCTGGTCAGTCGCGGTCTCGCCTGGGCCTCGGCGGTCGCCGTCGTCGCCGTGGTCGCGGTCTCCCTGCTGGGGCTGCCCCTCCTCGCCATCGGGCTGATCCTGGCCGCCCTCATCGCGGTGAACGCGGCCATCAGGCGCGCGGCCGTCGTCAGCCCGTCGGCGACGCCACCAGTACGGGGATGACTCGCCCCGTCTTCTTCGCATAGCTCCGCGTAGGTCGGGAACACGGCGACTCCCCGGTCCCACCATTGCTGTCGCTCGTCGCCCTCGACCTCGCGCACGACGAAGTCATGCGGCTCGGGGCCGTCCTGGATCATGATGTGCGGGTCTTCAACGAGGTTGGAGTACCAGCCGGGGTTGTCCGGGCTTCCGCCCTTGCTGGCCACCAGCGCGTACTCCCCGTCGTGCTCGACCCGCATGAGCCCGATCTTGCGGACCTTCCCGCTCTTCGCGCCCCGCATCGTCACGATGATGATCGGGATCCCGGTGTCGCGAAGCGTGTTGGCCCGCGTGCCTCCGGAGGCCTCGTACTCGGCGACCTGTTGGGCGACCCACGACGATGCGCTGGGCTCGTACTCACCGGTGATGGGAATGGTGTCCTCCTCGTGGAATCACACGTGCTGGTCGAACAGGATCATGTTGCCGTCCGGGTCGGTGATGACGAAACTGGCCGGTCCGGTCGTGCTCTCGTCGGCCTCAGCCGTCATCGTCAGGCCCTGGTCCTTGAACTGTCGCTGCAGCTCGCGCACGTCGGTGTAGTCGCCCAGTTCCTGTGCATCGCCGTCCCAGCCGGGATTGAACGTCAGGATGTTCTGGTCGAACATGCCCTGGAACAGGCCGATGACGCAGTCCCCGTTCTTCAGGATCAGCCACCCCTGGCTGGCGTCCCCGCCGTGGGACGTGAAGCCCAGCTTCTCGTAGAACTCGCGTGAGGCGGGCAGGTCCTTCACCGTGAGGCTGACCGAGAACGCGCCGAGTCCCATGAACTCCTCCTGCGGTGGGCGACAGTCCGATCATTGTCGTCGACCGCCGTCGGTCTGGCCAGCCCTCGCTACCGCCTGCCCGTCCAGCTGCCTCCACCACCGCCGTCGTAGGTCCACTTGCCGCTGAACGACTGCCCGTCAGCGGACAGTGTCCACGTGAACGTCCCGGCGTCGCTGGGACCCGCGTACGACGGGGCCTCCGACCAGCGGCCGCTGACCGTGCTGCCGCTCGCCGTGCCCTCGATCCGACCTGCGTCATGCGTGTACGTCCCGGAGACGGCGTTGCCGGACTGGCTGAGGGTCATGGTGCCCCAGTCGGTGGACCACGCCCCGCCCCACGTGGCGGCCTCGGGAGCGACCGCGGCCGGTGCACCCGGTCCGACCGTGAGGCCCTTCGGCGCGTACTTTGCGATGACCTTGTCCATCTGCTTCTTCAGCGTCGTCAGGTGGGCGCGATCACGCTGGGACGCCCTGACGGCGGGCATCAGGCTCTGGCGCAGACCGGAGAGGTACTTCACCGCTGCATTTGCGTTGCGGAGGGCTGCGAAGTCCTGGGCGATGACGGTCGCATTGTGCGACTTGGCTGCGGACAGGGGCGCGAGCTTGCCGCCGTTGATCAAGTTGAGCTTGGTGACGAGTTCGCCCCCGATATCGAGGATCGCCTGCTTGCCGGCCTTGGCGCTGAGGCGCTGCGCCGCTTCGAGCGCGTCGCTGAGGGCCTTGTACTCGGCCTTCAGGTCCTGCAGTCGCTGCTGGACTGCGGCGAGCCGGACATCGACGGGATTCGATGGCAGCGACACGGGGGTCTTGCGCACGATCAGCTCGCTGTAGATCGTCTTCTCCAACGCGTCGATGTTCGCGTCAGCCAGCTTCCATTTCGAGGCCTGCAGGTTCCTGTCGATGTGGTTGATGACGTTGTCCACAGACGGCGGACTGGCCGCGGCCGGCAATGCGCTCCCGACGAGCAAGGCAAGGACGCCGACAAGGGCAACAAGGATTCTTGGCATCAGTCTGAACTCGGTCATGTTCTTCCACCCCTAGCCCCCGGGGGAGTGCCTCCGATCCATTGAACACCGGAGTTCGCGACAGTGTCGCGCTGGCGCGGGGTCAGTCGTTGATCGCCTCGACGCCCTGCCGCTTCAGTTCCTCGACGCGATCCAGCATCGTCTGCAGCACCTCGGGGGGATGGCCCTCCCAACCCTCGACCTCGCCGACCACGCGTAGCGGCTCTCGAGTCCGATAGGACCTCGTCCGGTTGCCGGGGAACTTCGTGTCGGTCAGGTTCGGGTCATCCTCGAACGGGCCAGTGGGCTCCACCACGTAGATGCGCCCGGGCGCATCGCCCAGCGCGAGCTCCGCTCCCCAGACGGCAGCATCGAGGGTGGCGGTGAGGTACACGAAGTTGGCCGTCGCTCCCGCCCCGAAGTTCGAGCTCTTGCCGGGCTCCAGCAGATCGCCGACGCTCAGGTCGGCCTTGGTGCCGTGGAAGAAGGGCCCGGGGTCGGCGGACCCGAACCGCGTCGGATCGATCTCCATGTCGCCTCCTTGCGCATGTCGGGGTCCTCAGGAAGCATCGCGCATCGACGGTACCTGGCCGACAACCGGAGAGCACATGAGAATCCACCTCACCAACGTCCTCGTCGACGACCAGGCCAAGGCCGAGCGCTTCTACACCGACGTGCTGGGCTTCGTCGTCAAGGACGACGTGTCGCTCGGCGAGTATCGCTGGCTGACCGTCGTGTCACCCGACGACCCGGACGGCACCGAACTGCTGCTCGAGCCCGACGCCCATCCCGCCGCCGGGCCGTTCAAGGCGGCGCTGTTCAGCGACGGCATTCCGTACTGCGTCCTTCGCCGTCGACGACGTGGTCGCCGAGCACGCACGGCTGGCGCAGCTGGGCGTGCAGTTCACGCAGGAGCCCGTCGAGATGGGACCGGTGACGATGGCCGTGCTTGATGACACGTGCGGCAACCTGATCCAGCTGATTCAGCGCAACGGCTGAGCCGTCGAGTCGGTGCCGACCTCGTTCGAGGCTCTCTCAGTCGGTGATCTCCGCGATTCGCGCGGCCGCCATGTCCCGCAGCAGCTTGGTGTCGGGCTTCCAGTCGACCGGGACCTGGATGGTCTTCTTGTTGACCTTGTAGTCCGTCAGGCGCGGGGCGAAGTCGTCCAGCACGGCCTTGCTCCAGGGCGCGATGAGGAGGTGGTTCTTCAGCACCGAGACCCCGAAGATGTACTGGCCGTCGAGCTTGAGCATCGGCTGGTTCCAGGCGATGACCAGTTCCATCTTCGGGTACTTCGACGTGATGGCCTTGAAGATCGCGCGCACGGTCGCGCGCTTGGTCTCGTCGAAGGGCTCGAGGTACTCATCGATGGTGTGGACGCGGTGGGCGCTCGTCGAGCCACGGGAGTACAGGACCAGTGCATTGGCGTGGGCCTGACTGAAGCCGTGGTTCTCGCGCAGGTAGGCGATCTGCTCGGGGTACTTGCGGTCGGAGATCTCGGCCATCTGGTCGAACCAGTAGGACATCGGCTGCCCGTACTTCTTCTCGATGGCGGGGAAGTAGCTCGCACGGTCCGGGTTGGTGGCCATGGCGTGGATCCTAGGTTCCGCGTTCACGCCTGAACAGGTTCGCTACGCCTTCGTCTCGACCGTGGCCTGGCCGGGCGCCGCAACCACCACGATGGGCGGACCCCCGGGCACGTCGAACGGCACACCCTCGGTGAAGCCGCGGCCGGCGTAGAACGCCTTGTTGGCGGGAGTGGATGTCTCGAGCCAGCTGTCCCACCCCTCGGCGTCCGCCGAATCCAGTCCGGGACGCAGCACCCTGGTTGCCAGGCCGCGGCCGTGGAAGTCGGGATGCGTGGCGAGGACCCCGAGGTACCAGTAGGGCCGAGGGGGAGCGACTGCGCTAACGGCTGCGTCGTACGCCTCGAGTCGAGCCCAGATCTGCTCACCCACCTCCGCGCGGAAGGCTGCCTTGCGCTCGTCGTGGCCCGGGTCGACCGGCCCGTCGAGCGAGCGTCGGTCCCACATCGCGACTGACATGCAGTCGTCGGTCACCCATGCCGTGTCCCGTCGAATACGGGGGATGAGCAGGGCGTGAGCGAACGCCTTCATGGCGCGGGGGTTGCCGGGTCCGATGATGAAGGACCAGGCCGGGTCAGCGGCGAACGCCGCCGTGACCGTGTCCGCGACCGCATCGACGTCCGAGAAGGTCGCTGGCCGAACGTCCATGCGGTCCGGCCTGTCTGCCGTCACCTGACCCGCACTAGGAGAGGCCGTTGTCCGTGAGGAACTGGGCCGCTACCTCGGCCGCCTTCTGACGGTCGATGTCGACGGCCTTGTTCATCGCCACGAGTGCGCTCGTCGTCAATGCCGCGGACACCTGGTCAAGGACGTCCGAGATCTCGGAAGTCAAGGCGCTCGTCTTGACGACCGGCACGACGTTGTCGACCTGCTGGAGCGCCTTGTCGTCCTCGAGCACGACCAGGTCGTTCGCCGCGACCCCGCCATCGGAGCTGAAGACCAGCCCCACGTCGATGCTGCCCTGAGCGAGGGCCTCCTTGGTCAGCGGGCCGCCGGCGTCCAGCGGGACGAACTCGCCCGTCTTGAACCCGTAGGTCCCCTCCAGCCCCGGCTGGCAGAACGGACGCTCGGGGCACTCGGGCGGCCCGCCGAGCCGCACGCTCTGCGTCTGGCTGAGGGCGGCGAGGTCGGAGACGGTCACGAGGTTGTTCGCGGACGCGAACTCCGCGGTCACCGCGAAGGCGTTCTGGTCGGCCGCGGGTGACGGCGTCAATACGGTGACGCCGAGCGGCTCGGCCAGCTTCTGCGCCTCGGCGAACGTGGCGTCGACGTCACCACTGGCCACCGCTGCGGCATCCGGGCCGTTGACCTTGAGGTTGAGGAACTCGGTGAAGGTGCCGAGGTACTCAGGCACGATCTGCACCTCCCCAGCCTCGAGTGCGGGCTCCAGCACCTCACGGTTCGTGGACTGCGTCACCGACGCCTCGATGCCCTTCGCCGACAGCGCCTGGGCGTAGATCTCGGCGAGGATCGTGGACTCGGAGAAGTTGAAGGCCCCGATGGTGACGGGTTCGCTTGAAGACGAACTTCCGGAGGAGCAGGCAGCGAGGAGGAGTCCGGCGGCAGCGATGGAGGCGATGGAGGCGAGTCGGCGCATCGGTGCATTCTTGCAGACCGTCCTGAACAACCCTTTCGCGCGTTCGGATCCTAGGGGCGAACCGCGAAGACTCCTGAGATCCCCGAGCCGCGTCGACCCGCATCCGCGCGCCCGAGACGTCGCGACAGCAGGTACTGCAGTGCCCGCAAGGATCCCCTCCATCGACATGGTGACGACCGCGACGAGGACGACGCCGGCCAGCACCATCGTCTGGTCCTGCCGCCCGAAGCCATCGAGGATGAATCGACCGAGCCCGCCGCCGCCGACGAATGCGGCGAGCGTGGCGGTGGCTGTCGTCTGCACCACGGCAGTGCGGATGCCGGCGAAGATCAGCGGCATGCCGAGCGGTATCTCGGCCCACCACAGCTGCTGAGTGCCGGTCAGACCCATCGCCCGCGCCGAGCGCCGCACGCCGGGATCGACGGTGGCGATCGCGACGTTCGCGTTGGTCAGCATGGGAGGCAGCGCGAACAGGGTCAGCGCGAGGACTGCTGCGGGCAGGCCGACGCCGATGGCGCTGATCGAGGCGAACAGGAGCAGGAGTGCGAAGGTCGGGATGGCCCGACCGAGGTTGGCGACGTTCGTGACCGTGGCTCCCCACCGACCCGAATGCCCCGTGGCGATACCGGCCGGCAGGGCGATCGCGGCCGCGATCGCCACCGCGATGCCGGTGATGATGAACTGCTCGACGAGGCGAGCGGGCACGCCCGTCGGCCCCGACCAGTTGGCCGGGTCCTGGAACCACTCCCACAGCGTCATGGCCGTGCCTGCGTCCACGGGGTCATCCACCGCTCGGCCCGGGTCAGCAGGAACTCCAGGCTGAGGGCGAGGACGATCGTCAGGATCGTTCCCACGAGGATCGGGGTGCCATAGAAGTTGCTCTGGAAGCCGTTCAGCACGATGGAGCCGAGTCCGCCGTGGCCGACGAGTGCGCCGATCATCACCAGGCCCACCGTGGACACGGTGGCGAGGCGAATGCCCGCCATGATCGCCGGCGTCGCCATCGGGAGCGCGACGCGCGCCAGCAATTGACGTTCGCTGTAGCCCATGCCTCGGGCCGCGGTCACGAGTTCGGGCGAGACGCCCTGCAGCCCCACGATCGCGTTGCGCAGGATCACCAGCAGCGCATACAGGGCCAGGGCGACGACGACGGTCGTCGACGAGAGTCCGAACACCGGCCACAGTCCGGTGATCAGCGCGAGCGACGGGACGGTGTAGAGCAGGGCGGCGACGATCAGCGTCGGCGTCGTGAGCCAGCGGACGCGGGTCACCATCATGGCGACGGGGATGGCCACCACGGTTGCCAGCGCGACGGCGAGCACCGTGATGGTGATGTGCTGCCAGAGCGCTTCGAGCACGTCCACCCACGAGCTCGTGACATAGTCGACGCTGAACCAGTCGTCGGTGCGGAGGGACACCCATGCAGTCTAGGGACGCCCAGATCGAGTTCCGGGGCGCGCGGAAGACGTTCCCGGGCACGGTGGCGATCGAGTCTCTCGACCTGGTGGTGCGCGAGGGCGAGACCTTCGTCCTCCTCGGGCCCAGTGGTTGCGGGAAGTCGACCGCGCTTCAGCTGGTGAACCGCATGCTCGAGTGCGACGGCGGTTCCGTGCTCGTCCGCGGCGTCGACGTCGCCGATCAGGATCCCGTGCAGCTGCGCCGCAGCATCGGCTACGTGATCCAGCAGATCGGCCTGTTCCCGCATCGACGCGTCGCCGACAACATCGGCACCGTTCTGCACCCTGCTGGGCTGGGGGAAGGACCGGATCCGGGCTCGCGTCGATGACCTCCTCACCCTGGTGGACCTTGACCCGGCGACCTACCGCGACCGATTCCCGCATGAGCTCTCCGGCGGACAGCAGCAGCGCGTCGGCGTGGCCCGAGCACTCGCGGCGTCACCCCAGGTGCTGCTCATGGACGAGCCGTTCGGTGCCCTCGACCCGGAGATCCGCCGCCAGCTCCAGCAGGAGTTCCGACGCTGGGTGCGGGAGCTCGGCACCACCACGATCTTCGTCACCCACGACGTGGACGAGGCCGTCACCGTGGCCGACCAGGTGGCCATCCTCGGCGCAGGGTGCTCGATCCAGCAGATGGGGCGTCCCATCGACGTGCTGGCGCGCCCCGCGAACGAGGCGGTCCGTTCCTTCCTCGGAAGCGAGCGACTGCTTCGGGCGCTCTCGGTCATTCCCGTGACGGATGCGATCGTGGCCGACCGCACGAACGCCAGCGCATCGGTGCCGTGGACCGCCACCGCCCACGACGCACTGGCAGTGCTGCTGCAGGACGACGCCGTCGTCGTCGACGTCATCGACGACGCGGGCGGGATCCTCGGTCAGGTCGACTGGGAGTCGCTGCGTGACGCCGCCCGCCGTGCCCAGGAGCTCTGACGCGGCTAGCAGCACTCCGGGTTGGAGCATCGGTGCACGCCGCAAGCAGTCCCCCGTGGGCCGGGCAGACGGGGACCTAGCCCGAGCGTGAGGGAGAGCCGGATGTCACCCAGACCGGCTTGGGTCGACGACCCACCGGGATCAGCAGGGTGAGGACGATCGCGATGGCCGCACCGACGAGGGTGTCGAGCCCCCGATAGAGCAGCGCCTCGCCAAGCGGGGCCTGCACCTGCGCATACGCGAGTACCGCCACGGTGGAGATGCCGAGGACGGAGAGGACGTAGCTGCGCCTCAGGTAGGCGACCGTGACGACGAGGGCAGGGGCCAGAGCGAGCAGTCGCATGGGTCCGGGCGGCACCAGGGCGTCGACGATCGTCAGGAGCGCCATCGCGACGGCCGTGCCCACGAGTCGTTGCAGGACCCGGTCGATCGTGAGTGGCATCGCGGGCGGCACCAGGGCGATCAGCGTCATGAGGACCCAGACCGCGTTGTGGTCACCCGTCCACGCCATGACGGCGGCACCCGCACCGAGCCCGATGGCCGACCGCGCGGTCGTGCGATGCAGGCGCGACAGCTGGGGCTGGGCGACGAGGGCGATGCGATGCTCGTGGACCTTCTCGTCCGTCGCCTGCACCCTCGCGGGGGCCCGATGCTTGGGCACCAGGGCAACGAGGCCTCGCAGGGCCACGGTGCAGACGACCATGACGGCGAATCCCAGTGCGAGGTACCCGAGTGGCACGTCGGATCCCGCACCGAAGACCAGCGGCAGGAAGAACAGGTACAGCACGAGACTGCCCAGCGTGGCGAGAGGCTCGCCGTACCAGGCCAGCACTCCGGCTCCCAGGGCGACGGCACCCATCGTCAATCCCGCCGCAACGGGGATGTCGCGCACGGCGATCGCGAGCAGCGTCAGGGGCAGCGCCAGCACCGGCAGGACGAAGGCTCGCGCCAGCCCCGTTCGCAGTGTGCCGCCGAGGGAGCCGAGGAGGCCGAGCATGCCCGCGAACACCGCCGGCAGGATCGCGTGCGTGAGCCCTTCGCTGGGGTGGCCAGCGAGCACGAGCGCGCTGCGGACGGCGAAGAAGACCACGACGATGTCCACGACCACGGCGATGCCCGCTCGCAGGAGCACGGGGGTCGGTTCGGGGCGCAGTGCGAAGCGCACGTGCCGCAGCAGCGACGTCGGCTCGCGTGCGGCGTCCATGCCGACCAGCCTCCCGCAGATTGACGCACGAAGGCGGACGACGGCGTCGTCCCGGACGGAGAGCGGTCCGCTGGTCCTGGTCCGGATGGGGCCAGTCGACGTCCGCGTCGCACATGGACGGACCTCGTCGATGAATTTCGTGCTTTCCACGCGCTCGAGCGGCTTGAATGATCACCGGCACCCAACGAAGGGGAAGGGCAGGCATGCAGTTCCTGATCTCCGTGATCGATGACCAGACCGGTCTCGCCACTCCTGACGAGATGGCCGCCATCGACGGTTTCAATGAACGGCTCCAAGCGGAGGGTCGCTGGGTCTTCGCCGGTGGTCTCTCCTCACCCAGCGCGACCACCGTGATCGACAACCGAGGTCCCGAGACCATGTTCAACAATGGCCCCCTGCATGCTTCGAAGGAGTACATCTCCGGCTTCTGGCTGATCACCGCGCCCGATGTCGACGTGGCGCAGGCACTCGCGGCGGAGGGGTCGAAGGCCTGCAATCGCAGGGTCGAGCTCCGGCCGTTGCTGGGCGAGTGATGCTGGGCGCAGCCGTCAGTCGGCGTCGGATTCGCAACATCCACTTCGCCGAGGCGGTGCCGACGTGACGCGCAGCGTTGAGCAGTTGATGAACGACGTCCTCGATGCCATCGCTCGGGCACGGGTGGCCGACAAGCGTATGCGGCTCGGAGAGTCCCTCGGACGATGTCGGAGTTCAGATCGCGTTCCAGGCGATCCAGTACAACCGTGTTCGTCATCGGTGAAGCAGTGAAGGCGATGCCCGATGAGATCCTCGAACGGGACCCGGAGACTCCGTGGAGTGACATCGCCGCGATGCGAGTCGTCGTCGGTCACGACTCCCTGCGCATCGTCCCGTCGAGCGTCCAGCGCACCCTCGTCGCGGACTCGACCCGCTCGAGGTGGCCGTTCGTAGGCTCCGGGCCACTCTGTAGGGCTGTCGGTGCCGCTTCTCGACCTCTCATGGTGCGAAACTCGGGCGTAGCCTCGAAGAGTCGATACGCCGCTGGGGGTGACCGAGATGCTTGGGGGAACTCTTCGAACGCTGGTCGGTGCTGGCCTCGTGGCCGGAATGGTCGCAGCAGGTGGGGTGGCGCCACCGGCTGCGGCACAGACGCCCGGCCTGGACTACCGGGAAGACCGACCCGGGTTGTCAGGGACGAAGACCTTCGAGGCGCACACCCTGACGTGGTCGGTCTCGGGCGCGGCGGCCGTTCCCGCCGCTCAGACCGAGCTCGCAGCCCGCTACGACGGGGTGGTCTCGCCCGGCGGCACCGTGACCTTCGTCGGGGCGATGAACTACTCCATCAGCGCAGGGGTACGTCACGAACCTCAGGCAGTCGGCCTCCCTGTCCGGCGCCCCGCCTTCGCAGGATGTCTCCTTCTCAGAGCGAGTGGGCGGCGGGTACCTACACGCTGCCGTTCAATCTGATCGTGAAGGCGCCCAAGGCGACTGCTGACGTGCCGAAGGGGACCGTCATCGGCACCGTCACCGCCAGCGCATCGACCCGCAACTGCAATGACTCGGGCGTGTGCGGTGGCACGAGCGTCACCGTCACGCTCGCCGTGGTCTCTGGCGGGCTGGACACCACGCCGCCGACGGTCTCGGTGCGCAAACACACGGCCGTCGTGCCCATCGGCAAGGCGATCCCCGCGCGATTCAGCGTCAGCGACAACAGCGGCAAGGCCAAGTGGTACGGGATGCTCTACTCGGGCGGACAGCCGATCGCCAAGGCGCAGAGCAAGGGCCTGGCCGCGGCCAAGGGGAAGACCATCGACGGGAGCTGGAGCGGTCCGGGCAGCAACACCGGTCCGTTCTACTACTGCTTCTGGGCGGAGGACGCGGCCGGCAACGTCAGCGCCAACGCTCCCTACTCGAGTTGCCAGTGGCTGTCGGTGCAGGTCCCGATCCCCTCGGTCTCCAACGGCTGCGGCACCGAGGCCCTAGGAGAGACCGTCGAGTCCATCCTCAACTGGGCCGGGGACGTCCAGATGTACGGCAACAACCCGGTGAGCATCCGACCCGCCTGCAACCAGCATGACGCGGGCTACGCGGGCGCCACCGTGGCTGGGCTCAACACCAAGAAGGTGACGGACTACCGCACCTGGAGTCGCTCGCAGGTCGACGAGAAGTTCTATCGACGACATCGTCGACGCAGTGCAGCGCTTCCTCAAGGGGCCGAAGAACGCCGCCTACCTCAAGCAGTGCAAGGAGGACTCGTACACGTCTACGTCGGGCTCGTGCGTGGCTCGATCGGACGGATGTCCTTCGACGCCGACATGACCACGCCGGGCACCCAGCCCGATCCACCGGCGTCGACCACGCCGCCGGGTGGAGCTCGAGTCAACGACTGACGGTGGGAGCACTTCCGGCCGCTGTCGCGGACCAGCTACGACGACGAGAGGGTGGGTCGGCGATTGCCGACCCACCCTCTCCTGTGCCCGTGTTGCCTTGGCGACTACTGGCCGAGCAGGGCGTTGACGTCGACATCCGGCGGCAGGAGCACCGCGTCGATGGCGTGGATGACGCCGTTCGAGCCGACGACGTCGGCCTGGATGACCTTGGCGCCGTTCACGGTGACGCCGTCCGCGGTGGACAGCGTGACCGTCTGGCCCTCGACCGTCGGCACGTCGCCGTCGGTCACGTCGGCGGCCATGACGTTTCCGGCCACGACGTGGTAGGTCAGCACCTTGGTGAGAGCGTCCTTGTTCTCCGGGAGCAGGAGCGCGTCGACGACGCCGGCGGGCAGGGCCGCGAAGGCATCGTCCGTCGGCGCGAAGACGGTGAACGGTCCTTCGCCCTTGAGGGTCTCGACCAGCCCGGCCGCCGTCACGGCGGCGGTGAGGGTGGCGAACCCGTCGGTGGTGCTGGCGATGTCGATGATGTCACCGGCGCCCTGCTCGGCTGCCCCCGCCAGGCGGACTCCTCGGCCATGGGGGATTCCTCAGCGGCAGCGGACGCCGCAGCGGAGGTCTCGGCCGCCGTGCTGGACTCATCGCTGGAGCTGCTGCAGGCGGCCAGGGTCAGCGCCGCGGCCACGGCAACCGCGGCGATCGAGAGCTTCTTCATCGTGGTTCTCCTTGAGGTCGATGGTGCGCTGGGCATCCATTCCCGCCCCGCCCGGATGGCGGTGCTTAGTAGTGGTTCGCCCGCCCGCCCTCTGGTGGATGCAATCGCGCCAAAGATTCTTCAAATTAACTTTCCGGAAACCTGACGAGCGACCGGGCTCGCCGGCGCGGGTCGGTGGCGTTGGCCCGGCTACGTCGTCGCAGTCGCGGGCTCGGCAACGAGGAACTCGGCTGAGGCGAGCAGCGCGTCCCGAGAGGGGGTGTACGTGAACCCCAGCGCGCGGGGGCCGTCGGTGCCGTCCACGTCCATGTTGCGACCGAGGTTCGACGAGACGGCTCGCATCAGGGGAACGAAGAGGGCCATCACTTTGACCAAGAGGTCGGGCGCCTGCCGGGTGGAGATCTTCCGGTCGGGGTAGGCAGCCTTGAGCGCACGGGCCATCTCGACCATCGACAGGGCGCCGGCGTTGGCCGGGAACCGCTGACCCGCGGTGTCGTGCTCGAGAGCGGTGACGTGCATGTGAGCCACGTCGCGCACGTCGACGACGGGCATGGACATGTTCGGGTAGGCCGGGTCCGTGCCCTTGAGCAGGCGCTCGACGTAGGCGAGGGACGTCCCGTAGTGCTGGTCCATCGGCACTCCGAAGACGGCCCCGGGGTTGATGGTGGTCAGCGTCATCTCCGGGTGCTCCGCGACGAAGTCCCACGCAGCCTTCTCCGCGAGGGTCTTGGACGCCTCGTACGCGGACGTGGCCGGACCTTCGGGGTCAGTCCAGTTCTCCCGGGTGGACTGCTGCATCGGCGGCTTCGACGGGTCCTTGTATATGGCGGCGCAGCTGGAGGTGAGCACGACTCGTTCGACTCCGGCCCGCTGGGCGGCGCGCATGGCCCGGAGCGTCCCCTCGACGGCCGGCCGGATCAGCTCCTGGGGGTCCTTCGGATCGTTCTCCGGGAACGGGCTGGCCGTGTGCATCAGGACGTCGACTCCCGTCATGGCGTCGTCCCAGCCGTCGTCCTCAAGGAGGTCCAGGCGGACGAAGTCGATGGCAGCGTCGGGGAAAAGTTCGACGAGCTGCGCCCGCCCGCGGTCCGAGCGGACGCTGGCCTTGACCGTGTAGTCGCGTTCCAGCAGTTCGCGGACGATGTGCTTGGCGATGAAGCCGGAGGATCCGGTTACGAGAACGGTGGTCATTGGGTCTCCTTGGGGTTTGGTCGGAGGGTTGGTCGGGATGGGGGGCGGGGGTCAGCCGGTCGTGGCCGGGCGGAGGGAGTTCCAGGCGAGGTCGAACGCCTGGGAGCACTGCTCCTCGGTGAGGTCGCTTCGGGCGGCGACTTCGAGCTGAGCCATGATGTTCTCGCCGAGGTAGGTCAGGGGAAGGTCCGAGAGCACGCCCGAAGCCTGCGCGTCGGCGAGGATGTCCTGGAAGCGCGCGAACATCCCCTCGCCGCGTTCGACGGAGGCCGGGCTCACGACTCCGGCGCCCCGAAGCAGCTGGGTGACCCGATGCCGCGCGGGGTAGCGCCTGACCCAACTGATCCACCGCATCCACAGGGTGCGCAACTGCTCGGTCGCGGGGAGATCGTCCGGCACGTCGCCGATGGCGGCGATCAGATCTGACTTGAGCCACTCGTAGAGCTGGTCGAGCAGATCCTGCTTGGTGCCGAAGTAGTGGAAGAGCGTCCCGTTGGAAACGCCGGCCTCCTCGGCCACCTTGGCCGTCGATACGCCGACGCCCTCCCGGTCGAGGAGTCTCACGGCTGCCTCGAGGATGTCACTGGGCTGGTACTTCACAACTGTAGAGTAAACACTCTAGAGTGAACAGTCAAGTGCTGCCTTCGACGCAGGTGTGAAGCCCTGTCCACGCCGAGATGAACGTCAAGTCCACCTCCATGGAACCAGCAGCCATCGCGAGCTGCGAGCGCTGGTGGCTTGACCAGCTCCGTCATCCCCAGGGTGTCGCCCCAGCACGCACGGCATGCGTCTTCGGCCCCAGAAGGGATAGCCAACGGGACATCGTGCACGTCAACGAACTCGAATTCCCCGCTCGTCGGCACATCCGAGACTCAGAGTTGCAGGACGGATGCTGCGGTCAGGTAGGCCGCAGACGCGCCTCGTGGGTCGTGCAGATCGCCCGGATTCTCGATGACGACCTGGGACCGTGCGCGTATTGCAGCGCCGGGGTCGTCAGCCAACAAGTCGATGCACAGACCTGCGACCACGGCCATGGTGTCGTGTTCGTCCAGGCCGTCGAGGGCGAGGCCGTTGTGGAGCAGCGTTGCGGCCTCCTGGAAGACCTCTCGCGCCATCTCGAGGTCGACGTCGGGCCGCGTTCTCGCAGCTTCATCAGCGGTCGCCATGAACTGGTCGAACGGCGGACCTGACGTGCTCGGCAGCATGGTGGGAGCGTCTCAGCGCTGCCGCGTCCTGGCAAGCGCTCGAGATTCGTCGACTTCAGTTGCACGTCGCCAAGGTGCGGCCCCTGCGCCGGGGCCCCGGTAGTTGGCTATGCCCGGCGAGCCTGACGGCAGCGGCCGACGAATTGAGAGGATGGCGCCGTGGAACAGATCAGGGTTGCCACTGCTGCCGAGGCCAGGAACGTCGCGAGCCTGCTGCACGCCTTCAACGAGGAGTTCGACACCCCGACCCCCGGGGTCGCCGTCCTTGAGGCCAGGGTTCGAGCGCTGCTGTCGGGGTCGTCGATGTTCGCCGTCGTCGCCCAGGAGCCACCAGTCGGATTGGCGCTCGTGTCGCTGCGTCCGAACGTCTGGTCCGACGGACCCGTCGCTCTGCTCGATGAGCTCTATGTCGCGCCCGAGCTGCGAGGCAGGGGGATCGGGACGGAATTGCTGGCCAGCGCTCGCTCAGAGGCCCGGAGACGGGGCGCTGAGCTCATGGAGATCAACGTGGACGCTCCCGACACGGACGCGCGCCGCTTCTACGAGCGGCATGGATTCTCGTCCGTGGAGCCGGGGACCGGCGACGTGGCGCTGTACTACTGGGCCCCCATCTGAAGGATTCTCTCCGTGACGCCAACAGTCGATGGCATCGCTGGTGTTCGTCACGCACAGGTCACGGCGATGGGCCGGCTCTCACGGTGCGGGCGTCGGGCCCGCGACGTCGTAGGCGATGGACCGCAGCGTGAACTCCCCATACGTGAAGGGACCGTCCGGACGGTGGTACACGGCGGATCCGGTGTGAAGGATGTGCCGACCATCGAGGTCCTGATAGGCCGCCGACGGGAGTCGACCAACGCATCGGGACGAACTCCCCGGCCGAACTGTCCGGCCGGTCATCGGACCAGAAGTCGACGAGTTCGTCGTCGTCGTTGAAGACCAGCGTCGCTGACACCTGACGTGCTCCGTTGGTGAAGGTCATTGTCGCCGTCCGGTCGTCACTGCTCGTCCACGCGAGTCGATCGTCGACCAGGGCTCCCGGTGCCATCAGGCACATGTCGTTGAGGACGGTCACCGTCTCCGCGGCACTGATCTGGTCTCCGCTCTGGTCCACCATGGTGAAGGCTGATGCGACGCGGACGGTGAACGTTGCTGACTCCTCCCGGTAGAGGTGCAGGGCACGCACGGGCAGGCCGAACATGCGCGCGTCCATCAGGAACAGTCGAGCAGGAGCCCCGAAGAAGCTGTACTGGACGGACCGAGCCCGCATCGGTGCCTGCCCGGGCTTCCGGTACATCCGCGCGTCAAGGGAGACCCGCATGTTCTGCGGGCGGGGGCGACCTACCGCCCCCGAGCGCTCGATGTAGCGCCGCACGCATTCGGGCAGCCCGGTGAGGTCGTCACGAGAGAGCGGTGCCGCTGAGGCTCGCAAAGGCTGGAGCGGCTAACTCTGCTGCCGTCGCGTGATCGAATCGCGTCTTCAGCGATCTCTTCATTGACGAGGTGGCGCTCATGTGCGGTGCTGGCATCGGCGAGCGTTGCTCATCGGGCTGCCGACCCGCCGTTGCCACGATGACCAGCTCGGATCGCAAGAAGTGCCTCTTGGTTGGGCACTCCGTTGTGGAATTGCACGATGAGATTCTACTTAGCCAGGCCCGCGGGGATGGTGGTCGTCTTGGCGCGGCTGTCAGCGCGACGGATCAGACCGGTCCCAGCCCTTGCGGAGCTTGGTGGCGGGCTCATCGATGGAGCAAGGACGACTGATTGACGGGTGGAACGGACGTCCGAGATATTGACCGGTAAGTCGGCGACGCGCACCAGTCGGATTCCGGGGTCGCACTCGCCTCTCAGGTTGACGAAGGAGACTCGGATGCCAGGACGGAACCAGGTCGTCGTGTTCGGCGACCTGCGGTCGCGCGAGAAGGTCACGATCAAGACTGCGGGTGGCCACAAGGTGGTGCTCGATGACAACAGCCACACCATCACGATCACTCATAGTGGTGGCTGCTCCGTCACGCTGACCGATACGGGCGTGGTGGTGGCGGCCAACGCTCAGGTCACGGTCACCGCACCGATAGTCACGGTCGATTCCCCCATGTCGAAGTTCAACGGCGTGGTCCAGTGCGACACCCTGATCTCGCAGTCCGTGGTGTCGGCGAGCTACACGCCGGGCGCCGGGAACATCTCGTGACGTCCATAGGCTCCAAGCGAAAGGATTCACGCTTCGTCGTTCATCGTGATCCTTCCAGCAGCTTTCCTTGCTGGCGCGACCTTCATCGCGGTCGCGCCCGTCACCGGGCAGTAGACACACGCCCCGACCCAAGGTGCCACGGGCCGGGGTCCAATCCATCTCGATCGGGTACGGCGCGTTGATCAGCCACAGGTGCCAGAGGGCCTAGGCAGGATTCTTCCGCGGGCGCCCACGGGGCTTCCCGCCGACTTTCCCGCCCCGGGTCTTGCGAGGACCGGCGTCCAGGTCCGCGGAAGGGGTGAGGGGCTTTCCGACCAGGTCCGCGGAAGGGGTCAGGGGTTTGCCGATCAGATCTGCGGGGGGCGTAGCGGCGGGCTTCTTGGGACTATTGGCCACGGCGGTCTCCTTGACTATGAGCCATGCCACCATCGACGGTCAGTCGGAAAGTAGCGCACCTACCGCCGACCTGACTAGGCCTTGCCTAGGCCGTCGATCGTCCCGTATAGGCCACCCCGAGCCTGAACACGGCCCACAGCACGCCCATGACTGCGGTCGCGACGAGCACCAGGACGAAGTCGGGCTGGAACTGGTTGAGGGTGGCGAGCGGTGTGCCGAACAGGCTTGGCACCAGGACGAGGATGAACCATGCCGCGACGAGCGTGGTGAGCAGCGGGAACCACAGGCTGAACCGGCCGCCGATGCCCGACTTGGCGCGAATGGCGGCGCGGTGGCGCCACGCCCAGATCATGGAGAGCAGGTAGACGATCGGCAGGAGTATCAGGCCGATGAGCAGGGCCTTCTGGGACCACCGGGAGCCCTCACCGTCGTAGTCGACACCCAGGCCGAGGGCGGCGATCCCGGTGCGGAGCTCGGTCGTCTCCGCGAAGCCGACTCCGCTTACCGCGTTGACGAGCACGACCGCCCCCTTCTTCTGGGCTGGGAGCATCCACGCCAACGACTCGAAGCCGGGGCTCGATCCGGTGTGCCACACGCCCCCGTCCGGCTCCACGTACCAGCCGAAGCCGTAGTAGGGCGATGCTGCGCTGGCCGGGTCGCATCATCTGCGCCTTGCCTGCGGCGCTCAGCACGTCGTCCTCGCCGTTCATCATCATCTGCATGTAGAGCGCGAGATCGCCGGCGGTCGCGATGATTCCGCCCTGTGGGGCCGTTGCGCGGTCGGTCGGGGTCTCGGGCAGTGCTCGCTTGGTGGTGAACCAGGAGGTGTGCCCGGTCGCCATCGAGTCATGGACCTCACCGTCGGCGACGAAGCTGTGCTCCATGCCTACCGGCTCGAGGATGTTGGCCGTCACGTAGGCCTGGAACTCCTGCCCGCTGACGACTTCGATCAGGCGGCCAAGAATCTGATAGTTCGTGTTCGAGTACTCCCACCCCTGACCGGGTGGGCTGGCCGGAGCGATCTCTGCGATCTGGTCGACCAGGCTCGCCAGCGCGTCCTTGCCATCGGTGCCGGACGTACGCGACTCGTTCCCCTGCGTCGTGGAGAAGCCACTCGTGTGGCTGAGCAGCTGCCGGATCGTGATGGCGCCCGCGGGCTGGCCCGCGAAGCCGTCGAGATACTGCCCAATCTCGGCGTCCAGGTCGACCTTGCCCGCCTCGACCAGTTGCATCACGGCCAGCGCCGTGAAGCTCTTGGATACCGAGCCGATCACGAACTGCGTGTCCGGCGTGACCTTCGCGTCCTCTCCCATCCTGGTCACCCCTCGCTCGCCAGCCGCCGTGATCTCGTCGCCTGCCACGACGGCGTAGGCCAGACCGGGCACGCCGGAAGCGGGCATCTCGCTGTCGATGAACTCCTCGATCGATTCCTGAGGACGCATCTGCCGGCACGGCGGCACCAGGGCCACGCGCAACCTCACCCGCCGAAGCGGACCCCGCACCGGCCAGGAACGACCCCGCCACCAGCAGGACAGCCGGCACGATGGACACGACCCGTGGAACGCGCATACGTCAGGCTCGCACTGATCCCCGCACGCGCATGCGACGAGCGCCCGATCCGCGACCGGACTGCGACATACGGCTACGCCATTTCGCAGGACATCGCGGTGGTGACGGTCGGGCAGCTGCGCGCCACTCACCCTGACCTCGTCACCACCGGCGCTCGCACCAGGTACTCCTTCGCGCGAGCGCGGCACGACTCCCATCTGGTTGAGTTCGGCTCGAGGCGGTCTCGGACGCGCGTCGGAGAGCAGGTGACGGCGGGCGACCGGTCCGCCAGGGGAGAAGGAGAAGTCATGGCCGTGTACCTCATCTACTTCAACCAGCAATGGGTGGGCGACCACACCGAGGAGTGGTTCCGCAGCCGCGGGCCGCTCGCCATGGCGGTCGTGGACGAGATGAAGGCTGCCGGCGTCTACGTGTTCGCCGGAGGGCTCGAGGAGGAGCTCGACGAGGCCTTCAGCGCCGACGCGACCAGCGGGGAATTGACGTTCACCGACGGGCCGTTCAGGCAGACCGCAGGAGTTCCTCGGCGGGATGACCGTGGTGGACGTGCCCGACAAGGAGGCCGCCAAGATGTGGGCCGGCAAGCTCGCGGAAGCGTGCGGATGGCCCCAGGAGGTTCGCCGCTTCGGATCGCAGCCGCAAGCCACGTAGCTTCGCCTGCCTCAGGACTTCAAGGCCAGCCCATGGTCAGCCAGGTGCTCGCGAAGGATGGCGACGGCCCTCGGCCCCATGCCGTGAAGGTCGAGCAGGTCCTGCTCCGACCAGTCCGCCAGTTCCTCGAGGCTCTGGACGCCTGCGTTCTCGAGCGCTCTCGTCGCCGGAGCTCCGATCTTGGGGATCGCGCTCATCGCCATCCCGTCGCGCTCGCAGGTGGGGCAGGTCTGGCGGTCACTGGGCTTCTCGAACGTGTGGCCATTCGCGCAGATCTTCCGCATCGCGAACCCTTCCGCTTGTTCCGGTGCTGCCGCCCCGTTGCCGCCGAGACATCAATCATGGACCTGCCGACTTTCGGCCCACTTTCGCCTAGCGCGGCTGCTCACCGTGTTGCTGGTACTAGACGACTTTCGAACACGTTGAACCGGGCACACCTATGCGAAGCGAGCGAGAAAGGTCGGATGAAAGGTCAGAAATGGTGTCTTGCCCACACCCCGAATAGGACGTGAAGGCGTGGCGCGCAGTCGAGGCTCCATTGTTTGCGAAGCCCCGGCCAGGTCAGGATCCGGGCGGGTTGGGCGAGGAGCCCAAGAAGGTCCTCCATCCATTGGGCGCCGACGACACCGTCGATGGGTCGGTGTTGGTCGGCACGTTGCGATCGTCCCTCACTTGGCGAGGGCCTTGACATCGCCCACCGGACCCGCGATGGAATGTGCTGCGGGCCTGGTCCAACAGTCCGACTCGCCAGTCCACGACCGCAGGAGCCGCCATGTCTCGCACCCGGGTCCACAACTTCAGCATCTCCCTCGACGGATTCGGCACCGGTGAGGGCCTGAGCGCCGACGCCCCGTTCGGGCATGCCGGCCATCGGCTGCACTCGTGGATGATGGCCACCCGCTTCTGGCACCAGCTCGGCGTCGTCGACATGGGTGATGCTCCCGGCACCGAAGGCATCGACAACGCCTTCGCCGAGCGGCACGAGCACGGCATCGGCGCGGAGATCATGGGTGCCGGCAAGTTCGGCCCCCCGGGATGGCAGGACGACCCCGAGTGGCGTGGGTGGTGGGGCGACAACCCCCCGTTCCATACGCCGACGTTCGTCCTGACCCATCGCCCGCGCCCGCCGCTGGAGATGGACGGCGGCACGACGTTCCACTTCCTGGACGCCGCTCCCGCGGAGGCCCTCGACGTCGCCCGGGAGGCGGCCGCGGGCCTTGACGTCCGCATCGGCGGTGGGCCGACAACGGTGCGCGAGTTCCTCGCCGCCGGCCTCGTCGACCACCTGCATGTCGTCCAGGTCCCGATCCTCCTCGGCCGCGGTGTCCGGCTGTGGGACGGCCTGGAGGGGCTGGAGCAGCACTACGAGCGTGGAGGCGGTGTCGTCGCCCAGCGGCGTCACCCATCTGACCTTCACGCGGTGAGGCGGCCCCCTACGCGGCTAGGAGCCGCGACGTTGACCATCCACGCGACGCCATAGCGGTCGGTGCACATGCCGAACGTGTCGCCCCACATCTGCGGCTCGAGCGGCATCGTGACGGTCCCGCCGTCGACCAGGCCCGCCCAGTAGCCGCGCAGCTCGGCCTCGTCGTCGCCGCTGAGGCTGATCGACATCGCGCTGCCGGACGAGTACTCCATCCCGGGCGGGGTGTCGGAGGCCATCAGCGTGAACCCACTGGGGGTCTCGAGCATCGCGTGCATGACCAGGTTCTCGACGGGCGTCCCCGCCTGCCCGAACTCCCCGAAGGTGCTGATGCGCAGCTCGCCGCCGAAGACGCCCTGGTAGAAGGTCATCGCCTCCCTCGCGTTGTCGACGAATGAGATGTAGGGGTTCAGCCGGCTGCTCATCGCGGGTCCTCTCCTGGGGTGCTGGCGGGTGATGTGATCAGTGCGCTGTCGTCGCTGGAAGCTTGTCGTTGTCGTTGTCGTTGTCGTTCAGCTGGCTGTACAGGACCCCGATCAGCACGATCAGGAGCACCCACGACGCGAGGCCGAACCAGGGATGGCGGACGGCCCACTGAGAGATTCGAGTCATGGGGGGCGGCTTTCCTATGCGCGGCTCTCGCCGCGGCTTGCGCGAACGCTACCAACGCGCATGGGCGATTTACAAGGGTTTGTCCACGGCACGATCGCTGGGCAGGCGTGCGGTGTCGGCGTCAGTGCTCCGCGCTCGCGCGGTGGTCACGGACGGATGACCCGGCAGCGGTCATGTCCCTTCGGGATGGCCGTCTCGCCGTCGACGTACTCGTAGCCGGGGCAGTTCCAGACGCTCCCCGCGAGTCCGAGGTAGATCTGCTCGCCGACGCTGTCGTCCATCATCATCGAGCAGCTGAGCCCGAGATTGGGATCCGCGATGCACACCGGGTACGGCAGCGTGCGCCGACCCAGCTCGATGAGCCGCTCGAGCGGGACCCGTCGGGCGCCGGCGAACCGCGCGACGGCAGCCCTCGTCGCCGGCGTGATGACGATCGCGCCGAAGGCCAGCCGGCACGTCTCGGACTGATTGCGGTGCCGTGCAGGACACATCGATCCAGGACTCGTCGGGACCGAAGCGGACGATCTCTTCCGTCTCCCGGAGCAGGCACTCGAGCCAGACCATCTCGGTGTAGACGCGACGGCAGGAGACCGTGCCGTCCGGGCTGCTGAACACCGTGCGGGTGATCGGCTTGCCCACCCCGGTGTCGAACGGCGGGCCGCGGGGCGGTCGTGGCGGCCACGTCGCCGGCAGGTGCGGCATGGGCGCCGACGGACGTTGGCACGGCGAGACCGACGACAGCCATGACGCCAGCCGTGACGAATGCTGCGCGACGCATCCCGTTCATGACGACCCCCTGGCTGCGGACCGTTGTGAACGCTACGCCGCAGCGGGGTGCCTCGCTCGCTCGACGATGGCAAACGGGTGACTGGTCAAGTCGGGTACGATGGTGGTGCGTCGATGGGCCCGCGAGCCCGGCGTCGACCTTCGGGTCGACTGACCGGTGCTGAGGCGTCAGGTCCCTTCCTCGGCCAGTTCCTGGAACAGCGTGAGGTGGATGCCCCCGGGTGCGTCCAGCGGGCGTTAATCGAGTCCCACGGGGTGCGGGTCGGGGGCGCGACCGCTGCGGCACCGCCTGCCAGGGCCGCGTCGTTCGCGCCCTGGGCGTCATCGACTTCCAGTGCCACGCGCCACCTGCCCGCCACCCGACGACCGACCTCGACGTCGTCGATGTATCGCTGCTGCGCCGGGTTCGCGATCTCCAGGGTGGCGCGTCCAGCTCCCAGGACGGTGACACGAGCACCGTCGGGTCCGTCGTAGGCCTCCTCCACGGGCATGCCGAGCACGTCCGTGAAGAAGGACACGGCGGCATCGGCATCAGGTGTGGCGACCACCAGTCGTAGCTTGCCGTACAGGTGGGGTCATGGCTGGCTCCTCTCGTTCGGATGCGGTTCGGCGGCGGTCTGGCGTCGTAGCCCTGCTGGCGATACTCCACAGATGCGGAAGGGGGCACGTCCGAGGATGCCAGTCTGACTGAGTGCGTGACGATCGCTGCTCAGCTCGGCACGCAGGAATGCCGTCGCATACTGGGCGACGACGCGGTGGGCGTCGTCGCGCTCCCAGGCCGGGTCGCCGCAGAACGGGGTCTCGATCACCGCTGAGGGCGATCCTGGGCGCCTCGCAGGCCCCGGCGAACACCAGGTGCTCGGCACCGACCAAGGCGACCTCGGCCCTGCGGGGACTCGTCGCGTACTCGTACGCCGCCCGGGTCCCCCAGACGAAGGGGGCGTCCGCGTCCGACGTCCCGCCGATGGCCAGGAGCGGAACGCTGACGCTCGCGAGCCCTTCCGCTCCGAACATCGCAGCGTCGCCGGCCAACGCCACGACGGCATCGACCCGCGGATCCCCCGGCGTGGGCCACGCGCCCGATGGAACTGCTGAGAGTCCCCAGCGGGCGGCGAGCTCGTCGAGGTGCGGCACCAGAGCGTCGCATTGCAGGCTCAGAACGCCGTGCGGCCCCCCGTCCGATTCGCACGCCGTGAGCAGTTCAGCGGTGCTCAGCCGGGCACCGCCGACCGACAGCGCCGTGTAGCCCCCATAGCTGTGTCCCAGCACGGCGACCCGATCGATGTCGAGCAAGCCTGCCAGAGGCCCGCTCGACGCCGACTCGTCCGCGATCCGGTCGAGAGCGAGTGTCACGTCTCTGGGCCGGTCAGCGGTGGCCTTCCAGAGCTCCTCGGGGTTCAGCGCCTCGACGTGGCGCACGCCGGCGACGACGAATCCGTGCGAGGCGAGGTGTTCGGCGAGCCATCCGTAGCTCGAGACACCGATGGCGAACCCAGGCGAGAGGACGACGACCGGGTAGGGCCCCGCAGCGACATCGGTCGCTGCGGCAGGGATGGCGCGACCCGGGTAGGTCGCGAGGGCCACGTTCGCGCCCGGATCGATCGCGGTCATGCCATACGCGTAGCGCACTCCCGCTGGCCGATGCCCGCCCGACGGATCGAGGGGAGGCATCGCCGGATACCAGACGGTCAACGCCGGGCTGCGCCCCTGGGCAGGCAGCGATCGCATCCCGACCGCATGCCGCCCAGGGGCCGAGTAGGGCGTGGCCGCCCTTTCCGGCTGCGAGCCGTCCCGGACGACGCCACTCGGAGTGAACGCGAGCAGCGCAGACGCCGCATGGACCATCAGGCCGAGCGCCATCACGGCCAGCACGCCAGCGGCGACGACCGCGGTGCTCGTGACCCTCAGTGCCCTGGACATCGAGCCGCCCTCACAGATGCGAGTCGCGAGCGGCGGCGGCCCGCCGCGTCCACGCGTCGACGTCGACCCCCTTGACGAGGAGCCACGCGGCAATCGCCAGTTCGCCGGGCACCGCGAGGATCAGCACAGCGGTCTCCATGGGTCCGGCCAGTCCAGGCGCCACCAGGACGCCGAAGCTCTGCGCGAGGTAGCCGATGCCGGCCACGAGCAGCAGCACTCCGATCACGCGGGGCACGAACCCCGAACGATGCACGAGCCAGCCGAGCAGCACCAGATGCACTCCGAAGAAGAGTCCCCAGATCAACACCACATAGGCGTTCGCGTCCTGGTAAGCCAGCGCCAGGGCGTCGCGCTGCTCGATTCCCAGGGCGGTGAGGTAGCCCCCGCCGCCGATCATGACGAGGGTCATCACGCCGGTGACGAGGTTCCCGGCCGCCATCACCACGCCCTCTCCGGCACGGGCCAGCGCGGCCGCCAAGGACGCCGCTCGGCTCACGGGCCGGAACAGGGCATACAGCACCCCAGCGAGGATGATCTCGATGACGATGACGGTGGCCTCTCCGGCCAGGCCCCAGCGGAACAGGGACTCGCTGGCGGCGATGTTCGAGGCCGTGGTTGCCGCGTCGCCTGGCACGACGAGCATCGACCGCGCCATGGTGGCTAGCGGGTAGATCACGAAGATGGCGAGATAGAGGACTCCGGCGAAGCGCGCGAGGCGCAGGAGCCTGGCTCGCTCGGGCGGGGCGGCCGTCGTGGCTGCGGCAATGGTCGTGGTTGCTGGATGGATCGTCGATGTCATGGCATTGCTCCTTCGTGAGGGACGGTTTCGGGGAATGGTGCGAGTTCGCGGCCTGTCACGCGGCGAGCACGACGCGGCCGCGTGAGTGCCCGGCCGAGACGTACCGCAGGGCGTCCGCCGCGTCCCGCAGGTCGTAGGTGGCGTCGATGACGGGGAGGACGTGCCCGGCCGAGACCAGGCCCATGACCTCCTCGAGCGCGGCCCTGTCCTGGGTGGCGAACAGGGGCGTGAGCCGCTGGGACACGAAGGGCGACAACAGCGCTGCGCGCACGAACCGCCCCGCGCCGGTGAGGGACCGAGGGTTGGGACCGCCGACGACCACAAACGTTCCCTTGGGCCTCAGGACCCGCCGGGCGCTCATCAGCGGCTCCCGGCCCACCAGGTCGACGACGACGTCGAATCGGCCGTCCTGCCCGGTGACGTCATCGCGGGTGTAGTCGAGGACGTGGTCGGCACCCGTGGATCGCAGGAGTTCGACGTTGCGGGTGCTGGCCACGGCCGTCACCTCGGCCCCGAGGGCCTTGGCGATCTGCACGGCGAAGGTACCCACGCCTCCGGAGGCACCCAGGACGAGCACGTGCCGGCCGGCGACGGACGGGGCCTTCTTGAGTGCCTGCAGGGCGGTGACCGCGGCCGTGGGGATGGCGGCCCCCTGCTCGAAGGTGAGGGCCTCCGGCTTCCGGATCAGCAGGTCCGGTCGGGCGACGGCGACTTCGGCGAAGGCTCCCTCGGCCCAGCCGACCACCGGGTCGCCGGGGCTCAGGTCGATTACCGCGCCCCCGACGGCCTCGACGGTGCCGGCCAGCGTCCGGCCGGGGCGAGCAGGTCCGCTTGGGCCGACCCAGGCCGGAGGTCAGCCGCGTGGCGTACGGCAGGCCCTCGGCGGCGAGCGCGTCGCCGCGGTTCACGCCGGCCGCGCGCACGCGGATCAGGACGGTGTGCTCGTCAAGGGCAGGGTCGGGCCGGTTCCGCACGACCAGGCTCTGCGGCGGTGCGTAGGTGCATGGGCGAGGGCTTGCATATCGGTCTCCTCCGGTCGGCGGTGATGTGCCCACGGTCTCCGGAACATGTTGTGTCGATGTCGCGTGGCTGTTGTGCCTGAGCCGCGATGGGCAGATCGGTGGCCGATTGATGCGACGGCCCCATTGGCGGGCATGGGTCTCCCGCTACCGTGGACCGATGGCCGTTCGCTCGAGGCCCGCTCGAACCGTCCGGATCCGGCTGCTTGGGGAAGTGCAGGCGCTGGCCGCGGACGGGTCGCCGCTGGATGTCGGACCGGCCAAGTGCCAGATCGTCCTCGCGGCCCTAGCCCTAACGTGGGCTCGCCGGTCCCCGTTCCGCGCCTCGTGGACGCGGTCTGCGGCGAGGACCCACCGCGAACCGCGGAACGCACCCTGTCCAGTCCCTACCTGGCACGGATTCGCGGGGTGCTGGGGTCAGGCTCGATCAGCCGCACCCCGGGTGCCTACCGACTCGAGCTCCCTGCGGACTCGGTTGACGTGTTCCGCTTCGAGCACCTCCTCGAGGAGGGCGACCTCGAGGAGGCATTGGCGGAGTGGACCGCGGGATCCCTTGGCAGGCCTGGAGTCACCGGGGCTGGAGTTCGCCCGCGTGGAGTTGACCGAGCGATGGCTGGCTGCCGTCGAGCTGGATCTGGAGTCGCGGGTCGAGTCCGACCCGGCCGCGTGCGTGGGTCCATTGAGCGCACTGACCACGACCCACCCGTTCCGCGAGGGACTGTGGGCACTCCTCATGACCGCGCTGTACCGAGTCGGACGTCAGGCCGACGCCCTGGCGTCGTACCGGGCCGCTCGTGAGCAGTTGGCCGGCGCGTTGGGCGTCGAGCCCAGCAGTCGGCTGCAAGAGCTCCCACGAGCGCATCCTGCGTCAGGATCCGGAGCTGTCGCGGACCGCCGCGTCGCGACCCCGAGAGCAGACCGCCCTTCCCACGGGCACCGTGACCTTCGCCTTCGTCGACGTCGTGGATGCGTCAGACCTCTGGTCGCGCGACGCGACGGAGATGGCATCGGCCATGGCGACGCACCATGCGCGCGTCAGGGAGATCAGCGAGCGCCATGGGGGCAGCGTGTTTGCCCAGGTCGGGGACTCCTTCGGGGTCTGTTTCGCCAAGCGCTGAGCAGGCGTCCTCCTGGGCTGCTGACGTCCACATGCTCGAGTCGAGCCAGGTTGCCGGCCGTCGAGATCCGCTGTCGTGTGGGGCTGCACACCGGCGAAGCCGAGCAGCACGGGGGGACCTACTTCGGGTCGGCCGTCCACCTCGCGTCTCGGCTCGCCGCGGTCGGCCATGGCGGCCAGACGCTCGCATCGGAGCCAACGGCCCTGCTGCGGGTCGCGGGCTCCCACCTCGACCTCGGGAGGTGGGCGCTCGATGGCGTGACCTCGGAGGTCCGGATCCTCCAGATCAGCGCGGGCCAGCACCCACCGCTCCTGACCGAGGACCGCAACCGCGGCAACATCCCCGGCCGGCTCAATCGACTGGTGGGGCGTGACCAGGAGCACGGCCGGGTTGTCTCAGCGCTCGCCTCTCACGGCCTTGTGACCCTGGTCGGTCCGGGCGGCATAGGGAAGACGAGTCTGGCGCTGGCCGTGGCTCGCGACCTCGCTCCACGCGAGGGGTGGCTGGTCGAACTGGCAACGATTGATGCTCCGGCGGACGTCCCGCGAGTGGTCGCCGAGGTCCTAGGTGTGTCGGAGCGGCAGGGCACCGAGCTCACCAGCCGGGTCGTAGAGCAGGCCTGGTGCTTGCTCAGGAACGCGTTGCTCCTGCTGGACGAGTGCGAGCAGGTGGTGGACGCCGTCGCCGACCTCGCGGCACGCGTGCTCGCGGCCTGTCCGAGGTTCGCGTCCTGGCCACGTCCCGCGAGCGGCTCGGATTGACCGATGAGCGGGTCATCACGGTCCCGCCGCTGACCAGTACGCCTCGGCGCAACTGTTCGCCGTGCGGGCCCGCTCGTTCGACGCGACGTATGACCCGGAGGGGCATCGAGCGGCTGTTGCCGAGATCTGCGAGCGGCTGGACGGTATTCCACTGGCCATCGAACTGGCCGCCGGAAGGGCGGCCAGCATGGACATAGAGGACTTGCGCGAACGACTGGGGCACCGCATGCAGGTCCTCGACGGCGCACCAGGCGCAGCGGGGCGGAGCGACATCGCACGCTGTGGTCGGCGATCGAATGGTGGTACCAACCTTGGCGCCCGACGAGCGCGCGGTATTCCGTCGCCTGTAAGCAACGTTCGCGGGGCCCTTCGACCTCGCCGCCGCCGAATGGGTCGCTGGCGGGGACGACGTCCGTGACGTGGCCAACACCCTCGGACAGGTGGGCCGAGCAGTCGCTCGTCGTGGTGGAGTCATGCCGCCCCTCGGCAGACGGTTCCGCCTCCTGGAGCCCATCCGCCAGTTCGGCAGAGAACGGCTCGAGGAGGCCGGCACCGCCGAGCTTGTGGCCGAGCGCCACGCCCGTTGGTGCTGGTGCGAGGTCACTGGCATTCACGCGCAACTGGCCGGCTGGGAGGAGAGCGAGGGAGTAGCCCGGCTCATGGAACTGTGGCCCAATCTGCGATCGGCCTTCGACTGGGCGTGCACTCGTAGGCAGCTGGACCTGGCGAGGGACCTCCTCGCGAACATACTCTCCCCGGGGTACCGTCCGCAGCGCGAACGAGCTCGGGGACTGGGGCGAGAGGTTGCTGGCCGCGTCCCCGCGAGGACGTGGACACGCGCGTTCTCGGCCTGTACCGCCGCCAACCGATACTCGATGACGCAGGACCCGTAGGGGCGACTCGACCGGCTGGCGGCTCGTCACGGCGAACCCGACCACGTCCTCGTGCACCATGCTCGCGATCGTGACCGAGGACTACTCCCTGATGGCGAGGTGGGCCCCCCTTGCCGCGCGCCGAGTTCCGCGCCCGCGACGACGCGCACATGGCCCAGCGGGCCGAGATCAACGTGGCGGCCGCCCGACTCAATCTGGGCGATGTCGATCGGGCCGACGCATTGCTCGACGAACTTGATCGAGCGCTTTCGGCGACAGGGGCCGCCGACCTTCCTGAACTGGGCCCTGTTCCTGCGCGGCTATTCGGCGCTGTTCCGGAGGGAGCACGGCGACGGCCGACCGATGCTTCGCCGAGGGGGTCAACATCGACCTGCCGCCGCGGACTCACACGCCGTCCGAGCCGCTGGTCAAGGCCCGCGCCAGCCGCCTCCTCCGGCGCGGGGGCGCATCCGGGCGTTCCGCATCCTGCGGGACCACATCGACGAGCTCCTGGACACCGACAACATGCAGGCGGGGATGATGGACTGCATAGAGTTCGTCACGATGATGGCGGCCACCGGTCGGACGGCCGAGGGCGCGGCCGTCCTCGCTCACCTGGAGTCCAGCCATCTTCTGGACGGGCCAGGGTGGCGCCTGCTGGTCGACGAGCCAGCCAAGGTTCTGGACGGCGAGGCCGCACTCGACCTGCCCGACGACCGTGCGGCCCTGGAGTTCATGCGCACCACGTTGGAGCGCCTCCTGCAGCCGCTGACCCTGCCGACATGATGGCCTGACGTGAGTGGGCGCGTATCGCTCGACGAGCAATCATGCGCTGGCCGCCTGCCACGGCGCGAGTACGGTGAATCGTGTTGGCAGCGGTCGGGCCCACGCTCCACCCGGGGAATGGGCGCTCCGTCGGCGCCGTTCCACGGCGGCCGCTCTTCTGCGATCACCAAGCGACGATCACCGGGCATGCTCTTCGCGGGCTGCCGATCACAGTCCGTGTGGCAGCCTGTCGTCGTGCACGTCTCCACCATCCGACTGGCAACTGAAGCCGACCTGCAACGCCTGGTCGATGTTGAGGTCGAGGCCGGCCAGTTGTTCCACGCCGTCGGCATGTCGGCAGTCGCCGAGGATGTGCCGAAGATCGCAGACCTCGGGGAGGCCGTTGCAGCGGAACGCGTCTGGGTAACGTGCGTCTCAGCGCAGGTTGCGGGGTACATCACTGCAGAGGTGATCGACGGAAACGCCCACGTCGCCCAGGTCTCGGTGGCTCCGGACTACGCCGGGCGGGGCATCGGCAGGGCCATGATCGAGTTCGTGGAGGCGTGGGGTCGGACGGTTGGCTGCCCCGCCACCACGTTGACGACCTTTCGTCACGTTCCGTGGAACGCTCCGTACTACCTGCGTCTCGGCTACGAGGTTCTGCCGGACGACCAGATCGGGCCTGAACTGGCGCGGACCATGGAGCACGAGGCTTCGCGGCCAGGCATCGAGGCTTCCCTCCGTTGCGCGATGATCAAGCCGAACGACCGACGTCAACCGGCACCACCCAACCACTGAGATGCCACGGCACGGACCGACACACGCAACGCTCGCACGTGCCGCGGACAGCGTGCGCTGCGGCCATCCGCTCCCGCCGCGATCCAGGCAGACGGAGCCTGACCCGGTTTCGAGCCACCGGCCCACGGATTGTGCGCTCGTGCGCTTGAAAGGAAGAGGCAGACGCCATTTCCCGCTGAGTTGGCAGGAAGGGCAGGCGCCGAAAGTCGGTGCGCTGGAGGGGACTTCGAGTGGTCAGGGACGGGGTCGATCCGCCGGCCTTCCGACGTTCCGCCGACTCACCTCTAGATTGAGGCCCCATGGTGTTATTGGTACTAAACGGCTTTCGGCCATGCTAAGCCGTGCAGAGCCATGTGTGGCCAGCGTGCATGGGCGGAAGATAAGGCAGACCCGAGGTCATTCCCACGCCCCGAATGGAACGTGACGACGCGGCGGGCAGTCACGGAGGGTGTGAAGAACACATGCAGGCGCGTGGCGATCTGCAGGGTCCAAAACGCACCTAGTAGTCCGAGCAAGGCCAGCCTCGTGACTGGCGACCACGGCAGCCTGGCAGTCGCTACTGAATCGCCGTGCGGGCCTGCGCGAGAAGTGCCGTGGCGGTCTCGATGGCGAAGCCGGACTCCGCGGTACCGATCTGCTTGGCGCCGTAGCGGAGCTGGTTGCGGGTGTTGCGGAGGATGTCGAACCCCCGCGCTGCTGTCTCGGCGTCTGTGCCTCGGCAGATCGCCACGAGGAACAGGCCGACGGTGGCATGCTGGCCAGGACCGGACGCCGTGCGGAAGCCGTAGGCCGCCAACAGACCTTCACCGATGTCGTGCGCTGCGTTGTAGGCGACGTCGTAGCGCACGGACTGAGCACGGATGTGGGCGAGTTCCTCGAGTGCGGCCTCGGCCATGGCGAGGAACCGCTCGGGCCTTCGCGACATCGACCGGGCTTGTGGTGAGCCTTGCCCGTTCGACGAGGGCGGCAACTGCTTCCTGCTGCAGCGACGTGAGAGGGGAGGGTGTCATGCGACCTCCGAGTCGCCCAGTGTGCCGGTGACGGTGAGCATGCCACCGCGCCGGACCTCCTCGAGGAACGGGGTCGCTTCGTTCCACTCAGCCTCCGTGAGGATCGTGGCGTTCACCGGCCGTCCGACGATTTGCCCGACTCGGGAGCAGGCGGAGTAGACGAGTGCAGCGTCCGGTGTACCGACGACGAGGACGTCTATGTCAGCGGGCGGGGCTCCCTGCTGCCCCAGGGCACGGTGTGCCCACGAGCCGAAGATCGCGGAACCGGAGATGCCGTCGATGGCGTCGAGCTCGGTTCGCAGCAGCGGCACCGGGCCGAACGCGAGCTCCAGCAGTTGGTGAAGCGGTGGGAAGAAGGGGGAGGCTCGGTTCGGCCCCATGAGCCGGGAGTTGCCTACCCGGTTCTCGACGAGGAGGCCGGCGGACAGCAGCTGACCGACCTCGCGGTGCACGGTCGCATAGGGCACCGACAGTTCGTCCGCTAGGTCGGCAATCGACTTCTCGTGATCGGACAGGTACAGCGCTGCCAGAATCCGGCCCTGGTTCGCAGACCGAAAGAGGGGCAGTAGCAGCGGTGCAGCAGTTCTCATATAACCGATACTACTATCCACTATATTGATAGTCAACGCAGGCGGAGTCAGGCTCACGGACGAAGCACCTCGACGTCGGTCAGGCCAAGTCCGGGTACCGGTACGGCCGTCACGGCGTTGGCGGGGTTGTCGTCTTCAGGCAGGCCAATGACGTCACAGCGGTAGTCGACACCCGTTGAGGTCAGGCCCTCCCAAGCATCCCGAAAGGACGAGTGCCAGTGACCATGCACCAGCGAACGCGGCGCGACTTCGTCCATCGCCTCTCGGAGGCGGACGCGCTGGGCGTAGCAATACGCCTCGACCTCGGGCGTCAGCCAGGCGGGCGCCGTCGTTATGCCGAGGCGCGTGTAGACCGGCCGGTGCCTCGTGCGTGATCATCACGTCCACCCGCGGCCAGCCCTCACCCTGCACATTGCTCACCAGCCGTGCGCAATCGTTCTCGGCCAGCTCCTCGTCAGGCCACCAGCTCACTCCCGGGCGACGGATGTTCCGATCGATGGACCCCGCACCTCCGAGCGCAGCGAAGCGCGTCCCGGCAGCATCGACCCACGTGTGCCCTCTCGTGGCGAACCGCAAGCGCGGGTAGTCCTTCAGGTACAGCCAGCCGGCGTCATCGGTACGCATCAGCTTCACGCGGCCGTAGTCCTCGTGGTTGCCGAGCACAATGAAGAGCCGCACGTCGGACTGCTCGCACGTTGTGTCAACGGCCCGCAGGAATCTCTTCCCACTCGATCCGGGCCACAGCCCAAAATCGCCGACTTGGTACACCGTCGAGACACCGGCGGCTCCGAATGCCCGGAGTCGCGAGGTCGCCCAGGACACGTTGCCGTGCCAGTCTCCCGCGAAGCCGATGCGCTCATCCATCGCTGAAGTATCGAGCGACGGACCGACATCGCCGAATCTCGCGCCGAATCCTTGGGATCCGAAAGGCCTCGACCTTCCGATCTCTGCGCCAAAGCGCGTGTCGTCGCGATGGCAGCGAAATGGTCCATGGCCTGGTTAAGGAGATCACGTTGGCGCACGGCCAACGGCAAGTCCCCGCCCACGCGGACCGGTACCACCGCGGTCGGATCCGGCGTCGAAGACGTGAGCGGGTCCTCGGCCGACCGTGGCAGGCTAGGGCGATGGAGACCGCTGCCGAAGTCCTTTCGTCGCTACTGGCGAATGGATCTGCTTTCACTCTCGAGGAGATGGACGAAGCTCTTGCGGGACTGCGGCCAGCCACCGATGACGCGGAACAGCGTGGAACTGCTGCTGGATCGGATCCCTGCCTGCACTCCGATTGTCGGGGACAGGTGGGTGAACGCCGAGGCCGTCCTTCGCGGGCGCATGTTCACGCATCCGCTTTCCGCTGAGGAGCAGGCGAGCGACATCCTGCTTGTCGAACCTGATCTGGTGCCCGCGGATGGAATGGTGATCGCAGGCATCCTTGCCGTTGCTGACGACCCCGTCATCTCGCTCGATTCGAGTCACGATGCAGTGATCCTCGCCGAGGCGGGCCTGCTGACCGATGACGTCGATTGGGCGTGGCTTCTCCCCGATGGAGCCCTGCAGGCGTTCCAACCGCTAGCCGCCCTTGGCGTGCGAATCCTCGCGGGCGGCGCGCTAGAACTGTCCCAGGTCACTGAGTTCGACGAGCAGGGAGGCGTCGCGGCGGCCGCCACGCTCACCGCGGTGCTCCGCGAGCACGAGGCCGAGATGCCGGTGCCGGCGGATTCCCTGCTGTTGGCTGCATGCGTGGTCGATCCTGAGGCGTTCCGCTCGCCCGTCGCGCCGGTCGCCGAGCTGTTCGCTCAGGCGGGGATCGCCCGCCGGGGTGCTTTCGTGGCGTTCGAGGGATTCGACTTCGACAGGTGGGAGTACGAGGCCGAGGTGCGCCGCGCGACTCTCCACTACGGGCTGGATGAGGTGGGCGCGCGCGCCGCCGTTGAGCTGTCCCGCGCTGTCGACGGGATCTCATCCGCCGTGGCCGAGCTCGTCACCCGGGTGAGCGAGCAGGGAGCCGATCTCCAGACCCTCCCACGCCTGCTGGAGGGGGCCGGGCCGCCCGACCTGCCGCCTGTCTCGGAGCCGGTGGCATTCGCCCTGCGCCACCTGGCGGACGCGGACGTGGCGACTGCGGTGCTGGCGATGACGCTGGGCAGCGACGAGTTCACCGCTCTGCCGCTGACCCTCGCCGTCGCACAATGGCGTCCTTGCGCCCCGCGCGCCTCGCGGTGCGCCTTGGGATGGCTGGACGGCAAGGCATTGGAGCGATTGGGCGAGCACGAGCTGGCCGAGCGCTCCTATGACGCGGCGGAGAGCATCGATCCGGCGTGGACGCCGGTCCTCATCGATCTGGCTCGGTTCGCCAGCGATCGAGGGGACGCCGTCCGTGCCGTGGCCCTGCTCGAGCGGGCCGGCGTGGACGATGACGACGACGAGCGAGTGATCCTCGCTCGGTTCGCGGCTGAATCGGGAGTGGCCGACCGCAACGCGCCGTGCTGGTGCGGGTCGGGCCGCCGCGTCAAGGCCTGCCATCGCTCGCCGCCGCCGCTTCCGCTGGAGGCCAGGGCCTCGTGGCTGCACCACAAGGCCGTGGTGTTCCTGCACGAGGGGCCGTGGCGAGGTGAGTTGCTGGAGCTCGGACGCGAGCGGTCTCGGTACTGGTCGGGGCCTGACGGGCTGTTGCGTGGCCTGTCCGATGCTCTCGTGCACGACGTAATGCTGTGCGAGGGGGCAGTGTTCGAGGAGTTCCTTGAGGAGCGCGGCTATCTCCTTCCGGACGACGAGCGCGAATTGGCCGAGACCTGGATCGACCGGGGCCGCTCCGTCTTCGACGTCGAGGACGTCGTCGCAGGCGAGAGCATGACGTTGCGAGATATGAGATCCGGCGAGCGCGTCGAGGTCAGCGAGCGGCTCGCGACCCACACGCTGCGCAGGGGCATGATCATCGTGACGCGCGTATTGCCCTGCGGCGGACAGTGGCAGGTGTTCGGGGGCATCGAGCAGATCCCCCTCCAGCGACGCGACGGCATGATCGACGTCTTGGACGAAGCGCCCGAACCGATCGACGTCATCGCCGCACTGACTGCCGGCCACGCGCCCCCGAGCCTGACAACGACGACAGGGGAGCCGCTGATCATCTGTCGCGCCCTGGTTGAGGTCGAAGACGTCGAGGGCTTCCTCGACCTGGCCCGGGACAGGTATCAGCCTGCGGGCGCGGATTGGGTGCGCACTGTCGACGGGACGATCCGGGCGACGATGATGCTCGAGAACGGCCTCGTGCGGATCGAGACGCTCTCCGAGGAGCGCATGAACGAGGAACTCGATTGGGCGACCGAGCTGTCGATGTTCATGCGCGTCGTCGAGTTCGAGGCAACCCCGCTCGACGAGCTGACGGCCCCGGACGGGCCGAGCCCGGGTGTTGATCCCCGGGATCCTGCCGTGGCCGGAGTCTTGGCGCAGGTCATCGCAGGGTACGAGGAGAGCTGGCTGGACGAGTCCATTCCCGCCCTCGGCGGGCTCACTCCGCGCGAGGCGGCGGAGGACCCGACTCGGCGGCCCGACCTGGTCCGACTTCTGGCGTCGTTGCAGGAGGCAGGGAACGGCATGAGCCCGAGTCGACTGGCGGCTGCCTTGGGACTGGACCTGTGACCAGCCCCTGACACGTGCGGTCGGGTCATTTCCACATACCCAACATAGCAATAGGTGCTATACTCCGTAGTGTGGATCGACCCACCATCCTGCGCGACGTCATGGCTGGTACAGGCATGACGCAGTCGCGGTTGTCGGTGCTCAGCGGCGTCAAGCAGCCGAGCTTGAGTCAGATGCTGCACGGTCGGATCGACATGAGCGACGACATGCTCGACCGGTTCTGTCGTGCATGGGATACCGCCTCGAGGTGGTGCGCAGGCCAGTGTCCAGTGACGCTCGATCACTCGAGCGAGCGGCGCTGGCGGATGCACCGGACACTCGTGTCGCAGTTGTCGCCCGACTCCTTGCGGCAATGGAGACCGGTCCTCAGGCGCAACCTCGAGCGGTTGAGGCAGTCCACCAGGGGCGAGCCGCACATGCGCAATCTCGACCGGTGGAGCGAACTGATCTCGTCCGGGGACATACGAGGGATTCGCCGCGTGATGACCGGGCTCGACACCGACTCCGTCCAGATGCGTGAGGTCTCGCCCTTCGGTGGGCTGCTGTCGGAGGACGAGCGCCAACGTGTGCTGTGGGAGGTTCAGCGATGAACCGCGAGCAGCTGGAGCATGCGATTCGCGCGGCCTGCCAGATCATCCAGAGGCCCGAGGTCATCGTCGTCGGGTCGCAGGCGATCCTCGGAACCTACGACGAGGATGTGCTGCCCGAGGAGGCCACGATGTCTCGCGAGTGCGACATCCTGCCGATCGCGGACTCCAACGAAGAGATCGCTCGCCTGGCAGATGTCATCGAAGGTGTCGCCGGCGAGTGGTCACCGTTCGAGGAGCAGCACGGCTTCAGCATCGACGGCGTCGACCTCACGACGGTCGTGCTCCCGGACGGTTGGCGTGCACGACTGGTGAAGGTGCAGAACGACAACACCGCCGCACCCACCGGGCTGCCGATGTTCACCGGCTGGTGCCTGGAGCCGCACGACCTGTGTGCGGCGAAACTGTGCGCCGCTCGAGAGAAGGACCTCAACTTCGTGCGCGCCTTGATCGAGGCCGACCTGGTCGATCGGGTCGTCATCGGCCAGCGACTTGGCTTGGTCGACTCCGAGTCACTCGGCGGCCGCGAAGCGCGCCATGGCGTGGCTCGCCTCGTTCGATCGCGATGGGTGACGATGACGGCATTTGCATGGGCCCAGTGCTCCGCGCGACCCCTGTCTTGACCTTCCGATCTTTGCGCCAAAGCGCGTGTCGTCGCGATGGCAGCGAGCATCCGGGAAATGGACCTCCAAGACGAAAGGGCAGCGCCTCTTCCCGAGTGAACGTCTCTGAATTGGCTGATCGCGAAAGTCATTGCATTGCAACACTTTTCGACCATGAGCGGTTCTGGGTCGAGTGCTGTTGACCTTCCGATTTTCAGACCCTCCCCCTCTAAGAAGCCACATCCCGAAATCGTTGGTATTCAACGGTTTTCGCGCACCCAGACCCACTGAGAACCACCCAGACTCACCAAGATAGGGCAGAAGATAGGGCAGAAACGAGGTGTTATCCACAGCCTCCCGACGGCCCGACTAGTCGAACCGTCTAGCGAGGTTGGAGAAGCCCACCACGACCCTTGTTGGAGCATCGACCCATTGCCGAGCGCGAGCACCCGGGTCGGAGTCACGTCAGGCTTGGGCATGCCAGATCTCGGGCCATCCGAGGTACGAGAGGTCCGCATGCTGGTACACGGTAAGGAAGTGATCAGTCGAGACGAGGCAAGCAGGTCGCGCCCCCGGACTGACGTCCTGCGAGTATTCGCCCTGTGTCGCACCTCCATGTGATGCTCGGCATGGGTAGTTTTGGGAATGCAGAGCAAGATGCCAAATTCGCAATCCGGGAGCGCTAGTGCAGGACGACCGTCGCTTCGTGTCCCTTTTCTCGGGGCCTGGAGGCCTCGACTTGGGACTCGAGTGCGCGGGGTGGGAGCCAATTGCCCAGGTCGAAATGGATCCTGACGCGGTACTGACTCTCGAGTTGGCCGCCCGCAGACGGGATAAGTCGGGCGAGGCGCCGGAGACCCTGATCTTCGGGCAGCCGATCGAAGAGATCTCTGCCCGCACGCTCAGGAGGAACTTGGGGTTGAGGAAGGGCGAGCTACCGCTGTTGGCGGGGGGACCGCCTTGTCAGCCATTCACGACGCATGGTCTGAGGCTGTCGATCAATGATGAGCGAGCAGCCGGCGTGTGGCCGTCCTATTTCGACTTTGTCGACGAGTTTCGGCCGCAGGTGCTGCTCATTGAGAACGTCGATGGAATGCTTTCGGCCGCCTTGAGCCACAGGCCCATTGCTCTGCGATCGAAGGGCCACCCCAACCTCGAACCTGACGAACGAAAGGGATCCTTCCTGCTTTGGGTGGTGCAAATGCTGACCGCTCGTGGCTATTCGGTTACATGGGGCCTCGTTGAGGCAGCGGACTATGGAGTGGCGCAGTTCCGCCAGCGCGCCATTCTCATAGCCACACGCGGGAACGCGGCCATGTTTTCTGCCGCCGGCCGAGTTCGGAGCCCCAAACCAGCCTCGCTTTCTACACGCTGGCCGATGCGCTCGCGGGCGTTGCCGGGAGCGGCATCGAGCCATTGAGCGCTCGGAAGCGTGCCGTATACGAGTTGATTCCCCCGGGCGGAAACTGGCGAAACCTCCCAGAGGATCGGCAGGTGGCCACCATGGGTCGCGCTCATAGCGCTTCGGGAGGAAAGAGCGGGTGGTGGCGCCGCTTGAGCTGGGATTCACCCGCTCCAACGATCCTCGGGATGCCGGACCACTCGTCGACAGGTCTCATTCACCCGGACGAGGTGCGCTGCTTGTCGGTGGATGAGTGTGCAGCCATTCAGTCGTTCCCGCCGAGACGGAGTTTGCTGGCCCCTCGCGGTCGCAATATCAGCAAATAGGAAATGCCGTTCCGCCACTGCTTGCCGCCGCGATAGGCCGCCGAGTGAGTGAGCACCTGTCAGGGGTAGACCTGCCGACCCCGAATCCCCTGCGTGGAGGAGTTCGTCCGCGAATCGGCGTATTGGAACGCACGGGGTGGCTCATCAGCAGGAAGTCACGCGCCCCTGAACTCCATCTGATCGTCAAGGTCCGGCCCGACCACATCTGGGCCAATTCGGAGGGGGTTGACCTTGAGTTCGAACTCGTCGAGTAGCGGTCTCACCGACAGTGAGATTGTGCGAGCCGTAAGAGATCGATCCGGAGTCGATGGTTGTCGGGTGGCCCCACTGATGAGCTCATTGCTGGCGGTGTTCGAGGTTATGTACGCGAGTTCAGTTACTGGTACGGGCGAGTGCTCTTGGAGTCGCTTCCCAAGTACCGACGGGTGATCGTGGATCGAATCAACCCGATGATCCGAGGTATGGAACTGGAGGGTCTGACGGCCCAGCAGGTCGCGGAGAAGATTGTCGGTGACTACGCGCGACGCAATTACGTTACCGCTGGCGGATGGGCCCTTGAGCAACTCGCGATCGCGGCTAGCCCCACACTCAAGAAGTCCGCTGCGGCCGGCATCGATGCTGAGCGACACGATGATGGTCCGCCACCGGTCTCCAGCCTTGATGTGATCAAGAGCGGTCCAATCACGCGAAACAGCGACATTCTGAAGCAACTCAAGTCGCATGGAGCCGAGGCACAGAAGCGAACCCACAAACCAACAAGAAGGCGATCGTCCGACTCGTCTACGTTGTGACAGCGGGCAAGACGACCTCAACTTTCGAGATGGAAGTGTTTGACCCTCTTCGGCGGAGTTCTGGGCGGACGCGCTTGATCTTCGCGCTACGAGGTCTTGCGGATCAAACGACTTTGTGATGGCCCAGGTCGCCGGTTTGATGCTTCTCGCAGCAGCGCGGACGCGGGCAACGTATCAAGCCTGGAGCATGCGGTGGCGGTCTACCTGGGACCGCAAATGATCCGACTGTCGCCGATTGGGACTTCGTTGCTCGAAGGAATCTGCTCGGAGACAAGGCGAGCAAGGTGGAGGATCTCGAGCGGCATGTCCGAGTGGTCACTGCCCTGGAAGCGGCCGGGCTCTGGCCCGCGAAGAGGAGTCGAAAGGCACTCGAAGCATCGTCGGAACCGCTATCTGAGCCAGTCGCAGACTGAGCCAGCGAGCGCCCTTGCGGGTCCGCTCTTCAAGATCGCCCAGCTCAACCACGTCGTCGGATTGCAGGCATGAGAACGGTGGAGCGTCGACGCCAGGCCACCGCCAACGACTGCCTTCTCGTGGATAGCCAGGAACTGAGTCCACGCGAATCCAGGGCGGATCTCGCTCTGGGCGGCGTCTCGCGCATGCCCGATCAGGGGGACCGCAAATAGGGCTCGGCCTCGGCGGGATGTACAGCGGGCGTCGGGATCGGTGTGCGAAACTGCGTCAATGGGGGTTTCGCCGATTGAACTTGCCCTGCGGCAGCAGATCATGGCCGCGCTGGCAGACAGGGTTAGCCGCAATGGCGGAGTGATCAGCCGGAAGGAGCTCTCGGCCTTCGAGGTCAATGGGCAGGTGCATCGGCTGATTGACGTGGGCAAGGGCATCTGGAACCCGCGGTCGATGGACGTGACGCTTTCGATCGTGTCAACGCCCCAGGGGCCGTATGACGACGAGGACGTCGAGGGCGGCCTCCTTCGCTACCGATACCGCCAAGGTTCGACTGCCGGCGACAACAGCAAGCTGCGTGCTGCGGCCGGCACCGGTGTTCCACTCATCTTGCTTCGGTGGATCGCCGATGGTGTCTATGTTCCGGTCTTCCCGGTATTCGTCGTTGGCGACGATCCGTCGACGAGATCCGTCACGGTTGCCCTGGATGAGTCCCTCAGGTTCATCGCAGACGTCGAGCATCCCAGCGAGGATCAGAGGCGCTATGTCGAGCGCATAGCTAAGGTCCGACTGCATCAGCCGGAGTTTCGCGGACGAGTGCTCGTCGCCTATCGACGGCAGTGCAGCATCTGTGAACGACGAGATCTCCGTCTCGTTCCATGACATATTTTGGGAGCGCTTCGTCAAGAGGCTTTGGACGCCATGGGAACTCCTTTGGATTATCCATCAAGAGCGAAACTGCATCCTGCTGCAACAAGCTTCCATCCTTATCAAACACGAGCAAATGCGGAATGCCTTGAACTCC
>CAVOYT010000014.1:0-19584 GCA_963700745.1 uncultured bacterium | reverse complement strand
GTTCCGGCGCATACCTCACCTCGGCGTACACGACGTTGTCCGCCGCGAGGTCCAGCGCGCACTCGCGCGCCACCCGCCGCAGGGCATCCGCTGTCTGCGTGACCGCCACGGTGTGCGCGAAAGTCTCGAGGTACCTCTCCAGCGATCCTGACGACGCGGCCTCGACGAACCAGGCCCCCAGCTCCTCCGGGTCCGTGCTGGGCAGCTCCTGGTCGCCGACCGCCTGCGCCAGCTCGATGATCGTCTCCGGTCGCAGTCCGCCGTCGAGGTGATCGTGAAGGAGCACCTTCGGCGCGCGCGCGATGAGATCGGGAGGGACGGGAGAGTACGAGCCGACATTGGAGACCATGCCCCGAACCTACTGCCCCGCGCGAGTAGGGTCACCCGGTGATCAGCATCGTCTTCGGGCTCTCCACGGCGGTGCTCTTCGCTGCGCTCGCTGATGGCCTCACGGGCCGTCAAGGTGATCGGATCGTGGTCGACGGTGGCGTGGACCATGCTGATCGGCCTGGTCATCACGCTGCCGTTCCTCGTCGCCTCCGGCGTCCCTGCGGCACTCGCCGAGAACACCGGGTGGATGCTGACCGCGGCATCGGCAACGTCGGAGGGCTGGTCCTGGCGGGCCTGGGCTACCGCGTCGGCAAGGTAGGCGTGATCACGCCGATCCTGGCCACCGAGGGGGCCATCTCGGCGGTCATCGCATCCCTGCTCGGCGAGAGCGTGGCCCCGATCGTCGCCTTCTTCCTCATGGTGATCGTGGTGGGAATCGTGATCGCCGCTACCGACCCTGAGCCGCTGGATCACGAGCGTCCGGTCCTGGCCGTCGTCCTCGCCACCGGGGGCGCTCTTGCCTTCGGTGTCTCGCTGTTCGCCATCGGTCACCTGAGCAGCGCCCTGCCGATCTCGTGGGTCCTGCTGCCGCCGCGGCTCGTGGGCGTGCTCGCCCTGACCATCCCGCTGGCGCTCGCGCACCGGCTCGTCCTCACCCGGGGCACCACGCCACTCGTCATCGGCATGGGTTTCGCTGAGGTGATCGGCTTCACCTGCTTCGCGATCGGCGCGCAGTACCAGGTGGCCGTGACGTCGGTGCTCGCATCGCAGTTCGCGCCGATCTCAGCGGTGATGGCGTACGTGCTCTTCAAGGAACGCCTCGGCCGACTGCAGATCACCGGGGTCGCGATCCTGGTGGTCGCCGTGACCGCATTGAGCGTCGCGAGCTAGCGAGTCCGTCGCTACTCGATCGGGGTGGCGGTCGTACTCGTCGTCATCGTCGCGGTGGACAAGGTCGCCGTGGAAGGCCGGCAGGCACACGGCGATGTAGCGCGCACCGTCCAAGGTCGTGTAGCGGATCCGCTCGCCGGCCCGGGTGATGACGGCCTGTCCGGCGCGCACGTGCGTGACGCCGTCATCGTGCTCAATGTCGATCGAACCCTCGAGCACGACCGTGAACTCGTCGAACTCCGGTTCCTGTGCCGGTTCCTCCCACCCAGCCGGCGCCAGCATCTGGGCGATCGACACCACGTCGTCGCCGCTCGACGCGTGCCCGACGTACTCCTCGATCACCTTGCCGCCGGGGACGGGGATCAGCGCCGGCGCGGGGACAAGCTCGGGCACGTCAGGCCTCCTGGCCGTCGATCGTGATCGCCGTGCGCGGCTGCATGCCCGCCGCCCCGTAGAGGTCGTCGATCAACTGCATCGTGACGACGGCATCGTCCGCATCGGTGATCATCGGCTCGCCCTCGCGCAGCAGGCGAGCGAGCGCCTCGAGCATGTAGGCGTAGCTCAGGCGTGAGCCCAGCTGCTCGACCCGCTGATCGGTGCCCACGGTGACGATGACCCGGTCGTCGGTGTGCGGCAGCACGAAGCCGGGGGCGTACGCCTCGCCGTTGCTTCCGACGATCCGCAGCGAGAAGTCGAGCACCCCGTGCGTCATTCCGCTCTCCAGTCGGGCGGGCACCCCGTTCGGGAGCTCGAGATCCGCGTTCAGCCAGGCGTCGACGCCCGGGTGCGAGGGAATCTCGCCGGCCGCGTGCCCCGATGATCGAGGGCTCGCCCCCGACGAGTCCAGCCAGGTCCCGGATGGCGTGGACGGCGTAGCAGCCGACATCCATGAGCCCGCCACCAGACACGGAGGCATCCCACCGCAGGTCGCCGGCGGCCGGCGGAGGCATGAGCATGCGCGCCTCGACAGCGACCAGTTCGCCGATCTCGCCGTCGACCGCCAGCTCGAGCATCCGCTGCATCACCGGGTGGTAGCGGTAGTGGAAGGCCTCGACGCAGTGCACGCCCGGCGGCCTTGGCGGCGTCGCGCACCAGCCTGGCCTCGTCGGCGTTGCTGGCGTACGGCTTCTCGCTGAGCACGTGCTTGCCGGCCGCGATCGCCCGCAGGTTCCACGGAGCGTGCAGTCCGTTCGCCAGGGGGTTGTAGACGACCTCGACCTCGGGGTCGTCGATCACGTCCTGGTAGCTGTCGAGCACCCGCTCGACGCCGTGAGAGGTCGCGAACGCCTCGGCGCGGCCGCGATCACGTGCCGCGACGGCGACGAGGCGGGCGCCGGTCTGGTGCGCCGGCTGGACGACGGCGATGTCACTGATGCGGGCCGCGCCCAGCAGACCGATCCTCAGCGGCTCCACGGGTCCTACGCCTTGCCGAGGACGAGAGTCGCGTACAGCCCGACCAGGAAGAGGAGGACGCCCGCGACGGCCGTGGCGGCGATATTGCCGTCGTTCATGAGGCTGATGCCGTAGGTGACCAGCCCGGCGATGATGGCAACCATGATGATGCCGGCCAGCGGGTGGCCCTTCTCTGCGTGCTCGCTCACGGTGGTCCCTTTCTGCTTCGCCGACGCTAGGTCAGGCGATCGATGACGAGGGGTAGTCGGTCCATCGTAGAGCCCGGCGGACTGACGACGACGGCCCCGGTCAGTGCCTCCCGGGCGAGCGCGAAACGGCCCGGCTTCGTCGGTGTGGAGCGTCATGATCGGGCTCCCTGCCTCGACCGTCTCCCCGGGCTTGGCATGGAGCACGATCCCCGCCCCCGGCGAGACCGGGTCCTCCTTGCGCGCGCGTCCGGCCCCCAGCCGCCAGGCGGCGACTCCGACGCTCAGGGCGTCCAGCCGGGTGACGACGCCGCCGACGTCGGCCCGGACGACCTCGCTCTCGCGAGCCTCGGGCAGCGGAGCGTCCGGGTCGCCGTCCTGGGCGCGGATCATGCGCCTTCCACGCGTCCATCGCCCGCCCGTCGGAGAGCGCCTCGGCGGGATCGATGTCCGACAGACCGGCGAGGTCGAGCATCTCGCGCGCCAGCACGAGCGTGAGCTCGACGACGTCGGCCGGCCCGCCCCCGGCCAGCACCTCCACGGACTCGGTCACCTCGAGGGCATTGCCGACCGCGAGGCCGAGCGGCACGTCCATCGCCGTGATCAGGGCGCGGGTCGTGACGCCGGCGTCGTTGCCCAGGCGCACCATCGTCTCCGCCAGCAGGCGAGCCTGGGCCGGATCGGGCATGAAGGCGCCTGAGCCGGTCTTCACGTCGAGGACGAGCCCGCCGGCACCCTCGGCGATCTTCTTGCTCATGATGCTGCTGGCGATCAGCGGGATCGCCTCGACGGTGCCGGTGACGTCGCGGAGCGCGTAGAGCTTCTTGTCCGCCGGCGCGAGCCCCTCGCCGGCGGCGCAGATCACGCCGCCGACCTCGCGCAGGATGGTCATCATCTCGTCGTTCGTGAGCGCGGCACGCCACCCGGGAATCGACTCCAGCTTGTCCAGCGTGCCGCCGGTGTGCCCGAGCCCGCGACCGCTCAGCTGGGGCACGGCGGCCCCGCAGGCCGCCACGATCGGGACCAGCGGCAGGGTGATCTTGTCGCCGACGCCGCCGGTCGAGTGCTTGTCGACCGTCGGCCGCGGCAGGCTGCTGAAGTCCATCCGCTCGCCCGTGTTGATCATGGCGCCGGTCCAGCGGACGATCTCCTCGTCGTCCATGCCGTTGAGCAGGATGGCCATGGCCAGCGCGGACATCTGCTCGTCGGCGACCACCCCCCGCGTGTAGGCGTCGACGACCCAGTCGATCTGCTCGGGGGTGAGCGCGTGCCGGTCGCGCTTGGCCTTGATGACGTCGACGGCGGAGAACGGCTCAACCACGGGATGTCCTGTCCTCGGCCCGCTCGACGAGATCCTCCGGGCCGAAGGCCTGCGGAAGGATCTCGCGTCATCGGCAGGATGCCCTCGGGCGTCTTGAGCAGCGTCGTGGGGCGGCCGTTCTCCCACAGCAGCTGGCGGCAGCGACCGCACGGCATGAGCGGCTGCCCGTGCTGGTCGACACACGCACACCGCGACCAGCTTCCCGCCGCCGGAGGCATGCAGGTGGGAGACCATGCCGCACTCGGCGCACAGGCCCACGCCGTAGGCCGCGTTCTCGACGTTGCAGCCCACCACGATCCGGCCGTCGTCGACCAACCCGGCCACCCCGACCTTGAACCGGGAGTATGGCGCATAGGCGTGCCCCATGATCTCCGTCCGCGGCCGCGTCGAGGGCCGCCCAGTCGATAGTCGTGACCTGCTCGTCCGGCATCGTCCTACTGCTTCTCGTACGGCTGGCCGTCGGCGGCCGGCGGACGGGCGCGGCCGACGAGGCCGGCCACGACCACGATGGTCACGAGGTACGGCGCCATGGCCAGGAACTCGGTGGGGATCGGGATGTCCACCAGGGCGAACTTCTGCTCCAGCGACTCCGAGAAGCCGAAGATCAGCGCAGCGCCGAGCGCCCCGATCGGGTTCCATGCTCCGAAGATCATGGCGGCGAGGCCGATGAAGCCGGTACCCGCCGTGATGTTCTCGTCGAACCGGCCCACGGTGCCGAGCGTGAACCAGGCACCCGCGAATCCGCCGACCATGCCGCCGTAGATGACGGACAGGTAGCGCACCCTCGCGACGTTGACGCCGAGGCTGTCCGCCGCACGCGGGTTCTCGCCCACCGATCGGGTCCGCAGGCCCCAGCGGGTACGGAACAGGAAGAACGTCACGGCCCCGATGAGGATGTACATGCCGTAGACGATGATCGTCTGGTCGAAGAACATCGGCCCGATGATCGGGATGTCGGACAGCACCGGGATGGCGATCGACGGGAAGATCGGCGCGTCGTTCAGGTCCGGATTCGGGACGAGGACCTGCGCCGTGAGGAACGAGGTCAGGCCCAGGACCAGGATGTTGATCACGACGCCGATGATGATCTGGTCGACCTGGAAGTTGACAGCGAGGACGGCCAGCAGCAGCGCGAGGACCCCGCCCGTCAGGGTCGCGGCCACCAGCCCCGCCCAGCCGCCGAGCAGCGAGCCGATCACCACGCCGCTGAACGCTCCGCCGAGGAGCATGCCCTCGATGCCGATGTTCACGACGCCGGATCGCTCGCACAGGATTCCGCTGAGCGCACCGAGGGCGATCGGCGTGCACCGCGACACCGTGGCGACGAGCATGCTGATGAGCGAGAACTGCTCCCCCGCGGTGGCCCACACCATCATGGCCATGGTGAAGACGCCGAAGGAGATCCCGAGGATCAGCGTGGATCGTCGCTGGAAGCCGCGCACGAACTGCGATGCGCCGAGGAAGCCCAGCACGATGACGATGACCCAGAGCGTGGCCTGAACGGGCACCACCAGCGCCTCGAGCTGGATCGGTCTCGCCCGACCCACTGAGCCCGAAGGTGGCAACCCCCTCGGCATTGGGGATGAAGAGGACCGCCACGGCGGCCGCGAGGAGCAGCATGACGACGCCGGTGATCCGGGCGCGCCTGATCTGCGACCGCGTCAGTTCCTTCTTCCGCGGGGCGTCCTCGGCGTAGCTCTCCGTCGGAGGAGTCTCGAATGTGGCGCTCACGCTCCCCACCCCTTGCTGATCTGGGTCGACGAGGTGTCGATCTTCACGCGGTAGATCGCGGAGATCAGCGCCGGCGCGGCCACGAAGATGATGATCAGGGCCTGGATGACGGAGATCAGGTCGATGCCGACGTCGGCGTTCGCCTGCATGTACTGGCCACCGGCGTTCAGGCCGCCGAACAGGAAGGCCGCAGCGACGACTCCCCACGGGTTCGACCGGCCCAGTAGGGCGACCGCGATCCCGTCGAAGCCGAGTCCGGCCGAGAATCCCGGACTGGCACGGTCCAGCAGCCCGAGGACCTGGCCGGTTCCCGCGAGCCCGGCCAGGGCGCCGGCGATGGTCATCACGAGGATGTACACCTTGGTGACGGACATGCCTGCGTAGCGGGCCGCGCTCGGGTTCGCGCCGACCGCCCGGAACTCGAAGCCGGTATTGGTGCGGAAGAGCAGCCACCAGATGAATGCGGCCGCGCCGATCGCGAGGAAGAGACCGGCGTGCACCTTCATCGCCGGGTCGAGCCACGCCATCAGGGCCGGCAGCTCCGCGGTCTTCTCGATGGTCTTCGAGATCGGGTCGTTGCGCCCCTCGCGCTGGAACAGCGTGCTCTTCAGCAGGTAGTCGACCAGCCGGTAGGCGATGTAGTTCAGCATGATGGTCACGATGACCTCATGCGCCCCGGTCTTGGCCTTGAGCAGGCCGGGGATGAAGCCCCAGATCGCGCCGCCGATCGCGCCGGCGATGATCGCGAGCGGCAGATGCACGAACATCGGCAGGCCGGTGAAGGTGAACCCGGCAAGGACGGCGAGCATCCCGCCCATGAGGAGCTGGCCCTCGCCGCCGATGTTGAACAGGCCGGCCCGGAACGCGATCGCGACCGCCAGGCCCGTGAAGATCAGCGGCGTCGCCTCGGTGAGGCTCTGGGAGATGGCCCGCAGCGAGCCGACCGAGCCCTCGAGCAGGGCGCGATAGGCGGCCATGGTCTCGGCGAAGCTGTAGCCGGTCAGCATGATGATGATCGCGCCGATGACCAGGGCGGTGAAGACCGCCAGCGCGGGGATGACCAGGCCGGTCTTCCAGTCGGTCGCTGTCGTCAGCTTGCGGAAGAAGGACGGCCCCGGGCCGTCGTCCGGCTCGATGACGGTCGAGCCGTCGGGTGACTGGATGCTCATGCTGCCTTCCCCGCCATGAAGAGGCCGACCTCGGTCGGGGTCGTCTCGGAGGCCTTGCGCTCGGCCACGATCCTGCCGTCGAACATGATCAGGATCCGGTCGGACAGCGCGAAGATCTCGTCCAGCTCCGTGGAGACGATGAGGATCGCCTTGCCCTCGTCGCGCTTGCGCACGATCTGCTCGTGGATGTACTCGATGGAGCCGACGTCGATGCCGCGGGTCGGCTGGGCGCACAGCACCAAGGGCACGTCACGGCTGAACTCACGGGCGACGATCATCTTCTGCGCGTTGCCGCCGGACAGCGCCCCGCCAGTGTTCTCGATGATGGGCGGCCGGACGTCGTAGTCGTCGACCAGCTGCACCGCCGAGTCCCTGATGGCACCACGATCGAGGACGCCTCGATCGGGAGAACGGCGGCGCGTAGTACGAGTCGAGCACGAGGTTCTCGGCGATGGTGAAGGCACCGACCATCCCCATGTGGTTGCGATCCTCCGGCACGTGGGCGATCCCGGCCGCATGGCGCTGCCGCGGGGAGTAGTGGGTGATGTCCGTCCCCAGCATCTCGATCCGGCCCGAGTCGATGGGCAGCAGGCCGGTGATGGCCTCCACCAGCTCGGTCTGACCGTTGCCCTGGATGCCGGCGACTCCGACGATCTCCCCGGCGCGGACGGTCAGGTTGATGTCCTCGAGGAGGGCGCGGCCGTACTCGTCGACCATCTGCACGTCGTGCAGCTGCAGCACCTCCTCTCCCGGCTCCGACTCGGTCTTGTCGACCACCAGGTCGATCTCGCGGCCCACCATCATCGAGGCGAGGAGCTCGGGCGTCGCGGTCGCAGGATCGGCATGACCGGCGACCTTCCCATCGCGCAGGACGGTGATGTCGTCCGCGATCGCGAGGGCCTCCTTGAGCTTGTGGGTGATGAAGATGATGGTCGCTCCCCGGCCCTTCAGCTCCGCGACGATGCCGAAGAACTCGTCGACCTCCTGGGGGGTGAGCACGGCGGTCGGCTCGTCGAACACGAGGATCTTGGCGCCCGCGGAGCAGGACCTTGATGATCTCCACGCGCTGCTGGATCCCGACCGGGAGGTCCTCGACCATCGCGTCGGGGTCGACCGCGAGTCCGTACCGCTCGGAGATGTCGCGGACCTCCGTGCGCGCCTCCTTGCGATTCATGATCCCCGGCCCCTTGACCGGTTCGACGCCCGAGGACGACGTTCTCCCACACCGAGAACACGGGGACGAGCATGAAGTGCTGGTGGACCATGCCGATACCGGCCGTGATGGCGTCGCCCGGGTCATGGAACGACTGCACGACGCCGTCGATCACGATCTCCCCGGCGTCCGGCGTGTACAGGCCGGAGAGGACGTTCATCAGGGTGCTCTTGCCGGCCCCGTTCTCCCCGATCAGCGCCAGCACCTTCCCCGACCGCGCCGTCAGCGAGACGTCGTCGTTGGCGAGCACACCAGGGAACTGCTTGGTGATGCCCCGAAGCTCGAGCTCCATCTCACGTCCTCGTCCATGGGTCGGGATCGACGGTCCAAACCTAGTGCCCACAGACGAAGGGAGGGGTCCGTTTCCGGACCCCTCCCTCACGCTGCGTGCTGCGTGGTTGCGACTAGCTCTTGACGTCGATCGAGCCGTCGATGATGCCGGCGCTGATCGTGTCCAGCTGGGCCTTCAACTCGGCCGGGACGGCCGCGTCCATGTCGTGGAACGGGGCCAGGCCCACGCCACCGTTGTCCAGCGTGCCGACCGTGACGCCACCGGCGAAGGTGCCGTCGACCACGGACTGGATCGCATTGAACGTCGTGACGTCCATGTTCTTCAGCACCGAGGTCAGGTAGACGCCCTGGTTGGCGGTGTCGGACTCGAACTGGTCGCTGTCGACGCCGATGATCATGAGCTTGTCGGTGCCGAGCTCGCTGGCCAGAGCCGCCGAGCCGAGGCCGACCGGGCCGGCGACGGGCATGACGATGTCGGCGCCCTCGTCGACCAGGTTCTGAGCGAAGGTACGGCCGTCATCGAGGCTCTCGAAGTTCTCGGTGAACAGGCCCTTCTGCTTGGCCGGGTCCCAGCCGATGACCTTGACGTCGGTGCCGTTGTCGGCGTTGTACTTCTGGACGCCGTAGTAGAAGCCGTCCATGAAGATCGTCACCGGCGGGATGTTGATGCCGCCGAAGGTGCCGACCGAGCCGGTCTTCGACATGCCCGCAGCGAGGTAGCCCGCGAGGTACGCGGCCTCGTCGGTGTTGAACACCTGGCCGAGCACGTTGTTGTTCGTGATGTCGCCATCGGCGTATGCGTAGTCGACGATCGTGAACGGGGTGTCCGGGTTGGCGTTCGCCGCTTCCATCGTCGCGTCGCCGAGCAGGAAGCCGACGGTCACGATGATTCCGCAGCCCTGGTCGATGAACGACTGGATGTTGGTGGCGTAGTCGGTCTCAGCCTGCGACTCGAGGACGGCACCCTCAACGAGTCCCGCGGCCACCGCGTCCTGAACGCCCTTGTAGGCCTTCTGGTTGAAGCCCTTGTCGTCGACGCCGCCGATGTCGGTGACCTCGCAGGCCTTGATCATCGCGGCGGTGGTGTCACCTTCGGCCGAGGCCTCGGCGGAGGCTTCCATGGACTCCTCGGCGGCGGCGCTGCTGGCCGCGGGAGCACTCGACTCTTCTGAGGTGCTGCTCGAGCTGCACCCAGCCAGCGCTAGCGCCGATACGGCGACAACCGCCGCGGCGAACTTGAGATTGGTCTTCAATGTTTCTCCTTGTTTAGTGGCAGGTCGCCGTGTTGGCGCACGCACATACACTCACCCTAACCGGACCGCTCGCCAGACATCGAACGGCAACTGGCAGCGGCGAAAATCGTTACCGCACGTTCACAATCGCACCTGTGACGCCGGTCACGGAAGTGCTGAGATGTGGTCCAGCAGCATGGTCACGAAACGGTCACGATCGATGCCCAGACCGACGCTCGCGTTCGGCTCCAGGCCGGTGACCGCCCATCGATCGGCGACCGTCCGCCCGAGGCACAGCGGAGACTCGGTTTCGATCTGAACATTCATCGCCAGCGTCGACACCAGGGTCGGGTCGATCAGGTGGGCGATCGTGACGGCGTCGTGGATCGGGCCCGCCCTCCCAGCCGAAACGCCGCTGGTGGAACCCGACGAAGTGGTCGAGGAGTTCCGCGACGAACAGACCCGCCTTGCCCGTACCCCGCAGGGCATCAGCATGCTCGTCGGTCAGCCAGGCCTGGTGCGTGACCTCGAGGCCGATCATGGTGAGGGGGATCCGGTCCCCTCGAGCCGCAGCTCCCGCCGGGCAGGCGTGCCGGAACACGACGTCTGCCGCATGTGGGTCGACCCAGATGTTGAACTCCGCCGCCGGGGTCCAGTTCCCGAGGTCCACGGCTCCCCCCATGATCACCAACTCGCGGATGCGTGGAGCGAAGGTGCGGCAGCCGTTCAACGACGTCGGCCATGGTGGTCAGGGGTCCCGTCGCCACCAGGGTGATCGGCTCATCCGCATCGAGCAGCACCTGCTCGATCACCTCGATCGCCGGGGCTTCGAGCGCCGAACGGCTCGGCTCGACGGGCAGGGGGCCGGCCAGGCCGCTCTCGCCATGCATGACGGCCGCGGTGGACAGGTCCCGCACGCGGGGCCGATCGTTGCCGGCCGCCACCGGGATGTCCGGCCTGCCGACCATGTCCAGGACGCGCAGCGCGTTGCGGGTGGTGTTGTCGAGCGTGACGTTGCCGGCGACCGTCGTGACCGCCCTGCAGGTCGATGCCCGGATCCGCGACGGCGAGCATGATCGCGATGGCGTCGTCGTGCCCGGGGTCGCAGTCGAGGATGATCGGACGGGGACTGCTCATCGTCGATGTCTACCAGAGGCGAGGCGGGCACGCTGCAGCGGTCGGGGCGTCCGTCACCCCACGCGAGTGAGCGCGCCGTCCTGCGACGGACCGAGATCAAGCGTGAGCGTCGACGCGCCAGGTCGCCCGGCGAACCGCGCCAGGAACACCGTCGGCACGTCACCAGCGGCGAGCGTCCCCTGGAAGACGTCGCCATCCCACGGACGAAGCGGCACGACCACCTTGTCCGGCCCCATCACCATCGACAGTGCTCCTGCGGATCGACGCACCCGCACGTCCCCCCAGTACGAGTTCGCGTACGTGCCGACGTAGTCGGCAAGTGGACGCGGCGCCGCGGGTCGGGCCGGACGAACGGAGCTGTCCGGCGCGTAGAAGCTGGCGAAGATCGGGCCGAAGAAGGACATCCAGTCCTTCTGCACGGTGCCGAGTGTGGCCAGATCCATGAACGAGTTGGCCAGTGCCTCGGGAACGCCGGACAGCGTGTTGGAGAGCACCACGATGCCCAGTTCCATCTCCGGCACCATGCTGTAGGTCGTTCCGGCTCCGGCGCTGAAGGCTCCGGAGTGGCTGAGCCTGACCATGCCGTCGTTGGCGACCGAGACGTTCATGCCGTAGCCATAGAACTCCGGGAAGCGCGGCCGCGGAGTGCACGGCCGAGCGACGCACCTGAGGGCTCTGAGCCTTCGCCAGCGCCAGGGACGGCACGACCTCAGCGCCGCCGTACCAGCCGCCAGAAAGCTCCATCGTGAGCCATCGGGACATGTCCAGCACATTGCTGCTCACACCGCCGGCGGGCGACTGCGCGTCAGGATGCCGCTCGTAGCGGGTCACCCAACCGCCTTGGTCCGGGACGTGGAGTGTGGCCCGATTGGGCCGCTTGACGAAGTCGGCGTAGCGAGACGACGTCGAGGTCATGCCGAGCGGTCGGTAGATGAGGTCCTCGGAGAGGACCTCCCACGACTTGCCCGCGGCGGCCGCCGTGGCCTGCGCCCCCGTAGTCAAGCCGAAGTTCGTGTAGGCGTAGGAGATGCGGAAAGGGTCCAGGGGCAGCGTGCTGATGCGCTCCAGAATCTGCCTTCGCTCGTAGCCCACGGCTTCGAGCAGGTCCCCGGCCTGTCCGGGGAGCCCGCTGCGCATCGCATACATGTCGCCGATGGTGGCCGTCCGGGTGACATAGGGGTCGCTGAGGCGGAACCACGGCAGGTGGCTGACGATCGGGTCCTGCCACGTGACCGTGCCCTTCCCAACCGCGGCAGCGACCACTGAGGCCCCGACCGACTTGGACACCGAGGCGAGCTGGAAGACCGTGTCGGGGGTGACGGGGGCCCCGGTGTCGACGTCCCGAACGCCGTAGCCGGAGGCCTTCACGAGGTCCCCCTGATAGACGACGCCCACCGCCAAGCCCGGGATACCCGTCCGCGCCATCAGCTCCGCGGCCAAGTCGTCCACGCGAGCGACGGCGGCGGCCACCCGCTCATCCTCGGTCGCCCCTGCCGCGGCCCGGGCGGGCGGCCCGCCGAGCAGCGGGACCAGGACGGCCCCTGCGGTCAGGCCCAGGAGGGCCGGGAATGAGACGAGACGCGAGAGGCGGGTCATCTCGGCACAGTAGCGCCGATCAGGCGCCCTCACTGGTGCAACAGCCGTGGCCCTCAGCCGGCCCTGCCTCCCTCAGTCGATGCGGGCGATCTGGGATCCCTGTGGGACGGCCGCCTCCTCCTCCACCAGGCACGTCACGGTGCCGTCGATGGGGGCTTCGACGTCCCAGGACACCTTGTCGACACTGACCTCGGCAATGACCTGACCGGCTCGCACTGATTCCCCCGTCCGAACGAACCAGGTCGAGAGGACCCCATCCGCTGACTCATCCTTCGACATCATCGGAAAGGTGACGACCTCACTCACGGCGAACCTCGGCGGTCACGCCAGGACGGCCGCGATGGCCGCCTCGATCTTGTCGCGGGTGGGGAGCGCCTCGTACTCGAGGACGCGGGCGTACGGCACCGGCACGTCGGGGTAGCACACCCGCTGAACCGGGGCCTTGAGCATGCTCGGGTCCTTGTCGGTGATGGTGGCAACAACCTCCCCGCTCATACCGAAGGAGCGGTAGTCCTCGTCGACGATCACGAGCCGTCCGGTCTTCGCCACCGACGCCAGGATCGCCTCCCTGTCCAACGGGACGAGCGACCGAAGGTCGAGCACCTCGACGCTGGTCGTGCCCTCGAGCTTCTCCGCCACATCGAGACAGTGCTGGACGGACAGGGAGATGCTCACCACCGTCACGTCGGTGCCCTCGTGCACCACCGCGGCCTTCCCGATCGGCACGGTGTACTCCTCCTCGGGGACCGGTCCGATCGACCGCACGTTCTTCGCCATCCAGGGAAGGCCCATGACGCCCTTGTGGAACATGAAGATCACCGGGTTGTCATCGCGGATCGCCGAGATCATCAGGCCCTTGGCGTCGTAGGGGTTCGACGGGGCCACGACCTTCATGCCCGGCATATGGGCGAACGACGCCCACAGGCACTGGGAGTGCTGGGCCCCGTCCGAGTAGCCGCCACCGACCGCCATCATGAGCACCATCGGCACCTTCACGTTGCCGCCGGACTCGTAGTGGATCTTCGCCATGTGGTTGTAGATCTGGTCGAAGCAGACTCCGAAGAAGTCGACGAACATCAGCTCGACGACCGGGCGCATGCCTTCGACGGCAGCGCCGATGCCCGCGCCGATGAAGCCGGTCTCGGAGATCGGGGTGTCGATGATCCGCTGCGAGCCGAACTCCTCGAACAGGCCCCCCGTCGAGCCGAAGATTCCGCCGTACGAGCCGACGTCCTCTCCCATGACGAACACCTCGGGGTTGGCGCGCATCTCCTGCGCGATCCCCTCGGAGATTGCCTTCGCGGTCGTGACGCGGCGCACGCCGGCCTCAACATCTGCGGTCATGTCGAACTCCCTCTCTCACGCGAAGACGTGCAGGTAGGCATCACTGGGCTTGGGCTCGGGGCTCTCCTTGGCATAGGCAATGGCTGCCTCGACTTCGGCCTCCGCCTCCGCCTTCACCGCCGAGATGGTGGCGTCGTCGAGGATCCCGGCGGACACCAGCTGCTTCTCATACGCAGGGATCGGGTCGCGCGACGTCGCATCCTCCAGCTCGTCGCCCCGGTAGGCCTGCGCATCGCCCTCGAAGTGGCCCCACAGGCGCACCGTGTGGATCTCGAGGAGCGTCGGCCCTCCCCCGGCCCGGGCGCGCTCGACGGCGACCTTGCAGGCCTCGTAGATCGATTCCACGTCATTGCCCTCGATGCGCATGTGCGGCATGCCGTACGCCGCTGCTCGCAGGGAACCGTCCTTGATGGGAGTGGCCAGCTCGCGGGCGACCGAGATGGCCCAGTCGTTGTCCTCGATGACGAAGACCACGGGCAGCTTCCACATCGACGCCAGGTTCAACGCCTCGTGGAAGGCGCCCTGGTTCGCAGCACCCTCGCCAGCCACTGCCACCGCCACGTTGTCCGTGCCGCGCCGGCTGAACGCGAACGCCTGACCCACTGCCACGGGCATGCCCTCGGCGATGATCCCCGAGCAGGAGAAGTGCTGCGACGGATCGAACAGGTGCATGTGGCCGCCCTTGCCATGGCTGAGGCCCGTGTCCCGGCCGAAGATCTCCGCCGTCATGGCCTTCATGTCGACGCCCTTCGCCAGCGCAAGGTGGTGCGGACGATGGGGGCCCGTGATGGCGTCGCCCTGCACGAGGTTGGCGCACAGGCCGACCGCCACCGGCTCCTGCCCGGCTGCCAGGTGCATCTCCCCCGGGATCAGGCCCGCGCCGATGTCCCACGCCGGGGTCTTGTCCGCGTGGTAGTCCCGCTGGAGGGCGGCCTCGTAGGTGCGGATCCGCACCATCTGCCGGTAGAAGTCCAAGCGCTGCTCATTGTCCACCGTGGCGCTCCTCTCTGCGCGCGACGCCCGGGGCGGCCTAACGGGTCGCAGTGGGCCTGATCACGTCAGTCTCGGCATGACCTGTATCCCGATCAAGGCCGCGTATTTCAGATAGCGGCACTGGGTCCCACGGCGGCCGGGAGGCCCAGTGACCGCGCGATGCGGTCCGCTCCGCGGGTGAGCGCCTCCGCAGCAGCGGCGCCGACCCCGGAATGTCCCCGGGTGCCCTGCCGTGCGACGGCCACCGCGCCCACGTAGTCAGGTGTCAGCACGGGCGTAGCGAGGCAATGGACGCCCAGGGCGTACTCCTCATCGTCCCGGGCCAGCGTCGTCGAGTGGTGAATCTCCTTCTCGAGGGCCCGCCGGTCGGTGACGGTCTTGCGGGTCAGCGCGTGCAGGGGGTGCCGGGCCAGGTAGTCCTGCCGTCGTTCCTCGTCGAGGGAGCTGAGGATGCACTTGCCCAGGGCGGTCGCGTGGGCCGAGTCGTGGATGCCCACCCACAGGTCGATTGACGGCACCTTGGGCGAGTCAACGATCTCCACCACGGCGATCTCGCCGTCCACGTAGAGGGCCAGGTACACGGGCGCCTTGAGCTCGTCACGCAACCCCTGCATGGCCGGGCGGGCCTTGGCGAGGACCGAGGACATGCGCTGCTGGGACGTGACGGTGCTGAGGGCAGGGCCTAGGACGTAGCTGCCGTCGTCCAGCCTGCGCAGATAGCCCTCGTGGGTGAGGGTGCGCAGCAGGTGGTAGGTCGTCGAGAGCGAGAGCCCTACCGCGCGAGCGAGCTCCTTGGCTCGCGCTCGGCCGTCAAGCGCGGCGACCGCCTCCACCAGGCGCAACGCCCGCTGGACAGACTGAATCAGGGTGGGGGAATGGTCGTCCGCCGTCATGCTCACCTCGCCTCGCGCAACGCGCACGCTACCGACGAAAGCGCTTGCCTATCCCCGGTTTGGCAAACGCAGCGTCGATCAGTGCAACACGCGGTCCGACCATCGATCGCCGACGAACCGAACCACGGCGACGCCGATCAGGGCGAACAGGGCGACATCCGGACTGGCGATCGCCAGCACCGTGCTTACGAGCAGCACCAGGGCGGCAACGGCGGCGACGACGACCCGTCGACCCAGATACTCGCGGTCGGGGCCTGCGCCTGCGGCCCGGAAGGCGAGGTAGGTCATCGCTGCCGACGTCATCGCCAGGGCGAACACCGTCCCGATGTACACCGGGGTCGTCGACGTGGTCGGCTCCCGGCCGACGAGCGCCGTCGGGAAGGGTAGGAAGGCGACGATCAACAGCCAGGCCGCGTTGAGCCACCTCAGGCCCGAAGTCATCTCCCCGACCGAGCGGAACACCCGCTGGTGGGCGGCCCAGAACAGGAGGATGACGAGGAACGAGACGACGAAACTGATGAACAGGCTCCGGTGCTCGGCGACGAACGCGGGTACGTCGTCGAGATCGACCTCGGGAACCGATTCGACCAGTGGGAGCACAAGGAGCGTCATCGCGATGGCCACCACCGCATCGGTGAGCATGACCGTTCGCTCGACGGTGGCGCTCTGACGCGTCTCCCCGGGTGTCATGTGTTCGACCGGACGCTAGAACGCGTCCTGAGGCACGTACTGCCCCCACACGTCCCGCAGCGCATCGGACACCTCGCCGACGGTGGCGTGGGCGCGCAGCGCCTCCTTCATCGGGTACAGCAGGTTCTCCGTCCCCTCTGCCGTGACTCGGATCTCCTGGAGAAGCCGCCGCACCTCGTCGTTGTCCCGCTCCGCCCGCAGCCGAGCCAGTCGCTCGCCCTGCTCCTCCTCGATGGCCGGGTTCACCCTGAGCGGCTCGTAGTGCTCGTGGTCGTCCGTGGTGAACTTGTTGACGCCCACGACCGTGCGTTCGCCACTCTCGATCTCGAGCTGCACCTGGTAGGCAGACCGCTCGATCTCGGACTTCTGGAAGCCCTGCTCGATCGCAGCGACGGCGCCTCCCATCTCGTCGATCTGCTCGATCAGTCGGGTGGCGGCCGCCTCGACGCCGTCGGTCAGGGACTCCACGACGTACGACCCGGCGAACGGGTCGACCGTGTCCGTGACATCGGTCTCGTACGCCAGCACCTGCTGCGTGCGCAGGGCCAGGCGTGCCGCCTTCTGCGATGGCAGCGCGATGGCCTCGTCGAAGGAGTTCGTGTGCAGGGACTGCGTGCCGCCCAGCACGGCTGCGAGGCCCTGGACCGCCACCCGGACGAGGTTGATCTCCGGCTGCTGGGCCGTCAGCTGGACGCCGGCCGTCTGCGTGTGGAAGCGGAGCATCCACGACTTCGGGTTCTTCGCCCCGAAGCGGTCGCGCATGATCCGCGCCCACATCCGGCGAGCGGCGCGGAACTTCGCCACCTCCTCGAGGATCGTCGTCCGGGACACGAAGAAGAAGGCGAGACGGGGAGCGAACTCGTCGACGTCCTGGCCGGACTCGACCGCCGCCTTCACGTACTCGATGCCGTCCGAGAGCGTGAAGGCCACCTCCTGCACGGGCGTCGCACCGGCCTCGGCCATGTGATAGCCGGAGATCGAGATCGTGTTCCACTTCGGGATCTCGTTGCGGCAGTACGTGAAGATGTCCGTGATCAGGCGCAGGGACTGCGCCGGCGGGTAGATGTACGTCCCGCGGGCGATGTACTCCTTGAGCACGTCGTTCTGGATCGTGCCGTTCAGGTCGCCCGCCGCGATGCCCTGCTCCTCCGCCACCAGTTGGTACAGAAGGAGCAGAACCGCGGCCGGGGCGTTGATCGTCATGGACGTCGACACCTTGTCCAGCGGGATCCCGCTGAACAGGATCCGCATGTCGTCGATCGAGTCGATGGCGACGCCGACCTTGCCCACCTCGCCGTGGGCCAGGGGATGGTCGGAGTCGTAGCCCATCTGCGTGGGGAGGTCGAAGGCGACGGACAGGCCGGTCGTGCCGGCCGCGAGCAGCTGCTTGTAGCGCTCGTTCGACTCGACGGCGGTGCCGAACCCCGCGTACTGCCGCATGGTCCAGGGGCGGCCGGTGTACATGGTGGGGTAGACCCCACGCGTGTAGGGGAACTGGCCCGGATCCCCCAGCTCGACGGCGGGCTCCCAGCCGTCGAGGTCGGCCGGCCCGTACACCGGCGCGAAGGGAAGCCCTGACTCGGTGACCGGGTCCATCTGATCCTCCGGTGCTCGTCGTGAAGTCCGGGACCATCGTGTCGCGTCACGACGCGTGTCGCGACCTCCCGGGCGCTGCTGTGACCCACAACATAGGGCGAGGTGCCCAATCCCGTCGCGACGGGTTCGCGACACCTCGGTACTGTTGCCTCAGCGCACCCCCGGTCCGGCACTCAATGCCTTCCGGGGGGATTTCCGAGGGAGGACGCGTGGCCATGTCGGTCGGTACGCTCTACCGCGGCGGCGAGGGCATGTGGACGTGGGTCCTGCACCGCATCACCGGGGTCTCGGTCTTCTTCTTCCTCCTCGTGCACGTCCTCGACACCGCCCTGGTCCGGGTCTCCCCCGAGGCCTACGACCTGGTCATCGCCTCCTACAAGACCCCGATCGTCAATCTCCTCGAGGTCGGCCTGGTCGGCGCCGTCCTGTACCACGCGCTCAACGGGCTCCGCATCATCCTGATCGACTTCTGGGCCCGAGGCCCGCGCGTCCAGCGCCAGATGACCTGGGGCATCGCCGCGGTCTGGGTGGTCCTCATGCTGCCGGGCACCTTCTTCATGCTCAAGCACACCGTCGAGGCCATGTTCGGGAGCACCTCATGAGCACTGAAGCCCAGCCCGGCCCCGTCAGCATCCCGGCCCCTCGCGCGCCCCAGCGCAACGGGCAGCGCAGCAACTTCGAGCTCTACTCGTGGCTGTTCATGCGCATCTCGGGCATCGTCCTGGTGTTCCTCGTGCTCGGTCACCTGCTGATCATGAACATCCTCGACGGCGGCGTTCAGCGCATCAACTTCGCCTTCGTCGCCGGCCGCTGGAGCAGCCCGTTCTGGCAGATCTGGGACCTCATGATGCTGTGGCTGGCGATGCTGCACGGCACCAACGGCATGCGCACGATCATCAACGACTACGCGGAGCGCGACCAGACCCGCTTCTGGCTCAAGATGCTCCTCTACGTCGCTTCCGGCTTCACGATCCTTCTCGGGACCCTCGTCATCTTCACCTTCGACCCGAACATCGGCTAACTCGCTCCGGGAGACGCACTCCATGCAGACCCACACCTACGACGTGGTCATCGTCGGCGCCGGCGGCGCCGGCATGCGCGCCGCCCTCGAGTCCAGCACCCGGGCCCGCACCGCGGTGCTGACCAAGCTGTACCCGACGCGGTCCCACACGGGCGCCGCCCAGGGCGGCATGTGCGCGGCCCTGGCCAACGTCGAGGACGACAACTGGGAGTGGCACACCTTCGACACGGTCAAGGGCGGTGACTACCTGGTCGACCAGGACGCCGCCGAGGTGATGTGCAAGGAGGCGATCGACGCGGTCCTCGACCTCGAGAAGATGGGCCTGCCGTTCAATCGCACGCCCGAGGGTCGCATCGACCAGCGGCGCTTCGGCGGGCATACCCGCAACCACGGCGAGGCGGCAGTGCGCCGCGCCTGCTACGCAGCCGACCGTACGGGTCACATGATCCTGCAGACGCTGTACCAGAACTGCATCAAGCAGGACGTCGACTTCTACAACGAGTTCTACGTCCTCGACCTGCTCCTGACAGACACCGAT
>CAVOYT010000013.1:0-737500 GCA_963700745.1 uncultured bacterium | reverse complement strand
CTTAAAGCCGCCCGTACCCCAAACCAACACAGGTGGTCAGGTAGAGAATACTAAGGCGATCGAGTGAACTATGGTTAAGGAACTCGGCAAAATGCCCCCGTAACTTCGGGAGAAGGGGGGCCGCAACTGGTGAGGGGACTTGCTCCCCGAGCTGGAGGCGGCCGCAGAGACCAGGCGGAAGCGACTGTTTACTAAAAACACAGGTCCATGCAAAGTCGCAAGACGACGTATATGGACTGACGCCTGCCCGGTGCTGGAACGTTAAGGGGACCGGTTAGACCTTCGGGTCGAAGCTGAGAACTTAAGCGCCAGTAAACGGCGGTGGTAACTATAACCATCCTAAGGTAGCGAAATTCCTTGTCGGGTAAGTTCCGACCTGCACGAATGGCGTAACGACTTCCGCGCTGTCTCAACCATAGACTCGGCGAAATTGCACTACGAGTAAAGATGCTCGTTACGCGTGGCAGGACGGAAAGACCCCGGGACCTTTACTATAGCTTGGTATTGGTGGTCGATTCGATTTGTGTAGGATAGGTGGGAGACTTTGAAACTCGGACGCCAGTTCGGGTGGAGTCAATGTTGAAATACCACTCTGATCGTATTGGCTGTCTAACCTCGATCCGTGATCCGGATTAGGGACAGTGCCTGGTGGGTAGTTTAACTGGGGCGGTTGCCTCCCAAAGAGTAACGGAGGCGCTCAAAGGTTCCCTCAGCCTGGTTGGCAATCAGGTGTCGAGTGTAAGTGCACAAGGGAGCTTGACTGTGAGACCGACGGGTCGAGCAGGGACGAAAGTCGGAACTAGTGATCCGGCGCATGCTTGTGGAAGCGGCGTCGCTCAACGGATAAAAGGTACCCCGGGGATAACAGGCTGATCTTGCCCAAGAGTCCATATCGACGGCATGGTTTGGCACCTCGATGTCGGCTCGTCGCATCCTGGGGCTGGAGTAGGTCCCAAGGGTTGGGCTGTTCGCCCATTAAAGCGGTACGCGAGCTGGGTTTAGAACGTCGTGAGACAGTTCGGTCCCTATCCGCCACGCGCGCAAGAGTCTTGAGGAGACCTGTCCCTAGTACGAGAGGACCGGGATGGACGAACCTCTGGTGTGCCAGTTGTCCTGCCAAGGGCACTGCTGGTTAGCTACGTTCGGTAGGGATAACCGCTGAAAGCATCTAAGCGGGAAACCCGCTCCAAGATGAGGACTCTCACCGGGTAACCGGGTAAGGCCCCCAGCTAGACGACTGGGTTGATAGGCCGGATGTGGAAGTGCGGCAACGCATGGAGCTGACCGGTACTAATAGGCCGAGGACTTGCCTCACACTTTTAACTCGCGTCCACTGTGCGGTTCCCGAGATTCGGTCGGGAACCTAGAGCACTCATATCTTTGTGCTCGGTCTGATTGAAATCTCAATAGAGTTTCGGCGGCCATAGCGAGAGGGAAACGCCCGGTTCCATTCCGAACCCGGAAGCTAAGCCTCTCAGCGCCGATGGTACTGCGCGGGTGACTGCGTGGGAGAGTAGGACGCCGCCGGACATTCTTTCGACAAAGGCCACCTTCGGGTGGTCTTTGTCGTTTCGGAGTGCTGGTCCGATGTTGAAGTGCTGGTCTGAGAGGATCCAACGTGATGTCTTCCACTAGCAGCGGCGATCGTTCCCGGGGCGGAGGCGCGAAGCCCTCGTCCGGGGGTCGGCCGCCGTCGGGCAAGCCCCGGTCGCCGTCGGGCAAGCCCCGGACGGGTTCGGGCAAGCCGCGCAGTGATTCGGGCAAGCCCAGGACGGGCTCGGGGAAGCCGCGGAGTGATTCGGGCAAGCCCAGGACGGGCTCGGGCAAGCCCCGGCCCCCGGCCAAGGACGCGCGCCCCGACACCAGACGTCCGCGTCCCGGCGATGCCGACCGGCCCCGGGATCCGCACCTGGCCGACGAGATCACCGCCGAGCAGCTCGACCCGGGCCTGGCGCACGAACTGCGCACGCTGCCGGAGGGCTTGGCCGAGATCGTCGCGCGGCACCTGGTTGCGGCCGACCTGGCTCTGGTCGAAGGAGACATCCCGACCGCTCGCGCGCACATCGCGGCCGCGAAGAGGCGGGCCGGACGCGTGGCCCCGGTGCGTGAGGCGGCCGGGATCGCCGCCTACCTGGCCGGCGACTACGCGGAGGCGATTGCCGAGCTCCGCACGGTGCGGCGGATGACCGGCTCCACCGAGTACGTGCCCATGCTGGCCGACTGCGAGCGAGGGTCTGGGGCGCCCTCAACGGGCGCTCGAACTCATCCGGGAGGTGGACCAGCGGTCTCTCGACCCCGCCGCGCGGGTGGAGTTCGCCCTCGTGGCGGCCGGTGCACGTGCGGACCTGGGGCAGGTGGACGCCGCGCTCGTCCTCCTGCAGACCCCCGAACTGACCAAGCTGCCCAAGGGGACGGCCCGCGCGCGGCTGCAATACGCGTACTCGGACCTGCTCGCGACAGCCGGTCGCATGGACGAGGCCCACGAGTGGATGCGCCGTGCGGCGCTCTCGGACGTCGACGGTGCCACGGATGCCGCCGAGCGCGTGGAGGAGGAGAACGGGCTGGCCTTCACTGAGGAGGAGTACGACCTCACCGAGAAGGAGCAGGGCGAAGAGTCCTCAAACGCCTAGGGCAGGTCCTGGTTGTCCAGCCAGCGGATGATGCCGTTCACGTTGGCTCCGACTCCTGACAGCTCGTCGAACTTCTGCACCCGGTCCTCGTCTGCATAGAACGCAGCGTTGCGCTCCCGGTCCTTGTCCCGAACCATCGCAATGGCGTGATCGAGGTCGGGCTCCAGTCGGTGAACCGCGGCGACCGTCTCGACCCAGTAGCGCAGCTCCTCCTCGGACTTGGCGAGAGTGTCGGCCACGTCGGTCACCGGCCCGAAGTGACTGAAGAGCAGGCGGTTCGCGTTCGCGTCCCGCATGCGTGCCAGCGAGGTGAGGGTCAGCTCGAGATCGAAGTCCGGGGGAGGCGTGGCCGGGCGGACGTCGGCGGTCTCGGGGACGTACACCCCGGCCGCGTCCCCCGTGTACAGGTCCCCGGTCTGGGAGTCCAGGAGGCCGACGTGGTGCGAGGCGTGGCCGGGATTGTGGAAGGCGTCCAACCGTCGACCATCCCCGAGGTCGACCGTTCCCACGTCGCCGAGAACGACAAGACGTTCCTTGCGGCACCGGGAGGAGGTCCCCGAACAGGCGATCCATGTCAGCGCCGAAGACGCGGTGCGCGCTGGCAACCAGACGGCTCGGGTCCGCGAGGTGCCGCGCGCCCTTCTCGTGGACGACGACCTGAGCGTGGGGGAACGCCTCGGCGATATCGCCGACGCCGCCGGCATGGTCCAGGTGGATGTGGGTGACGACGATGGTGGCCAGGTCGTCGGGTCCGACCCCGAGCTCGGCCAGCGCCCGGACCACGGTCTGGGCCGATCGTGCGGTGCCGGTCTCGACCAGACATGGCCGACTGCCGCGGATCAGGTAGCCGGAGGTGATGCCGTCGTAGCCACCCATCCGCGTGTCGATGTGGAAGACGTCGCCGCCCAGGCTCTCGATGCTCTCCGGCACGGGTCCAGTATGGACCGAAGACTCGGCGTCGTCTCCAGAGTCGTCGTCGTCCAGGGTCGTCTCAGTCGTGCCTCGTCCCCAGAGTGTCGTCTGTCCGGCGTCAGCTGTCCCCAGGGCCGTGCGCGCGGTGGTGGCAGCTCGCTGGCGCGACCACGATCGGACGATGCCACCAGATCACAAGACGCCCCAAGCCCAGACCGCCCCGGTTGATGCCGGGACCACCGTGGTCCTCGTCGGCCGCCTCGGCTCGACGGTGACCCAGCGGGAACTGCCCAGCGGCGACACCGTCACCGTCTTCACCATCGTCGTCGATCGACCCGCTCGTGCGGATCCGTCCGGCAGCCGGGTCCGCGTGGACGCCATTCCCTGCCAGGCCTTCCGGGTGACGGTGGCGCGCCGGGTGATGACGCTGGAGCCGGGACAGTGGATCCGAGCCGAGGGTCGGCTCAGGCGCAGGTTCTGGCGGTCGGGAGCCGGCCTGGGCAGCGCGTTGGAGGTCGAGGTGAGCAGCGTGAAGCGCTGCCGGTAGCGACCCGCCGCGTAGGGATAGCGGACGGGTGCTGGGCCGCCACGCCCGGGCGGACGTGCAAGCATGGTCCCCGTGAGCGCCGGCGAAACGTTCCCCGAGACTCCGGAGGGCGACCCGGATGGCAGCCCCTACGACTGGTACCGCCGCGCCATCGGGCTCCTGGAGACCGGCAACCCCGATGCCGCCGCGATACTCCTGCAACGGCTCCGCGAGGTCGATCCCTTGTCGACCTCGGTTCTGGAGGCCCACGCACGGGCGCTGTTTGACGGCCGGCGATATGCCGAGGCAGTCGCGGCCTTCGGGGAGCTGGTCGACAGATCCCCGTCCGAGGACTACGCGCACTACGGCCTCGGAATGGCGCTGTGGCGACTCCAGCAGTTCCCGCTGGCGAGGGACCACCTCGCCATGGCCTTCGTCATGCGCCCCGAGCGCTCGGAGTACGGCCAGGCGCTGTCGCAGGTGAAGGCCACCCTGCGCTCTCGGGAGCTGGCAGGTCTTCCACTGGAAGGGCCCATCCAGACGTGACTGACGACGCCGACCTCCTGGCCGAACGGTTCGATGCCCTCCTGTTCGACCTCGACGGGGTGATCTATGTCGGCCCCGCGGCCGTGCCGCATGCGGCCGAGGCGATCCGGCGGGTGCGGGATCTGGGTGTCGAGTGCGGATTCATCACCAACAACGCGTCTCGCTCGGCCCGGGCCGTGGCGGAGCACCTCGCTGAGCTGGGCATCGAGGCCGCCGACGGCGACGTCGTCACCTCTCCCCAGGCCGCCGTGTCGCTCCTGCCGCAGTTCGTGCCTGATGGCGCCAAGGTTCTCGTCATCGGGGGCCACGGGATCAACGAGGCCCTGATGGCGGCCGGGTACCGACCGGTCAGCAGCCTGGCCGACGAGCCGGCTGCCGTCATGCAGGGCTTCTCGCCGGACCTGTCATGGCGAGACCTCGCCGAGGCGACGTTCGCGGTCCGTGCCGGATTGCCGTGGATTGCGACCAACCGCGACCTCACGTTTCCGGCACCGGGTGGCATCGCGCCCGGCAACGGGGCGCTGGTCCAACTCGTCGCGCAGACGGCCGGGCGGGAGCCAGACGCCGTGGCCGGCAAGCCAGAACCGCCCCTGCTGCGCGCAGCCATCTCCCGATTGAGCGCCCAGCGCCCGCTCATGGTGGGTGACCGGCTGGACACCGACATCTCGGCCGGTTCCCGCGTCGGCATCCCGAGCCTGCTCGTCTTCACCGGGGTGGCGACGCTCGCCGAGTTGCTGGCGGCGAGCCCCGAGGAACGACCGACGTACCTGGGGGCGGATCTGCGGGTTCTGCTGCGGTCCTACCCCGACGTCGAGGCCACCGACGACTCGGCAACGTGCGGTCGGGCGCGGGCCTGGATGGCCGGAGGGCGAATGCAGGCTCGGGCGGGAGAGGACCCCTGGGACGCGGTGCGCGCGGCGGCGGCTCTCGCCTGGCGGCGGGCCGACCTCGGGCTGCCGACGGGGCTCGACGAGGTCCTCGCGAAACTGGTTGCGGCGACCGGGTGACTTCGGGGTTCGGCCGGTACGGTTGGCCTGCGCGGACCCCGTCGGGATCCCGCCGCGACGTGAAGGAGTGAGATCGTGCTGGACGACCTGCGCAGCTACCTGCAGATGGCGACGGGCCTGACCGAGGCCACGACGGCGAAGGCGAAGGAGGTCGTCACCGGGCTGCTCTCGCAGGGCATGTCGTTGTCGACGCAAGGCGATGCCGGCCCCGGAGATGATGGGCCAGGTCCAGGAGCTGGCGGACGATCTCGTGAGCACGAGCCGCAACAACCGCGAGATGCTGGTCGGGATGATCCGCGCCGAGGTCGACCGGGCAGTCGGCCGGATGGGGTTCGTCCGGGAGGACGAGCTTGCGGCCCTCCGCCGGCACGTGCAGCGGCTCGAGAAGCAGCTGACCGACCTCCAGGAGTCGGCCGGCCAGCCGGCCACCTACCCCGCCCAGACGTACCCTGCGGCTCCCTCGACACCTGATCCCGCGAGTGCGGTACCGGAGCCCACCGACGCGACCGAGCCGGTGGCGAGTGACGTCCCGGTGAAAAAGAAGAAGAAGAAGATCGTCGTGGACGAGGCGGCCGACCAGTGACCCTGGAGTCGGAGCAGTCGGCAGGAACGGCGGAGGTCGTCGGCGAAGACTCGCCCCCGCGAGATGACGACGTCCTGCTCCTCGAGGAGGAGGAGCCACTCGTCCTGCCGGTATGGGAGCCCACCGGCGAACCTGCGGTCGACGCCGCGCTCGACCGCCTCATCGAGCTGGATCCCGACGACATCCACCAGCACCCCGCTGTCTTCGACGACGTGCACCAGACCCTGCGCGCCACGCTCACCGATCTCGACCCGTCGACCTGAGCCTGGCTCCAGGAGGCGTCCGGTGACTCGTCGTCGACTCGATGCCGAGCTCGTGCGTCGCGGACTGGCGCGCTCCCGCGAGCATGCCCGAGAGCTGATCGAGGAGGGCTCGGTCCGGGTCAGCGGCGGAGTCGCGGCGAAGGCGGCCACCCAGGTCGAGGAGGCCGCGCCCATCGTCGTCGCTGAGGAAGGCGAAGGCAGCCACTACGTCTCCCGGGGGGCGCACAAGCTGATCGGTGCCCTCGACGCCTTCGCCGGCGTCACCGTCGAGGGGCGGGACTGCCTCGATGCTGGAGCGTCGACCGGTGGGTTCACCCAAGTGCTGCTCGAGCGGGGGGCCGGCCGGGTGCTCGCCGTGGATGTCGGCTACGGACAGCTGGCCTGGTCACTGCGGTCGGACTCCCGCGTGACGGTCATCGAGCGGACGAACGTGCGCTCACTGACGGTCGACGACCTGCCGTTCCGGCCCGGACTCGTCGTCGCCGACCTGTCCTTCATCCCGCTCGAGCTGGTGCTGCCGGCGCTGACTGTCGTGGCGGCCGACAGCGCGGACCTCGTGCTCATGGTCAAACCGCAGTTCGAGGTCGGGCGCGCTGCGGTCGGGGACGGCGTCGTGCGCGACCCCGAACTGCGGGTGTCGGCCATCCGCGGCGTAGCCGAGGCCGCGCAGCAATTGGGCCTGACTGTGATGGGCGTGGTGGCCAGCCCGCTGCCGGGTCCGAGCGGAAACGTCGAGTACTTCCTCTGGTTGACGACGGTCAGGAGGCAGGATGGGCGTTGAGGTGCCCGCCGGACTCGCCGGCGAGGACCTCGAGGTGGCCATCACCCGCGCCGTGTCGGAGGGACCGCAATGACGGACGAGAGCGCGACCCGGCGCGTCCTGCTGGTGGTCAACCCCCGCAGCGTTGACGCCCGAGCGGCGTTGAACCAGGTGGTGGACGCACTCGAGTCGGCAGGGGTGGACGTCCTGATCACGGACGAGGATCGCGACGGGCTCGCCGCCCAGGGCATCGCAGATCTGGGCGATCGCTGCTCCGTGGTGCCGTCCGATGACCACGCCGCCGCTGGCACAGACGTCGTCGTCGTGCTCGGGGGTGACGGCACCGTCCTGAGGGCCGCCGAGCGAGCGCGGTCCAGCGGCTCGCCGCTGTTCGGGGTCAATCTCGGGCACGTGGGCTTCCTCGCCGAGGCCGAGTCCGAGGACCTCACGCAGGTGGTCGACGCGATCGTCCACCGAAGGTGGGTGGTCGAGGAGCGGATGACCCTTGACGTGCGCGTGCTCGAGGGCGGCGCAGTCCAGCACCAGACATGGGCGCTGAACGAGATCTCCATCGAGAAGCGCGCCCCGGTGCGCATGATCGACGTCATCGTCGAGGTCGATGGCCGCCCGCTATCCCGTTGGGGGTGTGACGGCGTCGTCTGCGCCACGCCCACCGGCTCCACCGCGTACGCCTTCTCGGCGGGCGGACCGGTCGTGTGGCCTGAGGTGTCCGCGATGCTCGTGGTTCCGCTGAGCGCGCATGCGCTGTTCGCGCGACCGCTGGTCGTGTCGCCGACGAGCGTCGTCGCCTTCGAGCTCGGGGAACGCTCCGACGCCGTGCTGTCTGCCGACGGACGGCGGTTCGTCCCGATTGCCGGCGACAGCCGCGTGGAGGTACGGCAGGATCCACGTCCGGTTCGGTTCGCCCGACTGGCGATGGCCCCCTTCACCGATCGACTGGTGGCCAAGTTCGAGCTGCCGGTGAGCGGCTGGCGTGGACGCCGCCCGGAGGGCGGATGATCCAGGAGCTGCGGATCCGGGCTCTCGGTGTGATCGAGGAAGCGGTCATCTCGTTCGCACCCGGATTCACGGTGGTGACGGGCGAAACGGGTGCCGGAAAGACCATGGTCCTGACCGGACTGGGGCTGATCACCGGAGCGAAGGCCGACGCCGGACTCGTGCGCACCGGCGCCGAGCGGGCCGAGGCCGACGGCGAGTGGCTGGTGCCGGACTCCGCCACATCGGTGCTGCGCCGCCTGGACGAGGCCGGGGCGCACCCCGACCATGAGGCCGACGGCTGGGTCGTGCAGCTCGGCCGGTCGGTCGCTGCCGGGGGGCGCAGCCGCGCCTTCGCCTGCGGTCGCGGCGTTCCTGCCGGCACCCTCGCCGACCTGTGCGCGGAGCTGATCGCGGTTCACGGGCAGTCCGACCAGCTCATGCTGCGCGACCCGCGCCGGCAGCGGGAGCTGCTCGACCTGTTCGGCGGGCCGGCGATCGCGGCGATCCGCGGAAGCTACGCCACCGACTTCACGTCCCTGCGCGAGGCGGAGCGGGATCTGGGCGACCTGGTCGAGCATCGACGTGAGCGCGAGCGCGAAGCCACGCTGCTGCGGCACGGCATCGACGAGATCGCCGCGGTCAGTCCCCAGCCCGGCGAGGACGAGGCCCTCAAGGGGCAGGCCACGGTGCTGGCGCACGCGACCGACCTGCTGGCCGAGGTCGGCGAGGTGCACGGCACGCTCATCGGCGGGGATGACGGCGGTGGCGTCTCCGAACTGCTTTCCCGGGCGCGCAAGTCGCTGGATCGGGCCGTCGCGCTCGACGCCGCCCTGGTTCCGGTCGGCGAGCAGCTCGACGCCATCGCCGAGGCGGTCTCCCTGGCCGCTGGCGAGCTGGCGCAGTACGCGCAGGACGTGGATGCGGATCCGGGTCGACTCGGCAGGCATCGAGGACCGCCGCCAGGTGATCAGCGCACTCAAGCGCCGCTACGGGCCCGAGCTCGACGACGTCCTGCGCTGGTGGGCAGACGCCCAGGCGACCGTGGAGCAGGTTGACGGCACGGACGAGCGGATCGCCGAGCTCCGCGTTGTCGTCGAGGACCTTCGTGCGCGAGTGCTCGCCGCCGCCGAGACGCTGACGCAGGAGAGGCGGTCAGCTGCCGCGCGATTCAGCACGGCGGTGTCCGCAGAGCTGCACGACCTGGCCATGCCGGACGCATCCATCGAGGTCGACGTGACCTCGACCGATGACCTGGCGGCGTTCACCGTCGACGGCGCCGACAGCGTGGCCATGATGCTCACCCCGCATGCCGGCGGCCAGCCTCGGCCGCTGGGCCGCGGGGCGTCCGGCGGCGAGTTGTCCCGCATCATGCTGGCTATCGAGGTGGTCCTGGCCGGCGTCCACGAGGTGCCCACGTTCGTCTTCGACGAGGTCGACGCCGGCATCGGCGGCCGCGTCGCCGTCGAGGTCGGACGTCGACTGGCCCGACTGGCCCGGACATCCCAGGTCGTCGTGGTCACCCACCTGCCCCAGGTGGCGGCCTTCGCCGACCGGCACATCGTCGTGACCAAGGACAGCGCGGGGCAGGTCACGGCCGCCAGCGTCCTCGCCGTGGAGGGACCCGATCGGGTCCGAGAACTGGTGCGCATGCTGTCCGGGCTTGAGGACTCCGAGTCCGGAGCGGAGCACGCGGCGGAGCTGCTCGCGGTGGCCGAGGCGGATCGACAGTGACTGCCGAGGTGCGCGTTGGCGCCGATGGCGGCAGCATTTCGACCATGGAATTCCTCGACACCCCCGAGCAGGAACGCCGACGGGCCCCGCGGCTCGCCTTGGCCGTCGTGGTGCTCGTTGCGGCAGGGGTGGGCGGATTCCTGTGGTGGGCGGACTCGGTGCGCCAGTCGGCAACCGACGAGCTGGTCGCGGCCTTCGCCGCCGCCGACGCCCGGGCGGCATCGGGGGAGCGACAGGTCCAGGGGATGGTGGCCTACGCGTCACCGATGATCTGGTCCACCTCGGTCCCGGAGGATGTCCGCGACGGACTGCGCGGCCTCGTCGAGACCAGTGCCGCGGAGGTGGCCGCGGACCTTGGCGTGATCGGTGAGGAGGCCGAGGGCACGCTGGTCCTCCCGTGGCAGCAGTCGCAGCTGGAGGCCCGTGCGGCGGTCCTGACCCTGATCGCGGACCAGCGGGCGAGATTCGACGGCATCGCCGAGGACGCCAGCGACATCGACATGATCCTGGCCGACGGGCCCTTGCCGACCGGAGTCGTGATCTCATCTCTGCGCGCGTCCGGCGCCACCGACGTCCCGCTTCGCTGATAGTCTGGTCGTCCGTGGAGAAGACGACGACGAAGCACGTATTTGTGACCGGAGGCGTCGCCTCCTCGCTGGGCAAGGGGCTCACCGCCTCCTCGCTGGGCAGCCTGCTGAAGGCCCGTGGCCTCCGGGTGACCATGCAGAAGCTCGACCCCTACCTCAACGTGGACCCGGGGACGATGAACCCGTTCCAGCACGGCGAGGTGTTCGTCACCGACGACGGCGCCGAGACCGACCTCGATGTCGGTCACTACGAGCGCTTCCTCGACACCGACCTGCACGGCTCCGCCAACGTCACGACCGGTCAGGTGTACTCGACGGTCATCGCCAAGGAGCGCCGCGGGGAGTACCTCGGCGACACGGTCCAGGTCATCCCGCACATCACGAACGAGATCAAGGCGCGGATCCGGCGCATGGCCGGTCCCGACGTCGATGTCGTGATCACCGAGGTGGGCGGCACGGTCGGCGACATCGAGTCACTGCCCTTCCTCGAGGCCGTCCGCCAGGTGCGGCACGAGGTCGGCCGCGACAACGTCTTCTTCCTGCACGTCTCGCTGCTGCCGTACATCGGGCCGTCCGGTGAGCTCAAGACCAAGCCGACGCAGCACTCGGTGGCCTCCCTGCGCAGCATCGGCATCCAGCCCGACGCGATCGTGCTGCGAGCCGACCGCGAGGTGCCGGCCAGCATCAAGCGCAAGATCTCCCTGATGTGCGACGTCGACGCCGACGCCGTGGTCGCGGCCGTCGACGCACCGAGCATCTACGACATCCCCAAGGTCCTGCACAAGGAGGGCCTGGACGCCTACGTCGTGCGACGCCTGGACCTGCCCTTCCGCGACGTCGACTGGACGACGTGGGACGACCTGCTGCGGCGAGTGCACCATCCGGCTCATGAGGTCACGATCGGGCTGGTGGGCAAGTACATCGACCTGCCCGACGCGTACCTGTCGGTGAGCGAGGCCATCCGCGCCGGCGGCTTCCATCACGACTGCCGAGTCAACATCAGGTGGGTGTCCAGCGACGACTGCTCGACACCCGACGGTGCCGCACGGAACCTGAGCGACCTCGACGGCATCTGCGTTCCGGGCGGCTTCGGGGTGCGGGGCATCGAGGGCAAGCTCGGCGCCCTGCAGTACGCCCGCGAGAACGGCCTTCCGACCCTCGGGCTGTGCCTGGGCCTGCAGTGCATGGTCATCGAGTACGCCCGCGACGTCGTCGGGCTCGAGGCCGCCAACTCGCTGGAGTTCGATGAGTCCACTCCGCACCCGGTGGTGTCGACGATGGCCGACCAGCGCGACGTCGTCTCAGGCGAGCGGGACATGGGCGGCACCATGCGCCTGGGGCTGTATCCCGCCAAGCTGGTGGAAGGCTCGCAGGTCGCGGCCGCCTATGGCGTGCCCTACGTCGACGAGCGGCACCGGCACCGCTACGAGGTCGCGAACCAGTACCGAGCCCAGCTGGAGGAGGCCGGCCTGCGCTTCTCGGGCACGTCCCCGGACGGCCGGCTGGTGGAGTTCGTCGAGCTCCCGGCGGACGTGCATCCGTACTACGTCGGCACTCAGGCGCACCCCGAGTTCCGCTCGCGTCCCACCCGGGCGCATCCGCTCTTCGCGGGCCTGGTCGGTGCCGCTCTGGTGCGGTCCGAGCAGCAGCGCGAGGCGCTCGCCCAGGGATGAGCAGCCCACCGGGGGAGACAGCCGCCCTGCCGGAGGACTCCGAGGAGTGGGCAGGGCCCGTGGCCGACTCCGGCACCTCGCTTCCGGTCCTGGCACGGCACTCCCGGTTCGAAGGCCATGTCTGGTCGGTCGTCAGTGACGACGTCGAGTTCGACGGGGCCACCGCGCAACGCGATCTCATCGTGCATCCGGGGGCCGTCGCGGTCATCGCGATGGACGAGGAGGATCGGGTCCTGCTCATCCGTCAGTACCGACACCCTGTCGGGCGTTGGCTGTTCGAGCCGCCGGCCGGCCTGCTCGACGCTCCGGATGAGCCGCCGTGGCTCACGGCCCAGCGAGAACTGGCGGAGGAGGCGGGCTTCGAGGCCCGGCAGATGGGACGTGCTCGTCGACGTCTACACCTCGCCGGGCGGCCTGTCCGAGGCCATCCGGATCTACCTGGCCCGCGGGCTCTCGGCCCTGCCCGCCGGCCGGCCGTACACCGGAGAGGCGGAGGAGGCTCACCTGCCTCGGGCGTGGGTCCCCTTGGATGACGCTCGCGACTTGGTCCTGTCCGGCGCGGTGGGGAGCCCGACTGCGGTCACCGGAATCCTGGCCGCGTGGACGAGCCGAGCAGGGGGGCTGGTCCTCGCTGCGTCCGGCGGATGCGGTCTGGGCGGCCCGGGACCTGCTCGTCGAGACAGAACGCGTGCGCCTGCCTCGCCGGACCGGAGCCTGATCCGGGCGCCATGCTCCGCCCCGGAATCCCAGATCGGGTCCCCGAGGTGGGGTGGTCTCCTAGGCTGGGGTGCAGGCACACCCCGTCGGGGTGGACAGGACTAGCGAGGCGACAGTGAAGGTCGGCATCCCCAAGGAGATCAAGAACCACGAGTACCGGGTGGCCATCACCCCGGCCGGTGTCCTGGAGCTCGTGCGCAACGGTCACGACGTCGTCATCGAGCAGGACGCAGGAGCTTGGGTCGTCGATCCCGAACGAGGACTACGTCGCCGCGGGCGCGACCATCCTCGCCACCGCCGACGAGGTCTGGGGATCTGCCGAACTGATCCTGAAGGTCAAGGAGCCGATCGCCGCGGAGTACCACCGCATGCGCGAGGGACAGGTGCTGTTCACCTACCTGCACCTGGCCGCGGACAGGCCGCTGACCGAGGAGCTCGCCGCACGCAAGGTCACGGCGATCGCCTACGAGACCGTGGAGCTGCCCGATCGGTCCCTGCCGCTGCTCGCGCCCATGTCAGAGGTCGCGGGCCGGCTGGCCCCGCAGGTGGGGGCGAACGCGCTGATGCGGGCGCAGGGCGGCCGTGGCGTCCTGATGGGTGGCGTGTCGGGTGTGTACGCGGCGAAGGTGGTCGTCATCGGCGCCGGGGTCGCCGGGATGAACTCGGCCGCGATCGCCCTGGGCATGCAGGCCGAGGTCCTGCTGCTCGACAACAACATCGCGCGCCTGCGTCAGGTGGACGCCATCTACCAGGGGCACATGCAGACCGTCGCCTCCAACACCTACGAGATCGAGCGGGCCTGCATGGACGCCGACATGGTGATCGGCGCGGTGCTGGTTCCCGGCGCGAAGGCGCCCAAGCTCGTCACCAACGATCTGGTGGCCCGGATGAAGCCCGGTTCCGTTCTGGTTGACATCGCGATCGACCAGGGCGGCTGTTTCGAGGACTCGCGCCCGACGACGCACGCGGACCCCGACCTACAACGTCCACGACTCGGTGTTCTACTGCGTCGCCAACATGCCCGGTGCGGTCCCCAACACGTCAACGTTCGCGCTGACGAATGTCACGCTGCCCTACGCGGTGGCCCTGGCCAACAAGGGATGGGTGCAGGCCCTGCGCGACGACCACGCGCTGGCGCTCGGCCTGAACGTCCACGATGGACAGGTCACCTACGCCGCCGTGGCCGAGGCATTCGACATGCCGATCACCGCCCTCGACGAGGTCCTGGCCTGACCTCCGTCGCGGACGCGGTGGCCGGCTACCTCGATCACGTCTCGATCGAGCGAGGCCTGGCGGCCAACACGGTAGCTGCGTACCGACGCGATCTGGGACGGTACGTGTCCTGGTGCGCTGAGCACGGACGCGACGACGTCAGCACGGTGACCGAGAACGACGTCGCCGACTTCGCCGGCTCCCTCCGACGACCGGACGGCGACGGGCGGGTCCTCGGCGCAGCGAGCGCGGCCCGCACGGTCGTAGCGGTCCGGACGTTCCACCGGTTCGCGGCCCGAGAGGGACTCACGGCGACGGACCCGGCTCGGGACGTGCGTCCGCCGGCCATCCCCCGACGACTGCCGAAGGCGCTTCCCTATGACGACATCCAGGCCCTGATCGAGAACGCGGGGGACGATGAGACGCCCGAAGGCCTGCGCGATCGCGCCCTCGTGGAGTTCCTGTACGGCACGGGGACCCGAGTCTCGGAGGCGGTCGGGCTCGACGTCGACGACGTCGACCTCGACCGACATGACCGTCGTGGTGACCGGCAAGGGTGACAAGCAGCGCATGCTGCCGATCGGGGACTTCGCGGCCGACGCGCTGACCGCCTACCTCGTCCGGGGGCGTCCCGTGCTCGCCACCGAGGGGGAGAGGGACGCCTCGGCTGTTCCTCAACTCCCTCGGCCGGCCGCTGTCCCGCCAGAGCGCGTTCGGCGTGCTCCAGCAGTCGGCGTCGCGCGCCGGCCTGACCGTCGCACGTGAGCCCGCACACGCTGCGGCACAGCTTCGCCACCCACCTCCTCGAGCGCGGCGCCGACGTCCGCGTCGTGCAGGAGCTGCTGGGGCACGCCTCGGTGACGACGACGCAGATCTACACGATGGTCACCGTCGACACGCTGCGAGAGGTGTACGCAACGAGTCATCCGAGGGCCCGATGAGCGACCTCGATCGTCCGCGCCGGCATGGTCCTGGCCCTCGTGCTCACGAGCATCGCCACCGCCATCCCCGCCGTGGCGGCGTCCGGCGTCGTGGCTGCGGATGCTGCGCGGGCGAACGACCGCCGCGTGATCGCGACCACGTCCGAGGGCCGTCCGATCGTGGCTCGCCACTTCGGGGCGCAGGATGCGCCGGTGCAGATCGTGGTGATCGGCCAGATGCACGGCAACGAGACCGGGCGGCCGGAAGGTGGTGCGGGACCTCGAGGCGGGGCCGGTCCCCGAGGGGGTGGGCCTGTGGCTCATCACGTCCCTGAACCCGGACGGCTACCGCGCGGGCACCCGCGTCAACGCCCGCGGCGTGGACCTGAACCGGAACTTCCCCGAGTCCTGGCGCACGTTCCCGGCGTGGCGGCATCTTCTGGTCCGGGCGCCGACCGGCCAGCGAGCCGGAGACCCGCGGCATCATGCGCTTCCTGACGAGGGAGCGGCCAGACGCCGTGCTGTCCCTCCATCAGGCGTACGACGTGGTCGACATCAGCCACCGCCGCGGCCGGGAGGCGGGCCGCAAGCTCGCCCGGTGGATGGGCGAGCGTGCGAGGGTGGTCGGGTGTGCGGGACCGTGCCACGGGACGATGACGCAGTGGATCGATCGGTCCCTGCGGACGATCGCCCTCACCGTGGAACTGGACCGGTCCGTGTCCCCGTCGTGAGGCGACGGGTCGCCGCCGCGGCGGTGCTTCGCCTCGGGCAGTGGCTCGGCGGGTAGGCTCAGGCGACGATTCGAGGGGTCGCGGGGTTCGAGGGGTCACGGTGAAGAAGTCCAAGAAAGACAAGGGAAGGAAGTTCATGGAGCTTGAGGGCACCCAGCCGGGAGCCGTTCCCGTGGTCGAGCCTTCGGCGTCCCTCCCGGACCCGCTCGCCGAGGCGCCGGACGAGCCTGACATGGCACTGTTCGCGGCCGACGTCTCGCCCGACCCGGAGCCGGCGGTCGTCGCCGTCGAGGTGTTCCCGATCCCCGAGCCGGCGCCCCTCGACTCACACGGCCCGGCGCGGATCATCGCGATGGTCAACCAGAAGGGTGGAGTCGGCAAGACGACCTCCACGGTCAGCCTGGGCGCGGCCCTCGCCGGCTACGGCCGCAAGGTGCTCCTCGTCGACTTCGACCCACAGGGCGCCGTCGCCGTCTCGCTGGGCATCAACCCCAACGAGCTCGACCTCACGATCTACAACCTGCTCACCCAGTCGGACTGTCACGTCGGCGACGTGATCATGTCGACGGACGTCGAGGACCTCGACCTGCTGCCCGCGAACATCGACCTCTCGGCCGCGGAGGTGCAGCTGGTGAGCGAGGTCGGCCGCGAGCACTCCCTGGCGCGAGCGCTCGCGCCGATCGTCCCCGAGTACGACATCGTGCTCATCGACTGCCAGCCGTCGCTGGGCCTGCTCACCGTCAACGCGCTCACGGCGAGCCAGGGCGTCATCATCCCGATGGAGACCGAGTACTTCGCCCTGCGCGGCGTGGCCCTGCTGAAGGACACGATCGACAAGGTGGCCAGCCGACTCAACCCCGACCTGCAGATCATCGGCGTGCTGCCGACCATGTTCGACCCGCGCACGCTGCACAGCCGCGAGGTGCTCGCCACCGTGCAGCAGGCCTTCGGCGACACCGTCTTCCAGACCGTGATCAACCGTACGATCAAGTTCCCCGACGCTGCCGTGGCGGGAGAGCCGATCACGGCCTTCGCCCCCGTCAGCGGCGGCGCCGACGCCTACCGCCAGCTGGCCCGGGAGGTCCTGGCGCGGTGACCACGCCCACGCAGGCGACGACGGCGCCGCCGGCCGGCGAGGCACCGGCGGGCTTCTCCGTCCGGGTGGGGGAGTTCGAGGGCCCCTTCGACCTGCTCCTGTCGCTGATCTCCAAGCACAAGCTGGAGGTCACCGAACTCGCGCTGCACCAGGTCACCGACGAGTTCATCAGCTACATCAGGGGCCAGGGACTCACGTGGGATCTTGACGAGGCCAGCGGGTTCCTCGTCGTGGCCGCGACGCTGCTCGACCTCAAGGCCGCGCGCCTGCTGCCGTCCGGCGAGGTGGAGGACGAGGAGGATCTGGCACTGCTGGAGGCCCGCGACCTGCTGTTCGCCCGGCTCCTGCAGTACCGCGCCTACAAGGAGGTCTCCGCGCTCTTCGCCGAGCGGATGGCGGGCGCGGCCAAGCGCTTCCCGAGGGCGGTCGGGCTCGAGCCCCAGTTCGCGGCGCTCCTGCCGGAGGTCCTCATCGGCCTGGGTCCGGACCAGTTCGCCGCGATGGCGGCCCGCGCGCTGGCTCCCAAGCCCGTGCCCGAGGTGTCCATCGCGCACATCCACGTCCAGCGGGTCAGCGTGCGGGAGCAGGCCGCCATCGTCGTGGACCGGCTTCGCCGGCACCGCACGACGACCTTCCGCGCCCTGATCGCGGACAGCGAGACCACGATGGTGGTCATCGGCCGGTTCCTCGCGCTGCTCGAGCTCTACCGGGAGCAGGTGGTGGCCTTCGAGCAGATCACCCCGCTCGGTGACCTGACCATCCGGTGGACCGGAGCCGACGAAGGCGACGTCGAGGTGACCGACGAATTCGACATCGAACGCGAGGTGGACCGGGACCCCGTCCCGGACCTCGGTGACGCGAGCCCGGAGCCGGCGCTGCCGGACGATGAGGAGACAGTGGATGAGTGACGAGACCGACGAGGTCGTGGCCGAGCCCGAACGATGAGGTCGTGGCTGACCTGAACGACGACGGATCGATCGGCGCACCGTCGCTGTCAGCGGCTCTCGAGGCACTGCTGCTGCTCGCCGACGAGCCGATGACCGTCCTCGACCTCGCTGCGGCGGTCCGTCAGCCTGCCGAGGCGGTGGCGGCCGAGCTGGAGCGGTTGTCCGCGGAGTACACGTCGCAGGTGCGGGGGTTCGACCTGCGTGAGGTGGCCGGCGGATGGCGCTACTACACGCGTGCGGACTGCTCGCCGCTCGTCGAGCGCTACGTCCTGGACGGCCAGCAGGCGCGACTGACGCAGGCGTCGTTGGAGACGCTGGCGGTGATCGCCTACCGGCAGCCCATCACCCGGGGCCGGGTGAGCGCGGTGCGCGGGGTCAACGTCGACGGCGTCATCCGCACGCTGCTGACGCGAGGACTGATTGCCGAGGCCGGCCACGATGGCGAGTCCGGTGCGCATCTGTACGTCACCACCTCGCACTTCCTCGAGCGCATGGGGATCGCCTCCCTCGACGACCTCCCTCCGCTGGCCGAGCACCTGCCCGACCTGGCCGACCTCGAGGACGTCCTCGACTCCGTCGCGACGGGGGACTGATCCGCCATGGGCGAGGACGCAGGAGAGAACCTGATCCGGCTGCAGAAGGTGCTGGCCAGCGCGGGGCTCGGCAGCCGTCGGGCGTGCGAGGCCCTGATCGACCAGGGCCGGGTCGAGGTCGACGGCAAGCAGGTCCGCGAGCAGGGCATGCGGGTGGACCCCCGGACCGCCGTCGTGCGCGTCGACGGTGAGCGGGTGCCCACGGCCCCCGACACCGCGGTGTTCGCGTTCAACAAGCCGCTGAACGTGATCTCGACGATGTCCGACGACGAGGGTCGGCCCTGCGTGGGCGACTGGGTCGCGGGCCGTACCGAGCGGCTGTTCCACGTTGGACGCCTCGACGCCGACACGGAGGGACTGCTCATCCTCACGAACGACGGCGAGCTGGCCAACCGGCTCGGACACCCGTCCTTCGAGGTCGACAAGACATACGTCGCCACCGTCCGTGGACAGCTGCCGCCGCCGGTGCTGCGGGAGCTCCAGTCGGGTGTGGAGCTGGAGGACGGCCTGGCCCGATGCGACTCCGTGCGGATCCTGCAGAAGCAGCCGGATCGGACGCTGATCGAGCTGGTGATCCACGAGGGGCGCAATCGGATCGTGCGTCGGATGCTGTCCGCCGTCGGATACCCGGTCACCGGCCTCGTGCGCACCCGCGTCGGCCCGATCCACCTCGGTCAGCAGCGACCCGGCGTCGTCCGGGCCATCACCGGCCCGGAACTGCGGTCGCTGTACACAGCCGTTGGTCTTTGACCGAGTCCCGCGGCCGGCACCACGGGGGAATGGGCGTGACCCGGCCTCGCTACGCTGTCCGCCGTCGGTCGTCACGAGGAGTTGAGCAGCCATGCCCCTGCGCGGAATCCGTGGTGCCACCTGCCTGACGGCCGATGACGCGGACGAGATGCGCGAGGCCGTCAGCGAGCTCCTCGGTGAGCTCCTCGGGCGAAACGAGCTCACCGCCGACGACATCGTCAGCATCATCCTCACCGGGACCCCGGATCTCACCTGCTCCTTCCCGGCCGCCGGGGCGCGCGACTTCGGTCTCGTCGACGTGCCATTGCTCTGCGCGCAGGAGATGGATGTCCACGGGGCGCTTCCGCGCGTGGTCCGCATCCTGATCCACGCCGACATGGTCGGTCCGCGCTCCGGGATCCAGCACGTGTACCTGCGGGGCGCCGAGGTGCTCCGTCAGGACCTCGTGCAATGAGCGAACCTGAGCAGGCAGCCGGACCGATCGATGGCGCCGTTCTCGTCATCGGCACCGGTCTGATCGGGACCTCGGTCGCCTTGTCCCTACGTCGAGCCGGGGTCGACGTGCTCCTGTCCGATGTCGATCCCGAGAGTGTGCGCACGGCGCTGTCGGCGGCGGCCGGGCGCCCGCTGGCCGATGACGACCGGCCGGTGATCGTGGTCGTGGCGGTTCCGCCTCGGCATGCGGCAGCTGTGCTGGCCGACGCGTCGGCACGATTCCCCGACGCCACCCTGACGGACGTCACGTCGGTCAAGGAGCGGATCGTCAGCGGGGCGATCGCCGCCGGAGCCGACCCCTCCCGCCTGGTTGGCGGCCACCCGATGGCCGGTCGCGAGGTCTCCGGTGCCGCTGGAGCCCGCGCGGACCTCCTCGACGACCGCCTGTGGGTCGTGACCCCGACGCCCGACAGTGGCATCGAGCATGTGCAACGCGTGCACCGCCTGGCGTCGACGTGCGGTGCCTACCCGGTCGAGATGGGCGTCGCCGATCACGACGCCGCGGTCGCCCTCGTGTCCCACACGCCGCAGGTGCTCGCCAGCGTGCTGGCCGGCCGGCTCGTCGAGTCCGACCAGGATCAGGTGCGGATCGCGGGGCAGGGCCTGCGGGACATGACCCGCATCGCGGCGTCGAACGTGGCGATGTGGTCCGACATCCTGGCGGCCAACGCCGGTCCGGTGGCGGACGTCCTGGACGGGGTGATCGCCGATCTCACGGCGACGGCCGACGCGCTGCGTACGGCCTCCGCCGACGGGTCGCTCGCCGAGAGCCAGGTGCGTCGCGTCCTCGAAACGGGCGTCGCCGGTCAGCACCTCATCCCCGGCAAGCACGGTGCCGAGCCGGCACCGTGGCGCGAGGTCACGGTCATCGTGGCGGACAAGCCGGGCGAGCTGGCCCGACTCTTCGCCGCGGTCGGTGACGCTTCGGTCAACCTCGAGGACATTCGGATCGAGCACGTGTTCGGCCGCCCGAGCGGCCTGGTCGCCCTGTTCGTGAGACCGGACGCGGGGGAGCGCCTCATCGCGGCCCTCCAGGCGCACGACTTCGACGTCCGCTACTGAGCAGCCGGACTCGGTCACCGCGTAGGCTCGGGGGGTGCTCCCTCCCGTCATCGCCGTCGACGGCCCGGCCGGATCGGGCAAGTCCAGCGTCTGCCGCGGGGTGGCGGAGCGGTTGGGCCTGCGCTACCTGGACACCGGCGCGATGTACCGGGCAATGACATGGGCCATGCTCTCCGCAGGCGTCGACGTCGACGATCCGGTGGCCGTGGCCGCCCACCTCGACGCGGTACGGATCACCAGCGGAACCGACCCGCGACACCCCACGATCCACGTAGGCGCTGCCGACGTGTCCGGCCCGATCCGGGGCGACGAGGTGACCGGTGCCGTGAGCGCGGTGAGCGCCGTTCCGCTGGTGCGCGACCGCCTGGTTGACGTGCAGCGCGCCGAGGTCGCGGCTGCCACTGACGCCGGCGAGGGCATTGTCGTCGAAGGCAGGGACATCACGACCGTGGTGCTCCCCGACGCGGACCTCAAGATCTTCATCACCGCCGACCCCGCCATCCGGGCGGCGCGACGGGCCGCCCAGGATGCCGATCTCGGCAAGGACGGCGTCGACGTGCGGACGACGGAGACCGCGCTGCTCGAGCGCGATGCCAAGGACTCGAGCCGGACGACCTCGCCGCTGGCGCAGGCACCGGATGCGGTGGTCGTGGACACGACCGACCTCACCCTCGAACAGGTCATCGACCACGTGTGCGACCTCACCCGCGCACGCACGCCGTGACGGCGCTGGTCGAGGTCGAGCCTCCCTCCTGGAGCGGGGCCGCGCACGCACGCAATCTGGCCTCGGCAGCCCTGCGGATGACCTACCACCTGCGCGCCCACGGTGCCCATCACGTCGGCACGTCGGGAGCCCTGCTCATGGTGACTCGCTGCGAGGGGGTGCTCGCCGGAGCCATCCTTCATGCCACAGCACCCCGTCCGCTGCATGTCCTGGCGAACGAGGCGATGGCCGCCACCCTGCCGGAGGCTGTGCTCGCCAAGGCGGGGGACGTCCCGGTCGAGCTGCCCACCGCGATCCGAGCGCAGCGCAGCGCCCTCGCGGCCCTCATGGACGAGCGGGCCGTCGTCGTGGCCGGGAGCGCCGTGCCCGTGGGGTACCTTGTGGCGATGTCCGGCGTCCCCGTGATGCCGGTGGTTCTGCGTGGTGCGGACGGCCGGGTACCGACGGATCCGCCCCGGCCCCGATCTCGGATCGACGTGTACTTCGCGCCCGCGGTCGCGATCAGCGTGCCCGGTGATCCGCTCCGGGCCAGCACCCGCGCGGTCGTGGCGGAGCAGGTCCGCCAGATCGTCAGTGACGCCGAGGACCTCGCAAACCGGCGGGCCGGACATCCGTGAACCGCGATCGCCACGACCAGCAGACAGGCTCGCAGCATGAGGACAGGAGCTCGAGATGAGTGACGAGTGGGTCGCGTTCGACGCCGACGCCGATGAGGAGCCGGTCGACGAGGCATCCGGCGGCGAGGCGATCGTCGCCGAAGACGACCTCGACGAGGACGCGGTCGCCGCGGCGCTCGCGGCGGCGCGGACGGAGTTCGGCGACATCGATGCCGAGCTCGATGAGCTCATGCGGCCCGGAGGCGAGCACTCGGGGATGCCCGTGCTGGCCGTGGTGGGGCGCCCGAACGTCGGGAAGTCGACTCTCGTCAACCGCATGATCGGCCGTCGCGAGGCCGTGGTCGAGGACGTCCCCGGGGTGACCCGTGACCGCGTCAGCTACGAGGCTGAGTGGAACGGTCGCCGGTTCATCCTGATCGACACCGGGGGATGGGACCGCAAGCTCAAGGGGATGGCCGGCCAGATCGCCGCCCAGGCCGAGCGGGCCATCAACGACGCGGATGCCGTCATGTTCATCGTGGACGCCAAGGTCGGCCCGACCGACACCGACGAGGCCGTGGTGCCGGTCCTGCGGCGGTCCGGCAAGCCCGTGCTCCTGGTCGCCAACAAGGTCGACGACGCGAACACCGAACTGGAGGCGTCGGCACTCTGGTCATTGGGCCTGGGCGAGCCGCATCCCGTCTCCGCCCTCCATGGCCGTGGCGCGGGCGACCTCCTCGACGCTGCCGTCGCGCTCCTGCCGGAGAACGGCGCGGGGATCTCGCGGGCCGGGGGCCCTCGGCGCGTGGCCCTGCTGGGCAAGCCGAACGTCGGGAAGTCCTCGCTGCTCAACGCATTGGCAGGGGGTGACCGCGTCGTCGTCGACAGCGTCGCCGGCACCACCGTCGACCCGGTGGACGAGCTGATCAGGCTCAAGGACACCTGGTGGTGGTTCGTCGACACGGCTGGCATCCGGCGGCGGGCGAAGGAGGCCAGCGGTCACGAGTACTACGCCACCCTGCGCACCCAGGCGGCCCTCGACCGTGCCGAGGTAGCGGTCGTGCTGGTCGACGCGTCCGAGCCACTGACCGAGCAGGACGTCCGCATCATCCACATGGTGATCGAGTCCGGTCGGGCTCTCGTGCTTGCCTTCAACAAGTGGGACCTCACCGACGAGGAGCGTCGCAAGTACCTCGACCGCGAGATCGACCGGGACCTCGTGCAGGTGCCCTGGGCACCTCGAGTGAACATCTCCGCGAAGACCAAGCGGCACGTGGAGAAGCTGACGCCCGCCATCGAGGAGGCGCTGGCCGGGTGGGAGACCCGCGTGTCCACCGGTCGGCTCAACCAGTTCATCAAGCAGCTCACCGATGCGCATCCGCACCCGCTGCGCGGCGGTAGGCAGCCACGGATCCTGTTCGGCGCGCAGGTGCAGGTCGGGCCGCCGACCTTCGCCCTGTTCACCACCGGCTTCCTCGAGGCGGGCTACCGACGATTCATCGAGCGGCGTCTGCGCGAGGAGTTCGGCTTCGTCGGTACGCCGATCCGGCTGGTCATGCGCGTGCGCGAGAAGCGGTCGCATCGCCGCTGACGGTCAGGCAGGTGGTCTCGGGGCGACCGGTGGCGGCACATCGCAGGTGCGCGACGCCGGACGTCCGGCGAAGCGGTCGGCGATCCACTCCACCGCCGCCGGTCCTCCTACCTTGGCCGCATCCTGATGGTTCACCCCGCCCATCCACAGCACGCTGATGGTGGATCCGGCCGCGCACCAGGACTCCTGGACCATCGCGTTGGGCCACGGCAGGACCACTTCGTCTGCCGTCCCCTGCGCGATGAAGACCGGCATGGTGGCGGGGAGCGGCGCAGGTGTCTGGTCCTCCAGGGACGTCTTCCAGGCAGGCTGATCCAGGGGATCGGAGGAGAAGAACCGCTGGCCGAGCTTCTCTCGGGCGAGGGCCTCGAGTCCGGACTGCTTGATGCACTCGGCCGACAGGCGCGCGCTGGCGTCGGCTCCTTCACTGGTGAGGATGGAGTCGATGGGCAGCTGGGGGTAGTACGTGGGCCAGGACTCGATGAGGTCCGACCCGATGACCCAGCCGACGACGGTGTCCCACTGCGCCGAGGCGATCTCTGGCAGGTTCAGCGCCGGTGCTGCTGCGGCCACACCGAGCAGTTCCAGCTCGGGGGCGTACTCCGACCCGAGGTGCCCGGTCCAGATCGAGGAGTGGCCCCCCTGGGAGTGGCCCCACGTGACGTAGCGATTCCCGGCTTGGGCCTCGGGCAGGCTCCGGGCCGCCCGCACCGCGTTCACGACGTCACGGACCTCGGACTGGGCGATCAGGTACTGGTTGGGACCCGTCGTGCCGAGGCCGACGTAGTCCGTGGCCACCACGACCCAGCCCAGGTCCATCATCGGGCCGATCCACGTGGTCATGTCTGCCATGGGATCCGTCGACCGAGAGGGCACGCACGCCTCGCCCATCCCGAGCGTGCCGTGCTCCCACGCCACGACGGGCCGGTCGCCGTCGGGTGCAGGTGCGTCCGGGATGAAGATCATGCCGCCGGAGACCGCTCGCGAACCGTCCGGGCGCTCGGACACGTAGAGGATCCGCTGAGCGCTGCCGCCGGGCACGTCGATATCCATCGGCTCCCGCCGGACGACGGTGCCGAGTTCCTGGGGAATCGGATCGGGCGTGGCGTAGAAGGGGTCGAGCGCCGTCTGGGTCTCTCGCTCGCCGACGATGCTGGCACCGATCATCGCGATCGCGATCATCGCGGCCGACGTAGCGCAGGCCAGCAGAACGATGCCGATGGTGCGCCCAACCTTCACGCCCCGAATCTACGGCGACGCGCGCCTTGTTGCCTGATGCACCAGCGCGGGGACGGCGTGCTGGACAACCTCGACCTCCGTGTAGGCTCCGTCTGCCTCACAAATCGGGGTTTCGGGCTGTAGCGCAGCTTGGTAGCGCACTTGACTGGGGGTCAAGGGGTCGCAGGTTCAAATCCTGTCAGCCCGACGGGGAATCCCCTCGTAGATCTCGCCATCTACGGGGGGATGACTCATGTCGGGGGGCGGGTGCGTCAGTTCTTGCGTCAGTTGGCTTGAAACCGCGCCCTCAGGGGAATGACATCCATGGGGCTCCGTCGACTTCGGTTCCAGGCATGAGTTCCATGAGCGACGCGAGCACCGGGCCGGGACGAGTCATCGTCCAGATCAGGTGTCCCCAACACGCCGATTCCGGGAATCCGGGGCAGGCTCCCCGAGACACAGCCTTGGGGTCGGTCTACCTTGATTCTCATGCGATGCGGGCCCTGCGTGGGCCGCTCGGGAATTTGGGGGGTTCACATGAACGTGCGGAAGATCCTCGCGAGTGCCGCAGCCGCCGCCGTTGCCACTTCTGGTTTGCTCATTGCCGGGGGCGCGTCCCCGGCGGATGCGGCGGGCACGTCGATCAGCCTGGCGGATCGCGTAGCCATCGCGAAAGCGCTTAACAAGTACGCGGGCCGTGGCGCAAGATCCACTCCCGTGTGCTGGACGATCACGGACGACGGGACAGGCGCTGGTCGAGCGCGATACGCGACGGCCTCGGTACGGAGGGGCGCGCAGCGTAAGGCTTCCTGCAGCGCGACCATGGCCGTGCTGAAGCTCAGCCCGCCGCAACTACGCCTGAAGTACACCAAGAAGACCGGATGGACCGTCGTGGTGCCCACCACTCCAACGACGGGGGGCCAAGTGAAACTGCTGGGTCAGTACTTCATTCTGGACTCCACGGAACATGACTCGGTGTTCGTCGGCGTGCAGTCTCAGACGTCGTCCAACCCGGAGGTTGTGTACATCGGACCAGCTGTCGAAAGGGCTACGACCCCGCCTGAATCGAGTGCGCCGATTCTCACCAGTCACATGATGACGATGATGGTGGGGATCGGAGAATCCGAAGTGTGCACCACCTGGCGCGATGACACCGTGACATGCAGCCAGTACATGGTCGAAACGCAGGCGACAAGCACCGCGCCCATCATCGACAGGTACCACGCGGGGAGTTGCCTCTATTACGACGCCAGTGTGTACGGCGAAGCCAGCATGCCCTGCGGCGATGTCAACGTCACAGCCATCACGTCCTCCGATGCCAGTGTCATCGAGGTCTCTCCCACTACCCTGCCTCAAGGCGGTTTGGGTGCGACAGCGCAGGGCAAGTCCACTGGCGTATCGGAGATGTGCTTCGACTTCTCGAACGGACACTACGCGTGCCAGACGGTCACTCTGACCGCCTCCTGACTCGGCCGACGGCCGGCGCTGGCCGACCGCTGTCTGACGGCCTCTAGAACATCGCCCTGGGAGGATCGGCTGCACCCTTGAGGGCCAGGGCGCAGCAGCGGAGGCACAACCGGGTGTGCCAGTCCGAGGGACCGTCGTCGGGTCGACCGTGAGAACCGTCGCCGGTCGTGCTGCATAAGTTCCCTTCAGGTGTTCGAAAGGGCTTGCATAGTGGCCATAGGTCAACAATCCGAGATTCAGGGGGCGTCATGAGGGGTCGGACGTGGCGCGCGTGGGCTGCCTGCGGTGTCGTGGGATGCATGGCCCTGACGGGGTGCGGTGGCTCCAGCGCCAGCGAGTCCACCGCTCCGAGTAGTGCCTCGGAGTCCACCGCTCCGATCAGCGACTCTGGGTTCACCTCTGCGGAGAGCGTCGTCGACGGTCTCGCGTCCAACAGCTTCCCGTGCAAGGAGGACGGGAGTCCTCCTTCCACCGAACCCGTGATCGTCGATCTCCCCGACGGTGGGGGTTCGATCGAGGTGGGGACGCGGATCACGTGTGACGCGTACGTTGTGGACTTTCATCCCGACATGGCTGCCGCCGAGCAGGCGTTCAAGGCCTTCTGCCCGCAGTTTCGAGCGGTCGACTGGCAGTACTTTGACGAACAAGTCAACGTCAGGGGATCGAACTACCTGGTGTACGTGAACTTTGATGAAGACGGGCTCCCGCTCGAGTATCCGGCGACTGCGCAGCCAGAGGACTTCGTCGCGGCCTTCGGAGGAAGGGTCGAATCCCCTTCCGAGTTCTACGAAAGCCTAGGCTGCGTGAGGCCGGCTTAGACGCCAGGGCTGGCGATCGTCCGCGATCGTCGGTCGTGCCCAATACCGAGCGTGAGAACATCGTGGCGTGGCGCCGGATGAACGACGGTACTCGGCTGAGCCGGTCGACCCACGGGCGTACACGGTGGCGAACGACCGGCTCTACACACGCTTCGCGCGCGCATACGACGTCGCCGTCAAGGCGGCCCCGTTCTGGCGACGATGGCTCAGGCAGGCCCTCCCGGCGATCCAGGGACCCAGAGTGTCTGGAGGTCTCCTTCGGAACCGGCTGGCTGCTCACGCAGTACGCCGGTCGATTCGAGACTGACGGGATCGACCTCAACCCGGCACTCGTCGCCGTCGCGCAGCGCAACCTGACCCGCGCCGGGGTAGCGGGCAGACCTGCGGCAGGGAACCGTCGAGGCGCTGCCATACGCTGACGCCACCTTCGACACCGTGGTGAACACCATGGCCTTCACCGGCTATCCCGACGCTGCCGCGGCCGCGGCCGAGCTGGCGCGAGTGCTCAGGCCCGGAGGCCGCCTCGTGCTGATCGACATCAACTACCCGAGCGACGGCAACGGGCTGGGCACTGCCCTCGTCGACCGGTTCTGGAAACCCTTGGGCGATCTCATCCGCGACGTCCCGGCCACGCTGGCGGGCGCCGGGCTACACGTTCAGGACGACGAGGTCGGCGGGTGGGGCAGCGTCCATCGCTACCTGGCGACCAAGCCTGAGTCGCCCGGCAGCGCACAATGACGCGCTGATCGCCCCGCCCGTCAACCGCCGACGGGACGCCACAGGCCGGCGCCGGGGTTGATGGCTGAGACGGCCACCACCAGGGGGACAGCGAGGAGCGGCAGCACCGGGACGAGGCTGGACCCGGCCAGCCACGAGATCAGCACCTGAACTGTGGCCACCGGCAGCCACACCATCGTCAACGCCGCAATGCGGTGGCCGGTGTCGGCTCGAGCGTGGAGCGTCTCGCGCGTCGCCCACACTGCCCAGGCCGCCGCCGCAACGGAGGCTGGGAGCGCCGCAAGCGCGAGTGGAGCGGAGACGAGACCGGGGATCAAGGCCAGGAGCACGACTCCCAACCCGGTGAGAATCAACGCAGGAATGTGGGTCGGCCGAGTGACCAGAGCGCTGAAGGGCTCCCGAGGCTGCGCCTGCGGCGATTCGGGACGGCGCTCGTGCGCGGCGCCCACGACGGGCGGAGAGCTGAGGAGCGTGCGCCGGGCGTGATCGAGTCGGGAGAAGTGATCCGGGTCGCCGCCGGCGTCGGGGTGGGCCATCCGTGCCCACATCCGCCAGGCGTGCCGTACGGCCTCGGGATCTGCATCGGTGCGGACCCCGAGCAGCGAGGCGGCCTCGTGTCGATTCACGTTCCTCCTCCCGCGCGAAACGTCACCGTACCGCGAGGTCGATACTTGCCCCGTGACCCTGCTTCTCGCGTTCAGCGTCCTGCTGCTGATCGGGGTCCTGCTATCGGGCATCGCCCACCGCACGATCCTGTCCACCGCGGTCCTGTTCCTGGTCGGCGGCTTCGTCCTTGGGGCAGGAGTGCTAGGCGTCCTCGACTTCGCCCCCGACGACCCGCTCGTGTCCGGACTCGCCTCGCTGGCGCTCTTTGCCGTGCTGTTCACCGATGGGCAGAAGGTCGGCTGGCAGGACCTGCGCAAGGCGTGGCGACTGCCAGGGCGAGCACTGCTTCTCGGCATGCCCCTGACCATGATCGTCACGGCCGTCCTTGCCTATTGGCTCGTCGGGCTGTCCTGGCCGGAGGCGTTCCTCATCGGCGCGATCCTTGCCCCCACCGATCCGGTCTTCGCCGCTGCCCTCGTCGGGAACAATCGGGTTCCCTACCGGTTGCGGCACCTGCTGAACGTCGAGTCCGGGCTCAATGACGGTCTGGCTCTCCCGTTCGTGGTCATCTTCCTTGCCCTCGCGTCGTCAGGGGAGGTCGAGTTCCCGGTACTCGTCCTGGAACTCGTCTCGGGGATCGCTCTGGGGGTGGCCGTACCGTGGGTCGCCATTCGGCTTGAGCGATCGCGCTTCTTCGACGCCGTCCACGTCTACAAGCCGCTCAACGGCGTGGCCATCGGGCTCCTCGTCTTCGCGATCGCCTCGGTGACCCACGCGAATCTCTACCTCGCAGCATTCGCGGCAGGCATCACCATCGCGACGATGGGGCCGATGCAGAAGGCGTCGTTCGAGCCGGTCGGCGAGCTGGTTTCCGAACTGCTCAAGCTCGCGGCCCTCCTCGTGTTCGGCGCACTCATCTCCCCGCAGTTCCTTTCGGAGATCCCCTTCTCGGGATGGATCTTCGTCATCGCGGCCGTGCTCGTCGCCCGCCCCATCGCGATCGCGTTGTCCTTGTGGAGATCCGGTCTCACGCGCCGGGAGCAGGCGGCCGCCGCATGGTTCGGCCCCAAGGGTTTCGCCTCGGTCGTCTACGGGCTGCTCGTGCTCGAAGCAGGCATGAGCAGCAGCGACGTGATCTTCCACCTAGTGGCGGCAACGATCGCGTTGAGCATCATCCTGCACTCGTCGACGGATGTGCTTGTGGCCAACAGCTTCGCCAAGGCCGCGGAGCGGGAGGGGACACCCGAACCAAGCGCGCCGCCGAGCTAGGGACTCGTCCCATCTTCGGGCTTGACCTAGGCGCTCGTTGGGAGTGCTCCAGCGGCCGGCGACGTCACGAAACATTCCTCGGAAAGACCACGAGTCGACGACGACGGTCCCGTAGGATCGCGCGAAGCGCTTGGACTGGACCGCCGTTGTTGGTCAGCAGGCTCAACGCCGAGAGGGTTGAGCCACTGACACCGGCCGTGCCGCGTCAGGGGACGCCAGGCATCAAGGAGACAGGAGACGAGCCATGTCCGTATCAGTCGATCAGGTCGGGTCCATCCGTCGTGTCACCCTCGACGGACGCATGGATGCTGACGGTGTCAAGGCCGTCGAGGACGACTTCCATGCGGCGGCGACTGCTGAGCCGAACGTCATCGTCGACCTGAGTGCGGTGCCGTTCCTCGCATCCCTCGGAATCCGCATGCTGGTGGCGGCGTCGCAGGATCAGGAGAAGCTGGGCGGGAAACTCGTGCTCGTCAGCCCGGATGAGATCACGACGAGCTTTCTGAAGACCACGGGCATCGACCAGCTCATTCCCGTTCGGGACACAGCCGACGAGGCAGCTCTGCTGTTCTGACGGTTGGCATCGACGGGCACGCCCAGGATCCCGATGGGAGGGGTCGCCTTGATTCGCGCCAGCAGGGGAGGACCGACGGTGATCCAGCGACGCGTCCTGACGGGGCTGGTCGGGCCGCCGTTGGTCACGGCGACGAGCCGCTGGTGCCAGGACCTCGGATCCGACTTCGGGTTCAGTGACCGAGATCGCTACCGCCTCGAAGTGTGCGTCGAGGAACTGGCAACGAACCTCGTCAAGTACGGGAGCGCATCCGGCGAGGGCCAGCCGGCGCAGTGGTCGGTTGAGGTCGATGACCGGCAGTTGCGCCTTGACGTGATCGATGGGTGCGCGCCGTTCGATCCGCTCGAGTTCGAAGTTGCCGAGACGCCGGCCACGCTTGCCGAACTCCAACTGGGAGGGCGCGGCCTCCGCCTCATCACTGAGTTCAGCGACGACCGCTGGTATGAGTACCGCGACGGCCGAAACCGGCTCACCCTCACGTTCGCGCTGGATCAGCAAGCCCAGGCTGCCGAGCGCCTCGACGGCCTTCGCGAGGTGGGCATCTTCCGTCAGGTGGATGACGCCGTGGTCGACGAGGCGCTGGGGGTACTGACGATCCAGGACTTCGCCGATGACATTGCGCTGCTCGAGCGCGGAGACGCGAACCAGTCGGTCCTTCTGGTGGTCGAGGGGGAGCTGCGCGTCTACCTCGACCGGCCCGAGGACGACGAGTTCATCCAGGTCACGGCGGGTGAATGCGTGGGGGAGATGTCCGTGATCGACGAGCAACCGGTGTCCGCGCACGTCTACGCGCAAAGCGGCACCCGGCTGCTTGTCATCGACGAGGACACCTTCCTCAACCGGGTCATCGCCATACCGAGGGTCGCCCGCAACCTGATGTCGGCGCAGGCCGAGCGCATGCGGCGCAGCGACACCTTGACGATCAACCGCATGCGCCAGCTGATGGCCACGGAGCAGGCGCGCCGCGAGATGGACTTCGCGCGCGGCATTCAGGCCAGCCTCCTGCCCGCGGAACCGCTGTTCGCGGGTGACCCGAGGCTGGATTGCACGGGGCGCATGCGTCCGGCACGCCAGGTCGGCGGAGACTTCTACGACCTGTTCTTCCTTGACGATCGGCATCTGCTGTTCATCGTCGCCGATGTCTGCGGAAAGGGCCTGCCGGCCGCACTGTTCATGGTCAGAGCCATTGCCGCGTTGCGGGCTCAACCGCGTCAGTCGGCCCCGCCGGATGACCACCTCGAGGTGTTGGTAGCCAGCCTGAACGAGCAGCTCTGCGACCACAATCCCGCGAGGCAGTACCTGACGGCCTTCTGCGGCCTGCTCGACCTCGAGACGTACCGCCTCCGGTTCGTCGATGCTGGCCACACTCCGCCGTTGCTGTCCATCGGCAATGCGCCCTTCGAGTACCTGCGTCAGCCCATCAACCCGCCCGTCGGCATGGTTCCGGGACTGCCCTACCGCACGGGTGAGGTGCAGCTCGAGCCGGGAAGTCGGCTGCTCCTGTATACCGATGGCGTCACCGAGGCGGAGGACGAATCGATCGAGATGCTCGGCGAGGAGCGCCTGATCGCCCGACTGCAGACCGTCGCCGACGTGACCTCGGCAAGCCTCGTCGATGCGGTGTTCGCGGAGGTGGAGACGTTCGCCGACGGTGCCCTGCAGTCCGACGACATCACCGTCCTGGCCATCCGCTGCGTTGCCGCCGCAGATGCCTCGGCCCTGGGATGAGCCGGCTGCGGCAATAATGGGGCATCCGCCGAGACGCGAGGAGGAGTGTCATGCCCCAGTTCGCTGTCAACCCGAACCGATTCGATCCTTACGAGAACTTCAAGTTCCGGGTGAAGTGGGATGGTCGATACGTCGCGGGCGTCAGTCGGATCAGTGCGCTGCGACGAATGACGGAAGTCGTCGAGCATCGCGATGGAGATGACCCGTCGAGCGTTCGGAAGGCCCCCGGTCGCACGACCTACGAGCCGATCACCCTCGAGCGCGGAGTGACGCACGACGTCGAGTTCGAGAGCTGGGCGAACAAGGTCTGGAGTCTGGGCCGCGGACTGGGTAACGAGGTATCGCTGAAGGACTTCCGCAAGGACCTCGCGATCGAGCTCTACAACGAGGCCGGCCAGCTCGTCCGGGCCTACATCGTGCGACGCGCCTGGGTCTCGGGGTATCAAGCCCTGCCCGAGTTGGACGCCAATGCCAATGAGGTGGCGATCGAGACCCTGACGCTCGAGCACGAGGGCTGGGAGCGGGACCCGGCGGTGGTGGAGCCAGTGGAGCCGTCACTGACTGACACCTAGGCCCGCTTGCACCCGAACTGCGGGCACGGCGTCGCGCTCACGGTACGGCCCACGGCCTAGCGGTCGAACCAGGCGAAGTCGAGGGGCCAGCCGGTGAAGGCGCTCGACACCAGGAGGCCGAGCAGCAGGGTCAGCGGGACGGCGATCACCAACATCGCAAGCCAGCATCCTGCCCGCCGGATAGTCATGGAGGACCTGTGCCGGAGGGGTCAGAAGACCTTCGGGAACGAGAGCAGGAAGAGCGCGGCAGATGGCGAACACCACCATGCCGACTCCCAGCAGAGCCCATTGCGAGCGGCGCGAGCGCATCCGGCCCGAGATGGCGCTGAAGAAGAGCACGGACGCGAAGGCCACCGTCAACAGCGTGTAGTTGTCACCGCGCGCGTTGTCGTCCAGGGCCTCAGCGAACTTGGCGTCCGCGGTGGCGTCGTACGCGGCCGCGTCGGCAAGCTCGGGCACCTGGTACTCAGGCATGACGAAGGGCGACGAGGGGGCCTCGGGGTTCGTCAGCGGATCCGTGGCCAGCCAGATGGGGAACGTGCTGGCCAGGGGCTCAGGGAAGCGCGTGACGAGCAGATCCATGAGCGTCTTGTCGTCTGTGGTCGCCGCCTGCAGCCACTGCGTGAAGAGTCCCACCTGCACGGTCACCCTACGGTTGGCGTCACCGTCCGACCGAGCGGCAGCGATCCGAGCCGACGAGGCCTGGGAGAACGAGACGGACATCGCCCCGCCCCACTTGCTGGACTGGAAGCCGGACCATGCCGTGAGGATGGTGGTGATCGACAGGAGGATCACCGCGATGAGTTCTCGCCAGTCGGTGCCCGGCGACGTCGATTCAGGTGAGTTCACGCCGGTCAGTATCCATGAGGGTTGCCCGTGTCGTGTGACGGGTACCGGCATCGGCGGCGCGGCCCCCCAGCGAGAGGTTGGAAGGGTCGTGTCGGCACGCTTCGCCCGTGTCGCTGTTCGCCTCGATGACGACGAAAAGCCCTGCAATCACAAGGAATCGGAGCCATCCGGCTCATGGGTTCGACGTCGACCATTAGGTCATTGCCGCACACCCATGGTGTCCGAGAGGGTCGGTGCGATCGTCTCGACATCGCTCAGCGTGGGAGTCGACTTCGGCGGTCTGGTTCCGCACTTGGCTGTCAGTGTGTTCACTATCGAGATCAAGGGCGACATTCTGAATTTCTCAAATGTCACGCCGGTCATTCATGTGGGGGACATCGTCGCCTAGGGCACGACCTGCGTCTGCTGACTCCTCGATGTCGACGCCGCCGGACGCTTGGATCACCGGCTCCTGCAGCCATTCGCCTGTATCGACAGGACTCAGGGGTGCGGTCCACGGACAATCGAGAGAGGGGTTCGACTCTCACGAAGGAGGAGCCATGTTCACGAAGACGGCGATTCGGACAGGTGTGCTCGCCGCGTTGCTGGTGGCAGTCGGGATGACGATGATGGCTGCACCGGCTGGATCGGCGACACGCACGGCCTTGAACGTCGAGGTGCAGGCCGCCGCGGGCTACGCGGAACCGGACAACAATGCGCCGGCCGACCTGCTCGTGCTGGTCACCAATCCCGTGACCGGTGCCGCCGTCACCAACTTGAAGGACTTGAACTTCGTCGTGATCCAGCACTTCACTCGACCCGGCATGTCGTGCGGCTTCAGCAACAACGTCGTGGCGTTCAACAACGTCGGAACGGGTGCCTATCACCTTCAAGTGGCGCCAAAGAGTTGCATGTGGGCGGCGGGCGAGTACCTGCTGCAGGTGATGGTGTCCTCCGGAGCGCGTCGAGGTCAGGCAGCTGCCACGCTCTCTGTGCTCTCCGTCTACTGAGCCACCGCAGCGATCGCTACACCGCGTAACCCGGCCCTTCCCCTTGGGTGGGCAGGCGTTGGCGTAGCGAGTCATACACCGGTGGTCCGTGCAGCAGTGTCGCCGTGACGACGGCGGTGGCGGAGGCGATCAGCATCGGAACCAGCAGCGAGGTCGTCGCCGTCATCTCCACGATCAGGATCACGCCGGTAATGGGTGCCCGAACCACGGCGGAGAAGAAGGTGGACATGCCCACGACCGCGAACGCCATGGGTGAAAGGGCCAGTGCCGGGGCGATCAGGTTCAGCGTCTCGGCGAGGAGGGCACCGACGGCGGCACCGACGACGAGGAGGGGTGCGAACAGGCCGCCCGGCGCCCCGGCGGCGTACGAGAACGGGCCGAGGAGCCAGCGGACGGCGAGTACCAGGAGTAGTCCGCCCAGCGAGTAGCGGCCGAGCAGGATCGCCTCGTTGAGCTCCTCGCCGCCGCCGACGACCGCGGGCCACAGGATGCCGAGCACTCCGACGAGTCCGCCGATCACGGCGGCCTTGGCCTCGGGGGGCAGGGACGGCAGTCGCTCCGCAAGATCGAGGAAGGCGATGACGAGGCGGTTGTAGGCAACGCCCATGGCACCCAGCAGGATGCCGAGGAGGAGGAAGAGAAGCAGAGTCCACAGGGGACTCTGCTCGATGTCCGGCAAGGGGAAGATCGGCCCGTCCACGACGATCTGGTGAGCCACGGCCACGGCAGCCGCGGAGCCCGCGAGCGTCGTCACCACCAGTCGAGTGCGCACCGCACGGGACACCTCCTCGAACACGAACACCGCCCCTCCGAGTGGGGCGCTGAACGCCACGCCGAGCCCAGCCCCGGCCAGTGCGGCGGACAGCGTCCTGCGGTCGTGCAGGCTCATGCCGCCGAGGCGTCCCGCCTCGTTCCCGATTGCCGCGCCCATCTGCACCGTCGGTCCTTCCCGGCCGAGGGCGAGGCCCGCTCCGATGGCCAGGAAGCCACCGATGAACTTGGCCGGGACGACCTGCCACGGGGCGAAGCCCGCCTCCGAGCGCATGTTGGCCTCGACCAGCTGGACGCCGCTGCCCCCAGCATCGGGAACCCATCGCACCACCATCCGGGCAACGGCCACGGCGGCGGCCGCGCAGAGGACGGGGACAGCCCAGCGGAGGGCCGGCTCCTCCCGCGTCCAGTAGAGCAGGGTCGTGCGGCTCAGGTCTGCCCACACCAGGCCCGCCGGAACAGCCCCCCGACGAGGCCGGCCAGCGCCCCGCCGACCAGCGCGAGGACCACCAGGCGGCCCAAGCCGCGGTGAGATGCGTCGTCCGGCGGCGGGGCATCGATGCGCGGGTAGGGCTCGGCGTCCGGGTGCACGACCCTTGCCTACACCAGCCCCGGCCGTCGCGTGGATGCGACGACGAAAGCGACGACGGGCACGACGAAGAAGTAGAAAATTCTGGTGCGAGACGGCGGACTTGGGGTTACACTCGACCGTGTAAAGCCCTGCTGTCTCCCCCGTCGGCAGGGCTTTACGCTGTCCAGGGATAGCGTTCGCCCGTGAGGCAGCCGCGAATCGATCCGTCCGACTTCACCGTCGACCTACTCCTAGCGTCGTATGCCGACGGGTCCTTGTCGCCCGTCGAGGTCGCGCAGGCGTGCCTGGCGCGGATCGAGGACCGCGACCCGGAGCTGAACGCCTTCGTACTGGTCGATCGTGAGCGGGCGATGGCATTGGCGCACGCGAGCGAGGAGCGCTGGCGGACCGGCAACCCCAGGGGGCCGCTGGACGGGGTTCCCGCCAGCATCAAGGACCTCGTCCTCGTCGCGGGCTGGCCGACTCGAAAGGGCTCGCTCCAGACTGACCCTGAGGACCTGGCGACGGAGGACGCCCCGGTGGCGCAACACCTCCTCGAGGCCGGCGCAGTCGTCCTGGGCAAGACGACGACACCCGAGTTCGGGTGGAAGGGGCTCGGCGACAGCCCGCTCACCGGTGTGACCCGGAACCCGTGGGATCCCGCGCTCACCGCTGGCGGGTCATCAGCGGGCGCCGCGGTTGCGGCCGCGACCGGGATGTCGGTGCTGAACGTCGGCACCGATGGCGGGGGCTCGATCCGGATGCCCGGCGCCTTCTGCGGGGTCTTCGGGCTCAAGCCGACGCATGCGCTTGTGCCCATGTATCCGCCCGGCGGCTCCGGCTTGCTCAGTCACCTGGGCCCCCTGACCCGCACGGTGCGCGACGCGGCGCACATGATGGCCGCCATCACGGTCCCGGACACCCGCGACATCTACCCCACACTCGCCGATCCGCGCTCATGGCTCGACGGAATCGACGACGGAGTCTCCGGTCTCAGGATCGCCTACGCGCCGGTCTTCCCGCGCGCCGAGGTCGACGGCGAGATCGCCGCCGCGGTAGCCGACACCGTTCGCCGGATGGCCGGTCTTGGTGCCGTCGTGGAGGAGGTCGAGATCGGGCTCCCCGACTGTCGAGACGCCTTCCTCACCCTGTGGGACGCGGCCCTGGGCCGGAGCCTTGCCGGACTCGGGCCGGAGGACCTCGCGCTGAGCGACCCCGGCCTCGTCGAGACCATGAGGCGCGGCATGGTGATCAGTGCGCAGGAGTTCCTCGACGCCGACGGGGTGCGAGCACGGGCGACGCTCGCCCTGAACCGGCTGCTGGACAACTTCGACGTCATCGTCTCCCCACAGTTGCCGCTGGTTGCGTTCCCGGTGGGCTCCGACACCGCCGACCCGGCGACTCAGTCGCACTGGGTGGACTGGACGCCTTTCACGTACCCGATCAACATGACCCGCCACCCGGCGGCCACCGTCCCGATCGGCCTGTCTGCCGCCGGGCTGCCGATGGCGCTGCAGATAGTCGGGCCGCACTTCGAGGATCGGCGGGTCCTCCGGGTGGCCCGCGCCATCGAGATGGCACAGCCTTTCCCTCAACTGCCCTAGGGTGCTGACTCATGCCGGTGGTGCAGGTCGCTGACCCGGGCGACGAGCGGCTCTCCGACTACTTCGGGCTGACCGATGTGGCCCTCCGCTCCAAGCATGAGCCGGAGAAGGGCCTCTACATCGCCGAGAGCACGTCGGTGATCCACCGTGCCGTCGAGGTCGGCCATCGTCCGCGATCCTTCCTGATGGCCGAGCGCTGGCTGGAGGACATGTCCGACCTGCTGGTGGCTGTCGGCGCATTCGAGCCCGATGGCATTCCGGTCTATGTCGCTGACGCGAATCTCCTCAGGCAGATCACCGGCTTCCACCTGCATCGGGGGGCGCTCGCGGCCATGCATCGTCCGCCGGACCGTGCGGTCCCCGACGTCCTGGCCGGCGCACGGCGCGTGGTCGTCCTTGAGGACATCGTGGACCACACCAATGTGGGGGCGATCTTCCGCTCGGTGGCCGCGCTCGGCGCGGATGCCGTCCTGGTCACGCCACGGTGCGCGGACCCGCTGTATCGCCGGAGCGTTCGCGTGTCGATGGGCACCGTGCTCCAGGTGCCATGGACCCGACTTGCCGCGTGGCCCGCGGACCTTCGCATACTGCGCGGAGCCGGCTTCGAAGTCGTCGCGCTCGCCCTGGCGGACGACGCGGTTCCCCTCGATGAGTACGCCCGGTCCGCCCCGGAGCGGGTGGCGCTCGTGCTCGGAACCGAGGGGGACGGGCTCAGTCCAGGGGCCGTGGCGGAGGCCGACGTGCGGGTCCGGATCCCGATGCAGGGTGGTGTCGATTCCCTCAACGTCGCGGCCGCCTCGGCCGTCGCGCTGTGGGCTCTGCGCTGACGGGAGCCGTGCTGAGGCGGACCGGATGCGCTAGGCCGGCAGTGCCCGTGCGTCGGGCTGCTCGACTCGTGAGGGTCGTCGCAGGGCGAGCAGCGCCAGTACTGCCGCCGCCAGCAGCAGCCCTACCCGCAGCGCCTGGACGATGATCGCGGCTAAGCCGCCCGTGACCAGCTGCGTCGCGCTCCAGGGGTATACGAACTGGGTCAGCACGGACACCGCCACGACCAGGATGGCGACACGTCTGGCCCGGCTGCGCGAGTCGAGCAGGGCCACGGCGGTCACGCCGATCAGCCAGACGTTGAACTGCGGCGAGTAGACCCGGCTGGTGGCGACGGCCACCAGCATGGTGGCCAGCGCCACGTCGCCAGGTGGCACGGTCTCCAGGCGGCCAGACAGCCGCCACCACACGAGCAGTCCGAACAGGGCCACGCCCACGATCGTCACGGCCAGCCCGACTGCCTCCGTCCCGGCCATGAGCACCTGGATGGAGCCGTACTGCAGTCCGAACGCCACTTCGCCGCCGGTGAGGGAGTGCAGGAGGTAGGGGAGGGCTCCCACCGACTCGACCTGGATGCCCCGTGCCTGCTGGTTGCCGAGGAAGGACAGGCTGTCGCGGAAGGCGAGCGTGAAGACGATCAGGAGGACCCCACCGGTGATGGCGAATCCCAGCAGCCCGCGGGGAAGCGAACGTCGAGGCAGGACGAGCAGCAGCAACGCGGGCCACGCCTTGATGACCAGTCCCACCGCAGCGCTGGCGCCCGACAGGGCGGGGCGTGCGACCAGGAGGACGGCGAGGACGGCGAACAGGGTTGGCACGACATCGAACCGCACCATCATGATCGAGCCGACCACGATGCCGGCCACGGACCAGAGCCAAGGACCCGTTAGGGAGGTGCCGTCGCGTCGAGCGTGGGCGGCGAGCAGCGCCGCCATGATGGCCGCGTCGGCGGCCAGGATGACCAGGGTGAAGGCCCAGCGGAAATCGGTCGGGATAGCGCCAGCGATCAGGAACAGCGGGCCGCTACCGGGCGGGTACTGCCAGGTCGGGTCGGCCGCGGGGTAGCCGCCGCCCTGGAGGACGGGCACCCAGGACTGGTAGATGTCGAAGTCGTTGAGCATCCACGGCGTCATGTCGACCGAGATCAGGGCCACCACCCGGGTCGCGAGCCAGGTGACCGCGATGACCGCATACACGACGCGGGCGGAGTCGCGCGGGGTCGTCGCGTCAGCTGGCAACGGTCAGGATGAGTGCGACGATTCCGAAGCCGATCGCGAGCTCACCGAGCATGACGCCGAGTGCAGCGATGCGGAGTGGCGCGCGGTACTCACCGGTCGCGAAGTGCCCTGACCGCTTCACGATCGCCGAGAACTTCGTCGCCTCCTTGCGGGCATCTCCTGAGGGATCGCGCTGGGCCCAGTAGCTGCGCTCGCTGTTGAGGCCGACCAGCACGAAGACAGCCGCGAAGGCGAGCAGCACGATGGCGATGATCCAGAAGACGAGCGCGGCGGTAGACACGGATGGACCCTAGCGGTCGCCGACCGTGAGCCGCAGGATGCGGTCGTCTCCCCGGCGTGGGTCCGCACGGCCGTCGGTGTTGCTGGTGATCAGCCAGAGGGACCCGTCCGGGGCGACAGCCACCGTGCGCAGGCGGCCGAGGTCGCCCAGGTCGACGGCGGTGGGCTTGCCCGCCCGCGGACCGGTCAGCGGTACCTGCCACAGTCGCTCGCCGCGCAGGCTGGCGACATAGGCCACGTCGTCGAGGATCGCCAGGCCGCTGGGCGAGGCGATCGACGTGGGCGACCACTGGGTCACCGGATCGACGAACCCCGGGGCGCCCGCAGTGCCTTCGTGCATGGGCCAGCCGTAGTTGCGGCCCGGGCGCAGGAGGTTCAGTTCGTCGGCATCCTTGGCGCCGAACTCACTGGCCCAGATCCGGCCCTTGCTGTCGGTCGCGAGCCCCTGGACGTTGCGATGCCCGAGCGTATAGACCACCGAGCCGGGGTCGGGGTTCCCCGGGGCCGGGCGACCGGAGAAGGTCATTCGCAGGACCTTGCCAGCCAGGCTGGCAGGGTCCTGAGCCCGATCGGGCGCACCTGCGTCGCCCGTGGCCACGACGAGCGTGCGGTCCGGGGCCACGAGCAGTCGACCGCCATCATGGAAGCTGGCGGACGGGATACCCGTGAGGATCGGGCGCTGTGCTCCTAGGCGCTTGCCGTTCCAGGCGATCCGGACGACGCGATTGTCACTGGCGGTCGTGTAGTACGCGAAGACATACCGCGGGTTGGCCCCGGGCGGGACGGCAAGGCCGAGGAGGCCTCCTTCGCCGTCCGGGCGGGCTTCCCGAACCCGCCCCACGACCGTCGCCGCGCCCCCCGTGGCGGGGATCCGCAGGACCTTCCCGGTGTCCCGTTCGCCGACCAGCGCCGACCCGTCCGGCAGGAAGGCGAGTCCCCATGGGGACACCAGGCCGGTGGTGAGGACCTTGTCGATGGTGACCGGCGGAGCGGCTCGGCGGGCACCCTGCTCCGCCGACACCGACGGCTCGCCGGGCACCGTGATGAGCACGACGACGAGACCCAGGATCGCGGCCACGATGGCGACGACGGACGCGGTACGGCGGGTCGGCATGTCCCCTCCCGGGATCGACGGCCGTTCCAGTATCACCCGATACCGTGACTTCGTGCCAACGCAGAAGCACGGGCCCCCTCGCATGCTGGACGTCGACGGCACCCCGGTTCGGCTGACGAGCCCGGACAAGCCGGTCTTTCCCGGGGTCACCAAGGCCGAGGTCATGGACTACTACCTGCTGGTCGGGGATCTGCTGCTGGACCAGGTGGCCGGACGGCCAACGGCCCTCGAGAGGTGGCCGGACGGGGTCTTCCCGGACGCCGAGCACTTCTTCCAGAAGCACCTGCCCAGGAGCGCGCCGGACTACGTGCACGGCATCCGCGTGAGCTTCCCCAGCGGCCGTCCGGGGGTGCTGCTGGACCCGGCCACCCGAGCGGCGATCGCGTGGGCCGTCCAGATGGGAACCGTCACCTTCCATGCGTGGCCCGTGACCGCCCCGGATGTTGACCATCCCGATCAGCTCCGCATCGACCTGGACCCCTCGGAGGGGAATGGCTTCGACGACGTCCGGAGGGTTGCTCTCGCCTGCCGTGACGTTCTCGCGGATTTTGGTTGGTCTGCGTACGTCAAGACCAGCGGGGGGACTGGCTTGCACATCTTCGTGCCGATCCAGGCGAGATGGACGTTCGTGGACGTTCGACACGCGGCCATCGCCGTGGGCCGCGAGCTCGAGCGCCGCGACCCGGAGCGGGTGACGATGTCGTGGTGGAAGGAGGAGCGCGGCGACCGCGTCTTCGTCGACTTCAACCAGAATGCCCAGGATCGCGTGATGGCGTCGGCCTACTCGCTGCGGCCGCGCGCGAACGCACCGGTCTCCCTTCCGGTGTCATGGAGCGATGTGGAGGACCTGGAGCCGGAGGACTTCACGATCCGCACCGTGCCGGCCATTCTGCAGTCCCGACCGGAGGATCCCTGGCGAGGGATGGCCGAGGCGGCGGTGGATCTCACCCCGGCGCTCGAGGCGTGGGAGCGGGACGTGGCGGCCGGCCTGCCGGAACTGCCGTATCCGCCCGACTTCCCGAAGATGCCCGGGGAGCCACCGCGCGTCCAGCCGAGCAGAAAGCGCAAGGACACTGCGGACGGGTAATGGCGCCCCAATACCGATGCGTCGTCACTCGTGGCGGGTTCCGGGACGCCGAAACCCGCCACGAGTGACGACGCATCGGGGGTGTGGAGGCGCTGCTAGTCGGGCGAAGAAGGATTGAGCAGGTTCTCGATCCGTGCGGCTGGCGGGGCCTCGAGCTGGCCGAAGGTGCAGGTCTCAGGTCCGCGATCCGGCCGCCACCGGACGAAGCCGGCCACGTGGCGGAACCGGTGCCCCTCCATCTGGTCGTACGTCACCTCGAGTACCCGCTCGGGACGCAGCGCGATCCAGGGTTGCTCCTTCTTCCACCGGTTGGCCTCGCCGGGCACGTTGACGCCGCTGGCCGAGCGCCACGGGTGCGGCTCGTCGTCAGGAGTCGTCAGGGGGCGCAGCTCATCGACCAGCTCGGCGCGCCTCGTGGCGGTGAAGGCGGAGGCGGCGCCCACGTAGTGCAGTCGGCCTTCGTCGTCATTCAGGCCGAGCAGCAGGCTCCCGACGACCGGCTGGCCGTCGGAACCGGGACGTGCGTGGGGGCGCCAGCCCGCGACGACGACGTCGGCGTCTCGCTTGTGCTTCACCTTGCCCTGAGCCCGCTTGCCCGGCAGGTAGGGATCACCGAGCGGCTTGACGATGAGCCCGTCGACGCCGGCTGACTCGAAGCCGGTGAACCACGAGAGGGCGAGGGCCCGGTCGCTGGTCGCCGGGGTCAGCATCAGCGGGTCCGCCCACGAGGAAGCAACGTCCTCCAGCAGCGACCGGCGCTCCCGGAAGGGCAGATCCATGGTGTTGGTCTGGGACCACAGCAGGTCGAACGCGAGGAAGGATGCGGGCAGGGATTCGGCCAGCCGTGCGATGCTCGGGCCGCCCGCCTCCGATCGCGGTCGCAGGCGGGAGGAGAGTGCGCCGAAGTCGAGGCGCCCGCCGGACAGCACCACGATCTCGCCGTCCACCACCGTGCCCGCCGGGAGCTGCTCCATGGCGCTCGACACCAGTTCAGGAAAGGCGTACGCGAGGTCGACCACCTCGTCGGGACCGGATCGCGAGCGGCCGCGCCCCTGCAGCACGACGCCGCTGGGCGATCGGAAGACCAGGCATCGGAAGCCGTCCCACTTGGGTTCGAAGGAGACATCGTCGGACGGAGCCGGAAGATCGTGCCCGAGTGGCGCGGCCAGCATCGGCTCGATCGGCGGGGTGAGCATCAGGCGGCCAGCATGCGGAGGAAGACGGTCCCGTCCTCCTCGAGGACGCCCGTGGTCCGGAATCGTCGCGCTGGCTGCAGCCCACCGGGGATGTTCACGATGTGCGCGTCCGGCTCGGCTCCGACGAGAAGTGGCGAGACGGTCAGGAGCAGTTCGTCCAGCAGGCGGGCCTCGATGAGGTTGCCGAGCAGGGTGGGGCCTCCTTCACACAGGATGCGGGGGAGGCCCCTCGCGACGAGGTGGGCGATGGCCGCAGCGAGGTCGACGCGGTCGACTCCGCAGGCGACGACGTCCGCGGCCTCCAGCAGCTCGTCGGTAGCGTGCGGTGCGGACTCCTCGGTGGTCACGACGATGGGGCGCGGATTCGCATCGGTCCGGTCGGCGAACATCCTCAGCGACAGGGGCACGTCGAGCCGAGACGTCACGACGGCGACGGTGCGCTTGGACGGCCGGTAGTCCTCGGCCCTGACGGTGCCCGCCCCCACGAGGATGACGTCGGACGCCATGCGGGCGAGGCCGAACACGCGCTGGTCGGACGGGGTCGTGATCGACTTCGCAAGTCCGTCGCTTCCGTGGATCGCGCCGTCCAGCGTCGCCACCATGTTGCCGCGGACCCACGCGTGATCGGTCGGGTAGGCATACGACGCCCGGAGCTCGTCCTCGGTGAGCTCCGCCGGTGGTCCGGGTTGGATGCGCCGCATCCCGTGATCGTCGCATGAATAGGCTCACGGACGTGCCCGAGTCGCTCACAGCGCGCCACCCAGCCCTGTCGGTCGTGGGGCTCGTGGACGAGTTCGTGCCGCCACCCCACTTCCGCCAGGTGTCGTTCGACTCCTACCTCCCCGATCCCGGTGAGCCCTCACAGGCGGCGGCCGTCGCTGCCCTGCATGCGTTCGGCTCGCGCATGAGCGAGCCCACCCCGGCGCGGCGAGCGTTGTTTCGCAGGGCCGCTCCCCCCGAGGGGCGTGCGGGGGTGTACCTCGACGGCGGCTTCGGAGTGGGCAAGACCCATCTGCTGGCCGCGCTCTGGCACGCGGTGCCGGGGCCAAAGCGCTTCGGCACGTTCGTCGAGTACACCAATCTGGTCGGGGCCCTGGGCTTCCGGAGGGCGGTCGAGGCGCTGAAGGGCAACCGCCTGGTCTGCATCGACGAGTTCGAGCTCGACGACCCGGGCGACACCGTGCTGATGTCGACTCTTCTGGGCGAGCTGGTCGCCGACGGCGTGAGTCTGGCCGCCACGTCCAACACCCTCCCCGACAAGCTCGGGGAGGGCCGCTTCGCCGCAGATGACTTCCTGCGAGAGATCCAGGGCCTGTCCGCGCACTTCGACGTGCTCCGGATCGACGGGGAGGACTACCGGCACCGCGGACTCCCGTCGGCCCCCGAGCCCCTGCCCGACGAGGAAGTCCGGGCCCGGGCGGAATCGACGCCGGGTGCGGTCCTGGACGACTTCCCGGCCCTGCTCGGGCACCTCGCGTCCATCCACCCGTCCCGCTACGGGGTGCTCGTCGACCAGGTGCCGTTGCTGGCGTTGTCCCGGGTACGCACCATCACCGACCAGGCGCAGGCCCTGCGGATGGTCGTACTCGTGGACCGGCTCTACGACCGTGACGTGCCGGTCATCGCCAGCGGCGTCCCACTGGACCGGTTGTTCGCCAACGACATGCTGGGCGGCGGCTACCGCAAGAAGTACTTCCGCGCCGTCTCCCGGCTTGTCGCGCTTGCCCGCGAGGGCCAGTCGATGGTTGGGTGACCGCCATGGAGATCAACGGCATCATCAGCGCAATCTTCGTCGGCATCATCATCGGGCTCATCGCGCGGATCCTGGTCCCCAGCATGCAGCCGATCGGGTGCATCGTGACGATCATCATCGGCATCCTCGCCGCCTTCGCGGGCCTGTTCGCGGCGAACCAGTTCGGCTACGGAGACACGTTCTGGCTGGTGTTCCTCACCCAGGTCTTCATCGCGATCGTCCTGGTGGCCATCACTGCGTTCCTGTTCCGCAAGAGCGACACGGGCTGACCGAGTTGCCAGAGAATACCCCTCGGGGTATTCTCTGCGGACCGTCACGACCCTGGAGGTATCCCCATGTGCAGTCCGGCTCTGTGCCGCCAGTGCAACAAGGTCACCTACACCGGCTGCGGCCAGCACGTTGACCAGGTGCTCGCGATCTACACGCCCGACGAGCGCTGCGCCTGCGCCTAGGCGGTCAGATCACGGCGTCGCCACCCGGTGAAGCCGGCCACGGCGACGAGTGCGGCGACGACGACCAGCCCGACGAGGGACGGCCATTCGACGGCTCCGCCCGGAAGTCGAGGGCTGTGTGCGAACGGGGACACGTCCAGCAGCCAGGATGGCAGCTGCCACAGCGCGCCGAACTCACCAAGGACGATGAAAGCGACCAGCAGGCCCCATGAGGCAGCCAACGCTGCCCGCGGCACCCACCCGAAGAGCAGCAGCACGATGCTGGCCATCACCCACGCGGCCGGAATGTGGCCCGCGGAGGCAATGGCCATTCGCGCGGCCTGGCCGAGCGGGTCTCCGACAGAGATTCCGTAGCCGAGGCCGACTCCGGTTCCGCCGAGGACGATAACCACGGCGACGGCGGCGATGGCGAACAGGAAGTGGCTCGCGGCCCAGCGAATGCGCGTGGTGGGAGTGGCCAGCAGCTCCTCCACGTGCCCCGAGGTCTCCTCCGAGCGCAGGCGCAGCGTGGCTGATACCGCGTAGGCGCCGACGATGGCTCCGAAGATGGTGATCTCAGCTGCCAGGAAGGCATCGACGAGCCCCTGCTCACCCGCCGAGCAGCACCAGGTACTCCTGCATCTGGGTCGAGGCCACTAGGCCGGTGATGTTGTCGGCGACCGAGCCGAGGATGAAGCCCATCACGACCACGCCGGCCACCCACGCCACGAGCATGCCCCGTTGCAGACGCCAGGTCAGGCCGGTCGAGTTGGATAGCCGGCCTTCCCGGGGGCCGAGCCGGTCGGCGAAGAGTCCCGAGCCGAGATCACGCCGGGAACGCAGGACGAACGCCAGCGGCACGAGGAGCAGCGTGGCGATGAGCGGAATCGCGGAGACCCACCAGCGGTCGCCCGCGAACGGGCGTATCTGCTGGCTCCACCCGATGGGAGACAGCCAGGACAGCCAACCCGGATCGCCATCGGCGAGATCACCAACGGCCCGCAGCGCATAGGCGGCGGCAACGGAGGCTGCGCTGAGGCCGATGGCGGACCGCGGGGAGATGGTGACCTGGGCCGCCACTCCCGCTGCGGCGCCGAACACGATCCCGCTGAGAGCCCAGGACAGCCCGAAGGCGACCGACCCGCTCAGCGGCAGCCCCACTGCGGTGAGCCCGAGGGTAGTGAGCAGCCCCAGTGAGACGCTCCCGATGAGGGCGACCAGGAGGGCGGCGGCCAGCGGCGCACCACGGCCCACGACGCCCGATGCCAGCAGCTCGAGTCGTCCGGTCTCCTCCTCGGTCCGCGAATGCCGGATGACGAGGAAGATGAAGACGAGTGCGACGAGGGCGGCCCCGAAGGCCGTCATCTTGATCAGGGACAGTGCTCCGAGTGACGTCGGGTCGTAGACCTTGCCGTAGAGGGCGACGAGAGCCGCGGTGGCGTTGATCGTGTCTGACGCCTCGAGACGTGACTGCAGGGTCGGGTAGAGGTCCTTGGTGGCCGCGACGGAGAAGGTGACCATCGCCGCGAACCCCACGACCCAGGACGGGAGGAGGATCCGGTCCCGTCGCAGGGCGAAGCGCAGCATCGGCCACGTTCCGACGAACGGACCGGCCGCCGCCCGCTGGGCTGGGGCCTCGGTCCCCTGGTGGGTCAGTGTGGTCACGCCGTGCCTCGCGAGTAGTGCTGGAGGAACAGGTCCTCCAACGTGGGGGGATGGCTCTCAAGCGACAGGACGCCCGACGGCGCGAGCGCCGAGATGAAGTCGCCGATGGCGTGCGACTCGATCTGCGCGGATACCTCGCCATCGCGCACGATCAGGTCGTGCACGCCGGGCACGGAGTCGAGGCCGGTCGGTGCCCGTTCCACGACCGCGACGATGGTGGTCCGGGTGAGGTGGCGCAGTTCGGTCAGGGTTCCCGATTCCACGATGGCGCCCTCGCGGATGATGCTGACCCGATCGCACAGCGCTTCGGCCTCGCTGAGAATGTGCGACGAGAGCAGGATCGTCCGGCCGTCGGCGCGCAGGTCCTGCACGCAGTCGCGGAACGTCGCCTCCATGATCGGGTCCAGACCCGACGTCGGTTCGTCCAGCAGGTACAGGTCCACCTCGCTGGCGAGGGCGGCGATGAGCGCGACCTTCTGACGATTCCCCTTGGAGTACGAGCGGCCCTTCTTGCGTGGGTCGAGGTCGAACAGCTCGATCAGCTCGTCACGGCGTCGCGGGTTGAGCCCGCCCCGCATGCGGCCCAAGAGGTCGATGACCTCGCCTCCCGACAGGCCCGGCCACAGCGATACGTCGCCGGGCACGTAGGCCATCCGCCGGTGCAGTGCGGAGACCTCACGCCACGGATCCATCCCCAGGACCTCGAGATGCCCGGAATCTGTTCTCAGCAGGCCCAGGAGCACCCTGAGGGTCGTGGTCTTGCCGGCTCCGTTGGGCCCGAGGAAGGCATGGACCTCCCCCTCGGTCACGGTGAGGTCGAGGCCGTCGAGGGCTACGACCGAGCCGAATCGCTTGACGACACCTGAGAGGCTGATGACGTTGTTCACCATTCGACGGTAGCCCCGGCCGCGGCCTTATGGGAGGCTGACTGGCCTCAATTGTGTTCGGACCGGGCCAGGGAGGTTCCGTGGCAGCCCCTCCGCCAGATCTGCCGCTGGTGTCGAGTTTCGTCCTCGACGCGCCCGACGCACGGGTGCTCGCGGACTTCTACCGCCGCCTCCTTCGGTGGGAGGTGCAGCACGACCTCGACGGTTGGGTGACGCTGCGGTCGCCGCATGGAGGCACCGGATTGGCGTTCCAGACCGACGACGGGTACGTCGCCCCGGTGTGGCCGGGCCAGCCCGGCGAGCAACGCATGATGGCCCATCTCGACATCAAGGTCGACGGTCTCGACGCCGAAGTGTCACGCGCCCTCGAACTCGGAGCCGTGATCGCCCCGCACCAGCCCCAGCCGGACATCCGGGTCCTGCTCGACCCCGCCGGCCACCCGTTCTGCATGTGGGATCCCGCAGAACTGACCGGGTGACTTGGGTCGCAAGCAACTGCGCGCCGATGGTGGCGACCATCACCGCGCGCCGATCGTGGCGACCATCACCGCCTTGATCGTGTGCAGCCGGTTCTCGGCCTCGTCGAAGACCACGCTGGCGGGGGAGCGGAACACCTCGTCCGTGACTTCGAGTCCCTCGGTCATGCCCGTCTTCTCGACGATGTCCTTGCCGACCTCGGTCCCAGCATCGTGGAACGCGGGGAGGCAGTGCAGGAACTTCACGTCGGGGTTGCCGGTCTTCGCGAGTGCGGCGGCATTGACCTGATAGGGCGTGAGGAGCCGGACCCGTTCGTTCCAGACCTCGGCTGGCTCACCCATCGACACCCACACGTCCGTCTCGACGAAGTCGGCACCTGGCAACGCTTCGTCGGGATCCTCGGTCAGCATGATGCGAGCACCCGACGCGGCGGCCCGCTCCTTGGCCGCGGCCTGGACCTCATCGCTCGGCCACAGGTGCTTGGGGCTGCAGATCCGCACGTCCGAGCCCATGATCGCCCCCATGACGAGCAGTGAGTTGCCCATGTTGCTTCGCGCGTCGCCCAGGTAGGTGTACGCGATGTCCTCGACGGGCTTTCCCGAGTGCTCGATCATCGTGAGGTAGTCCGCGAGCATCTGCGTGGGATGCCACTCGTCGGTCAGTCCGTTGTAGACCGGGACGGAGCTGAAGTCAGCGAGCTCCTGGACCGTCGCCTGGGCCTTGCCACGGAACTCGATGGCGTCGTACATCCGGGAGAGCACCTGGGCGGTGTCGGCGGCTGACTCCTTGTGGCCGATCTGGGACGAGCTCGGCTCGAGGTAGGTGACGTGCGCGCCCTGCTGGTAGGCGCCCACCTCGAAGGCGCATCGCGTCCGCGTGGAGGACTTCTCGAAGATGAGCGCGATGCACTTGCCCCGCATGCGCTGGACTTCGGTTCCGGCCCGATGCGCGGCCTTCAGCTCGCCCGAGAGCTCCAGCAGGTAGGACAACTCCTCCTTGGAGAAGTCGAGTTCCTTGAGGAAGTCGCGGCCGGTCAGGTCGATGCTCATGTGAATCCTCTTCCGTGGTTGCGTAGGTCGAGTGTTCCGTCAGGCGGCGGGGCCGCGGACGATGGGGCACGTCATGCAGCGCGGACCGCCGCGGCCGCGGCCGAGTTCATTCCCCTCGATCGAGATGATCTCGATGCCGTTCTCGCGAAGGAAGGTGTTGGTGTTCGTGTTCCGCTCGTACCCGAAGATCACGCCAGGCGCGACGGACAGGAAGTTGTTGCCGTCATTCCACTGCTCGCGCTCGGCGGCCATCTCGTCCTCGGGCGTGCGCAGGGGAGTGATCTTCTGCACCCCGAGGGCCTCGGCGAGCACCGGCCACAGTTCGGCATTCTCGATCAACGAGTACTCCCCGCCATCGCCGCGCGGGGTCAAGGTGAACGTGCGCAGGTCTTCGGGGAGATAGGGGTAGACGGAGAAGCGGTCCACGTCGATCATGGTCATCGCGGTGTCCAGGTGCATGAAGGCTCGTGACTTTGGCAGTTCAACGACGATCACCTTCGTGATGCGCTTCTCGGGATCCGTGAAGAAGGCATGCGCGAGCATTCCGATGCCCTGAGGACTCGTCCGCTCGCCCATGCCGATCATCACCGTCTTGTTGCCGACGATGGTGATGTCGCCGCCCTCGATGGTCGCGGGCTGGTGGTGGGCATCGTCGTTGCCGTACCAGAAGTGCACCTTTCCGGCGAAGCGCGGATGGAAGTTCCAGATGGCCCGGGAGTTGATGATCTCCCGCTGGCGGGCCACCTTGGCCATCGGGTGGACGGAGAGCCCGCTGTAGATCACGGCGGAGTTGTCCCGCTGGAACAGGTGGTTCGGCAACGGGGTGAGCACGAAGTCGGTGCTGGCCAGCTCGTTCCACCACAGGCTCGTTCCAGCGGGGATCTCGAGGTCGGACTTCAGGACGCCGCCGATGAGGTAATCGGCGAGTAGGCGCCCGCTGAGTTCCGGCGCGAAGAAGCGCTCGCGCAGGGGCTCGATCAACTGGTAGCTCGTGTCCTCGGGTCGGATCACGCGTTCGAAGATCCACTCACGGGCCTCGGGGATGTCCATGGCCTCGCCGAGAAGATCGGCGAAGTAGTGGACGGTCATGCCTCGGGCCCTGAGCTTCGCCACGAAGGCGTCGTGCTCTGCGCGGGCGGTCTCCGCCCACATGACGTCGTCGAAGAGGAGGCGGGAGCAGTTGTTGGGCGTCAGTCGGTCCAGTTCCAGTCCGGGGCGGTGGACGATGACCTCCTCGAGGCGGCCGACCTCTGAGTCGACATGGATCGTCATGGCGTGACCTCCTGCTTCCCTTGTGCGTCGATCGCGGGTGCGCCCTCAGCGAAGTGGCGACGCATGAACAAGTACATGACCAGCCCGACGACGAAGACGACCACGGTCATGATGGCCAACTGCACGCGGGTGCCGGAATCAGTGAAGGAGCCGTAGATGATCAGGGCGGAGAAGCCCATGCCGATGGTGGCGATGGCTCCCTCCCACTTCCAGTTCGCGCCGGGGCGGCGTTCGTTCGCCCGGGCCGACCATCGCATGAGCGCCAGAGCGCTGAACAGGTATGGCACCGCCGCCGTCAGCCCGGACAGCAGGATCATCACGTTGAACACGCCGGCTCCCTCCTGGCCCATGTAGGCGAACACCATGAGGATGGAGGCCAGAACGGTCGAAGAGATGATGCCGAACGCGGGAACTCCGCGCCGGGACATGGTCGGCGAAGCGTCGCGGGAACAGCCCCTCGCGTGCCGCTGCGAGTGGCATCTCGGCGCAGATCATGGTCCAGCCGTTCAAGGCTCCGAACCCGGAGATGATCGCCGCGATCGCGACTGCGTATCCGGCCCAGGATCCGCCGAACATCGCATTGAAACTCTGCACGAACGGCTGTGAGTCGGGATCCTGCAGGTCGCCGTTCGGGACGGTGCCGAAGATGACGAGCGTGCTGAGGATGTACACCACCGCCGCGGCCAGCGTGCCCAGCAGGCTGGCCCGAGGGACATTGCGCGTCGGATTGCGGACCTTGCCGGCGGCCACCGAGGCCGTCTCCACGCCGAGGAACGAGAACACGGCCAGGGCCATGGTCGTGACGATCGCGGCGAGGGCCGATCCCCCCGTGCGATTGAACGGCTGCAGGTAGGACCAGTCGATGAAGAAGAGTCCGACCGTGGAGATGATCACCAGTGGGATGAACTTCAGGATCGTCGTGATGACCTGGACCACCGCCATCTGCTGAACGCCGAGGAGGTTGATCACCGCGGGGACCGCGAGTCCGACCAGAGCGATGACGATGCTGATGGTCCGGTCGCCATCAGTGTTGATGAAGACCTCGACGTAGGCCACCCAGGCCACGACGATGGCCGAGTTCCCGGCCCATGCGGTAATCCAGTAGGACCAGGCGCTGAAGAAGCCGGGCGCGTTGCCGAAGGCCGCCCTGGCGTAGGCATACGGCCCGCCGTCCGCGGGCATGCGTCGGGACAGTGCGCCGAACATCAGCGCGAGGAAGATCGCACCGACCGCGGCGAGGCCGAAAGCGACGAGGGCGATGCTGCCGTACGGCGCCAGGGACCGCGGGAGCAGGAAGATGCCGGTCCCGACGATCGAGCCGACGACCAGGGCGGTGGCAGAGACCAGTCCGATACGTGCCTTGTCGCCGGATGCAGCTTCGGCCGATGCGCGTGTCTGCTCGGACATCCTCGTGCACCCTTCTCCAAAGCGGTGTTGCGTGGTGGCTAGGCCGTGACTATCCCCTGGACATCAGCCCTGACCTGCGTGCCCCGTGTTCCGTCGATCAGCCCCTCGATATCGGCGAGGGCTCCGATGGCGGCGCGGGCTCCGGTCTCCCGGACGAATCCTGCGGCAGCCTGGACTTTCGGCCCCATCGATCCCGCCGGGAGGTCGAGCGTGTCGAGATCGTCGGGGGAGGCCCGGTGGATCTCCCGCGCCTCGTCCGTACCCCAACCCAGGACGACGGCAGGCACGTCGGTCGCGATCACGAGGAGGTCGGCGTTCAGATCGCGGGCGAGGACGCTCGAGGCAAGGTCCTTGTCGATGACCGCCTCCACCCCCACCAGATGCCTGGTCCCCGGCTCGTACATCGTCGGGATGCCGCCGCCGCCCGCGCAGATGACCACCACCTGCTTCTCCAGAAGCCAGCGGATCGGGTGGATCTCGAAGATGCGAACCGGGGTGGGGGACGGCACCACGCGTCGCCACGTGTCGCCGTCTGGCTTCACGGTCCAGCCGTTGTCCTGAGCCAGCTGCTCAGCGGTGGCACGGTCATAGGTGGGTCCGACGAACTTCGTCGGATGGGCGAACGCCGGATCATCGGGGGAGACCTGGATCTGGGTCAGCAGGGTCGCCAAGCGACGGTCGTCGGGGAGGAGGTTGCCGAGCTCCTGCTCGATGAAGTAGCCGATCATCCCCTCGGTCTGCGCGTCCATCACGTCGAACGGATAGGCGAGGTTGGCGTCGTACGACGCGGACTGCAGAGCCAGCATGCCGACCTGGGGGCCGTTGCCGTGCGTGATGACGAGTTCATGGGACGCGGCCACGGGGGCCAGGCCCGCGCAGGCGATGGCCACGTTGACTCGCTGCCGCTCGACCGTGATCGGCTCGCCCCTCTTCGCCAGGGCATTCCCGCCGAGCGCCACCACGATGCGCATGACTCGAGCGTAGGGATCGACGCATGCGGTGTCTTGCTCAGGCATCCGGCGCGAGGACTGGGGGGTCGCCAAGATCCTGATCTCGGTAGCGACAAGGCAGTTGACCCAAGTCGGCACACCGCCACGCCGTGAGTGCCAGACTGCGCAGGCTATGAGCGACCTGCGCATCGACGCGGCCACACCGGATAGGCCGATGTCACCGGAGTCGACGGTGCGGGGACGCATCCCCGAGAAGAGCGTTCTGCTCGTCGCGTCGTTCGGCGCCTTCCTCGCCTTCCTCGACGCCACAATCGTCAACGTCGCCTTCCCGAACATCCGGGAGTCCTTCCCGGATTCGACCATCTCCACCCTGTCGTGGATCCTCAACGCGTACAGCATCGTCTTCGCCGCGTTCCTCGTTGTCTCGGGCCGGCTCGCCGACCTGGTCGGGCGTCGTCGTACGTTCACCAACGGCGTCCTCGTCTTCACCGTCGCGTCGGTGCTGTGCGCCCTGGCCCCCAGCGTGGGAATGCTCGTGGCCTTCCGGGTCGTGCAGGCACTGGGCGCGGCCATGCTCGTGCCGGCATCGCTGGCACTGGTCGTGGAGGCCTTCCCCAAGGAGAGGAGATCGCACGCGGTCGGCCTCTGGGGCGCCGCCGCCGCCCTCGCGGCGGGTCTCGGCCCGCCGATCGGCGGAGCTCTCGTCGAATGGGGTGACTGGCGCTGGGCCTTCCTGGTGAACCTGCCGTTCGGCATCGCGGCGCTGTGGGCTGGGCGCCGACTGCTCGTGGAGAGTCGGGCGCCCGGCCGTCGCCGGCTTCCCGACCTCGCGGGGGCGGCCCTCTCGGCCGTGATGCTCGGGGCCCTGACGTTGGGCATCGTCAAGGGCGGCGACTGGGGGTGGACAAGTCCAGCGACCCTTGCGTGCTTTGCCGCCTCGCTCGTGCTGCTCGCCGCTTTCGTGCAGAGTTCGCGACGACACCGGTCCCCGCTGATCGATCCGGCGCTGCTTCGAATCCGATCGTTCGTCGTGGGCAATCTCGCGACCATCGTCGCCGGCGTGGGCTTCTACGCCTACCTGCTGACCAACATCCTGTGGCTGCAGTACGTGTGGGGATACTCGATCCTCGTCTCAGGCCTGGCCGTCGTGCCCGGAGCCCTTGTGGCGGCAGTGCTGGCAGCACTCCTCGGACCCCTGGCGCAGACACGCGGATACCGCCTGGTCATCGTCCCGGGTGCGATTGTCTGGGCACTTGCGTACGTCTGGTACGTCGCGCGGGTGGAGGTGACTCCTGATTTCTGGGGCGCCTGGCTGCCGGGACAGGTGCTGTCCGGCATTGGCGTCGGTGCCACGCTCCCGGTTCTCGGCAGCGCCGCCCTGGCCGCGGTCCCAGGAGGGCGATTCGCAACGGCGTCGGCGGTCAACTCCAGTGCGCGTCAGATCGGCGGCGTCCTCGGTATCGCGATTCTCGTGGTCATCATCGGCACGCCGTCGCCGACGTCGACGGTCGACAGTCTCAGGAGCGGGTGGGTCTTCAGCGCGGTGTGCTTCGCGCTGACCGCGGTGGTGGCCGCGTTCGTGGGACGGGTCGAGGCGCCGGCTGAAGATGCGGACGAGTCGTCGGGTCGGCCACCGACCGTTCTTGCGCCCCCTGTCGATGAGAGGAGCAACGGGACCAGCACCTCCCTGTCCGGTACGGCCCTGATCTCGCGGCTGCCGCCGGAGGTCCGCGCGCGGTTGGAGTCGTCGGCGACCCCGGTGGTCGTGCACGGCGGCGATCTCCTGTTCGACGCCGGGGATCCAGCGGAGGACGCGTACGTCATCACCGCCGGGCTCATGGATGTCGAACGGGACGGCAACGTCATCCGACAGCTGGGGGCGGGAGCTGTCCTGGGAGAACTGGCCCTCCTCACCGGCGGGGTGCGTTCGGCGGCGATCAGGGCTCGCCGCGACAGCCATCTCCTGCGCGTGTCCCACGCCCTCTTCGAGGAAGTCGTGACCAACGACAGCCGAGCCCTGCGCGCCCTGACGGGGGTGCTCGCCGAGCAGATTCAGGCCGCTGCGCCCGCACCACCCGGGCGGACTCCGCGTCCGCGACTCATCGGGGTGGTGGCGATGCACCGTGGTGCGCCGGTCGAGGCCGTCGAGTCGGCCCTCGCCCAGCACCTGGAACCCCATCTGCGCGTGGCCAGGCCCGGGCGTGTCGACCCAGTCGGCCTCGAACGCGCAGAGCGAGACAGCGACCGCGTCCTCCTCGTCGCTGGGGACCCCGACGAGGAATGGTGGAGCACCTGCCTGCGGCAGGCAGACCTCGTTGTCCTCGTGGCCGCGGCTGACTGCCGCCGTTCCTTCGGCTGCTCCGCTCGACCGCGTCGGCGCCGATGTGGTCCTGGTCGGGCCCGCGCCGCCCGGGGAGACCGTTCGTGCGTGGCAGTCCGCCCTCGACCCGTACCGGATCACGCAGGCAACGGGGGACCTCTCCTCGGGGCTGCGACCGCTGGCGGCCCGGATCGCCGGTCGATCGGTAGGCGTGGTGATGGCTGGCGGCGGCGCCCGCGCCTTCGCCCACCTCGGCGTACTGGTGGAACTCGAGGCGGCCGGAGTCGCGGTCGATCGCGTGGCGGGCGCGAGCCTGGGCTCCATCGTCGCGGCGACCTACGCGCGCGGCTACGACGCGCAGACGGCCATCGACTTGAGCTACGAGGAGTTCGTCCGCTCCAACCCCTACAACGACTACACCATCCCAACGGTGTCGCTCGTCAAGGGTCGTCGCACGGAGCGCGCGTTGCGCCGCCGGCTGACTGGCATTCACATCGAGGAGCTGCCCCGCATGTTCCGGTGCGTGAGCACCGATCTCCAGACCCGGACTCCGTACGTCCATCGCACCGGGGACCTGTCCTCAGCAGTGATGAGCTCGCTGAGCATCCCTGGCTTGTTCCCGCCCCGTCCGGATGGCTCGCGACTGCTCGTCGATGGAGGAGTCCTCGACAACCTCCCAGTGCACCTGCTGACCGAGCGTGACGAGGGCCCGATCGTCGCCGTGAACATCGGCATGGGAGGGGGCTCGGGTGGCGGCCAGAAGGTCGCGACAAGGATCGGTCGCCCGTGACCAGGTGCCCGCCCTCGGCGAGACGCTCATGCGCTCACTGTTCATCGGCAGCGGAGGAGCCGTGGTCGAGGCAACGGCGGCGGGCGCGATCGTCGTGACGCCATCATCGATGGGCGTGGGTCTGCTGGAGTTCCACCAGCTCGACCGCATGGTGGAGTCCGGACGCCAGGCGGGTCGAGCCCTGATGGATCAGGCTGGTCACCTGCTGCTCTGAGCGAGTGATCAGGATTGGCGCGATCCGCGTGAGGAGGCTCTGACCGCCCATTTCATTGCCGTGGTGATGCGGTGGGGATCCCGCTAGGGTGCGGGTCATGTCGGCGGGGACGATCCTCAGAATCGTGGTGACGGCGGCGCTGGTAGTCGGCGCGACAGTGACGGTCGCATCGCCCGCTGGCGCGGAGACCGTGGACGTAGTGTTCAACTGCGACACCGCGACGGTCACTGCGACCGCGGTGCCAGGGGACACCATCAACTTCACCGTCGGAGAAGGCTGCGACACGCATGCGGCCTACGCCGACGGACATCTCAACGGAATCGGCGGTGCGGAGTCCGAGGGGATGGGCGGCTTCGAACTCTTGCGCTTTGAACGCAATGTCGGCGCGACGGATGTCTATACCGTCTATGACTGGGTGCCGGCATGCGTGGCCTACGGAGTGGGACCTGTTCAGCGGGACGAGTCAGTGCCGCGGCAGAGACTCGAGCTGACGATCAGGCCTGCCGACGGCAGCGAGACGCCGAATCCGCGTGGGTGCGGTCGATATGTCAAGCAGGGGCCGCTGAGCCAGATCTGCCCAAAGCTGCTGCCCGTCGACGCAGCACAGGGCCACTTGAACGTGAAGCCGGTGAAGTCGCCGAGGTGGACCGGCACGCCTCGCGTCGGTCGCCCGCTCAGCAAGGTGATCTCCTACGGCAAGTGGTCGCTGGCTAGTCCGGTGACCTGGTATCAGGTGACGTGGTACGTGCAGGAGGCGGACGGCAACTACCGGCAGGTAGCTGTGCCAGGGGGGGTCGGCGCTGACGGCGGAAGTCCGTTCGGCTTTGGCAAGCGGACGGACACCTACAAGCCACCTGCCAAGTACCGCGGTCAACTCATCGTCGCTCAGGTGGATGCCTTCAGCAAGAGGAACACCCGCCGCGGAATGGGCTGCACGCCACCCACCCGCATCCGGTGACGACCCCCGGGCGCTTAGTGGTGCCCGCTCACACTCAACCTCAACACGACATCACGCCAGCTCGTACATGTCGGTCGGCACGGGTACTGGTTCGGTTCCTTCGTGGGGCGAGCCCATTCTCCGGGGCGTGGGTCCTCGAGGAGTCGGCTCTTGCTGATGTCGAGGAGGTTCTTGCGCCCGGTGAGGAACTAGCCGTCGTGGCCGGGGTCGAACATGACGTTGTTCCAGTCCCGACTCCCTCGACGGGACGTGCATCGCAGTACCGATCCGATTGCCCCTCACAATCGACGCGCCCTTCGCAACGTAGAGCGCCGGAATCTCACATCCCGGGGACGCCTGCGCAGGAGTAGGGCACGGCTGTTCCGGTTGAGGCGCCCCACGAAGGGGAACACCAACCGTATGGAACGCCTCGACGGCGACGACTCCTGGGACAGCACCACCACTCGACAGGTGACGTACGACCAGCGCGGACGCATCGACACCGACATCCTCGAGGAGGACACTCGAATCACCACCATCACCTACACGTACATGCGTGATAGCAAGACCGTCACCACGACGGTGGACGACGGCCCGGACGGGGTAATCGACAGCACCACCGTGGAGACCGTCGCGATCTCCTAGCCCTCCACACCGGCAATCGCGCACACCCGACCGGACCCCGACCCGCACGAGCGGATCGGGGTCCCGTCACGTCCGAAGCACCATCTCGCCGACCGGATCGACGTCAAGCAGGTCCCCGCTCACCGGTGCTCGTGCATCAGTCCGTCTCGCTGGTAGCGCACCAGTGCGGTCCATGTGCGCCATTCGCGGTCGATCCACCGCCAGGCAAGCAGGGTGCCCGGCCACCAGTTGGTCTCGACGGGGAACGGCGCGGCGCAGCCCAGTGGTGCGGGGGCGCGGGCGATGACGGCGCAAGGGTGGGACGGCTCACACCTGGGGTCTGGCGCGCCGCCGCTCATGGGCGTAGCCTCGCGAACGCGGAGAGCTTAGGTAAGCCTCAACTCACCGTTACCGGGCAACGAGCAACCCCGCAAATCGCGTGGGCAGCTGTCCCTCTGGAGGAACCATGATCGCCTTCTACCGAACCGCCGCCATCGCTCCCGGCAAGCTCGCCAGCACGCTCACCTTCGCGAAGGAAATCGGCGCTTACATCACCACGAAGACGGGCGCGGAGGTGGCGGTCGCTATGCCTATTGGGGGGAACCCCAACCGCATCGGCTGGTCGACGCGCCACGAGAGCTTGGCGGACTTCGACGCCATGATGATGTCGCTCATGACCGATCCCACCTACGTGGAGATGCTGGCGAAGGCCGCCGACAGCTTCATCCCCGGATCTGTTCACGACGAGATCTGGCGTGCCATCTGATTCCTAATGGCCACGTTGACGGCCAATCGATTGAGGCTGGCACCGAGGTACGCCAGCTAGTACGCCAGCTGTCGCGACACCTCGCAGGTGAGAGGGAACCCCGGCCCGCACTAGCGGGTCGGGGTTCTGTCACATCCGGAGCGTGTCACCGCCCGGCTCGACGTCGAGCAGCTCCCCGCTCACCCAGTGTTCGTGCATCGTGGAATCCGACCTCGTTGAGGTGCGTGAAGAGCCGAGCGTGGGCGTCGTCGCAGCGACGCAAATCGGAGGTGTCGCTGACGGCGAGGCCTTGGGGGTCATCACCGTGGCACTCGGGGTGGAGGCTGACCAGCCATGGCAGGCCAGGGAAGGCGGGAAACACGTTGGCGCAGGGACTACAGGCCCGCAGACGCGACGCCGTACGCCGCCTGGGACGTGGAGAAGCCCTCGAACTCCAACTGGTCGATCAGTCCGCGACGCGAGAACGCCCCGGTATCCAGGTACTCCGCCGCCTTCAGCGCGGCCTGCTCGTCCCAGTTCGCGTCCACCGCGTTCGTGCCGTAGGTCGCATCCGCCTTCGAGAAGCCCTCGAACTCCAACTGCTTGATAAGTCCCTTGCGACTGAACGCCGCGGTATCCAGGTAGTCCGCTGCTTTCAGCGCGGCCTGCTCGCTCCAGTTCGCGTCCACGGCGTCCGTGCCGTAGGTCAGCATCCGCCTTCGAGAAGCCCTCGAACTCCAACTGCTTGATCAAGCCGTCCCGACTGAAGGCCGCGTACGCCAGGTAGGACGCCGCCTTCTCCGCGGCGTTGACCTGCGAGACCGACGCGGGCTCGGAGGTCGGCATAGCCTCGGCTGACGTCGCCGGCGCGGCCGTGGGCGTCGACTCGGCGGACTCCGCTCGCCCGGCGGTCGGCGTGGGCTCGGCGGACGTCGTTGGTGCAGCGACGACGACGGTTGGCGTCGCGGTCACCGACTGAGTTCCCGATGTCGCGCCTCCGCATGCAGACAGAACAACCGCCGTACCTGCGGCCGCCGTTGCGATCACGAATGTTGAAAGGTTCATCCTGTGCCCCCCTTGGGTCGAGCATGACTACCCGAGACCTCGGCTTCGAGTCCCAGCGGTGTGTACCGCAAGGTCGACGCTGCGAGTCAGCGCCGACCCTCTGCTACTTCGTCGAACGATTCGCTGAGTAGTGCGGCTTCGGCCCGAACATGCCTGGAGTCCGGTCGAACTCAGCAGCACCGCCCGCCGGGCACAGGAAGTCCAAGACATTGGTCTGATGCGGCGGTGTGAGAAGCGGTTCGGCAGCGGGCTGGATCTGATCGGCCATCGCGCTCCTCTCTCGGAGTCTCTTTCAAGGTACTCCCGACCCTCGCTTGATGACGGAGCGAGACAGCGGACCATGGTGCCCACCCGCCAGATTCCCGCCGATCTGAAGGCTCAGGCGCGCGCGCTGTCGAAGAACCCCTGGCTGGCAGCTGTCATCGTCGCGATCGCGGTTCTCGCAGCAGGGATGGTTGTCTTTGTCCGCTGGACTCAGGGTCGGACCGACTCGGTCGTCTCGGACGTCGCTCGACCTGACCGAGGAGGAGCTCGAGCGGATCATGAAGGGCCTGTTCGTCGTCCTCGGCGCGGACGGTGCGGTTCACGTCCACGGCATTCCCGTGACGCCTCGCGGAGACGGTGCGCGATCAGGTGGCGCGAGTGGCTTCCGACGCCGCGATGCAGCGACTGGAATCCCTCGCTCCGCAAGGGCCGACCCTTGTCCACACTGGACCTGCAAGCCGTCAACGTCGCCGCACGCAGCGCGGTGACACGGCAGTTCTCCCAGGTCACGGACACGAGTCAGCTACTGATGCAGGCGGGGTGACCTGACAACCGAACGATCTCTTCCGGGGGTCTCATCGGGCTGCGGCCTGGTGGGACCCCCGGACCGATCCTTTCGTCGTTTCCGGCCTTGCCCTAGGCGCGAGTTGGGGGCATCCAACGGCTTGAGAAGGCGCGTCCGTCCCGTGACAAACGAGCGCGGCCCCCTCATGATCACCACACAGCTCCTCCGGTCACGGGGCCGCTGGCGGCGAAGACGGCCATCGAGCCGATGGTCTCCAGCTCCACCTGCTCAAACGATGCCTCGAGGATCTCGCGGAGACCATCCTGGGTGTCACCCAGGTTGTCGAAGGTGCCTCGCCGGTTGTTGGCTTTGAGAACGCTGCGGGACAGCCGCGTGTTGTGCCCGGAGTCCCCGAGGATCGTTGCACCGAAGAGGACTCCGGTCGGGGCAAGGACCGCGGCCACGTTGGCGATGGCGGCAGCCTTGCGCGGGAGCGGTCCCGGCAGGCAATGGAGCACGCCGTTGAGCGCAGCGGAGTCGAACGGGCCGTCGACCGGGAGTGGCTTGCAGACGTCCGCCTCCACGGTCGTAATGTCCAGCCGCTGCAACCGCCGGGACGCATACTCGAGGACGTTCAGGTTTGGGTCGAGGAGGGTGACCGATCGGCGGTCAGGGATCCCGGCTCGTGCCAGGAAGTAGCCAGTTCCAGGACCCACATCCAGGTGCCGGTGGCCGAGGTGACGCCGGTACCCGTCCACGAGGCGAGTCGCCGGGCACCGCCACACGACGGGCGCGAAGAAGCCAAGAATCAGGCGGTCGTAGATCTTGAGGAAGAGCGGGGTGTACTCACGCTGGCCCTTGTATGCGGCGTCGTCGCGGTCCATCAACCCCAACCCCTCCACCTTCGTGAATACAGCGAACGCATCGTCCAAAGATGGACTCGCCATACGGCACGGTCAATGCGGTCGATTGCGGGGCCGGCCCGAAGCCAGGCAACCGAATCTTTGTCCCGATTCCATCTCTGGGCGAAAGGGTCACGTAGTCGCCCTCGATGCGGAGGTCGCCATAGCCTTGGGGGCGTCGATGGCGTTCTCGCCTCGCAGCCAGCGTCCAAGAAGCAGAAGTGCCGCCGCGAAGAGGATGCTGCCGGTGGCGAAGCCGATCAGTTGCGCGATGTGTGCGTCGCCGTAGGAGTCGATGGGTCCGAGTGCGAAGAGGTCGAGCATCAGGGCCGTGGCGATGCCGACCGGCCATGCGATGACTAGCAGGACGCTGCCGATCTTCTGGTGCCGAGTCGGGCGGATCGCAGGCGCAGCACGGTCACGAGCGCGGCGATGGTCAGTAGCCCGACTCCGATGATCCACGCCCAGGTGACAACGCCGAGCACCAGAGTGCCGAGGATGGCGAGCAGCATGGCGATGACGGTGGTCGCGTCCTTGGCTCCGCCTGATCGTCGCAGCAGGCCGAACACGGCGACGGTCGTGCATGCCGACGCGACGAAGGCGACCAGCGCCAGCGCGACGTAGTGGGTTTCCCATTCGTCGGGTCCCGCTCCGATGAGCGCCGCGGGCGCGGCAACGAGCCAGGCGATCGAGGCGGCGAGGGCGAAGCTGCCGGCCGTGCGCGTGAGACGAGTGGGCATGACCAATCCTCCGGATGGGGTTGAGGACAAGGAGCGGGCGACGAGGGTCGCGTCGCCGAATCGGTTCAGGACCTCGCGCTGCGCGGACTCTGGATCGAGTCCACGGGTGTGGAGGCCGGTCGCCGCGCAGTGCAGGTGGTCGTCGACCTCGCTGACGAGGTCGTCGACATCGGGTCTGCCGGCGAGCGACGCGCGAAGCTCGGCCAGGTAGCCGGTGATCAGGTCGGCATCGGCCATGGCGTCCCCTTCAGCACCGATCCGACCGCACTCGAGAACGCCTCCCAAGCCGACCGCTCGGCGACCAGTGCGGCGCGGCCTTCGTCACTCAGCCGGTACGTGCGCCTGCGGCGACCGGAATGCTCCGTCCAGTCGCTGGCGAGCAGCCCGGACTTTTCAAGGCGATGGAGAACTGGGTAGATCGTTCCCTCGGGCAGGTCGAACGCCTCGCCGCTTCGAGCACGAAGCTGCTCGATCACTCCATACCCATGCAGCGGGCCAGTGGACAGGACCGACAACACGAGGAGGTCGAGGTGTCCCTTGAGCGTCTGACCCTTCATGCCTCGGAACACTAGGCCTAGCAAGACTAGGTGTCAATGGTCTCGCTGCTCATCGAGCATGTCGAGTCGCGGGATACAAGGGACATCCGTGGCGAAGGAAGCTTCCGAGTTGGTAGGTGTCGGCGGGGGTGGTCACCCCTCGAGGAGCTCGCGGGGGCTGGGAAACGGTCACGCGACCGTGGAGAGGTCAGTGCCGGACGCGGATGGCGTTGACGGCAGTCGAGGCGATCCTCGCGAGGCCCGCTAGCACAGAGGGATCAGGGTTCGTGGCCGAGGCAAGCGACCGACCCAGCGAGTCGGCGATGCGTTCCCAGGTCGTCCACGCCACCGTTTCGCCGAGAACGTCTCGCAGTCGTTGCGCGTCCTCATCGGGAAAGGCGTGCAGACCCAGTTCGAGGGCGTCGCGGATCTCCTGGCGGCCGTGACCCTTGACGGCAATCGGTGGAGAGGCGTCCAGCACCAGCAGGAGGATCGCGGTGCGTTCGCGAGCCTCGTCGAGGGCGGCGTGGAGGCTGCGAGCGACCTGTTTCGTCGAGGACTTGCCGCCCTTGATGGCCTTGGCCTCGATGCAATCCCAGGCCCGTCAACGTGTGTCGGGAACTCTGCCCGATATCTATTGCGGCTTCGAGGAGAAGCCATGGGGGACGTGGGTGGAATTTGGGGGGCAGAGGAAGGCCAGGTTTCGAGGCGGCGAGTCGTTCACCGTGAAGGTTGAGTGTGAGGATGGTCGAGTCTTCGCGTATCTCGACAAGGCAAGGAGCAATGGCCGCTACCTGGACAAGAGCCGGAATCTCGAGTTTCTCCAGCTGCCCGTCAGTGGGGACTTGCAGCGGCTGGCGCTGGACGTTGTGAATCAGGTTTCGGCTTTCATGGCCGCCATGAAGTCGTAGGCCGCGTCGAATTGACGTATTGCGGCCTTGGCTACACGTTTGGCGACATGGGGGCGGTGGGAATGAGGAAGGCAACCTGCCTGGTGGGGCAGAGGGCCTTTGGTACCAACGGCTTTCGCTGGTGGGCGATACAGGAATCGAACCTGTGACCTCTTCCGTGTCAAGGAAGCGCGCTAGCCCCTGCGCCAATCGCCCGTGGGGTCCCTCGTAGGGACTGCGACAGACTACACGCTGCAGCCTGTGGCCTTCGCCACGCCCCGTCAGCGGGGCACGGGCGTGTGCGCCGTGACGGTGACCTGGTTCCGACCGCCGGCCTTCGATGCATACAAGGCGGCATCCGCCAGCTTCAGGGTCTCCGCGAACGTGGCCTCGTCGCCGTCCTCGGTGGTCGTGACACCGAGGCTGACCGTCATCGAGCCGCCCGGGGCCTGCCCGGTGAGGTCAAGGCCGGCCACGGCGACGCGGATGCGTTCGGCCACGTGGTGGGCTCGCTCGGCGTTCGTGTGGGGGAGGACCACGAGGAACTCCTCCCCGCCGAGTCGGTAGACGGAGTCATCGTTTCGCACGGACGAGGCGATCACGGACGTCACCTGGGAGAGGACGTGATCCCCAGCGGCATGGCCGAAGGTGTCGTTGACGGCCTTGAAGTGATCAAGGTCGATGGAGACCAGTGAATAGAGGCCGACGGGAAGGTGCGTCTCGAGCGCACGACGGTTGCCGAGGCCGGTCAGCGGATCGGTCAGCGACGACCGCCGCAGGTCCTCGACTCGGCGGGTCTGCTGGTATTCCTGCAGGTATTGGTCGATGGCGGGTCGGACGGTCCCGGCCAGGCCGCGGAGCATGTCCATGAGGTCCCGGTCGGGATTCATGTCGTCCAGGGTGTGGATGGCGAGAAGCGCCGGGGGGTCGCCGGGGAGTGACCACCGTCGGCCAGTCCGGAGGGGGCGTGCGACGCACCGACCGGGCGTGGCCCAGGCCCCACATGGTCCATCCCTGATCCGGCAGGTCGATGAACAGCGCGCAGTCGCGAGCCTCGTGGGTCGTCTCGAGGATGGTGTTCATCGCGGCGACCAGGGCCAGGGGTTCGGCGATGGTGAGCAGCGCGCTGGTGATCTGCGTGCGCGCCTCCGAGATGTGAAGCAGTCGCTGCAGGTCCATGTCGGCGTCCGCGAGGGTGAAGACGCCGCAGTCGATGGTCTTGAGTCCCTCGAACGCGGGCCCGACGACTGGGCCGGGGATCACATGGCCGTGCTGTGGCGCGATGCGCTGCGATGTCGGGCCAGCGCTGCTGGATGCGGGTCAGGCCGGCGTTGAGGAGGTCGTGGCTGGGCATGTAGTGCTGATGGAAGGGCCGGGCGTTCTCGATGATGTAGTCGACGTCGTCGGACACCAGGACGTCGTTGTCAGGGACGAAGCCGCCGAACAGGTCGGAGGAGAAGAGGGTCCGGGTGAGTGTGTCGTAGGAGACCATCGCGCCGGGGAAGTGCAGGTACGGCGTCAGCTGGAACTGCAGTTCCCGGCCGGCCAGGGGAACGACCCAGTCGTGCTCCTCAACGAGGTAGTAGGGGAAGCGGTGGCCGTAGTGCTTCAGCAGGGCCGCGGCACGCCACTCGGTCACGACCTCGACGTCCTCGCGCGTGAGGCGGGCCGACAGGAACGGAAGGGACGCGGCGATGTCGGGATCGGCGTGGTGGCACACGAGGTAGCGGATCGCGTCGACGGATCCGATCTGCGTCCACCTTGGCAAGGGTCGCCTCGATCGTGAGCGGGGACCCGGGGTCGATGAGGACGCTGTCCTGGCCGTTGTCGAGGAAGTAGGCGTGGCACTGGAAGCGGTCGTCCGGGAGGCGCACCCCCACCCACCAGATGCCTTCGGCGAGCGGGACTGCCTGAGAGTCGTCCATCGCTCCTCCTCTGGGGTCGTCCCGCCCTCTTGACACTAGTGGCGACCCCGAGGTGAAGTCGCACGGCCAGCGTCACGCGCTCGTCAATCGACGCCGGGTCAGGTGGCGATATCACCGGTGTCGTCGTCCGGATCGTGGCCCGCGTTGCTCGCCTGATTGATCCGATTGAGATTCGACACGATCCCCCCGATCAACGCGATCTGCGCGGTCTGGTCCGCGACGCGGACGGCCTCATGGGCCTGCGTCCGGCCCACCGAGGTGGCCGGGTCCTCCGCGCTGATGTTGTCGGCGGCCATCGCCATGAGGTCGGCCAGGGGCGACATGGCGGCCGGGCGGAAGTGGTGTCGACGCCCGGCCGTTGCCCCGGTCAGGTCCGAGGCGATCGACAGGACCCTCGAGGACATGACGCTGGTGGCGTCGAGGCTCTGCTTCAGCAGTGCCATGTCGTCGGGGTCGATCCGCGGGCTCCAGCGCGAGTGGGCCTCGAGATCCTGGAAGCGGGCCGCGAGCCCGATCGACCGATTGCGCAGGGCGACAGCCTCCTCGCGCCACTCCTTGGCCGTCGAACGGTCGGCCGGCTCCCGAAGGCCCTTGGCGATATGGGTGAGCAGGTCCGACAGCGAGTCCTGGAGGGCCTCGAGGTCGGCTCGAAGCAGCCGCGTGTCCTTGGTCGGTGTCGCGAGGGCGGACGCGGCGAGAGCGCAGAGGGCACCGACCACGACGCCTCCGAAGCGCTCCACCGCGCCCTCGGTGGTCAGGTGCGTCCCGACGACGAGGATGACCGTCACGGACATGCTCGCCGCCACGAACGGGGACTCGTCGGGGGAGGCGAGCCGCAGCACGCGGGCCAGGGCGAAGCACAGCAGGACCAGCAGGAAGATCACGATCGGTCCTGTGCCGATCACCCACACGATCGCCAGAGCGATTGCGGCGCCCAGGAGTGCGCCGAGCACCTGGAAGACCGTCTCCTTGGCCGCGTGGTGGAAGGTCGCACGGGTGGCGACGGCGGCGGTGATCGCGGCGGGAATCGGGTCGGCGAACGGCAGCACCTCACCCAGCGAGTAGGCGGCGAGGGCGGCGAGGGCGGTGAGCACCGCCAGGCGGACGTATCCGCTCCTCAGGAGACCGGTCATGCGGTTGATTGTCGCAGTGCGGGGCCGAAGTGCGACGCAGGCCGGCCCGCGGAGCCCGGCTCCGTGGGCTTGGCAGCGTGGTCGGGGCGAACTAGCCGCTCTTGCGGCGGAACTCTCGCTTGCCGCCGGACCGGCTCGAATGGTCCTTGCCGGAGCCGCCGCCGTCCGCGTGCGCTGTGCCAGCGTGCCCGCCCTGGGACTTCTTCGCCTCGAGGGCAGCCTTGAAGCGGTCCTTCTGGTCGTCGGACTCGGGGGCAGGATTCTTCGCGTCGGCGGCCATGGGTCCAGTGTGCCACTGTGGAGGTGGAGACGGGATTTGAACCCGTGTAGACGGCTTTGCAGGCCGTTGCCTCGCCTCTCGGCCACTCCACCAAGGGTCACGCCAGCCCACGTGGACCGTGCGTCACTCCGAGCGGACGACGGGATTCGAACCCGCGACCCTCACCTTGGCAAGGTGATGCGCTACCAGCTGCGCTACGTCCGCACGACTTTAATCGGAGGCAAACCTTATCCGACCTTCGAGGACCCGAGCGAATCAGGGCGGCAAAGGGTCCTCGTCGGCGCGAGCAGGGACCATGATGTGCGGGTGCCCGCCACCCCGCTCGCCCGCCTCGGCGGCCTGTGGGGCCGGGGCCTGGCGGACGTCACCTCGGACCTGACCGCCCTGGACGGTTCCGGCCGCTGGGCGGTGGCGATCCCATACGCCGGTGATCCGGTGCTCGCCCGCTTCGACCAATGGTCCGTGACGCCGGATCCGGCCGAGATCGGGTGCTGGAGCGGGCCGGCTGTTGCGTCGTGGAAGTCGTCGATGACTTCGGAGCAGTATCGCGCCGCTGTCGAAGCGACCCGGTCCGCCATCGCCGCCGGTTCGGTCTACCAGGCGAATATCTGCCGCGTCCTGTCAACCGAGGTCCCCGACCAGGCGTGCGCGGACGTCGCGGCGCTCGCGCACCTCCTTGAGGCCGGCAACCCCGCCCCCTTCGGGGGCTTCCTTCGGCTGCCGGCGACGGACGTGGCGATCGCCTCGGCCAGCCCGGAACTGTTCTTGCGCGTGTCGCAGAACGATGACGGCAGCAGGATCGCGCGCTCCGGGCCGATCAAGGGCACCGGGCGGGAACCGGCGGACCTCGGGGACAAGGACCGCGCCGAGAACGTCATGATCGTCGACCTGGTTCGCAACGACCTGTCCCGGGTGAGCGTGCCCGGCGGAGTGAGCGTCCCGGACCTGCTGCACGTCGAGCACCATCCGGGGCTCGTCCATCTGGTCTCCCTCGTCGAGGGCCGGCTCCTGCCGGACGCCACCTTCCGCGACCTCATCGACGCCACCTTCCCGCCCGGCTCCGTGACCGGCGCACCCAAGCTGTCGGCGCTGGATCTCATCGCGTCCCTCGAACGGGCCGACCGGGAGTACTACTGCGGCGCGTTCGGCTGGGTGGACGCGGACACGGGAGAGGCTGAGCTGGCCGTCGCCATCCGGACCTTCTGGCTCCGCGATGGCGTGCTGCGCTTCGGCACCGGGGCCGGGATCACCTGGGGATCTGACGCCGCTGCCGAGTGGCAGGAGACCGAGCTCAAGGCGGCGAGGCTGATCGAGGTGGCGAGCGGCTCATGGCAGGCTCATCGCCCATGAAGACCTGGGTCGGGAGTCGAGACGGTGGCGCTCTGGTGGATCAGGAGCGCGCGTTCGTCAGCGTGCTGGATCACGGGTTCACGGTCGCGGACGGGGTCTTCGAGACGATGAAGGTGACCTCCGAGGGTCCGTTCGCGGTGACCCGTCATCTTCGGCGCCTTCTGCAGTCGGCGCGGTCGCTCGGCCTCGCGGAGCCCGATCTCGACGTCGTGCGTGCTGCCGTCAATGAGGTCGTGGAAGCGTCAGCCATCGGCGACCTGGGCCGCCTTCGCATCACCTACACCGGAGGGGCCGCGCCGCTCGGCAGCGACCGCGGCAACGCCGTACCGAGCCTCGTGGTGGCACTCGCCGCCGCGGAGCCCTGGCCGGCGACAACCACGCTCTCGACGGTCCCGTGGACCCGGAACGAGCGCTCGGCTGTGGCCGGGGTCAAGTCGACGTCATACGCGGAGAACGTCGTCGCCCTGGGCTACGCGCACGAGCGCGGCGCCTCGGAGGCGGTGTTCGCCAATAGTCGAGGTGACCTCTGTGAAGGGACCGGGACCAATGTCTTCGTCGTCATGGACGGTCAGGTGCTGACCCCACCGCTGTCCAGTGGCTGCCTTGCCGGCATCACCCGCGAACTCGTGCTGGAGTGGTTCGACGCCCAGGAGGTCGTCCTGCCAGCCGACGTGCTCTTCACGCGCCGACGAAGTGTTCGTCACCTCGTCGACGCGCAATGTCCATCCGGTCGTTCGGGTGGACGACCGGACGTGGTCGGTGGCTGGTCCGGTGAGCGGTCGATTGCAGGCGGCCTTCGACGAGCGTGCCGCACTGGACATCGATCCCTGATCGAGGAATGACGAAGGGCCCCTGCCAACGGCAGGGGCCCTTCGTCATTCGGGTTCAGCGAATGCGGTACGAGCGCTCCATGCGGAACTGGTTCCACTGCCCCGCGACGCCCGGCGCGCGGGCGACCACGTTGCACTGCCCGGCTCGCTGCAGGCGCAGGTTCACCGCGCCACTGGACGGATACACGATCCGGCAGCGATTGGCTCCGCTGGTGACCCGCCAGGTGATGTTCCGACCCGCGTTGGTCTGGCCCTGAGCGGGGTTCTGGAGCCGGATGGTCCGGCCCTTGCTGAACCGTCCCGAGTTCGGTGCTGCCAGGGCCGCGGTCTGCGTACCGGGAATCGTGATCACGGTGTAGCCCTGCTGCACCGGCGCGTAGCCGTTGCCGCCGGGGCTCGACGCCGTCAGATTGCACTGCGCATTGCCCGTGTCGACCACGAGGGTGAGCCCGGACACCTGGCAGGGACCCGTCTCGGTGAGCGTCACGGCAGCGCCCGAGAGAGTCGAGGCCTGGAAGGTGAAGGTCGACCCGTTCGGGATCTGGAAGGACGCATTCGGCCCCCAGACGCCCACGCCCGGCTGGACCAGGGTGATGACATCCTTCGCCACGGGTCCGGCCACGACGGTGACCCGCTCGAGGTCGAGCCCGATCCGCCCTGGTTGGTCGTGTAGCTGGCGCCGAGGGTGACCTGCCCGACCACGTTGGGCGTCCACAGGAACGACGCCTGCCCGTTGACGATCGGGATCGACGCGCTGATCGGCGCGCCGTTGATGGTGAAGCCGACCGATCCCTGGACGCCGGAGGGGAACACCGATCGCCGTCAAGGAGTCACGGGCACGCCCTGCGTCATGGTCGGGGGAGCGGTGATGCGAGATGGTGTTCCCGCTCGGCGTGGCGATCACGGATGTCCTGCTTGGAGACCGACGACGATGCGGGCGAGCCTGATCGCCGGGTTGTAGGTGGCCTGGAACGATGAAGCTGCCGCTGCGCGTCGGCGTGAACCAGCCGAAGTAGGCATACGACTGTCCTGTCCCCGGACCCGCGGGTCAGGCCCATGGTCTGCATCACGGCGTTGTTCGCGTCTCGAACCGTGACCGACCCGGTCGGCTGGTAGGTGCTCGGGCGCCTGGGACTGGCACGACCACGTTGATCTGGATGGCCTGCCCGACGGCTGCGGTATTGGGGGAATTCGACGACCGTCGTCGTGGTGCCGACCTCGCCGATGTTGACCGCCGGCAGAGCTGATCGGCGTGCAGGTGCTGCCGATCGACGGGTGAACGTAGCGGCGTCCGGCGACTGCGGGCGTCCAGAAGATGGTCGCGTTGCCCTGGTAGTTGACCGAGCACCGGCGGTGCCGACGACTGGTGCCGACCCCGTTGATGGTCGGCACCACGGTGCAGCTGGACTGGCCGAAGCCCGTGACGGTTGGTGTCGGTGACCTGCACGGTCTGCTGTACCCCGACGGGCCACCCGAAGCCGGTGACGGCGGCCTGCGCCGGTGCGGCGGCCACGCCGATGGCGGCGATACGCGAGCGCGACGGCGGCGACCGACGCACAAGATGGCCGCCGAGGCGGCGTACTGAGGTCATGGAGTGACGTCCTCCTACTGGAGGTGAGTCCACGCTATCCCTGTCGACGCGCGGAATCCTGCCCACGCGCGGATCGGGATCGGCTACTTCGCGCGATACGTCCGTGTCGTGGAGTAGGCGAACCACTCACCGGCGACGGCCGGTGCCGTGCCGCGCACGACGCACCGTCCCGAGGTGTTCATCGTCAGCCGGCGACGTTCCGGACTTGGTCTTCACCGAGCAGACCTTGGCGCCCTTCGTGACCTTCCACGTGATCCGCTGGCCGGCATTGGTGCGCTGGCTCGACTTGGAGAGCGTCACGGTGCGCCCGACTTTGAGGTTGCCCGAGGCCGGCGCACTGATGGTTGCCGTCTGCCTTCCCGCCGTGAGGGTCACCGGCCAGGTCTCGGTCACGCCGAGGTACCCGCCGGTCGAGGGGGAGGTGCCGGTCACCGTGCAGGTGCCCGACCCGGCGGTCGCCGTGAGGGTGTCGCCGACCAGCGTGCACCCGCCTGCCGCGGTCAGTGTCGCGGCAGCACCGGCGGTCGTCGTGGCGATGATGTCGACGGACTGGCCGTTGGCAAGGGTGGTCGGCGTCGGGCTCAGGGAGATGTCATCTGTGCCGAGCGGGGGCAGGACGTTGACCCACTGCGAGGTGGCGCCCTGCACGCCGGGAGCGTTCGACGCGGTGAAGCTGACGATGAACTGCTGCCAGCCGCGTCCGGTCGGGATGAAGGTCTGGCTGGCGGATCCGTTCACGATCGGGACGGACGGTCCGGTGCCGTACTTCAGCTCGTTGACCGAGAACGCCACGGAGCCCTGGAGAGTCGACGGGTAGACGGTGGCGACCAGCGTGGTCGGGATGCCCTGGTACATCTGCGTCGCGGCGATGGAGACCACCTGCCCGTTCGGCGTCGCCTGGATCGTGATCGGGACACTCGTGGACGAGCCGGAGACGTTTGCGTTGTCGGAGATGAAGGTTGCGTTGAACGAGTACGTCTTCTCCTCCGTTGGGACCCAGGGGATGCTCGCGGTCGCTCCAGCCGTTCCGGAGGCGCTCGTGCTCGCCGATCCGACCAGCTGGCCATCGGTGTTGAAGAACTGAACCCCGCCGCTGGGGCGGGTGGAACCGTCAGATGTCCCGATAGCCACGCTCAGCCAGTTGTAGGAGCCGATCTGGGCGGTCGCGCCCGACGTGAAGCTGATCGAACTGGTGACGGACGCGGCCGACGAGGAAGGGGCCGCGAGGACCGACATGGTGACCGCGGTGGCTGCTGCGACGACGGCGGCGAGGATGCGCTGGGACATGACGACCTCCACAACGATGCTGGTAGTTCGATGGTAGGCCCGAAAGATCGCCGATGTGCGGTGCTCGCGCTGGAGCGAGGGGCGCTGAGGTAGAGTTTGTGCCCTTCGGGCGATTGGCTCAGTGGTAGAGCACTCGCTTCACACGCGAGGGGTCACTGGTTCGAACCCAGTATCGCCCACCGAAGTCATCCCCCCGTGCTGCCCACCCGGCAGCGTCTCGATGAGGAGTAGACCGGTGGCCACAACCGCCATGGACCTGGTGGGCGGCGACCGGTCGGTCGTGGTCGCTCGTATCAATGGCGAATTGCGCGACCTTGCCACTGAGGTCACCGACGCAGACGTCGTCGAGCCCGTCACTGTCGACACCCCCGAGGGCCTGGCCGTCCTGCGGCACTCCACGGCGCACGTGCTCGCGCAGGCCGTGCAGGACGCCTTCCCCGAGGCGAAGCTGGGCATCGGCCCGCCGATCAAGGACGGCTTCTACTACGACTTCGACGTCGAGACACCGTTCACCCCCGAGGACCTCGCCGAGCTGCAGAAGCGCATGGTGGCGATCCTGAAGTCCGGCCAGCGGTTCTCCCGACGCGTGGTGACCGAGGGTGAAGCGGTTCGCGAGCTGGCGGCCGAGCCGTACAAGCTGCGCCTGATCGGCAGCGATGGCGGGGCCGATGTCATGGAGGTCGGCGGGGCCGAGCTCACCATCTACGACAACCTGGATGCCCGGAGCGGCGAGCGCTGCTGGGGGGACCTGTGTCGGGGACCCCACGTGCCGGACACGCGCTACATCCCCCCGAACGCGATCAAGCTGATGCGGACGGCAGCGGCCTACTGGCTGGGGGACCAGAGCAACGAGCAGCTGCAGCGCGTCTACGGCACTGCGTGGCCGTCCAAGGACGCCCTGCGCGCGCACCTGGACTTCCTCGAGGAGGCCGAGAAGCGAGACCACCGCAAGCTGGGCTCCGAGCTCGACCTGTTCAGCTTCCCCGAGGAGATCGGCTCCGGTCTGGCCGTGTTCCACCCGAAGGGCGGCGTCGTTCGACGGGTGATGGAGGACTACTCGCGCAAGGCGCACGAGCAGGGCGGCTACGAGTTCGTCAACAGCCCGCACATCACCAAGGGTGCGCTCTTCGAGAAGTCCGGCCATCTGGACTGGTACGCCGAGGGCATGTACCCGCCGATGCAGCTCGATGCCGACGTGGACGTCGACGGGCACGTGCGTCGACAGGGTGCCGACTACTACCTCAAGCCCATGAACTGCCCGATGCACAACCTGATCTTCTCCGCGCGCGGCCGGTCCTATCGCGAACTGCCGCTGAGACTGTTCGAGTTCGGGACCGTGTACCGGTACGAGAAGTCCGGCGTCGTCCAGGGCCTCACCCGGGCACGCGGCTTCACCCAGGACGACGCCCACATCTACTGCACCAAGGAGCAGATGCCCGGCGAGCTGGACAGCCTCCTGACCTTCACCCTCAACCTGCTTCGCGACTACGGCCTGAACGACTTCTACCTCGAGCTGTCCACGCGTGACCCGAGAAGTCAGTGGGGACCGACGAGGAATGGGCGGAGGCGACGGAGGCTCTCAGGCTCGCTGCCGAGAAGCAGGGACTCGAGTTCGTGCTCGATGAGGGTGGCGCCGCGTTCTATGGGCCGAAGATCTCGGTGCAGGCCAAGGATGCCATCGGTCGGACCTGGCAGATGTCCACGATCCAGGTCGACTTCCAGCTGCCGCAGCGATTCGATCTGGAGTATCAGGGCGCCGACGGAACCCGTCAGCGGCCGATCATGATCCATCGGGCGCTCTTCGGATCCATCGAGCGGTTCTTCGCCGTGCTCCTCGAGCACTATGCCGGCGCCTTCCCGCCCTGGCTCGCACCGGTGCAGGTCGTGGCCATCCCCGTGACGGACACGCACAACGCGTACCTCGCCGACGTCGCGGATCGACTGCGCGCTCGTGGGATCCGCGTCGAGGTCGACACGGCCGACGATCGCATGCAGAAGAAGATCCGCAACGCCCAGCGGTCGAAGGTGCCGTACATGCTGATCGCCGGGGACGATGACGTAGCAGCGGACGCGGTGTCCTTCCGGTACCGGGACGGCACCCAGAAGAACGGCGTCCCCGTCGATGCGGCCATCGACGAGATCGTCGAGGCGGTCGCCGCCCGCGTGCAGGTCTGACGTGACCGACTCCTGGGATCGGCTCTACACCCCGCATCGCATGGTCTACCTGCGCGGCGAGGGCAAGCCGAGCGACCAGGAGGCGGGGGAGCAGTGCCCGTTCTGCCGGGCCCCCGAGCTCCCCGTCGACGAGGGCCTGGTGTTCGCCCGGGGCAGGGAGGTCTACGGGGTGCTGAACCTCTACCCGTACAACTCCGGCCACCTCATGATCTGCCCCTACCGCCATGTCGCTGACTACCCAGACCTGACGGAGTCCGAGGTGGCGGAGCTGGGTGCCTTCACCCAGAAGGCGATGCGCGTGGTCCGCGAGGTCTCCGGAGCCCACGGTTTCAATGTCGGCATGAACCAGGGTTCAGTGTCGGGGGCGGGCATCGCCGGTCACCTGCACCAGCACGTCGTGCCCCGCTGGGGCGGCGACTCCAACTTCATGCCGATCATCGGCGGGACGAAGGTCATCCCTCAGCTCCTCAACGACACCCGAGACCTGCTGGCAGCAGCGTGGGAGGCGGACTGACATGGCACGAGCGATCGATCGATTCGACGACGAGTGGCGCGAGGTGCTGGCGGCTGCGGGTGTACGCCTGCACCGCGTCGGCGCCGACGGGGACGCCCCGTCGGAGGTGGTCGCCGCCGTTCTGCCCGCGAACGTCCGCCACATCCGCGCTGAGGTCGACATCCCCGTCCCTGACGACGTGGACTCCGGCATGGGTGCCTGGCACGTGAACGCCGTCGACGAGGTGCACGTCGTTGCGTCGGGCGAAGGCATCATGGAGTTCGTCACGCTCGACGGCGTGGTGAGCGTGCTGGTGGAAACGGGCGACGTCGTGGAGATCCGCGGCGCGGAGCACCGCTATCGCCCGCTCACCGAGCAGCACTGGCGCCTGCGGTTCGGCGGGTCTCCGGACGACGAACTCGTCGCCACGGCCACCGGTCGCGCGGCCGGCCCCTGGCCGTCGGTCTGACGCTCCCGCCTCGGTCAGTCCTCGAGCAGCTTCTTCGCGATGTTCGGCGGGACAGGTGCGTATCCGGACATCTCCCGGGTGAAGTCGCCGGTCCCGTGCGTGATGCTGCGGATGTCGATGGCGTAGCGGGAGATCTCCGACTCCGGCACCTCGGCCACGACCTGCGACCGGCCACCCGGAAGCGACGTGGTGCCCCGGATCTGGCCGCGGCGGGTGGACACGTCGGCAATGACGGCACCCACATGGTCGTCGGGCACGCTGACCGTCAGCGTGACCATCGGCTCGAGCAGATTGATGGTCGTCTTGGCGGCGGCGTCCTTCAGGGCCAGTGCGCCGGCGGTCTGGAAGGCCATGTCCGACGAGTCGACCGAGTGGAACTTGCCCTCCAGGAGCGTCACCCGGATATCGACGACGGGGAAGCCGGCCGCCACCCCCTGCGCCATCTGCAGGCGTACGCCCTTCTCCACCGACGGGATGTACTGCCGCGGGATGGCGCCGCCGACGATCTTGTCGACGAACTCGAATCCGCTCCCGGCATCCAGTGGCTCGACGGTGATATCCACGACGGCGTACTGCCCATGGCCGCCGGACTGCTTCACCAGACGGCCATTGCCGCTGGCGCTCGAGGCGAAGGTCTCGCGCAGTGAGGCCTGCACCTCCGTGGCGTCCACGGCGACGCCGTAGCGCGACTTGAGGCGGTCGACGATGAGATCGGCGTGCGCTTCGCCCAAGGTCCACAGCACGATCTGCCCGGTCTCCTCCGGGTGCTCGATCCTCAGCGTCGGATCCTCGGCCGCGATGCGGGCCAGCGCGGTGCCGAGCTTGTCCTCGTCTCCGGCACTGTGCGCGGTGATGGCGACCGGCAGGAGGGGCAGGGGCATCAGCCACGGGTCCATCAGCAGCGGCTGCTCGGGGGAGGACAGCGTGTCTCCGGTCTCCGCGCGGGTGAGCTTGCTGACCGCGACGATGCTGCCGGCGATGGCAGCGTCGATATCGGTGTGCTGGCTGCCGAGCATCGTCGTCAGGTGACCGATCCGCTCGTCGACATCGTGATCCTGGTGCCCCGAGTCGTCACCGAAGTGGCCGGACACGTGCACGACGGCGTCGCTGGTGAGTGTTCCCGAGAAGACGCGGACGATGGACACCTTCCCGACGTACGGATCGCTCGTGGTCTTGATGACCTCGGCGCACAGCGATCCGCTGGGATCCGCCGTCAGCGGTGCTGCTGCCGACCCGTCGATGCTGGTCACGGTGGGCAGGGGGTGCTCGACCGGCGACGGGAACCCGCGGACGATGAGATCGAGAATGAGCTCCGAGCCGACGTTGGCGGCCGTCACCGCATGACCGGTGACCGGGTGGAAGTGCCCGCGAGCGACGGCCCGCTCCAGGTCAGTCGTCAGTAGCTCGATGTCGACGTGCTCGCCTCCGATGAATCGCTCCATGAGCGACTCGTCCTCCGACTCCGTGATGATGCCCTCGATCAACTCACTGCGCGCTGAGTCGACGAGCGACCGGTGCTCGTCCTCGGCAGCCCGGACGTCGACCGAGCCGGAGCTCCAGTCCCACATCTCCTCGTCGAGGAGATCGATGAACCCGGCGACGGTTCCGTCGTCGCCATGAAGCGGAAGAAAGATCGGCAGGATGCCGCCGCCGCCGGTGAACACGCGCTGGCAGACGGCGACGGTCTCATCGAAGTCCGCACGTTCCTTGTCCAGATTCGTCACGACGACGGCTCGCGGCATCGACACCGCCTCGCACTCGTCCCAGAGTCGAGCGGTGCTGGCATCAACGCCGTCCACCGACGACACGACGAACAGCGCCGCGTCCGCCCCGCGCAGACCCGCGCGGAGCTCTCCGGTGAAGTCTGCATACCCGGGGGTGTCGATCAGGTTGACGACCGCGTCCTTCCACGAGAGGGATGCGACCGACAGGTTCACCGAGCGCTTCTGGCGGATGGCTACCGGGTCGTAGTCGCCCACGGTGGTCCCGTCCTCGACGGATCCGCGGCGGGAGGTGACCCCGGCGGCATGGAGTAGCGACTCCATCAACGACGTCTTGCCTGAGCCAGCCGGGCCAACGAGGACCACATTGCGGATCCGGTCCGGCGATGATGCGGTGGGGGCGGCTCCGGGCTTGCGGTCGGATCGCTTCTCGGCCATGTGCTGGGCTCCTTCGTCGGTTTCCGGCAAGCCTCCACCCTGCCGGAGGCAGGAAGCAACCTAGCGCGCGACCCCCGGCGCAGCCCTCGGGAGGCACGGGCGCTGCCGATAGCATCGGCCCGTGCTGAACAACCCGGCTGCGCGCAAGGTGGTCAGCGGAGCGGTCGATCCGGTGGCGCGTCTGCTCCTGCGACTGCACGTGTCGCCCGATGCCGTCACGCTCGCGGGAACCGCCGGTGCCGTGACGGTTGCGCTCGTCTTCCTCCCGCAGGGCTGGTTCGTCCTGGCCGTGCTGCTGCTCTTCGTCCTCACGCTCAGCGACCTCCTGGACGGCACGATGGCCCGGATGGCGGGCACGTCTGGACCGTGGGGCAACTTCCTTGACGCGACGCTCGACCGCCTCTCCGATGGGGCGATCTTCGGTGGGCTCGCGCTGTACGGGGCCTTCAACGGCCAGCCGTGGATCACTGCGGCCGCCACCCTCGCCCTGGTCACCGGGCAGGTGACCTCCTATTCCAAGGCACGCGCCGAGGCTGTCGGAGCCACGGCCAACGTGGGAATCGCGGAACGCGCAGAACGTCTCATCGTCGCGGCGATCGCCGCGCTGCTCACGGGCTTCGGCGTGCCCTACGTGCTGCCGATCGCGCTGTGGCTGCTCGGCGCTCTCGGACTCTTCACCATCGGCCAGCGCATGCTGACCGTGCGCGCGCAGCTGCGCCCGTCCGCGGATCCGGGGACGCATGGGTGAGGAAGGCCGGGCGCGACCGCGCCGCCTGATCGGCGGCGCCAGTGACGCCGCAACCGAGTGGGCGTTCGCCGTCGGCTGGAGTGTCGTCAAGTGGCTGCCCGAGAAGGCGGCCTACGCGACGTTCCGTCAGGCCGCGGACGCCTTGTGGCGCAAGCGCGGTTCGGGCATCGTCCAGTTCGAGCGGAACCTGGCGCGCATCTACCCGGAAGCCGATTCGTCCGACCTGCGTGACCTCAGTCGTGAGGGCATGCGCAGCTACCTGCGCTACTGGTGCGACACCTTCCGGCTCCCGACCTGGTCGCCCGAGCGGGTCTCGAACTCCTTCTCGCTCGATCGCCACGAGCTGATGGACGCGGCCATGGCCTCCGAGACCGGTGCCCTCATGGTCGTGAACCACGGCGGGAACTGGGACACCGCGGGCGCTTGGGGCTGCCTTCGGTACGGCGGGTTGACCACCGTCGCCGAGCGACTCAAGCCCGAAGGCCTCTATGAGCGCTTCGTGGCCTACCGCGAGTCCCTCGGCATGGAGATCCTGCCGACCGGCGAGGCCGACATCATCCGCGTGCTCGCACGGCGCCTGAAGGCGGGCCGGCTGGTCCCACTGATGGGTGATCGCGACATCGGACGGAACGGGGTGGTCGTCGACCTCTTCGGCGAGCCGGCCTCGCTCCCGGCCGGCCCGGCCGTTCTTGCGCTGCTCACGGGTGCGCCCGTACTCCCGGTCGGCCTCTGGTACGACGAGGCACGTGCCCTGGGGCGCGTGTTCGACCCGATCCCCATCCCGACGTCGGGGACCCGTGAGGAGAAGATCACCGCCATCACCCAGGGGATCGCCGAAGCCTTCGAGGCGAGTATTCGCGAGCACGGCACCGACTGGCACATGATGCAGCCCGTATGGCTGGCTGACCTGGATCCGTCTCGGGGCCGGTCCCGCGGACCGGCTGCCGGTGCAGTCCGGGCTCCGGGGGTGTCGACTGGGAATGCTGCGTCGGCCGACGGCTCAGCGTCGTGAAGGTCGGCCTCGTCTGCCCCTACGCCTGGGACGTCCCCGGCGGAGTGCGCACGCATGTCGCCGACCTGGCCGTGGCGCTCACCGACCATGGTCACGAGGTCAGTGTGCTGGCCCCCGTGGACGACCCCGCTGAGCTCCCGCCCTGGGTGGCGGATGGCGGTCGACCCATCGCGATCCGGTACAACGGATCCGTTGCCCGGCTCAGCTTCGGGGTCAAGGCCACCCGGCGGGTCCGGGCGTGGATCCGCGCAGGCGACTTCGACGTGCTGCACGTGCACGAGCCGGTCGCGCCGAGCGTCTCGATCATCGCGCTCTGGGTGGCGCGGGGCCCCATCGTGGCGACGTGGCACTCCTCGCACGACCGTTCCCGGATCATGTCGGCCGGGTACTACATCGGGCAGACCGCGATGGAGAAGGTGCGGGGGCGGATCGCGGTGAGCGAGGATGCCCGTCGGACTCTCGTGACCCACATGGGCGGCGACGCCGTCCTCATTCCCAACGGTGTCCGGGTCGCCGCCTTCGCCTCCCTCGACCGGCTTCCCGACGTCGACCCGACTCGGCCATCGCTGCTCTTCCTCGGCCGGATGGACGAGCCGCGCAAGGGCCTTGACGTCCTCGTGGGCGCCCTGCCCACGGTCGTGGCAGCCGTGCCCGACGTGCAGATCCTCATCGCCGGCCCAGGTGACGTCGAGGAGCAGCGTGCCCTGATCCCCTCAGGGGTCCTGGAGAATGTCCGGTTCCTTGGCCGAGTCAGCGACGACGACAAGGCTCGGGCGCTGAGGTCGGTCGACGTGTACGTCGCGCCGCACACCGGCGGGGAGTCGTTCGGGATCGTGCTCGCCGAGGCGATGTCGGCGCAGGCTGCGGTGATCGCCTCCGACCTGCCGGCCTTCCGGCGGGTTCTGGAGGACGGGGCCTGCGGGCGGATCTTCCCCAACCAGGACTCATCGGCCCTCGCGGCCGGTCTCGTCGACCTGCTCGGACAGCCGGACCTGCGGGCGCGCTACGTTGCCGCGGCCGATGTCGCGCGTCCGGCAGTTCGACTGGGACCGCGTCGTGGACGACGTCATCGCGGTCTACGACAGCGTCCACATGCCGGGGGAGAAGGTCACCGAGGACCTGCGGGGTCAGCTCGTGGGGCGGTTGAGCACCCGCGGAGACGTCGGATGAACGGCTGGGCAGTGCTGGGGGGCCTCGCGTTCGTGGTGGTGCTTCTCGGTGGGTTCTACCTCAGCATGACCGCCGGCCGGCTGGATCACCTGCATCGTCGGATCGACACGTCCATGCTCGCGCTGGACGCGCAGCTCTTGAGGCGTTCGTCCGTCTCACTGGAGCTGGCCGCGGGCCAGTTGCTGGACCCGGCCTCCAGCCTGCTGCTGGGCTCAGCCGCGCACCACGCACGCACGTCTGCCGACCTCAGCCCCGACGAGCACGCCCTCGCCGAGTCCGATCTCACCGCCGCGCTCATGGCGGCGCTAGACCCCGAGGACCTTGCCGAGGTCAAGACGATGCCCGCGTCTGCCGACATCCTGGACGAACTGGACGCCGCGTGCCGTCGGGTGGAGCTGTCGCGTCGTTTCCACAACGACGCGGTTCGCGCCTGTCGCCAGCTGCGCCGGCAGCGGATGGTTCGCCTGTTCCGCCTCGCCGGCCACACGCCGTGGCCTGAGACGTGGGAGATGGACGACTCCATTCCGGCCGGCCTCTCTGCCCGCTGAGCCGCTTCGTCGCCCGCGGTGGGTGCGAACGGCACGGCAGGCCGTAGGATTTGCAGCGTTCGCACGGCGCGATGCCGTGCCCTTTTCAGCCAACATGCGAGGTCGAAGTGTCGGACGTGTCCCCGGTCGTCGGTACGGATCGCGTCAAGCGAGGCATGGCCGAGATGCTCAAGGGCGGCGTCATCATGGACGTGGTCACGCCCGAGCAGGCCAAGATCGCCGAGGATGCAGGAGCCGTCGCGGTCATGGCCCTCGAGCGGGTGCCGGCCGACATCCGCGCCCAGGGCGGCGTCTCGCGCATGTCCGACCCGGACATGATCGACGGGATCATCGCCCAGGTCTCGATCCCGGTCATGGCCAAGGCTCGCATTGGGCACTTCGTCGAGGCCCAGGTGATCCAGTCCCTCGGGGTCGACTACATCGACGAGTCGGAAGTGCTCACGCCGGCCGACTACGCCAACCACATCGACAAGTGGCAGTTCACCGTGCCCTTCGTCTGCGGGGCCACCAACCTCGGCGAGGCGCTGCGGCGTCTCAACGAGGGCGCCGCGATGATCCGCTCCAAGGGCGAGGCGGGCACCGGCGACGTCTCCAACGCCGTGACCCACATGCGCACGATCCGAGCGGAGATCAACCGCCTTTCCTCCATGGCGGAGGACGAGCTGTACGTCGCGGCCAAGGAGCTGCAGGCTCCCTACGCCCTCGTCGCCGAGGTCGCCAGGCTCGGTTCGCTGCCCGTCGTGCTGTTCACCGCGGGCGGCATCGCCACACCCGCCGATGCGGCGATGATGATGCAGCTGGGTGCGGATGGCGTGTTCGTCGGGTCCGGCATCTTCAAGAGCGGCAGCGGGGCCGCCACTCCCGAGGATGCCTTCAAGCGTGCCTCGGCCATCGTGCGCGCGACCCGGCACTTCAACGAGCCGGACGTCCTCGCCGAGGTTTCGCGTGGGCTGGGCGAGGCCATGGTCGGGATCAATGTCGCGGATCTGCCGGTGCACCATCGCCTGGAGGACCGGGGCTGGTGACCCCTCCCGTCGTTGGCGTCCTCGCCATCCAGGGGGACGTCCGGGAGCACCTGCGCGTGCTCGAGGCCTGTGGAGCCCGGGCGGTCGCGGTCGGCAGTGCGCGGGCCCTGGCGTCGGTCGAGGCTCTCGTCATCCCAGGCGGGGAGTCGACCACCATGTCCAGACTCGCGATCCTCGACGGCCGATGGAGCCACTGCGGGATGCCCGAAGGTCCGGGATGCCGATGTACGGATCGTGCGCCGGGATGATCATGCTCGCCGACCGCGTCACGGACGCCCGCCCGGATCAGGAGACGGTGGGCGGGATCGAGATGACGGTTCGCCGCAATGCCTTCGGCCGCCAGGTGGACTCCTTCGAGGTCGACCTGACGATGTCGGCACTCGGGCCGGCCCCCTTCCCGGCGGTGTTCATCCGGGCCCCCTGGGTCGAGTCGGTCGGGTCCGCTGTCGAAGTTCTCGCGCGAGTCTCCCGAGGTGCGGACGAGAGTACGATCGTTGCGGTCCGCCAGGGCCCGCTGCTGGCCACCGCGTTCCACCCCGAACTCACGGGGGACGTGCGAGTACACGAGTTGTTCGTCGAGATGGTGAGGGATCAGGCATGAGCGGCCACTCCAAGTGGGCAACCACCAAGCACAAGAAGGCGGTTGTCGACGCCCGGCGAGGCAAGCTCTTCGCGCGCCTGATCAAGAACATCGAGGTCGCGGCCCGCATGGGTGGAGGCGACGTCAACGGCAACCCCACGCTCTACGACGCCGTCCAGAAGGCCCGCAAGAACTCGGTCCCGCTGGACAACATCGAGCGAGCGGTCAAGAGAGGCTCGGGCGCCGAGGCCGGCGGAGCGGACTGGCAGACGATCATGTACGAGGGCTACGGACCCAACGGGGTCGCGCTCCTCGTGGAGTGCCTCACGGACAACCGCAATCGTGCGGCGACGGACGTCCGGGTGGCACTGACCCGCAACGGCGGGACCATGGCGGACCCCGGGTCCGTCTCGTACCTGTTCGCCCGCAAGGGGGTCGTCATCGTCCCCAAGGCGGACGGTGTCACTGAGGACGACGTCCTCATGGTGGTGCTCGACGCCGGCGCAGAGGAGGTCAACGACCTCGGCGAGTCCTACGAGATCGTCTCCGAGGCCACCGACCTTGTGGCAGTGCGACAGTCCATCCAGGAGGCGGGGCTCGACTACGAGTCCGCGGAGGCGAACTTCCTGCCGAGCGTGAGCGTCGACCTCGACGAGGATGGCGCCCGCAAGGTGTTCCGCCTCATCGAGGCGCTCGAGGACAGTGACGACGTCCAGAATGTCTATGCGAACTTCGACGTGAGCGACGAGATCATGGAAGCGGTCGGCTGACGATGAACGAGTACGTGGGCACCCAGATGCGCGGCTGGGACGCCGCAACGTTCCGCACGGCGAGCGGTGACCCGACGATGCGGTCGACGGTCCTTGCCCTCACGGTCCTGGACCGGACGCCGGACTGGTCCAGGCTGCGAAGTCGCATCGAGCGGCTGACGTTGTTCGTGCCCGCCCTACGCATGCGACCGCTCTACGGCGCCCTCGGCTTCTCGGCTCCGAGGCTGGCCGTGGATCCCGATTTCGACCTCGACTTCCATCTGCGCCGGTATCGCCTGCCCGAGGGCACCGGCTGGCAGGCGTTGCTCGAGGACGCCCGTCGGATGAGCCTCACGGACTTCGACCACAACCGCCCGTTGTGGGAGGCGGCCCTGATCGAGGGACTGCCGGACGGGCAGGCGGCCTTCCTGCTCAAGCTCCACCACTCGATCGCAGATGGCCAGGCGACTGTGATGATGGGCCTGAGCCTGTTCGAGTTCGGTCCGGACCCTGATCCCGAGGAGGCACCTCCGCCGCCGGTGCCCGAGGCGGAGGACGTCGGCGTTCGGGACGTCACCTACGCGAATCTCGCTGACAATCTGCGGCGAGGGACGGATCTGGCCGTGTCCACTGTGCGTGGCGCGCTCGATCTCGCCAAGGGGACGGTGACCGAGACTCGCGACACGTGGGACGCCGCATGGCGGACGGTCACCTCGATCGGTCGCGTCGCGTCGGTGCCCGACGGCCCGATGTCCCCGGTGATGGTCGGCCGGGGCTCGACGTACCGGTTCGCTGCCTTCGAGCTTCCGTTCGAGGGCATCCGGGGAGCTGCCAAGGAGCACGGGCACAGCGTGAATGACGCCTTCATGGCGGCGATCGCCCTCGGCATGGACGCGTATCACCGACGGCACGGCGTGCTGGTGGAGGAACTTCGCGTCAATGTGCCCATCAGCCTGCGCGGTGACGCCGGAGACCGCAGCGCTCAGGCGTCCAACGCCGTGAGCATCGCCCGCTTCCCGATCCCGATCGCCGGCCTCACGTCCGTGGAGCTCATGGACGCCGCGCACGCACTGGTCGCTCGGTGGCGCGAGGAACCTGCGATCCGCCTGGCCGACCCGCTGGCCGAGGTCAGCTGGCTGGTCCCCGTGCCCGTGCTCGCCCAGGCCGCCCAGACGTCGGACGTGACGACGAGCAACGTGCCGGGCCCTCCCATCCCCTTGTACCTCGCCGGCGCGAGGATGCTGGCGGCCTACCCACTGGTGGCGACCATCGGGTCCGCCGCGAACATCACGATGGTGACCTACGACGGCTCGGCCTTCATCGGGCTGTCCACGGATGACCGCGCCATCACCGACCCCGATGCACTCGTCGAGGACCTCCGAGCGGGGTTCGCGGCCGTCACCGGCTCGGCGGTCGGGGCGGCGGACCGGTACGCGGATCCGACCGACGACACGCCCTAGGCGCTCGCCCCCGGCTGCCGCGGACTGACGGCCCCTACCACTAGCCTTCCGAACAGGTGTTCGGACAGCCCGTTCGCCGCGATCGCGGACCCGTGGGCGGGTCGCGGGTACAGGAGGTGGCCGATGCGGGTTCTGGGCATCGACCCCGGCCTGACGCGGTGCGGAACGGCCGTGGTCGACGGGGGTCCCGGGGTCCCGCTTACCGCGGTCCATGTCGGGGTGATCCGCACTGATGCGAACGCCGCCCTCGAACTACGGCTGGCCGCCGTTGAGGCGGCGCTGGCCGCGCTCGTCGACGAGTTCGCCCCCGATGCGATCGCCATCGAACGGGTGTTCAGCCAGCACAACGTGCGCACGGCCATGGCAACCGCCCAGGCAGCCGCGATGGGCCTGCTGATCGCCGGCCAGCGTGGCATCCCCGTGGCGCTGCATACGCCGACGGAGGTCAAGGCGGCAGTCACGGGCAGCGGTCGTGCCGACAAGCCACAGGTCACGTCCATGGTGACCCGTCTCCTGCGCCTCCCGGGTCCGCCGAAGCCGGCGGATGCCGCGGACGCCCTTGCCATCGCGATCTGTCAGCTGTGGCGTGGACCGGCACAACGGCGGATCGATCAGGCAGTGGCCGCCGCACGATGATCTCCTTCGTCCGAGGAACCGTGGTCCAGACCCGGGTCGACCAGCTGGTGGTCGACCTCGGCTCCGTCGGAGTCACGGTGCTCTGCACCCCCGGCACCGCCCTGGCGGTACGCCACGGGGAGCACGTCGAACTGATGACGACGATGGTGGTGCGCGAGGACGGCTGGACGCTCTACGGGTTCATCGATCCCGACGAGCGGACGGTCTTCGAGCAAGTGCAGACGGTGAGCGGAATCGGGCCTCGCATCGCCCTTGCCCTGCTCGGCACGCTGTCGCCGGACGAGTTGCGAGCCGCGGTCGTCAATGGTGACGAGTCCGCGCTCACGAAGGTCCCGGGAATCGGTCGCAAGGGGGCGCAGCGACTCATCCTCGAGCTGGCCGACCGCCTCGGGCCATCCACGGCGGCACCGTCCGATCGACCGGCGTCCCCCGGTGCCACCGGCGGCTGGCAGCAGGCGGTGGCGGCGGGGCTCATGTCGCTGGGATGGTCGGCCCGCGAAGCCGAAGCCGGGGTCGCGGCGATCGACCCGACGCTGGCCAGCCAGGCAACCCAGGAGGGGCCGGGTGCCGACATCGGTGCCCTGCTGAAGGCGGCCCTGCGTGGAATGGACCGATCGTGACGCTGAACGCCGAGTCTGACCCCGATGATGCCCTCGTCGAAGGGGCGCTGCGACCCGGCACGCTCGCGGAGTTCATCGGCCAGGAGCGCGTCAAGTCCCAGCTGGGGCTGGTCCTGGAGGCGGCAAATCGGCGTGGGCGCGCGGCTGATCATGTCCTGATCAGCGGGCCACCCGGGCTCGGCAAGACCACCCTGGCCAGCATCATCGCCACGGAACTGGGCGCCCCGCTGCGCATGACGGCGGGCCCGGCGCTCCAGCACGCGGGCGACGTGGCCGCGGTCCTGTCCAGCCTGCAGGCGGGGGAGGTGCTGTTCATCGACGAGATCCACCGCACCGCACGCGCCGCGGAGGAGCTGCTCTATCTGGCCATGGAGGACTTCCGGATCGACGTCGTGGTGGGGAAGGGCCCGGGCGCCACGGCGATCCCGATCGACATCGAGCCCTTCACTCTCGTCGGTGCCACGACCCGCGCGGGCCTGCTGCCGAGCCCGCTCAGGGACCGGTTCGGCTTCACGGCGCACCTGGACTTCTACGACAGCGGCGACCTCGAGGTGATCATCGCCCGCTCGGCCGGCCTGCTGAGCGTCCCGGTGGACGCCGAGGGCGTCTCCGAGATCGCCGGCCGGTGCCGGGGGACCCCACGGATCGCCAATCGACTGCTGAGGCGGGTACGGGACTGGGCGCAGATCCACGGAGACGGGATCGTCAACCGGGGCAGCGCCCGGGCCGCGCTGGAGCTGTACGAGGTGGACGCCCTGGGGCTGGACCGCATCGACCAGGCGGTCCTCGACGCCCTCGTGAGTCGCTTCGGCGGCGGCCCGGTGGGACTGTCCACGCTGGCGGTGGCGGTCGGCGAGGAGCCCGAGACCATCGAGACCGTGTCGGAGCCGTTCCTCGTGCGCCTGGGCATGCTCATGCGCACCCCGCGGGGGCGGATGGCCACGCCAGCGGCCTGGCGGCACGCGGGTCTGGAGCCGCCGGCGAACGACGGCGATCAGCAGGCCCTCGACCTCGCCTGACCACCCTGGAGTAGCCTCATGTGACCGCGCCGCCGTGCGGCAGACCCAGGGAGATGCTCGTGGATCCGTTCAGCCTGCTCTTGATCGTCGGGGCCGGTGCCGCCTTCTACTTTCTGATCATCCGCCCGGGAAAGCAGCGCCAGCGGCAGCAGGAGCAGCTCGCCGCGGCCCTGCAGCCGGGCGTCGAGATCATGACCACGGCCGGCATCTTCGGCACGGTGGCGGTCGTGACCGACGAGCAGATCAGCCTGGAGGTGTCGCCGGGCGTGTTCCTGCGGATCCTTCCGGCCGCCGTCGCCCGCGTGATCGACGCACCCGGTGAACTCACCGACACCACCGTGCGCGAGACTCCCGACGCGGAACCACCCGTAGACTGACGCAGCGTTGCCGTGGCCGCCTCTCGAAGGTGGCCTGCAGTGCCTGCACGTCTTGACGATCTCGTACTTCCAGAAGGAGCACCGTGGCGCCACCGTCCAGCAGCAAGCCGGGCAGGCTGCTCCTTGCCCTCGCCGTCCTCGTGGTCGCCATGTCGACGATCGCCTTCTGGCCGGGCACGGACACCTCGATCAAGCTGGGTCTCGACCTGCAGGGTGGCACCCAGGTCATCCTGAAGCCCAATCCGGTCACCGAGGGCACCAGCATCACCGACGAGCAGCTTCAGCAGACGGTGGCCATCATCCGTCAGCGCGTCGACGGGCTCGGGGTCGCCGAGGCCGAGGTGACCACCCAGGGATCCGGAGACGGAGCGGTCATCATCGTCTCGGTGCCGGGCGTCAACCAGGACCGCGTCGTCGATCTGGTCCAGCGGACGGCACTGCTGGACTTCCGACCGGTGTGGGGGCTCTACAGCCCGGTCGCGGCGACGGTGCCGTCCGCCGCAGGCGACGCCCGAGCCGTCCGCCAGCCCGTCACCGAGCCCGTCCCCTGAGCGCGTCTTCGTCTGCCGCGCCCTCGCCGTCCGCAGAATCGTCGGCGAGCGCCTCTCCGGGTGCGTCAGCTGAGGCAGCACCCGCCCCGGACCTGATCCAGGCCGACGAGAACACTCCTGAGTTCCAGCAGCAGATCGACGCACTCGACTGCACGGACCCCATCAACTTCACGGGTGGACGACCGGATGACCCGTCCAAGTGGCTCGGCACCTGCGAGGTGACCGGCGCGGCGAAGTACAACCTCGAGCCGGCGTTCATCCAGGGCACCAACGTGACCGGCGCCAACGCCGTGCTGCCGCAGGGCGGCGTCGGCTGGGTCGTGTCCTTGGACTTCGACGCGGAGGGGGCCAAGGCGCTGGCCGATGCGTCCACGCGCCTGTCGGCGCTCCCCGAGTGTGGAATCGAGGGTGCCAACCCGTGCAACGCCTTCGCGATCGTCCTCGACGGAGTGGTCACGTCCGCACCTCGGTTCAATGAGCCGATCCTCGGCGGATCGGCCCAGATCGAGGGCAACTTCACCGCGCAGGAGGCTCGTGACCTCGCCAACGTGCTGAAGTACGGCGCCCTCCCGGTGACCCTGGAGCCGGTCGACATCACGACCGTGTCCCCGACCGTCGGAAACGACCAATTGCGAGCCGGGATCATCGCGGGCCTACTGGGCCTGATCCTCGTGGCCATCTACCTGATCGCGTACTACCGGGCGCTCGGCGTGGTCGCGGTCCTGTCGCTGGTCATCGCCGGCGGCATCCTCTACGTGACCTTCATCGCGCTGAGCAAGACGATCGGCCTGACCCTGAGCCTGGCCGGCGTGGCAGGCGCCATCGTCGCCATCGGTATCACCGCCGACTCCTTCATCGTGTACTTCGAACGGATCCGAGACGAGATCCGCGATGGCAGATCCCTGCGCCAGGCATGCGACACCGGCTGGGTGCGCGCTCGCCGGACTCTGCTGGCGGCCGACTTCGTCTCCCTGCTGGCGGCGGTCGTCCTGTACCTGCTGTCGGTAGGCAGCGTGCGCGGATTCGCCTTCGTCCTTGGCCTGACCACCATCATCGACGTCATCGTGGCCTTCTGGTTCACCCATCCGCTCGTGGTCGTCATCGGGCGCTCGGCATGGATGCAGAAGGGCTCCAAGTGGACCGGACTCGACGCGGCCCGCCTAGGCGGGGCCAGTGTCGCCGGAACCGCCGTGACTGCATCCAGACGCCGCACCGCGAGCAAGGAGGTGTCCTCATGAGCGGGGTCCGCAATATTGGGCATCGCCTATACGCAGGCGAGGTGTCCTTCGACTTCGTCGGACGCCGGAAGACCTGGTACGTGGTGTCGGCGATCATCCTGCTGGTGTCCGTGGGCGCCCTGGCGTTCCGAGGGCTCAACCTGGGCATCGAGTTCCGGGGCGGCGCCGACTTCTCCATGCCGAACGCCACCTGCACCGTCGCAGGAGGCGCGCACCGTCGGTGAGACTGCCACCGGCGCCCAGGTCATCGTGACCGAGACGGCCAGCGGCACGGTGCGGGTCCAGACCGAGGCGCTCACCGCCGCGGAGAGTTCCGTCGTCGCCGGCCAGCTGGCCGACGCCTGCGGGATCCCCAAGGAAGAGGTCAAGATCCAGGTGGTCGGCCCCACCTGGGGCGCGGAGATCTCGAAGAAGGCCCTGCAGGGGCTCGTGGTGTTCCTCCTGCTCGTGTCCTTGTTCTTGTCCATCTACTTCGAGTGGCGGATGGCGGTGGCCGCCCTCGTCGCGCTGGCCCACGACCTGGTCATCACCATCGGCATCTACGCGCTGACCGGGCTGGAGGTCACACCCGCGACGGTCATCGGCCTGCTCACGATTCTCGGCTACTCCCTGTACGACACTGTCGTGGTCTTCGACAAGGTCAAGGAGAACACCCGAGGTGTGACGGGGCAGTCCGTCCTGACCTACAGCGAATCGGCCAACCTCGCGGTGAACCAGACCCTGGTCCGGTCGATCAACACGTCGATCGTCGCGCTCCTGCCCGTGCTCGCCATCATCGTCGTGGGAGCCGGCTTCCTGGGTGCCGGCACGCTCCTCGACCTGGCGGTCGCGCTGGCAGTCGGCATGGCGGCGGGAACCTACTCCTCGATCTTCATCGCCACGCCGTTCCTGGCGCAGCTCAAGGAGATGCAGCCGGAGATGAAGTCACTGGCGGCCCGCGTCAACGCACGCCGCAAGCAGTCCCGTGGGGCTTCGGCCCCTCCGCCGCGGCGGCTCCCGAAGCGGTCGAGGCGGCGGCTCCCACGTCGCCCACTGCGAACGCGACGACGCGCGTCGAATCGTCGACCCGGCAGCAGCCCAAGCGGAAACCCCGAGCCAAACGCGGAAAGAGCTGACCGTGTTCGATCGCGGGACCGCCGAGCGACTGCTGTGGTCCCGCGTGCGCGATGTGCCGGACTGGCCGGAGCCGGGCGTGCTGTTCCGTGACCTGTCGCCCCTGATGGCCGACCCGATCACCTTCGGTACCGCCGTCGACCTGATGGCCGTTGCCCTGGGTCGCGGCCGCATCGACCTGGTCATCGGCGTCGAGGCCCGTGGATTCCCGTACGCCGCGGCTCTCGCCTACCACCTCGGGGCCGGTTTCGTGACGCTTCGCAAGGCCGGCAAGCTGCCCGGCGAGGTCCATCACGAGCGCTACGACCTCGAGTACGGGACAGCGGCACTGGAGATCCACCAGGACGCTGCCGGCCCGGGCAGCCGGGTCGTCATCGTCGACGATGTCCTGGCCACCGGTGGGACGGCCTGCGCGGCCATCGAGCTCGTTCGCCGGACCGGCGCCGAGGTCGTCAGCCTCGCGGTGATCATGGACCTGCCCGGACTGGGCGGCAACGTGCGGGTGCGCGAGCTGGGCGTGGACGTCGCGGCGCTGCTCAACGGGGACGCGCCCGTACACTGAGGCCACGCGACTCGGGAGAGGTCTTGGCCAAGGAGAACCCGCTGCCGACGGAGCCGCCGCCTGCGGCCCCGACCCTCGCCGCGCCGGATTCCGGGGGTCTGCGGTCGCGGTTCGCGCGGCTCGCGGGATCGCGCCCCAGCTTCCCGGAACTCGATCCGCTGCTTCGCACCCTCCGCAAGTACCACCCCAAGGCCGATGCACGCCTGATCGAGCGCGCGTACGAGATGGCCGCGTACCTCCACCGGGACCAGAAGAGGAGGTCCGGCGAGGCATACATCACTCACCCTCTTGCGGTGGCGACCATCCTCGCCGATCTCGGGATGACGGCACCGACACTCGCCGCAGCACTCCTCCATGACACGGTCGAGGACTGCGGCTACGCGCTCGATGCCCTCCGCGAGGACTTCGGCGATGAGATCGCCGAGCTCGTCGACGGCGTGACCAAGCTGGATCGGGTCCGGTACGGGGATGCGTCGGCCGCGGAGACCGTGCGCAAGATGGTCATCGCGATGGCGCGCGATATCCGGGTCCTGGTGATCAAGCTCGCCGACCGGCTGCACAACATGCGCACGCTGCGGTGGATGCCCGAGGACAAGCAGCAGACGAAGGCTCGCGAGACCCTCGAGATCTACGCCCCCCTTGCCCATCGCCTGGGCATGAACGCCGTGAAGTGGGAACTCGAGGACCTGTCCTTCGCAACCCTGTATCCCAAGATGTACGAGGAGATCGTCCGCCTCGTCGGGCAGCGGGCTCCCTCCCGGGACCAGTACCTGGCCACGGTGATCGACCAGATCGAGGCCGATCTCAAGACGGCCAAGGTGAAGGCAGTCGTCACGGGTCGCCCGAAGCACTACTACTCCGTGTACCAGAAGATGATTGTCCGCGGCCGTGACTTCGCGGACATCTACGACCTCGTCGGTGTGCGCATCCTGGTCGAGAGCGTGCGCGACTGCTACGCGGTGCTGGGCGTCGTCCACTCCAAGTGGAGCCCGGTCCCCGGCCGGTTCAAGGACTTCATCGCGATGCCGAAGTTCAACATGTACCAGTCGCTGCACACCACCGTCATCGGCCCTGATGGAAAGCCCGTGGAACTGCAGATCCGCACGCACGACATGCACCGGTCGGCCGAGTTCGGCGTCGCCGCCCACTGGCGGTACAAGCAGCAGGACGTCGGCGGCAAGTCCGGTCCGGACGACTTCGGCTGGCTGAGGCAGCTGGTGGAGTGGCAGCGGGAGACGGAGGACCCCGACGAGTTCCTCGACTCCCTCCGGTACGACCTGGGCTCGACCGAGGTGTTCGTCTTCACCCCGAAGGGGGACGTCGTTGCTCTCCCGTCGCAGGCGACACCCGTCGACTTCGCCTACTCCGTCCACACCGAGGTGGGCCATCGGTGCGTCGGAGCTCGGGTCAACGGGAAACTCGTCCCCCTCGAGTCATCGCTCGAGAACGGCGACGTCGTCGAGATCTTCACCTCGAAGGCGGAGGGGGCCGGTCCCAGTCGAGACTGGCTGACCTTCGTCCAGTCCCCGCGGGCTCGCTCCAAGATCAAGGCGTGGTTCTCCCGCGAACGGCGCGACGAGGCCATCGAGACCGGGAAGGACTCGATTGTCCGGGCCATGCGCAAGCAGGGTCTGCCGCTGCAGCGGATGATGACGAACCAGGCGCTGGCGACTATCGCCGCAGACCTGCACCAGACCGACATCTCCGCCCTGTACGCGTCCGTCGGCGAAGGGCGCATATCTGCCGCCACGATCGTCCAACGGCTGGTGGAGTCCGCCGGGGGAGTGGACGGTGCCGCGGACGACGCCGCGGAGGCGGTGAGCCCCACGTCGGTCACGCGTCAGCGCACGGCGGGCGATGTCGGCGTGATCGTCAAGGGCGTCGACGACGTGTGGATCAAGCTCGCTCGCTGCTGCACGCCGGTCCCGGGTGACGACATCGTGGGATTCGTGACACGTGGCGCCGGAGTGTCGGTTCATCGGGGCGACTGCATCAACGTGCCGGGACTCCAGGCCGAGCCAGACCGCATGGTCGAGGTCGAGTGGGCGCCCACGTCGAGCAGCGTCTTCCTGGTGAACATCCAGGTGGAGGCACTCGACCGGGCCCGCCTGCTGTCGGACGTGACCCGGGCGCTGTCGGACACCCACGTCAACATCCTCAGTGCGTCCGTGACCACGACCCGTGAGCGGATCGCCATCTCGCGATTCACCTTCGAGATGGCGGACCCGAAGCACCTCGGATCGGTCCTGCGCGCCGTGCGCACGGTGGAGGGCGTCTTCGACGCCTACCGCGTCTGACAGTCGATCGCTACCGCTCGCCCATCAGAGCCTTGGTCGAGGCGATCTGCTGGTCGAAGGCATCCGCGGCAGCGGCATCGCCACGGGCAGCGGCCGCATCGCGCTTCTCCTGCAGCCGGCCGAGCGCCTCGGTGAACGCGTCGGTCGCCACACCGCCGCTCGAGCCCTTCCAGGCATCGGCCTCGGCGCCGCGAATGGCGTCCTCGACCTTCTTCAACCGCCCCTCGAGGCGATCACGCTCCCCGCGCGGCAGGTCACCGGCCCGGTCCCACCGGTCCTGGATAGCCCGCATCGCGGACTTGGCGGCCTTGAGGTCCGTGACGGGTACGAGCGCCTCTGCCTCCTGGACGAGGGCCTCCTTGGTGGGAACGTTGGCCCGAAGCGCCTCCTGCTCCGCGTCCTCGGTGGCTGTCCGTGCCGAGTAGAAGGTGTCCTGCGCGGCCTTGAATCGCTTCCAGAGCTTGTCCTCGTCGGTACGCGAGGCTCGCGGGGCGGCCTTCCAGTCAGCCATCAGGTCGCGCAACGAACGCGAGGTTCGCTGCCAATCGGTCGAGGTCGACAGAGCCTCCGCCTGCGCGATGAGGTCGCGCTTGCGCGCAATGGCCTCCTTGCGCTGCCCGTCGAGCTCACTGAAGTGCTGACGGCGTCGCTTGTCGAAGGCCGTGCGCGCGGTGCTGATGCGCTGCCACAGCTCCTGCTCGACAGCGCGTTCCCCACGGGGGAGGGCCTTCCACTCCTCCACGATGGCGGCGTACCTCTCGGTCGTGGCGCGCCAGGAGGTGGACTCGCTCATCGACTCGGCCTCGTCCGCGAGGGCGCGGCGCGCTGCGAGCGCGGCCTCGCGCTGCTCGGCCTTGCGAGCGCGGGCGGCCGCCTTGGCCTCGTCGATCTGCACGGCGAGCCGATCGCAGCGGGCCTCGAGCCCAGCGACGTCACCGACGAACGAGCGGGCCGCGAGTGCCTCACGCACCCGAGTGAGCACGGCGTCGGCCTGCTCGGCGGGTGCTCGGTGGTCCGCCAGGCGCTTCTCGATGAGATCGACCTCCACCACGAGGTCGTCGTACTTGCGGCCGAAGAAGGCAAGTCCATCCGCAGGGTCGCCCGCGGCCCACTGGCCGACGACGATCTCACCCTCGGGCGCAACCAGGATCACGGTGCCGTCAGGCTCGACCCGTCCGAACCGGCTGGGGTCGCTCGCCACCGCGGGCGCCGGTGGGCGCAGCGCGGCAGGCGTCGGGACGCCGCTGTCGGTCATGGATCACCCTCCTGAATGGGCGGGCCGGTGCGCCCGCCTGTTCCGTTCCTCGGTCAAACCCTAGCGACAATCGCTAGTTCGGCTGGGTCGTTGCCGATTCGATAAACACTGGCTGGAGGGGAGTCCCGTCGGAACTGCCGCCGGCAACGCCCACGGAGGCCACCTCCTGGACGATGTCGAGGCCGGACGTCACCTGTCCCCAGATCGTGTAGTCGCCGGGAAGGGTGGTGTCCTCGTACACGATGAAGAACTGCGAACCGGCCGTCCCGGGCCCTGCGTTCGCCATTGCCACGGTCCCGGCCGGGTAGTTGGCCTCGCCGTCTGCCGGGAGGTTCTCGTCGGGTACGGAGTACCCGGGTCCGCCGGTGCCGTCACCTGCCGGATCGCCGCACTGAAGGACGAAGATGCCGGCCGTCGTGAGGCGGTGGCACTGGGTGTTGTCGTAGAAGCCCTGTTGGGCGAGGAAGACCTCGCTGGCTACCGTGGCCGTGGCCGCCGGGTCGAGAGCGACGACGATGTCGCCGCAGTTGGTCGCAAACGTGATGCTCGAGGCCGTGGCGTCCCCGGTGGGGGAGTCGAACGAAATGTCATCGACGCGGGGAGTCCCGGGGGCGACGCAGTCCAACAGGGCGGGCTCCTCGATCGCCGGATCGCTCGCGCCGATCGACGCCGACGGTGCGATGGGCGTCGGCTCAAGTGCCGCGACGGTCTCCGAGGACTGCCGGCCGATCAGCACCCAGGCGACAGAGCCGAGCACCAGACCGACGACGACGATGACCGCCACGATGCGCTGGTTGCGGCGACGTCGATCGGCCCCTGCCACGCGGCGAGCCTGCTGGCGCTCGTACTTGGCGCGCGCGAGTTCTCGCTGACGCTTGCTGCCGGACATAGGGTTCCCTTCGACGTGACGGCCACGCGAGTCTATGCGGGACGCTTGCCCGAGCCAGCGGGGAGACGGCCGATAGGCTTGCTGCCTCACCGTTACCGAAGGGCCTGACGTGCTGATCGCCGGCTTTCCTGCGGGCTCGTGGGCGACCAACTGCTACGTCGTGGCCGCGGGTCGCGGCGAGCCCTGCCTGATCATCGACCCGGGCCAGGACTCGATCGACGGGGTCCTCGAGATCGTGGCCGAGCACCATCTGGAGCCGGCCGCAGTGCTCCTCACCCACGGTCATATCGACCACGTCTGGTCCGTGGCGCCGCTGTCGACCCGGTTCGAGGTGCCCGCGCTCATCCACGAGGACGACCGCTACCGGCTCGCCGACCCGGCCGGCTCCAGCATCGGTGCGGCGCGTGACCAGCTGCTCGCCATGACGAAGGACGCATTGGAACTGACCGAGCCGTCCGACGTCCGCCTACTGACCGACAAGGAGTCGCTGGAGCTGGCCGGGATTCCGATGGTGGTGCGCCACGCGCCCGGCCACACCGAGGGATCGGTCGTCTTCGAGCTGGACGAGGTGCTGTTCAGTGGTGACGTGCTGTTCGCCGGCTCGATCGGGCGGACCGACCTGCCGGGCGGCGATCACCAGCAGATGATGGCGTCGCTGCGCCGGGTCATCGTGCCCGCCGCCGACGACCTCGTCGTGCTGCCCGGCCACGGGCCCGAGACCACGATCGGGCAGGAGAAGGCGAGCAACCCCTTCCTGCAGCCCCTGCTTGCCGACGGCGACCTGCCCCGCAATCCGAGAGGACTGTGACATGGCTCAAGTCCATGAAGCTGTCCGGATTCCCGGAGTGGCTCCCCGACGGGCAGATCGTCGAGCAGTTCGTCATCGACACCGCTCGGCGGGTCTTCGAGCTGCATGGCTTCGGTCGGCTGGAGACCCGGTCTGTGGAGCCGCTGGAGCAGATGCTCCGCAAGGGGGAGATCGACAAGGAGGTGTATCTCCTGCGCCGGCTCCAGGCGGCGGAGGGCGAGGCGGACGCTGGCCTTGGGCTGCACTTCGACCTGACCGTTCCGTTCGCGCGGTACGTCGTCGAGCACGCCGGTCACCTGGAGTTCCCCTATCGCCGGTACCAGATCCAGAAGGCCTGGCGTGGTGAGCGTCCGCAGGAGGGGCGGTTCCGGGAGTTCACCCAGGCCGACATCGACGTCGTCGGTCGCGACACGCTGCCGTTCCACCATGAGGTGGAGATGGCGGTGGTCATGTCCAGCGTGCTCGCGGAGCTGCCGATCCCGCCATCGGTCATCCAGGTCAACAACCGCAAGCTGGCGGAGGGCTTCTACCGCGGGGTGGGCGCCGCCGACCCCGCTCCGGTCCTGCGCGCGATCGACAAGCTCGACAAGATCGGTGCGGACGCGGTCGCTCGCCTGCTGGAGGCTGACGCCGGGCTGTCCGCCGGCGCTGCCGAGACGTGCCTGCGCATGGCATCGATCCGGACGGACGACACATCGTTCGCGGACGCGGTCATGTCCCTCGGCGTCGCCGACCCCCTCCTGGAGGAGGGCGTGACGGAGTTGGCGGCCGTGGTCGCCGGGGCGAACGCCGAGCGCCCGGGGTCCGTAGTGGCCGACCTGCGCATCGCGCGCGGGCTGGACTACTACACCGGCACCGTCTACGAGACGCAGCTTCGTGGTCATGAGTCCGTGGGCTCGATCGCCTCCGGCGGACGGTACGACTCCCTTGCCTCCGACGGCCGCCAGGTCTTCCCGGGCGTCGGCATCTCGCTGGGCGTCACGCGGCTGGTGTCCGTCCTGCTTGGACGGGACCTCGTGGAGGTGTCGCGATCCGTCCCGTCGGCAGTGCTCATCGCGGTCGTCGATGAGGACTCACGCGCCGACAGCGAGCTCGTCGCGTCCCGGCTCCGGGTCAGAGGGATTCCCTGCGAGGTCGCACCCTCCGCGGCCAAGTTCGGCAAGCAGATCCGGCACGCGGACCGGCGGGGGATTCCCTTCGTGTGGTTCCCGGATCCCGCGGGGGACGCCGTGAAGGACATCCGCACCGGGGACCAGACGCCCGCGGATGCTGACGCCTGGTCCCCGCCGTACGCCGATCTTCATCCGACCGTCACGCCCTCGCCCAGCCAGGAGGCACGTCCGTGATTCGCACCCACAACGCCGGTTCGCTGAGGTCAGACGCCGCCGGGGAGCAGGTGACCCTGGCCGGCTGGATAGCCAGCCGGCGCGACCATGGCGGCGTCGCCTTCCTCGACATGAGGGACGCGAGCGGGGTCGTCCAGGTCGTCGTCCACGACCCCGAGGTCGCCCATCCGCTGCGCGATGAGTTCTGCATCAAGGTCGTCGGCACGGTGCAGCGACGGCCGGAGGGGAACGAGAACCCCGAGCTCGCGACCGGCGAGGTCGAGGTCATGGCGGACGTCGTCGAGGTGCTCTCGTCCGCAGCCGCGCTGCCCTTCCCGATCGATGATCGCGTCGCAGTCGGGGAGGAGACCCGGCTGCGCTACCGATACCTCGACCTGCGACGGGCGAGTGCGGGCAACGCGATCCGCATGCGATCGAAGGTCAACCAGATCTGCCGGGACGTCCTCCTCGAGCGGGAGTTCCTGGAGATCGAGACGCCGACGCTGACCCGGTCGACACCCGAGGGGGCCCGCGACTTCCTGGTGCCGGTGCGACTCCAGCCCGGTCACTGGTACGCATTGCCGCAGTCCCCGCAGCTGTTCAAGCAGCTGCTCATGGTGGCCGGCATGGAGCGCTACTTCCAGATCGCCCGGTGCTACCGGGACGAGGACTTCCGGGGGGACCGTCAGCCGGAGTTCACCCAGCTGGACATCGAGATGTCCTTCGTCGAGCAGGCTGACGTCATCGAGGTCGGCGAGGCCGTTGTCCGGGCGCTGTGGCGGGGCGTCCTCGGGGTCGACATCGGTGACGTCCCGCACATGACGTATGCCGACGCCATGCGCCGGTACGGCACGGACAAGCCCGACCTCCGCTTCGGGCTCGAGCTGACCGACCTCACCGGATTCTTCGCCGAGACGCCGTTCCGGGTGTTCCAGGCCGAGCACGTCGGTGCGGTGGTCATGCCCGGCGGCGCCGACCAGCCGCGGCGGCAGTTCGACGCCTGGCAGGAGTGGGCGAAGCAGCGCGGTGCCAAGGGCCTGGCGTATGTCCTCATCGCCGAGGACGGCACCCTCGGTGGTCCGGTCGCCAAGAACCTCAGCGACGAGGAGCGATCCGGACTCGCTGGCGCCACGGGAGCCCAGCCCGGTGACTGCGTGTTCTTCGCGGCTGGTCGAACCTCCGACGCCCGGGCGCTGCTGGGCGCAGCCCGCCTCGAGATCGGCCGACGACTTGGTCTGATCGACGAGTCTGAGTGGTCGTTCCTGTGGGTGGTGGACGCTCCGATGTTCGAGGAGGCCGTGGAGGACGGCGAGGTCCTGGGCTGGACCGCCGTGCACCACCCATTCACGTCACCGACGGATGAGTGGATCGACCGGTTCGAGGAGTCCCCGGGCGAGGCGCTGGCCTGGGCCTACGACCTCGTGTGCAACGGCAACGAGATCGGCGGCGGATCGATCCGTATCCATCGCGGGGACGTGCAGGAGCGGGTCTTCTCGCTGCTCGGGATGTCCGAGGAGGAGGCGCAGGAGAAGTTCGGCTTCCTGCTGGACGCCTTCCAGTACGGCCCGCCTCCGCACGGCGGCATCGCGTACGGGCTTGACCGCATCTGCATGCTGCTGGCCGGTGCGCCGTCGATCCGCGACGTCATCGCGTTCCCGAAGACCGGGGGCGGCCAGGATCCGCTGACCGGAGCGCCCACCCCGATCACGGCCGAGCAGCGCAAGGAGGCGGGCATTGACGGGCCTCCCGCTCCGCCAGCTAAGGCCGACTGACCCCTACATTCGCTGGGTCATCGGCGACGAGGTGCCGGATGTCGTCATCCAGGAGGGTGACTGCATCGGATGGGTCGGCGGTGCCGAGACGCCTGGTGAGGTGTGGGCCACGGCGTTGGGCCCGGATCCGCGATTGGCGGCCGCGCTCGTCGAGCGGCTTGCGGAGACGACCCGCATTGACGGCGTCACGGTGCCGGAGGACGCCTTCGAGTTCCTCCCGGCGACGTTGCAGAGCCCCGATCACGGTCACTGGTGCTTCTGGGTGCACGAACCGGAGGTCGTGCCCATCGGCCAGACGGACGCGGTCGACCTCGCGCTCGACGATCCGCGCATAGGTCCGCTGCTGAGCCACTCGGACTCCGCGCACATCTTCCCGGGCGATGCGCGGATCGTCCGGTGGGCCGGCGTCGTCGAGGGCACCCACCTGGTCTCGGTTGCCGCCCAGCGGACGGAGGCGTCCGGGGTGGCGCACATCTGCAGCGTGTGCACCGAACCCGACCGGCGCGGTGAGGGCCTGGCCCGCCGCGCGTGCACGCGGATCATGCAGATCGCGGCCGCTGAGGGAGCACCCGCGATCGTGCTGGAGATGTATGTGGCGAACGATGCTGGGCGCCGGACATATGAGGCACTGGGCTTCCGCGAGGTAGGCCGCTATCGCTCCGGCCTGCTTCGTGGAGGGAGCACTCCTCGATGACGCGTGACGATCAGGGCCGTCCTGTTCGACGTCGGCGGGGTCCTTGAGACGGAGACCGCGATGCCGTCGCACCTCCTTGAGGCTTTCGCGGGACGGGACCCTGAGGACCTCCTGACCATCGGAGTCCGATCGGAGGAGTGGATCAGGACGGCCCTGCGCACGCAGGTGGGCCTGCCCGACCGCGCCGTCGAGCAGTACATGTCGGACCTGTGGGACTGGTACTGCGGAGACCCTCGACGAAGCGATGTTCACGTGGGCGGCCAGCCTCCGGTCCCACTTCCGGGTGGCCATCCTGAGCAACTCGGCGGACGGGGCGCGACGCGAGGAAGAGGCGCGCTACGGCTTCTCGCGGGTGTTCGACCCGATCGTGTACTCCCATGAGGTCGGCCTGGCCAAGCCCGATCCCCGCATCTACGCACTCGCCTGTGACCTCCTCGACTGCTCGCCCGACGAGGTCGTCTTCATCGACAACCTCGTCGAGAACGTGGCCGGAGCGCGCGCAGCGGGAATGCACGCCTTCCACCACACGGACACTGCAATGACGATCCGAGCGTGGAGGAACTGCTCGGTCCTAGGGTGCAGCCATGACTCTGTTCGACGACGGACTCGCGAGCTCCCGCTCGTCTGCTCCGCTCGCCGTGCGCATGCGACCGCGCAGCCTCGATGAAGTGGTGGGGCAGGACCTCGCCCTAGCGCCCGGCTCCCCGCTGCGGACGCTTCTGACGGCATCTGCCGAGTCCACGGTCGTCTCCGTGATCCTGTGGGGGCCGCCCGGCACCGGGAAGACCACGCTGGCTCAGATCATGTCGGCGGGAAGCGGCCGCGCTTTCGTCGAGCTGTCGGCCGTCACTGCCGGCGTCAAGGACGTGCGGGCGGTCATCGACCGGGCGCGCGACAGCCTCGCTATGCACGGTCGCGGGACCGTCCTGTTCATCGACGAGGTCCACCGCTTCAGCAAGAGCCAGCAGGACGCACTGCTCCCGGCTGTCGAGAACGGGTGGGTCACCCTGATCGCCGCCACCACCGAGAACCCGAGCTTCTCGGTCATCGCACCGCTCATGTCGCGAAGCGTCATGGTGCGTCTGTCACCGCTGACGGACGCGCACGTCGAGGAGCTGCTCCGCAGGGCGATCGCGGACTCCCGCGGCCTCGCGGGGTCGGTCGTCGTGGAAGAGGACGCGGTGGCGCACCTCGTGCGGACCGCGAATGGGGACGCCCGACGGGCGCTGACCGGTCTCGATGCCGCGGCGGCTTCAGCCGTGCCCGGCGAGGACGGGTTGCTGACGGTCACCGTGGCCGACGCTGAGCGCGCGGTCCAGCAGGCCGCCATCATCTACGACAAGGATGGCGACCAGCACTACGACGTCATCAGCGCCTTCATCAAGAGCATCCGGGGAAGCGATCCCGATGCGGCGCTGCACTACCTCGCTCGGATGCTGGAGGCCGGGGAGGACCCACGGTTCGTCGCCCGCCGACTGATGATCCTGGCCAGCGAGGACATCGGAATGGCGGAGCCGAACGTGCTGCAGACCGCGGTCGCGGCCGCGCAGGCCGTTGCCATCGTCGGCATGCCCGAGGCGGGCATCATCCTTGCCCACGCAACCCTCCATGCCGCCCTGGCTCCGAAGTCGAATGCGGTGATCGTGGGACTCGGAGAGGCGATGGCCGACGTTCGAGCCGGTGGCATCGGCCGCGTGCCTGCCCACCTGCGGGACGGCCACTACCCGGGCGCGTCCGCGCTCGGGCACGGACAGGGCTACGTGTACCCACACGACGTGCCCGAGGGGGTGGCGGCGCAGCAGTACCTGCCCGATGAACTCGTCGGACGCACGTACTACCGGCCCAGCCGGCACGGGGCCGAGGGCGCATGGGCCGACATCGCGGCGCGCCTGCAGGATCTGCGTCGCGACGACGACCGTTAGGGTTGGCCCCATGCGAAGGATCGTCTGGGTGGCCGTGGGCGCGGCCGGAGGGATCGTTGTCTACCGGCGTGCCCAGCAGGCGCTGGTCGATGCCCGCGAGAAGGGCCTGGTCGTGAGTGCCCAGCAGATCGGGCTCTCGGCCGCGAGCGCTCTGGGGGCCGCGCGGGTCCTCGCCTCGGGGGCCGCCTCCGCCGTCGACACGCGCCAAGGAGCCGCCGGGGCAGCACCGCCTCCCGGTTCGGCCGCTGCCCGAGTCCTTCGTCAGTCCAAGCAAGGAGAGTAGTCGTGGACTCCGCCGAGATCCGCAGTCGATTCCTGCGGTACTTCGCCGACCGAGGTCACCAGATCGTGCCCTCGGCGTCGTTGCTGCTCGACGACCCGACGCTGCTCTTCGTCAACGCGGGGATGGTGCCCTTCAAGCCGTACTTCCTCGGAGAGGCACCGGCCCCCTACCCCCGCGCCACGAGCGTGCAGAAGGTCGTCCGCACCCTTGACATCGAAGAGGTCGGCAAGACGACCAGGCACGCGTCCTTCTTCCAGATGGCCGGCAACTTCTCCTTCGGGGACTACTTCAAGGAAGGTGCGATCCCGCTCGCCTGGGAGCTGCTCACGACGCCGGTCGCGGACGGCGGGTACGGCTTCCCCGAGGAGCGCCTCTGGGCCACCGTCTACGACGACGACGACGAGGCCCTGGACATCTGGCACCGGACGGTCGGCCTTCCCCTCGATCGCATCCAGCGGCGAAGCGCCAAGGACAACTACTGGTCCATGGGTGTTCCCGGCCCCGGCGGTCCCTGCTCGGAGATCTACTACGACCGTGGACCCGAGCACGGGCGTGAGGGCGGCCCCGAGGCCGACGAGGACCGCTACCTCGAGGTCTGGAACCTCGTGTTCATGCAGGACGAGCTGTCTGCGGTTCGGTCCAAGATGGACTTCGACATCCGGCAGCCGCTCCCGGCGAAGAACATCGACACCGGCATGGGCCTCGAGCGCATGGCGACGATCCTTCAGGGCGTCGAGAACCTCTACGAGATCGACACGACCCGGGGCATCCTGGATCGAGCCTGCGAGCTCAGCGGCGCACGATACGGCGCAGACGATCGGGACGACGTCGCGCTGCGTGTGGTCGCAGACCATGCCCGCACGTGCGTCTTCCTGATCGGCGACGGGGTGATTCCGGGCAACGAGGGCCGCGGCTACGTCCTGCGTCGGATCATGCGACGGACCATCCGCATGATGCGGCTGCTCGGGGCGCACGAGCCGGCCATGGGCGAGCTTGTCGATGCGTCAGTCCTCACGATGGCTCCGCAGTACCCCGAGCTCAATGACGAAGCCAATCGCATCAGGCAGATCGCCGTCGGGGAGGAGGCCGCTTTCCTGCAGACGCTGAAGACCGGCACGACCATCTTCGACGCGGCGGCGCAGGGTGTGCGGGCCGCGGGTCGCACGCATCTACCCGGTGACCAGGCGTTCGCGCTGCACGACACCTACGGCTTCCCCATCGACCTGACCCTCGAGATGGCCGCCGAGCAGGGGCTGAGCGTCGACGAAGAGGGTTTCCGCCGGCTCATGCAGCAGCAGCGGGAGCGCGCCAAGGCCGATTCGCAGGCACGCAAGAGTGGTGTCACGGCGACCACGGCCTACCGCGACATCCTCCAAGCGGGTGGGACGACGTCCTTCACCGGCTACGACGAGTCGGTCAGCGAGTCGCGCGTTATCGGCATCGTGATGGACGGCGACACCGTGCCGGCCGCGCGTGCGGGGACGCATGTCGAGGTCGTGCTCGACCGCACGCCCTTCTACGCCGAGGCAGGCGGTCAGCTGGGCGACCATGGTCGCCTGGTGAGCCCCGATGGGGCGGTCGTCGAGATCTACGACGTGCAGACCCCGGTTCCCGGCCTCTTCATCCACCGCGGCGAGGTCGTCGACGGCGAGCTGGTCAGTGGTGCCACGGTGACCAGCGTGGTCGATGCCGCGCGCCGACGGGCGATCTCGCGCGCGCACACGGCCACGCACATGATCCACCGAGCCTTCCGGGAGCGACTGGGGGACACCGCCACGCAGATGGGCTCGGAGAACGCCCCCGGTCGCCTGAGATTCGACTTCCCGAATCCCACTGCCGTCCCGCCGGAGGTCCTGCGCGAGGTCGAGCAGCACGTGAACGAAGTGCTGATCGACGACCTGAGGGTGTCCGCTCAGACCATGACCCAGGACGAGGCACGCGCGATGGGCGCCATGGCGCTGTTCGGGGAGAAGTACGGCGACCGGGTGCGCGTCGTGTCGGTCGGGGACTGGGCCCACGAACTGTGCGGGGGCACGCACGCCCAGCGCTCCGGGCAGCTCGGCGTCGTCACCTTCCTGTCCGAGGGCTCGATCGGTGCGGGAGTGCGGCGCGTCGAGGCCCTGGTGGGCGCAGACGCCTACCAGTTCCTGGCCAAGGAGCACCTCCTCGTCACGCGGCTGTCCGAGCTGGTCAAGGCACCGGCCGACGAGATCGTCGAGCGGGTCGAGAAGACCATCGCCTCGCTGAAGGACGCGGAGAAGGACCTGGCCAAGGTCCGTAGCGCCCAGTTGACCGCCAGCATCGACGGCATCATCGGCGAGGGTCGGGACATCGGTCCGGTTCGACTCTGGGACTTCGTGGCGCCCGAGGGCACCACGGGCAACGACCTGCGGGAGATGCTCGCGAAGATCAAGGGGAGAGGCCATCCGCAGCTCCCGATCGTCGTCCTCGGAGTGGCCGTGGCCGATGGCAAGGTCTCGGTCATCGCGGGGGCCTCGCCCCAGGCGATCGCGCTCGGCATCACCGCCAACGTCGCTCTCCAGGCGGCGCTGCCGAGCATCGACGGTCGCGGTGGTGGCAAGGACGAGATGGCGCAGGGCGGCGGCACGAATCCGGATGGCATCGACGCGGCCCTCGCGGCGGTCGAGGCGATGATCCGCGAGCGGACGGGGCAGTAGCCCGGTGCGTCCGGGAGTCCGGCTGGCGTGCGACGTCGGGAGCGTGCGGATCGGCCTGGCCCGCAGCGATGCCTCCGGGATGATGGCGGTGCCGCTGGAGGCGGTCAGGGCCGGTGCCGATGCCATCTCGGCGGTGGTGGCGGCCATCGACGAGTGGGAGGCGGTCGACGTCTACGTGGGGCTTCCCCTGCACCTCAGCGGTGCGGAAGGCGTCGCCGCGGACACGGCGCGGGACTGGGCGCGTGAGCTAGCGGAACGAACTGCCGTCCCGATTCGTCTGATCGACGAGCGGCTCTCGACCGTGCAGGCGCAGAAGGCCCTGCACGCCGGTGGCCGCTCGACACGCCAGTCGCGGTCCGTGATCGACAGCGCATCTGCTGTCATCGTGCTTCAGTCGGTCCTGGAGCAGGAGCAGCGGTCGGGGTTGGCGCCAGGCGAGCGTGTTGCGTCCCGGTCGCAGGATGCGACCCTTGACTCAGAGGAGGAGGCACGATGAGCCAGCTTGAGCCCTTCATGTCCTCCGAACCCCTGCCCCCGTCCCGTCATCGCAGCACCTGGGGCCGGCGGATCGCGGCGCTCATCTCCATCGGCCTGGCCGTCGGCATGATCGTCTTCTCGGTCCAGTTGCTCCGGGGGCCGGACGAGAGCACCGACTACGCGGGCGGTGGCAGCGGGGAGGTCACCGTCGTCGTCGCCCGGGGAGACACGCTGACTGAGATCGGCGGGAAGCTCGAGGAGGCGGGCGTCGTGCTGTCGTCGGACTCCTTCGTGAACGCTGCCGCCGTGGACGAGCGCGCGGGGACGATCGGGCCCGGCCGCTACACGCTGAAGCGCCAGATGAGCTCGATCGCCGCCCTCGAGCTCATGCTCGACCCCGAATCACGTGCCGACAGTCGCCTCGTGCTGCCCGAAGGGCTCCGACTCGACCAGACGGTCTCGATCTCCGCGGAGACCACCGACCTGCCCAAGGCGGACTTCCAGAAGGTGCTCGGGAATCCGCAGCAGCTGAACCTGCCGGAGTGGGCGAAGGACCGGCCCGAGGGATTCATGTTCCCCGCGAGCTACGACCTGACCGGCGACGAGACCGCCCGCACGTTGCTGCGCCAGCTCGTCAAGCGCTTCAACCAGGCCAGCGCCGACGTCGGACTGGAGGAGCGGGCCCAGGAGGTCGGCCTCAATCCGTACCAGGTGCTGATCGTCGCCTCCCTGCTTCAGGCCGAGGTGGCGCCTCCGGACTTCGACAAGGCGGCCCGTGTCATCTACAACCGCCTCGCCAAGGACATGCCCCTGCAGTTGGACTCCACGGTCTCGTATGCGCTGGGCGTGAACGACATCCAGCTCAACGAGGAGCAGCTGAAGACGACGTCTCCCTACAACACCTACCTGCGGCGTGGCCTGCCGCCACGGCCGATCAACTCGCCGGGGGAGGCCGCTCTTGAGGCGGCTCTGTCGCCGGCCAAGGGCAAGTGGCTCTACTTCGTGTCGGTAGACCCAGAGACGGGCGAGACGAAGTTCGCGAAGACGTACGAGAAGTTCCTCGAGCTCAAGGCGCGAGTTCCAGGCCAACCTCGCGCAGGCAGAGCAGCAGTAGGACCACCGTGGCTGACACTGCGGTCGGGCGGACCGCCGTGATGCGGGCAGCAGTCCTCGGCTCGCCCATCGAGCACTCGCTGTCGCCAGCGCTGCATCGCGCTGCCTACGACGCGCTCGGCCTCGACTGGACCTACGACGCCATCGACGTCGACGCCGAGGGTCTGGCCGGCTTCCTCGACGGGCTGGACGACCGGTGGGCGGGTCTGTCACTCACGATGCCGCTGAAGCAGGCCGTCATCCCGCTGCTGGCGCAGGTGGACCCGGTGGCGCTGGCCGTCGGATCGGTCAACACCCTCCTCCCGATGGCGGGCGGCTGGCGTGGAACGAACACGGACATCGTCGGCATCGCCGAGGCCCTGACGCGGGCCGGACTGGGGCGCGACGCACGGACGGCGACGATCCTCGGGGCCGGTGCCACTGCGCGCAGCGCGGTTGCCGCCCTGGCCGACCTGGGGGTAACCGCCGTGACCGTGTGCGCGAGACGTCGCGAGCCCGCCGAGGGCGTTGCCGACCTCGCGAGGGCGCAGGGGATGTCGGCCAGCACGAGCGGCCTCGAGCCGGACCCGGACCTGATCGGCGCGGACATCGTCATCAGCACCCTGCCCGGCGATGCGGGCGAGCGATGGGCGTTCCTGGCCGAACGTGGCGCCGGCGTCCTGCTGGACGCGAGCTACCACCCCTGGCCCACCCCCCTTGCCGCCGCCTGGGTGGGCGACCGGGTCGCGAGCGGACGAGACATGCTCCTGTGGCAGGCCGTGGAGCAGGTGCGGCTCATGACCGGACTCACGCCGCCCGTGGACCACATGCGGTCCGCCCTGCCGGACTGACCGGCGCGTCGGGTTGATGCGGGCTCTGCAAGGATTCGGGTCATGGTGCGCTGGTTGACGGCTGGAGAGTCGCATGGTCCGGCCCTGGTGACGATTGCCGAGGGCCTTCCCGCTGGCATCCCCGTCACCTCCGCGGCCATCGCTGACGACCTCGCTCGGCGTCGTCTCGGCGCTGGGCGCGGCGCGCGGATGAAGTTCGAGCGGGACGAGGTGCGGCTCATCGGCGGCGTCCGGCACGGGGCCACGCTCGGAGGCCCGGTAGCGATCGAGGTCGGCAACGCTGAATGGGCGAAGTGGGAGCAGGTGATGTCGCCCGATCCGGTCGACGAGGACGTCATCTCCACGCTGGCCCGCAATGCCCCGCTCACTCGCCCGCGACCGGGCCACGCCGATCTCGTGGGAATGCAGAAGTACGGCTTCACGGACGCGCGGCCGATCCTGGAGCGCGCCAGCGCCCGGGAGACGGCGGCCCGGGTGGCGCTGGCGGCCGTGGCGCGGTCCTTCCTTCGCGAACTGTGCGGGGTTGAGGTCCTCAGTCACGTCGTGCGCATCGGCGCGGCCGCAGTGCCGTCGGATGCCGCCGTCCCCGTACCCGCCGATCGGGGGGCCATCGACGATGACCCGGTCCGCTGCCTCGATCGCAGTGCCGCGGCGGCGATGGAGGCTGAGATCGTCGAAGCCCACCGGGACGGCGACACCCTCGGCGGCGTCGTCGAGGTCCTGGCCTATGGCCTGCCGCCCGGTCTGGGCAGCCACGTGCACTGGGACCGTCGGCTGGACGCCCGGCTGGCCGCGGCCCTCATGGGCATCCAGGCCATCAAGGGGGTCGAGGTCGGCGACGGATTCGGACTGGCCGCGGTACGGGGATCGCAGGCTCAGGACGAGATCGTGGCCGGGGAGGCCGGACTGAGCCGCACCTCGGGCAAGTCCGGCGGCACCGAGGGCGGAATGTCCACCGGCGAGGTCCTGCGGGTCCGTGCCGCGATGAAGCCGATCTCCACGATCCCCAAGGCGTTGCGCACCGTCGACGTGGCTACGGGGGAGGCAGCCCCGGCGATCAACCAGCGATCGGATGTCTGTGCGGTTCCGGCTGCCGGCATCGTGGCTGAGGCGATGGTGCTGCTCGTCCTGGCCGACGCCTTCCTCGAGAAGTTCGGCGGCGACAGCCTCACTGAGGTCCGTCGCAACCTGCAGGGCTACCTCGACAACCTGACCGTGCGCTGATGGCCCCCGTGCTGGTGCTGATCGGCTCTCCCGGGGCCGGCAAGTCCACGGTGGGCCGGCGAGTGGCCGAGGCCCTTGGCGTCCCGTTCACCGACTCAGACGCCCTCGTCGAGTCGGCCGCCGGGATGAGCGTGCCCGACATCTTCGTCACGGCAGGTGAGGAGGAGTTCCGCCGCCTGGAGGCGATCGCCGTGGCGACGGCCCTGGACGAGAGCACCGGCGTCGTCTCACTCGGTGGCGGCGCGATCCTGAGTCCAGACACCCGCGCTCGGCTCGCCGGGCACCGGGTGGTGTGGCTGAAGGTCTCGGTGGCCGATGCCGCCAAGCGCGTAGGAATGAACACCGCGCGGCCGCTCCTGCTCGGCAACGTCCGGGGCACGCTGTCGACGCTCCTCGATCAGCGCAACCCGCTCTACGAGGAGGTCGCCTCTGACGTGGTGGACACCACCGGCCACAGTCAGCGCGAGGTCGTCGCGGAGGTCCTGCAGGTGATGAAGAGTGTCTGAGTTCGTGATCCCGGTTGCGGCCGAGCGTCGATACGAGGTCGTCATCGGCAGAGGGCTGCTGACCCACCTGCCCGGGATGCTCATGGGCTCGAGTCGGGTGGCCATCGTCCACCCCGGCGCCCTGCTGATCTCGGCTGAGGGCATTCGCGAAGACCTCCAGGCTGAGGGCTTCGAGGTCACGCTCATCGAGGTCCCCGAAGCCGAGGACGCCAAGACCGCCGAGGTGGCCGCCTTCTGCTGGTCGGTCCTCGGGTCGGCCGGCTTCACGCGGAGCGACTCGGTCGTCGGGCTCGGCGGCGGTGCCACCACCGACCTCGCCGGCTTCGTTGCGGCCACCTGGCTGCGGGGGATCCGCGTCGTGCAGATTCCCACCACCCTCCTCGGCATGGTGGATGCCGCGGTCGGCGGGAAGACCGGGATCAACACCGCCGCCGGCAAGAACCTGGTGGGGTCGTTCTGGAGCCCGGGCGGCGTTCTGTGCGACATCAACGCCCTCGACACGCTGCCCCGCAACGACCTGCTGGCCGGCATGGCCGAGGTCGTCAAGATCGGCTTCGTGCGGGACACCTCGATCCTGGACGACGTCGAGCGTGATCCGTTCGGCGTCGACCGACACGGTCGGCGACCTGCTTCCCGACCTCATCCGGCGCGCGGTGCAGGTCAAGGCCGACGTCGTCGGCCGTGACTTCCAGGAGACCTCCGCCACCACGGCCGGGGACGGCAGCATCGGGCGCGAGGTGCTCAACTACGGGCACACGTTCGGGCACGCGGTCGAACAACGTGAGCGCTACCGATGGCGGCACGGGGCGGCCGTCGCCGTCGGCATGATGTTCGTGGCGGAACTGGCGGCCCTGGGCGGACGCCTGACCGAAGGCGAGGTCGACCGGCATCGGACCGTGCTGACTGCCCTGGGCCTTCCCACGACCTACGCCCCGGTCACTGGGACGCGCTGCTGGCGGCCATGGCCGTCGACAAGAAGGCGCGAGGATCCCTGCTGCGGTTCGTCGTGCTCCAGGGGATCGGCAACCCCGTCGTGTGGGAAGGCCCCGACCCCGCCCTGCTCGCGGCCGCGTACGCGTCGATCAGCGAGTCATCCGCGTAGAGTCCTCGCCATGGCGCACGTCTACGTCCTCAACGGTCCCAATCTGAACCGCCTCGGCACCCGAGAGCCCGGGATCTACGGCACGGCCACGATGGAGGATCTCGCGAGCGAGTGTCAGTCCGCTGCCGAGTCGCTCGGCCTCACGGTGACGGTGCTGCAGACCAACGACGAGTCCGAGCTGATCGGGTGGCTGCACCGTGCCCAGGACGAAGGGGCGGCCGTGGTGCTGAACCCGGCTGCCTTCACGCACTACTCCTACGCCCTGCGCGACGCCTGCGCGATGGTCACCTCCCCGCTCGTCGAGGTGCACCTGTCGAATCCGGCAGCGCGCGAGGAGTTCCGGCATACGTCCGTGATCGCCGGAGTGGCCACTGGCACGATCGCCGGCTTCGGGGTCGATTCCTACCGCCTCGCCCTCCGCGCCGTCGCCGGCCCTGCTCGCGGACTGACGCGGTGCCCATTCCCCTCGAGCGGCATCGCGAGCGCCGCGAGCGACTGCGTCAGGCTCTCGTGGCTGACCATCCGGGCGCTGACGCTGCTGGTGACGGACCTGCCGAATGTGCGCTACCTCAGCGGGTTCTCCGGCAGCAACGCGGTCCTGGTCATCGGCCCCGGATGCGGATGACGACCTGATCGCCACCGACGGCCGCTACGTCGACCAGGTTGCGCTGGAGAGTCCCGACCTTCCCGTCGTGATCGACCGCGACACCCTGACCGCCGTCGTGTCCGGGCTGGCCCGCCGAGCGGTCGCGATCGAGGCGACGATGACGGTGGGGGATGTCGTGGGCGTCCGAGAGGCGCTGGGGGAGCCGGTCGTCACCTACGGCGTCGTCGAGAACCTGCGCGCGGTCAAGGACGAGGATGAGCTCGCAGCACTGGAGCGGGCGACGGCGATCACCGTTGCCGCCCTCGACCAGTTGGCGGGGGAGATGCGTCCCGGGGTCACGGAGGTCGCGCTGGCCCGCCGGCTCGAACAGCTCTTCGGCGAGCTGGGGGCCGAGGACCGCGCCTTCGACACCATCGTCGGTTCAGGGCCGCATTCGGCGATCCCGCACCACCAGCCCGGTCCCCGGGCGCTGGCGGTCGGGGACCTCGTCGTCGTGGACGCGGGAGCGAGGGTGGATGGCTATCACGCCGACATGACCCGGACCTTCGTCGTGGGGGAGTCCGTGCTGCCGTGGCAGGAGGAGATCCATCGGGTGGTGGACGAGGCGCGATCCGCTGCGGCCGACGCCTACCGACCGGGTGCGTCGGCGCGTGAGATCGATGCCATCGCACGGGGCATCGTGGCCCGCGAAGGCCTCGGCGACCGCTTCACCCATGGGCTCGGGCACGGCGTCGGGCTGCAGATCCATGAGGCCCCGAACGTAGGAGCGCGATCCACGGGTACCATCAGCAGCGGAATGGCGATCACTGTCGAGCCCGGGGTGTACCTGCCGGGACTGGGCGGAGTTCGCATCGAAGACACCCTCGTCGTCACCGACGCAGGCCCGCGAATCCTCACCGAGGCCCCTCGCAGCCTGCGCATGGTCGGCTGAGGCTCGACCACCCTGGAGCAGTGCACGTGGCAACCACGAATGACCTGAAGAACGGCCTCGTCCTCAACATCGACGGCCAGCTGTGGACCGTCGTCGAGTTCCAGCACGTGAAGCCCGGCAAGGGCGGCGCCTTCGTGCGGACCAAGCTGAAGAACGTCCTGACCGGGAAGGTCGTGGACCGCACCTTCAACGCGGGCCTCAAGGTCGAGACCGCCACGGTGGACAAGCGCGAGATGCAGTACCTCTACAAGGACGGCGACGACTGGGTCTTCATGGACATCCAGACCTACGACCAGATCCACGTGCCCACGCCGGTCGTGGGCGAGATGTCGAAGTTCCTCCTGGAGAACCAGAACGCGACGGTCGCGACCCACGAGGGGGTGCCGATCTACATCGAGCTGCCGGCGTCGGTCGAGCTGATGATCACGTACACCGAACCGGGCCTCCAGGGCGATCGGTCCACGGGCGGCACGAAGCCGGCCACCCTCGAGACCGGCGCCGAGATCGCGGTGCCGCTGTTCATCGAGTCGGACACGAAGGTCAAGGTGGACACCCGCGACGGGTCCTACCTCGGCCGGATCAACGACTGACGACGGATCGGTAACGCAGCCATGTCCGCCCGCAGCAAGGCACGCAAGCGCGCCCTCGATGCCCTGTACGAGGCGGACATCCGGGGGTCGAACCCGACGGACGTGCTGGCCTCGACGACTCAGCGCCGCGTGGACGAGGGGCAGGCGGCGATGAACGCCTATGTCACCGAGATCGTCGACGGCGTCACCTTGCACCGTGAGTACATCGACGAGCTGCTGAGCAGCTACTCCATGGGCTGGAGTCTGGAGCGGATGCCCGCGGTCGATCGGGCCATCCTGCGCATCGGCACCTACGAACTCCTGTGGCGCGACGACGTCCCGGATGCCGTGGCGATCGACGAGGCCGTGTCGCTGGCCCAGGAACTCTCGACCGACGAGTCATCATCGTTCGTGAACGGCCTGCTTGGGCGGCTGCTGGAGCTCAAGCCGCGGCTCGCCCTCGGGTCCGACCCCTCGGCCTAGCCCTTCTCGGCCGTCACGATCAGCGAGGTGCTGCCCTCCGCCTCGACCGTGCTGGCGCTGACCGTGTAGTCGTTCCCCGTGTACTCGCGGATGAACATGTCGCCCATGTTGGACTCCGAATCGGAGGTGAAGCCCGCCGACTCCAGGGCGGCGCCGTAGGTGTCGATCGCCTCCTCGGGGGTGGCGTCCATGGTCCACATGGCGTTGACGGATCCGTCGGCCTCCACCGTCACCATGGACAGCGTCCCGCCGTCATAGACCGGGACGTCCGCGGGCCAGTTGTCCGGCAGCTGGACATCGTCGCCGATCGCCATCTGGTTGCCCTCGTCATCGGTCACCGTGACGCCGTCATCCTCGATGTTGACGTCTCCGCCACCGATCGCCTGCTCCGCGGCCTGCTCGGCGACCTGCTCGGCGGCCTGTCCGCATCCCGCGAGTGCCGGCGAGAGAGCCAGGCGCCACGACGGCGATACCGGCGGCGAGCCCTCTGCGAGTGAGTGTCATGACAACTCCAATCGTCGCTTCAAGGGTAGGCCCTGAGCGGATGGAGTGTCCTTGGGTGACGTGCCCCGGGTGGGATTCGAACCCACACTGGACGGTGTTTGAGACCGCTTCCTCTGCCGGTTGGGATACCGGGGCGCGCAGACAAGGCTAGTCCTCCCTCCGTGCCATGAGGCGCGTACGGCCTACGCTCGTGGCATGTCGCACGATCCGGAGCATTCGCCCCTGACGGTCCTCGTGGCCGAGGACGAGGCGCTCATCCGGCTGGACCTTGTCGAGCTGCTCGGCGAATGCGGATACCTGGTTGTCGGGCAGGTGTCCGACGGCCAGGCAGCGGTCGACCAGACGCGGGCAGTCCGCCCCGACGTGGTCTTCATGGACGTGGCAATGCCTCGTCGGGACGGGCTGTCGGCCGCCGAGGAGATCATCGCGGAGGGGCTGGCGCCGGTCGTCATGGTGACGGCCTTCAGCGAGGTCGAGACGGTGAAGCGAGCGTCGGCCGCCGGCGTGCTTGGGTATCTCGTCAAGCCATTCAGACGGTCCGATATCGCACCGGCGATCGAGGTCGCCGTCGCGCGTTGGCAGCAGATGCGCGAGCTCCAGGACAGTGTCACCGGTCTCCGGGAGCGGCAAGAGGCCCGCGAGAACGTCGAACGGGCCAAGCGCCGCCTCGAACAGCAGCTGGGCCTGACCGAGCCGGAGGCGTTCGCCTGGCTGCGCCGGGCGGCCATGGACCGCAGGGTCACCCTGGCGGAGGTGGCCGCAATCGTGCTGACCGAGTGGGGTCCGAATGAGGACCCGTGAGGATGAGGCTGAGCGGTGAACCCGACGCGGCGGCATGAGCAAACGGGCTGAAATCGACCGGTAAGGTCACAGAACGATCACGATGCTTCAACGAAGCGCCAACGATGTAACACGCGGTTACCCGCACGTAACCCATCTGCGCTTATGGTAGTCCCAACACGACGGTAACCGCCGTCGTTCGTCTTTCTCTAGGGAGATTGCATGAAGCGCACTACGGTCCTCAAGTCGGCCGCCGTGCTGGGTGTCGCCTCGCTGGCGCTTGCTGCCTGTGGTGGCAGCAGCTCGTCCAGCGAGACCAGCGAAGCATCAGCCGCTGAGAGCGCGGCCGCCAGCGAGATGGCATCTGAGGCCCCGGCCTCGGAGGCAGCAGCAGCCGGCGGAACCCCGCTCTACCTGGTCGACGGCAACACGGGCAATGCCCTGGGCGAGAAGCTCCCCGCGGGGACGCTTGACGGCGTGAAGGGCACCATCCCCGGCGCCGAGAACACCCAGGACTTCAAGGACGCCCTTCTCGGCGTTGACCCGGCGCTGGTCGACTTCGCGTACGCGCCAGAGTCGTACGACGCTGTTATCCTCGCTGCGCTGGCCGCCGCGAAGGCTGAGTCCGACGCAGGCGTCGACATGGCCAAGCAGATGGTGCCGATCACCAACGGCACCGAGGTCTGCAACGACTACGCCGGCTGCATCGAGCTGCTCGGCCAGGGCAAGGACATCGACTACAACGGCCGCTCCGGCGCCGTGAACTTCTGGGATGCCGGTGACCCCACCAGCGCCTCGATCGGTGTCTACACCTTCGGTCCTGACAACGTGCTGCTCCCCGAGGTCACCTACATGCAGGGCGAGATCGTCCCTGAGGGCGAGGCCAACCCGATCGACGCGAAGCCCGGCGAGGGTGCTGGCGACGGCGTCTTCAAGGTCGGTACCTTCCTGCCGCTGACCGGCAACCTTGCCTTCCTCGGGCCACCGGAGGTTGCGGGCGTCAAGCTCGCTATCCAGGACATCGAGGCCGCGGGCGGTATCCCCGGATTCGACAGCATCGTTCTCGAAGAGGGCGACTCGGGCGACACCTCGACCGAGACCGGCAAGCAGACCGTCAAGCGCCTGCTGCCGCTGGGGATCGACGTCCTCATCGGCGCTGCCTCCTCCGGCTCGACCCTGTCGGTCCTCGACCAGGTGACCAACGCCGGTGTCATGATGATCAGCCCCGCGAACACCTCGCCCGCGCTGACCACGGCACCTGACGGCGGCCTGTACTGGCGTACCGCTCCGTCGGACGTCCTCCAGGGCGCTTTCGTCGGCTCGAACGTCCTCCAGGACGGCTACACCAAGGTCGCGATCATGTCGCTGCAGGACTCCTACGGTGACGGCCTGAACGAGAACGTCACCAAGGCGGTCACCGAGGGCGGTGGCGAGATCGTCGCCAACGTCGTCTACGACCCGAAGGCCACGGACTTCGCCGCTGACGTGGCGAAGATCAAGGCCGCTGGACCTGAGGCCATCGTGCTCATCGGCTTCGATGAGTCGGCTCAGATCATCCAGGAGCTGGTCAAGCAGGGCATCGGCCCGAACGCCGGCTAGTTCGAACACCCGTCAGTGGGGGTCGTCCTTCGGGACGGCCCCCACTGTCATGTCTCGCAGGTGTCAGGCTCGGAGGACCCAGCAGGGACCAGTTGGCATCGGTCGGCGAAGGGTGCGAGTTGCGGTGGTGCAGGGCGGGCCGGACCGTCCTGACTGGGGGACGGGCGTCCTACGCCTTGGCGAGCGTGCCGAGGTAGAGCTGCACGACCTTGGGGTCGGTCGCCAGGTCGCGACCGCTGCCGGTGTAGGCGTTGCGGCCCTGGTCGAGGACATATCCCCGGTCCACGATCTGCAGGCAGCGCATCGCGTTCTGCTCCACGATGATGACCGTGACTCCGGTGGCGTTGATCTCCCTCACCCGCACGAAGACCTCGTCGGTGAGGATGGGGGACAGGCCGGCGGAGGGCTCGTCGAGCAGCAGCACCGACGGGTCCATCATCAGGGCCCGGCCCATGGCCACCATCTGACGCTCGCCTCCGGACAGCTGCCCCGCACGCTGCGAGCGACGCTCGCCCAGGGCGGGGAAGAGATCCGTGACGAACGCGAACCGCTCCTGGAACTTCTTCGGGGCCTGGTAGCACCCCATCTCGAGGTTCTCCTGGATGGTCAATGACGGGAAGACATTGTTGGTCTGCGGCACGAAGCCGATACCCAGGTGCACGAGCTGGTCGGCCCGAACGTTCGTGATGTCCTGATCCGCCAGGGTGACCCGTCCCTCGCGCACCCGCACGAGTCCGAACATGGCCTTCAGGAGGGTGGACTTGCCGGCGCCGTTCGGTCCGATGATCCCGACGAGCTCGCCGGACTTGGCATACAGGTCTGACCCGTTGAGGATGTTCACGCCGGGCACGTAGCCGGCGATCAGGTCGTCAGCCACGACCAGGGCGTCCTTGGCGCCCTCGACGTGCGCGTTGCGATCCCGGATCTCGGAGTTGCTGAGCGTCGAGGGAGTCTCGCGCTGGGCCGCGTCGAGATCGAGCTGCTCCTCGCGCTGATGCGGGGAGACGTAGGACGGCAGGTCGCCGGGGAGCTGCTCGCTCACTGATCCGCCTCCTCTGTGAAGGACATCCCGGTGGATGTCAGGGCCTTGTCGTGGTGTCCGCCCAGGTAGGCGACGATCACTGCCTCGTCGCGCATGACCTCGTCGGGGGGTCCCTCGGCGATGACCTTCCCCTGGGCCATGACGATGACCCAGTCGCTGATGTCGCGGACCATGTCCATGTCGTGCTCGACGAAGAGCACGGTCATGCCCTCCTCGCGCAGGTTCTTGATGTGCTCGAGCAACGACTGGGTGAGCGCGGGATTGACGCCTGCCATCGGCTCGTCGAGCATGACGATCTCAGGATCGGTCATCAGTGCGCGTGCCATCTCCAGCAGCTTGCGCTGGCCGCCGGACAGCGAACCCGCGAAGTCCTCGCGCTTCTCGTACATGTTGAATCGCTTGAGAAGTTCATCCGCCTGTGACGTGATGGCCTTCTCCTGTGCGCCCCAGAGGAATCCGAAGACCGACGTCGAGAGTCGCTCGCCCTTCTGCGCAGTGGCGCCCAGGCGCATGTTCTCCAGAACGGTCATCTTCGACAGGGCCTTTGTCAGCTGGAAGGTCCGGATCATCCCGAGGCGGGCCACCTTGAACGCGGGGATACCGGCCAGGTCCTTGCCGTTGAAGATCCAGCTGCCCGTGTCCGGTGTGTCGAAGCCCGTGAGCAGGTTGAAGAAGGTGGTCTTTCCCGCGCCGTTCGGTCCGATGAGGGCGGTGATGGCGCCTCGCTGGACCTCGACGTGCTCGACGTCGACCGCGGTGAGCCCGCCGAAGCGTCGGGTCACCTGGTCCGCGACGAGGATCGGGTCCGGCTTGGCGACCCCGGGGGTGCGCGGTACATCCGCGAGGGCGCGAACAGCGACGTCCTTGCGGCTGCCGGTGGCGTCAGGGCTATCGGGCATCGAGCGCCAACTCCTTTCGATCACCGAGGATTCCCTGCGGTCGGAAGATCATCAGAAGCATGATCGCCAGGCCGACGAGCATGAAGCGGATGACCGCTGCCTGGGTGCCGTTCATGAGCGAGATGACCGGTACCCCGACGTCGATGGCCGATCGGAGGAAGACGTCGGTGCCCTGGATGACCGCCCAGAAGATGACAGTGCCGAGAACGGGACCGAACACGCGGGCCGCGCCGCCGAGGATGACGATGGCGTAGACGAAGAACGTCGTGTCCGTGCCGAAGAAGTCCGGACTGACCGCCTCGTTGCCGACCGCGTAGACGAAGCCGGCGATCGCACCGAACAGGCCACCGATGATCAGGGCCTGCATCTTGTAGAGGTAGACATTCTTGCCCAGGCTGCGCACGGCGTCCTCGTCCTCGCGAATGCCCTTGAGCACTCGACCCCAGGGGGAGCGCACCAGCAGCCACACCAGCAGGCAGCCGAGCAGGACGAGCGTCCAGCCAACGATCAGGACGAAGATCTGCCGGTTGTTCAGGACAACGGGTCCGATCCGCAGCGCGAGGTCCTGGGGCAGCGGGCTCATGGCGAAGAACCCCGAGGCGAAGCTCTGCTGCCCGTCCGATCCGCCGAAGAAGTCCTTGAAGGTCACCGAGCGGACCAGGAGCCGCACGATCTCGGACGCAGCGATCGTGACGATTGCGAGGTAGTCCGCGCGCAGGCGCAGGGTCGGGCACGCCGAGCAGCACGGCGAGGAGGACCGCGACGACCAGGCCGATCACGACGCCGACCCAGAAGTTGAGCCCGAGTTCCACGACGGTGACGGCCACGGAGTAGCCGCCGACCGCCATGAAAGCGGACTGGCCGAAGTTGAGCAGGCCGGTGTACCCGAACTGCATGTTGACGCCGATTGCGGCGAGGCCGAAGACGATGGCCTCGACGCCGAACGCCGAGGTGACCATCACCGAGAGGATGTATCCCCAGTCCATGGTGTCAGCCCCCTAACCCACGCGCTCTCGACGGCCCAGCAGGCCGTATGGACGGACAAGGAGGATGACGATCAGCACGAGCAGCGCGCCGACGCTCTTGAGCTCGGTCGGGATGACCAGCGTCGTCAACTGCAGGAACAGTCCGACGATGAGACCGCCCACGATCGCCCCCCAGATGGTGCCGAGGCCACCGAGGGTCACCGCGGCGAAGATGAGGAGCAGGATCTGGAAGCCCATCTGGAAGGACACCTGCTGGGTGAAGCCGAGCAGGATGCCCGACAGCCCGGCCAAGGCAGCGCCGACGACCCAGACCACCGTGATGACCCGCTCGACGTTGATGCCCGCGCTGGAGGCCAGTCCGGGGTTGTCCGACACCGCGCGCGTGGCCTTGCCGGTCCGGGTGCGCTGGACGGCCACGACGACGATGGCGAGGGCCACGATGGCGACCGCCATCGACACGAGGTCGGTCGGCGTGAGGGAGACCGGCCCGAACTCGAGCCCGGCGGTGCCGGCGAACTCGGCGTAGGCCCGCTTGTCTCCGCCGTAGAAGAAGAGGTAGAAGTTGCGAAGGAACAGGGCCAGGCCGATCGAGACGATCATCATGGCGATCAGGCCCGTGCCCCGCTTTCGCAGCGGTTTCCAGAGAGCCGCGTTGTTCAGCCAGCCGAAGACGCCGGAGAGGATCAGTCCGAGGATGGCCGCGAACACGAACGGGATGCCGACCCCGGCATTGAGCGTCCAGGTCGCGAGTGCACCGAAGGTGAGGATCTCACCGTGCGCGAAGTTGGTCAGGCCCGTCGTCCCGTAGATGAGTGAAAGGCCGAGGGCTCCGAGCGCGATCATCAGGCCGAACTGGACGCCCGAGACGGTGAGCTGGGCGGCCTGCTCCCACAGGTTCGTCGTCTGCACCGTGCTCTGGCCCAGTGGGAAGATGATGATTCGATTCGTCGTGGGGGGCTTCACCACGGTCTTGACGGTCACCTTGTCGGGTTCAGTCAGCGCGACGCCTTCCGGGAGGGTCGTGACGTCGATCGAGACCTCGTAGTCGCCCTGTGCCGGGACCGGGATGACCCAGGTGCCGTCCTCGGCGCTCGTGGTCGAGCCCTCGAAGCCCTGCCCGACCACCGTGACGGTGACGCCGGGGATCGGGGTCCTGATACCCTCGACACGGTTCTCCAGTCGGCCCCCGACCTGCTCGCCTTCGGCCGAGGCCGGCTGCGCCAGGGCGAACAGGGCGACGAGTGCGACGAAGATGGCGCCAACGGCGGCCATGATGCGTCGTTGCACGCGCGGCGCTCCTCCCGTTCGGGGTTCTCGCCCCGTCCCCGGATCCCGGGGGCGCAAGGCGACCTTCTGGATGGGGAGCATAACCACGTCCCGGTGTCCGGCGGGGCTCATTGACGTAACCGTGACGTTAACCTGCCGCTCAGGTTGTCGGGACCGGGCGGATCAGGCAGGTGAGCCGTCCCGTGCAGACGGGCCGTCCGTCCTCGTCCGGTGATGCGGACCTCGTAGCTGGTGACGGTCCGCCCGAGGGAGAGCGGCTCGGCGACCGCCGTGACCACGCCGGAGCGTGCTCCGCGGTGGTGGGTGCAGCTGATGTCGAGCCCGACCACCATGTGGTCCGGCCCGGCGTGCATCGCGGCACCGATCGACCCCGCCGTCTCGACGAGGACGGCGCTGGCGCCGCCGTGCAGGAGGCCGTAGGGCTGGGTGTTCCCCTGGACCGGCATGGTGATGACCACGCGCTGCGCGCTGTTCTCGACCACGACCATTCCCATGGCCTCGCCCAGCGCTCCAACGGGTACCGGCATTCCTGTCGACGTCATGCCCAGAGAATAGGATCACTGCGTGTCGTCGCCGCGCCTGCTGCTGCTTGACGGCCATTCCCTCGCCTACCGGGCCTTCTACGCGCTCCCGGTCGCGAACTTCTCCACGACCACGGGCCAGGCCACGAACGCGGTGTTCGGCTTCACCTCGATGCTCATCAACGTGCTGCGCGACGAGCGCCCGACGCACGTCGCGGTCGCCTTCGACGTCTCTCGGCAGACCTTCCGGACTGAGACCTTTCCGGAGTACAAGGCGAACCGGGCATCCTCGCCGCCCGAGTTCGCTGGGCAGGTCGACCTGATCAAGGAGGTGCTGACCGCCCTGGGGATCCCGGTCCTGAGCGTCGACGGGTACGAGGCGGACGACATCATCGCCACACTCACCCGAAGCGTCCGGGGACCGGGACTGGGCCGTCGACATCGTGACCGGCGATCGCGACGCCTTCCAGCTCGTGTCCGAGCGGGTCACCGTCCTCTACCCGAAGAAGGGCGTCAGCGACCTGGCCCGGATGACGCCGCACGCCGTCGAGGAGAAGTACGGGCTGACCCCCGAGCAGTACCCGGACTACGCCGCCCTGAGAGGTGATCCGAGCGACAACCTCCCGGGGATTCCCGGCGTGGGCGAGAAGACGGCCGCCAAGTGGATCCGGGAGTACGGCTCGCTGGCCAACCTGGTCGACCACGCGGACGAGTTGGGCGGGAAGGTGGGCGATGCCTTCCGGGCCGCCCTTCCCCAGGTCCTCGTCAACCGCGACCTCACGACGATGGTCGATGACGTGCCGCTCGACCTCGACCTCGACACCGCGGTCTTCGAGGGCTGGGACCGGGCCGCCGTCGACCGGCTCTTCGACACCCTTCAGTTCCGTGCGCTGCGCGACCGTCTTGAGGGGGTCCGGCCGCCGGGGCGAGGGCGAGGAGGACCAGGCCGCCGGACCGGCCGATCCGGCGTCGCCGGTGGTTCGACTGGCCGAGGACGAGGCGGCAGCCTGGCTGAGCGCCGCCGTCGGTGTCCCGGCCGTTGCCCTGGCCGGGGAGTGGGCCCGCGGTCGCGGCACGATCAGCGCCGCCGCCGTCGTGGACGATCGCGGGACCGTCGCGTTCCTCGACTGTGGTCTGCCCGCAGTGTCCGAGGTCGTCTTGGACTGGCTCGCGGACCCTCGTGCGGCAAAGGACCTCCACGACGGCAAGGGGCCCGCCCTGGCCCTGGCCACCGCGGGCCGCACCCTCGCAGGCGTCCGCATCGACACCGCCCTTGCCGCGTACCTGGCGGCCCCGGGGCACCGCGGCTACGGACTCGGTGACGTGGCCCAGCGGGTCCTCGGAGTCACGCTGGGGGAGGCCGCCGATGCCGACCAGCTGAGCTTCGACACCGGCGACGACGTCGCGGCGACCCTGGCCCGGGAGGCTGAGGTGGTTCGCGACTTGGCCGCGGATCTGGGCGCGCAGCTCTCCGAGCAGGGAGTCGCCCATCTGCTCACCGAGGTCGAGGTGCCCCTGGTCCCGCTGCTCGCGCGCATGGAGAACGCCGGCATCGCTGTCGACCTGCCCGGGCTTCGTGACCTGTCGAGCGAGTTCGGAGCCGACATGCGCGCCGCCGAGGAGCAGGCGCATGAGCTCGTCGGCCGCCCGTTCAACCTCGGCTCACCCAAGCAGCTGCAGGAGATCCTCTTCGGGGAGCGCAACCTGCCGAAGACCAAGAAGATCAAGACCGGCTACACCACGGATGCCGAGGCCCTGCAACAGCTGTACGCGCAGACCGGTGATCCGCTGCTGGAGCAGCTGCTGGCCTGGCGGGACCGCTCGAAGCTGCGGCAGACCGTGGACGGGCTGATTCCCGCTCGCTGACGAGAACAGCCGGATCCACACCAGCTTCAACCAGACCGTGGCGGCCACCGGACGGCTGTCGAGCGCGGACCCTAACCTGCAGAACATCCCGGTGCGCACGGACGCCGGGCGGCGCATCCGGGGCTGCTTCGTCGTGGGTCCGGACTACGAGACCCTGCTCACCGCCGACTACAGCCAGATCGAGATGCGGATCATGGCCCACCTCTCGGAGGACGCGGGCCTGATCGACGCGTTCCGGTCGGGCGAGGACCTCCACACCACCGTGGCCAGCCGCGTCTTCGGCGTCGCCGCGGAGGACGTCGACGCCGAGATGCGGCGTCGGATCAAGGCCATGTCCTACGGCCTGGCCTACGGGCTGTCGGCATACGGACTGTCCCAGCAGCTCGACATCTCCCCGGACGAGGCCAGAGGCCTGATGTCGGACTACTTCGAGCGCTTCGGCGGAGTTCGGGACTACCTGGCCGAGGTCGTCGAGCGTGCACGCATGCAGGGGTACACGGCCACGATGATGGGGCGGCGCAGATTCCTGCCGGACCTGAACAGCGAGAACCGTCAGCGCCGCGAGATGGCCGAGCGGATGGCGCTGAACGCCCCGATCCAGGGCACGGCTGCCGACATCGTCAAGGTCTCCATGCTCGCGCTCCAGGCCGGCCTCGAGGAGCAGGGCCTGCGCAGCCGGCTGCTCCTGCAGGTGCACGACGAACTGGTCCTGGAGGTGTCGCCGGGGGAGCGGGAACCGGTCGAGCGCGCTCGTCAGAGCCGCCATGGCGGGGGCCGCGGAACTGTCGGTGCCGCTCGACGTCTCGGTCGGGTACGGGCGATCCTGGGAGGCGGCGGCCCACTAGGGCTGCGTTCCGGCCAGCAGCCCGGCTTTGGCCGTCCCTGCGGTGGGGGAGTAGCCTAGGGAGGCTGTTCGCAGGGGTGGTTTCCCGGACATAGGGGTTGCCGCACGCTCATGGGCGCCCTGTGATCCGCGTTGTCAATTACAGGATCCCCTACTCAATGACCACTTCTACCACCACTGCCCCGGCCCAGGTGGCCGTCAATGACATCGGCTCCGCCGAAGACTTCATGGCAGCGATCGACGCAACGATCAAGTACTTCAATGACGGCGACATCGTCGAGGGCACCATCGTCAAGGTGGACCGCGACGAGGTCCTCCTCGACATCGGCTACAAGACCGAGGGTGTCATCCCCTCCCGTGAGCTGAGCATCAAGCACGATGTCGATCCCAGTCAGGTCGTCTCCGTGGGTGACCACGTCGAGGCCCTCGTCCTCACCAAGGAGGACAAGGAAGGACGCCTGATCCTGTCCAAGAAGCGCGCACAGTACGAGCGCGCCTGGGGCACGATCGAGCGGATCAAGGAGGAGGACGGCGTCGTCGAGGGCCAGGTCATCGAGGTCGTCAAGGGCGGTCTCATCCTCGACATCGGGCTGCGCGGCTTCCTGCCGGCATCGCTGGTCGAGATGCGCCGCGTGCGCGATCTCCAGCCGTACGTGGGCAAGACCCTCGAGGCGAAGATCATCGAGCTCGACAAGAACCGCAACAACGTGGTGCTGTCGCGCCGCGCCTGGCTCGAGCAGACGCAGAGCGAGGTCCGTCAGACCTTCCTCACGCAGCTCCAGAAGGGCCAGATCCGCAGCGGCGTGGTCTCGTCGATCGTCAACTTCGGCGCCTTCGTCGATCTGGGCGGCGTGGACGGCCTCGTGCACGTGTCCGAGCTGTCCTGGAAGCACATCGACCACCCGTCCGAGGTCGTCGAGGTCGGCCAGGAGGTCACCGTCGAGGTGCTCGACGTCGACATGGACCGCGAGCGGGTCTCGCTGTCGCTGAAGGCGACGCAGGAGGATCCGTGGCAGCACTTCGCGCGGACCCACCAGATCGGCCAGGTCGTGCCCGGCAAGGTCACCAAGCTGGTGCCGTTCGGTGCGTTCGTCCGCGTCGAGGAGGGCATCGAGGGTCTCGTGCACATCTCCGAGCTCGCCGAGCGCCACATCGAGCTGCCGGAGCAGATCGTCCAGGTCAATGACGACATCTTCGTGCGCGTCATCGACATCGACCTCGAGCGTCGCCGCATCTCGCTGTCCCTCAAGCAGGCCAACGACTCGGCCGACGGCGTGTCGGGCGAGGAGTTCGATCCGTACCTGTACGGCATGGCTCCGGCGTTCAACGAGGCCGGCGACTACATCGGCCCGGACGGCTTCGACCCGGAGACGGGCGAGTGGAGGGCCGGCTCGGAGGACCAGCGCGCCGAGTGGGAGCGGCAGTACGCCGAGGCCCACGCCCGCTGGGAGGCGCACCGCAAGCAGGTCGGCGACGCTCGCGCTGCCGACCAGGCCGCGGCCCTCGAGTCGGGCGAGGCTCCCTCGACCTACTCGTCGGACGCCTCCGGATGCCGAGGGCACGCTCGCCTCGGACGAGGCCCTGCAGGCCCTGCGCGACAAGCTCACGGGCGAGTAGCACCTCAGCAGGACGTCGGGAGCGGGGCTGGATCCACGGATCCAGCCCCGCTTCCTTCGTCGGCTTCCTTTCGTCGAGAGGCCCGTCGTGGCTGGGGCCGCCCATACTCAGGCCGCCACAACGGGCCACTCGACGAAGGGGGACGGGGCTAGAGTCGACGGGTGATGAGGGTGGGCCTGACCGGGGGCATCGGATCCGGCAAGACGACGGTGGCCAGCATGCTCGCCGAGCGGGGCGCCGTCGTCGTCGACGCCGACCAGATCGCCCGTGAACTGGTGGAGCCGGGGGGCTCGGCCCTGGCCACCCTCGTGACCGAGTTCGGGCCGCGGATCCTGCAGGCGGACGGCTCCCTGAGCCGCGGCGAGCTGGCGGCGCTGGCGTTCAGCGAGCCTGAGGCCACCACTCGCCTGAACGCCATCATGCACCCGCTGATCCGGGCGGAGGCCGAGCGCCGGATCGCCGGATCCGCCGGCGCCCGGATCGTGGTGTACGACATGCCGCTGCTGGTGGAGACGGCACAGGCCGACCTGGTTGACGTGGTCGTGGTCGTCGACGTGCCCGAGGACCTCCAGGTCGAGAGGGCCGTCGGCATGAGGGGGCTGGACGACGCTGACGTGCAGCGCCGCATGACCGTTCAGGCCACCCGGGCCGATCGGCTCGCCGCCGCGGACATCGTGATCGACAACTCCGGCACCGTCGATCGGACCGCCGAGCAGGTGGCTGACCTGTGGCGGTGGCTCGAATCGGCAGAGTCAGGGGAATCCAATACTGTGGATGGGTGACCCGTCCGGTAACCGATCTGCAGCGGAAGGTCGCCCCCTTCACCGTCCAGGCGCCGTTCCAGCCGTCCGGTGACCAGCCGGAGGCCATCGCCGATCTCGCGCGGCGGATCCGCGCAGGGGAGTCGGACGTGGTCCTCCTCGGGGCCACGGGTACCGGCAAGAGCGCAACGACCGCCTGGCTGGTCGAGGAACTGCAGCGCCCCACCCTGGTGATGGCCCCCAACAAGACCCTCGCGGCGCAGCTGACCTCCGAGTTCAAGGAGCTGCTGCCGGACAACGCGGTGGAGTACTTCGTCTCCTACTACGACTACTACCAGCCAGAGGCGTACATCCCCCAGAGCGATACCTACATCGAGAAGGACTCGTCCATCAACGAGGAGGTCGAGCGCCTGCGGCACTCGGCCACCAACAGCCTGCTCACCCGGCGCGACGTCCTCGTCGTGGCGACCGTGTCCGCCATCTACGGCCTCGGCACGCCGCAGGAGTACGTCGACCGTATGGTCCGCCTCCGGGTTGGCGAGGAGTTCGACCGCGACTCCCTGCTGCGGGCCTTCGTCGACATCCAGTACACGCGCAACGACATCGCCTTCCAGCGGGGCACCTTCCGCGTCCGCGGCGACACGGTCGAGGTGTTCCCGGTGTACGAGGAGCACCCGGTCCGGATCGAGATGTTCGGCGACGAGATCGAGCGCCTCATGACGCTGCATCCGCTGACCGGCGAGATCCTCACCGAGGACACGGAGATGTACGTCTTCCCGGCGACGCACTACGTCGCCGGTCCCGAGCGGATGGAGCGGGCCATCACCGGGATCGAGGCCGAGCTGGAGGCCCGGCTCGCGGAGCTGGAACGGCAGGGCAAGCTGCTCGAGGCGCAGCGCCTGCGCATGCGCACGACGTACGACGTCGAGATGATGCGCCAGATCGGGTCCTGCGCCGGGATCGAGAACTACTCACGGCACATCGACGGTCGCGAGCAGGGCAGCCCACCCAACTGCCTCATCGACTACTTCCCCGAGGACTTCCTCATCGTCCTCGACGAGTCGCACGTGACCGTGCCGCAGATCGGAGCGATGTACGAGGGCGACATGAGCCGCAAGCGCACCCTGGTGGAGCACGGCTTCCGGCTGCCGAGCGCGATGGACAACCGGCCGCTGCGGTGGGACGAGTTCGTGGAGCGGATCGGGCAGACGGTCTACCTGTCGGCCACCCCCGGGCCCTACGAGCTCACCAGAGTCCAGGGCGACGTCGTGGAACAGGTGATCCGTCCGACGGGGCTTGTCGATCCCGAGATCGTCGTCAAGCCGACCCGGGGCCAGATCGACGACCTCATGGCCGAGATCAATGAGCGTTCGGCCAAGGGCGAGCGTGTCCTCGTCACGACCCTCACGAAGCGGATGGCCGAGGACCTGACCGACTACCTCCTCGAGCACGGTGTCCGGGTGCAGTACCTGCACTCCGAGGTGGACACCCTGCGGCGGGTGGAGCTCCTGCGCGAGCTGCGGCTGGGGGTCTTCGACGTGCTGGTCGGGATCAACCTCCTGCGCGAGGGGCTCGATCTTCCCGAGGTGTCGCTCGTGGCGATCCTCGACGCGGACAAGGAGGGCTTCCTCCGGTCAGAGACGTCGCTCATCCAGACCATCGGCCGGGCAGCCCGGAACGTGTCCGGCCAGGTGCACATGTACGCCGACAAGATCACGCCGTCCATGCGGAGGGCGATCGACGAGACCACCCGCCGACGGGCGAAGCAGGTTGCCTACAACGAGGCGCACGGCGTCGATCCGCAGCCGCTCCGCAAGCGCATCGCCGACATCACCGACCTCCTGGCTCGGGAGGACGCTGACACTCAGCAACTGCTGGCCGACGCCTCGCTGGCGTCCGCCGGGAAGGCACGCCCGGGCCGGAACCTCGCCGCCGACGAGCTGACCCGGCTCATCGAGGACCTCACCGCGCAGATGCACCTCGCCGCGAGCGAGCTCCAGTTCGAGCTGGCTGCGCGGCTGCGTGACGAGGTCTCGGACCTCAAGAAGGAGCTGCGCGGGATGCGCGAGGCGGGCACGGCATGACGGGCCACGCGTAATGGACGTACCCGGCTGGTTGTGGGCGGCAACGCTCGCGGGACTGATCGGCATCATCTGCCTCGACCTTGTCATCGTCGACCGGCGTCCCCACCCGTTCGGCCCGAAGGAGGCCCTTCGGTGGGTCATCTTCTACGTCGCGTTGGCCATGGCCTTCGCCGTCTTCATCTCGGTGTACTTCGGACTGACCTACGGGGGTCAGTTCGTCGCCGGCTACCTGATGGAGTACTCGCTCAGCGTCGACAACCTCTTCGTGTTCCTCGTGATCATGGGGTCGTTCGCCGTGCCGCCCAACCTGCAGCACCGCGTCCTGCTGGTCGGCATCGTGATCGCCCTGATCCTGCGTGGACTGCTCATCGTCGTCGGGGCCGAGCTCATCGACCGCTTCTCCGGAACGTTCTACCTGTTCGGGGCGTTCCTGCTGTTCACCGCGTGGCAGGTGTGGAGGTCGGAGGAGAAGGAGCCGGATCCGAACGGCAACGGATTCATGCGCTGGATCGGGGCGCGAGTCCCGACGTCGCCGCACTACGACGGCAGTCGGCTGACGACCATGGTGGCGGGTCGCCGAGCCCTCACGCCGATGGCCATGGTGATGCTCGCGATCGGCACGACCGACTTGCTCTTCGCCCTCGACAGCATCCCGGCGGTCTTCGGCATCACCAGTGAGGCCTACCTCGTCTTCACCGTGAACGCATTCGCCCTCATGGGTCTACGGCAGTTGTACTTCCTGCTGCAGGGGCTCCTCGGACGACTGCGTCATCTGAATCGGGGACTCGCCGTCATCTTGGCCTTCATCGGCATCAAGCTCCTGCTGGAGGCCGTGAAGAAGACCACCGACCTGGATGTCCCGACCATTCCGGTGTGGTTCTCGCTCGTCTTCATCGTGACCGTGCTCGCCGTGACCGCGGTGACAAGCATCTACGCAACCCGAACCGACGTGACCAAGGAAGGGCAGGACTGAGGTGGACGTGTCCCTGGCGCTGTGGACCGTGACGATCCTGGGGATCGTCGGTCTGATCGTGCTGGATTTCGTGACGGTGAGCCGGAAGCCGCACGAGGTCATGTTTCGAGAGGCCCTGTTCTGGTCGCTGTTCTACATCGGCATCGCGATCGCGTTCGGCGTGGCGATGTGGGTCTGGCAGGGATCCGACATCGGCACCCAGTACTTCGCCGCCTACCTGGTCGAGAAGTCGTTGAGCGTGGACAACCTCTTCGTCTTCATCATCATCCTGGCCCAGTTCGCCGTGCCGGTTCAGCTGCACCAGCGCGTCCTGCTGGTGGGCGTCGTGCTCGCACTGATCCTCCGCGCGATCTTCATCGCGGTCGGCGCCGCAGCACTGGCGGCCTTCTCGTTCACCTTCGTCATCTTCGGTGCCATCCTGATCTGGACCGGCATCCAGCTCGCCCGACATCGGGACGAGGACCCGGAGCCGCAGGACAACGTGGTCGTGCGCGTCGTAAGGAAGCGCTTCCTGGTCTCTGACGAATACGACGGAACCAGGCTCTTCACTCGCATCGACGGACGCAAGGCCGTCACCCCGCTGCTGCTGGTGATGATCGCGATCGGGTCGACCGACCTGCTGTTCGCCCTCGACTCGATCCCGGCAACCTTCGGGGTGACGCAGATCCCGTACCTGGTGTTCGCGGCCAACGCCTTCGCCCTGCTCGGGCTACGAGCCCTGTACTTCCTGTTGAAGGGTCTGCTCGACAAGCTCGTCTATCTGTCGACGGGGCTGGCGGTCATCCTGGTGTTCATCGGCATCAAGCTGGTCCTGACGTGGGCTCATGAGATGAACACGGCGATCCCGAAGATCCCCACCAACGTGAGCCTGCTGTTCATCATCACGGTTCTCGTCGTGGTGACCGTGGCCTCGTGGCTCAAGGTCCGCAAGGATCCCGAAGCCAAGGCTCACGCAGGTCGCATCACCGGCGGCGACGACCACGAGGAGTCAGCGCAACCCACGGACTGAGCAGGCCTCAGCGTGTGCGCTCCACGGCGACGAGGTCGGCGCTGCACCGGCGCAGCCGCAGGTGCGTCACCAGCGTGCCCGCGGCCAGGATCAAGACGGGCACCAACCAGACCAGCACCCAGGTGATCCGCACGTCCATGTCATTCGTCAGGGAGTTGACGAATCCGAACAGGACCCAGCCGACCACGACTCCCCAGACGACCAGCCCGCCTATCCAGACCTGCCTGGCGCGCTTCAAGGTGTCACGACGACGCAGCAACTCGTTCACCCGGGCGTTCTGCTTGGGCACCGCGATTCCTTCCGTCGGTCGAGGTAAGTGGAACGCTAGCGGCAGTCGCGCACCTCACGTCCGTCGGGCGCCCGGCGACTGGCTCGCCCCGGAGCCTCGAAGTGCTCCGGGGGAGCTGAGATACGGTCCACTGGTGGAGGAAGGCCAATGAACCTGAGGGTCATCGCGATTGTCGCGTTCGTGGGTGCGGCTGCGGCCGGGTGCGGCGGCGGGGGATCCGGGTCTGCGACACCATCAACGGCGCCGGTTGCGAGCGACGCGAGTGCCGGTGTGCCCTCGTCGGCCGCCTCTCCGTCCCGAGAGTGGACGGTGGCGGCCTGCGGCGAACTGAACAGGCTCACTCGCGAAGAGACGGACCGGCTGACCAGCGACTCGGCATCCGACTGGGAGCAGTTCGCGTCTGGCATCCAGGCGATCGCCAATGCGGCCGGTGGCTCGGAACTGGGGCAGTCGCTGACCACGATGGCGACGGGAGCGCTCACGGCTTCCGAGCGGCTCGCCGACGGCGACAAGCTGCTCGCCGCGACGAGTGACTTCTATGACGCGGTCCTCGAGGTCGATGGCTTCTGCAAGCGTGCCGGCGCACCCTTGAACTGACAGCGTTGGCTGCCGTCACCAGCCCCGTTCGCGCCACTCCGTCAAGGCTGGGCGCTCGGCACCGATGGTGGTGTCTGCGCCGTGGCCGGGGTACACCCACGTCTCGTCCGGGAGACGATCGAAGAGCCGTTCGACGACGCCCGCGATACAGCGACTCGAAGTCCTCGGGCGAGTTCGTCTTCCCGACGCCACCGGGGAACAGGCAGTCCCCGGTGATCAGGTGCGGCGGGCCCTCGGGGTCGTCGTAGAGCAGGGCGATCGACCCGGGCGTGTGTCCGACGAGGTGGATCACCTCGAGGGAGCAGGTGCCCACCTCGACTCGGTCACCGTCGCGCAGCAGCGATGTCAGGCGGCACCGGGATCCCCGGCGCGTCGAGGACGTGCGCGGCGGTCGGGGCCCCGGTGCGCTCCGCGACCTCGGCGAGGGCCTGCCAGTGGTCGGGGTGCCGATGGGTCGTGACGATGAGCGAGACGCCCTCCGGTCCGACGAGGTCCATGATGCGATCCGCCTCGGCGGCGGCGTCGACGAGCACCTGGGTCGCCGGTCTCCCGGCAGCGCAGCAGGTAGCAGTTGTTGTCGAACGGCCCCACGGCGAGCTTGCTGAGGACCAGGCCCCCGAGCTCGTGGACGGCTGCCGGTCCACCGACTGTCACCCGGCCGTTATACATTCATGGCTCCGTTCCTAGACGGCTGCACCATATCCCCTGGAGAGGACGCGCGTGGGCGAGCGACTGGTCGTACGCGGCGCCCGCGAGCACAACCTCAAGGACGTGTCCCTCGACCTGCCTCGGGACGCCCTGATCGTCTTCACCGGCCTCTCGGGCTCCGGCAAGTCGAGCCTGGCCTTCGACACGATCTTCGCCGAGGGCCAGCGTCGATACGTGGAGAGCCTGTCGTCGTACGCCCGCCAGTTCCTCGGGCAGATGGACAAGCCGGACGTCGACTTCATCGAGGGGCTCTCCCCGGCGGTGTCCATCGACCAGAAGTCCACCTCACGCAACCCTCGTTCCACCGTGGGCACCATCACCGAGGTGTACGACTACCTCCGCCTGCTGTTCGCCCGCATCGGCGTGCCGCACTGCCCGGTCTGCGGCGACGTCATCGCCCGGCAGACGCCGCAGCAGATCGTGGATCAGGTGCTCGACCTGCCGGCCGGAACCCGTTTCCAGGTGCTGGCGCCCGTCGTCCGGGAGCGCAAGGGCGAGTACGCCGACCTCTTCCGGCAGCTGCAGGCTCAGGGCTACTCACGAGTCCGGGTCGACGGCGTGGTCGTTGCCCTGGAGGACGTGCCCACCCTGAAGAAGCAGGAGAAGCACACCATCGAGGTGGTGGTCGATCGCCTGACCGTCAAGCCCGAGTCCCGTCGCCGGCTGACCGACTCGGTGGAGACGGCCCTCGGACTGGCCGGTGGCCTCGTCGTCCTGGAGTTCGTCGACCAGGACGAGGCGGACCCCGATCGCGAGCGCACGTTCAGCGAGCACCTGGCCTGCACCCGTGACGGTCTGTCCTTCGAGGAGCTCGAGCCGCGGTCCTTCTCGTTCAACTCCCCGTTCGGAGCCTGCCCGGAGTGCACGGGCCTGGGCACCCGACGCGAGGTCGATCCCGAGCTGATCGTCCCGGACGACGACCTGTCGCTGGAGGAGGGCGCGCTCGCGCCGTGGTCGAAGGGCCAGGTCTCCGACTACTTCCGGCGCTTGCTGGAAGCCATGTGCGACGAGCTCGACATCAGCATGGAGACGCCGTGGCGAGAACTGCCGGCCAAGGCTCGAGACTCGCTCCTCAACGGCCACCCGGCCGAGATCCACGTCCGGTACAAGAACCGGTACGGCCGGCAGCGGTCCTACTACACCTCCTATGAGGGGGTCATCCCGTTCGTTCAGCGCCGGCACAGCGAGGCCGACACCGATGCCAGCCGCGAGCGCTTCGAGGGCTTCATGCGCGAGGTGCCGTGCGCCGCGTGCGGGGGCGCTCGGCTCAAGCCCATCGCGCTCGCGGTGACGATCGAGGACCACTCGATCGCCGACATCGCCTCCCTGCCCATCGGGGACGCCGCGGCCATGCTGGCCGGGATGAACCTGTCGGAGCGCGACGCGGCGATCGCCTCGCGAGTCCTCAAGGAGGTCAACGAGCGTCTGACCTTCCTCGTCGACGTCGGACTGCACTACCTGTCCCTCGACCGGGCGGCCGGGACGCTGGCCGGCGGCGAGGCCCAGCGAATCCGCCTGGCGACCCAGATCGGCTCTGGCCTGGTCGGCGTCCTGTACGTGCTCGACGAGCCGAGCATCGGGCTTCACCAGCGGGACAATCACCGTCTCATCGAGACCCTCATCCGGCTGCGCGACCTCGGGCAACACCCTGATCGTCGTGGAGCACGACGAGGACACGATCCGGACGGCCGACTGGGTCGTCGACATCGGCCCGGGGGCGGGGGAGCACGGCGGCCAGGTGGTCGTCAGCGGACCGGTGCAGGACCTGCTCACGAGCACGGAGTCGATCACCGGCCAGTACCTGAGCGGACGCCGAGTCATCGAGGTCCCCCCGGCACGGCGGTCACAGGACGGCAGGGTCATCACCGTCCAGGGCGCGAGCGAGCACAACCTGCGCGACATCTCCGTGTCCTTCCCGCTCGGCAACCTGGTGGCGATCACCGGGGTCAGCGGCTCAGGCAAGTCGACGCTGGTCAACGACGTGCTGTTCAACGTGCTGGCCCGGGACCTCAACGGCTCGCGGACGGTGCCGGGCAGGCACAAGCGGGTGGCCGGCCTGGAGCACGTCGACAAGGTGGTGCACGTCGACCAGAGCCCGATCGGCCGCACCCCGCGCAGCAATCCGGCCACGTACACCGGCGTCTTCGACCACATCCGCCGGCTCTTCGCCGAAACGCCCGAGGCAAAGGTCCGCGGGTACCTGCAGGGCCGCTTCTCGTTCAACGTCAAGGGCGGCCGGTGCGAGGCGTGCTCGGGCGACGGGACCATCAAGATCGAGATGAACTTCCTCCCGGACGTGTACGTGCCGTGCGAGGTGTGCCACGGCGCTCGCTACAACCGCGAGACGCTCGAGGTCCACTACAAGGGCCGGACCATCGCGCAGGTCCTCGACATGCCCATCGAGGAGGCCCTGGAGTTCTTCGCGGCGGTCCCGGCGATCGCCCGGCACCTGTCGACCCTGGTGGATGTCGGCCTCGGCTACGTCCGGATGGGGCAGCCGGCACCCACGCTCAGCGGAGGCGAGGCCCAGCGAGTCAAGCTGTCCGCGGAGCTGCAGAAGCGGTCGACGGGTCGGACGGTCTACGTGCTGGACGAGCCCACCACCGGCCTGCACTTCGAGGACATCCGCAAGCTGCTCGGCGTGCTGCAGAGCCTGGTGGACAAGGGCAACACCGTCATCGTCATCGAGCACAACCTCGACGTCATCAAGACCGCCGACTGGATCATCGACATGGGCCCCGAAGGCGGCTCAGGCGGCGGCCAGGTGGTCGCCACGGGGACGCCCGAGCAGGTGGCCACCGTCGTCGAGAGTCACACCGGATCCTTCCTGGCTCCCCTCGTGGCCGGGTCCTCGGCCGCCGCGCCGTCGGGCCCGCGCGCCGGCGGGGCTGCGCCTCGCACGAAGCGGCGGGCCAAGCCGGTCGCGGCGAAGCCCGGCCGCCACGGAAGGCGACCGCAGGCGAAGGCGACTTCAGGCAAGGCGACTTCAGGCAAGATCGCGCACACGTCGCGCGTAACGAGTGCGTGAACAGCGCGCGCGCCACTAGCCGGGTGGCCCGCGCTGCCGTAGCGTGGCGTTGAAGGTTCAACCGCATCCTCAGGAGGTTCAGGTGGAGCTCGATCGACGCACGGTCTTGCAGGCCGGTGGAGTCATCGTCGTGGGCGGTGTGGTGGCAGCCTGCTCGTCGGGGGGCAGCGAGTCCTCTGCGACCACGGCGAACGCCAGTTCCCAGCCGGCCGCAACGGCTGGGGCGGCGTCCTCGGCCCCGGCCGGCGGCGGGGCAGCTGCCGGTGCGGTCGCACAGGCGTCGGACATCCCGGTCGGCGGCGGGATCATCATCGAGGACCCCGCGGTGGTCATCACCCAGCCGACCGAGGGAGACATCAAGGCGTTCACCGCCATCTGCACCCATCAGGGCTGTCTGGTGTCCGAGGTGGTCGACAACGAGATCATCTGCCCGTGCCACGGATCGAAGTTCTCGGCGTCGGACGGGGCCGTCATCAATGGGCCGGCTCAGACGCCGCTCCAGCCCGCTGGCGTAGCGCTCGAAGGCGGCAGTGTCATCCTGAGCTGAGCCTCCCCGGCCGAACCGGAGCCGACTTCCTAGGCTGAGACCATGGCCGACCCGGTGTCCTACCGACCCGCCCCCGGTGACATCCCCACGGATCCCGGGGTCTACCGGTTCCGGGACGAGCATCGCCGAGTCGTGTACGTGGGAAAGGCCCGAAACCTGCGCTCACGGCTCAACTCGTACTTCGCTGATCCGGGCGGACTGCACCCGCGGACCCGAACCATGGTCACGACCGCGGCATCGGTCGACTGGGTCATCGTGGCGAACGAGGTCGAGGCCCTGGCCCTCGAGTACTCGTGGATCAAGGAGTACGACCCACGGTTCAACGTGAAGTACCGGGACGACAAGAGCTATCCCTACCTTGCCGTCACCGTGGGGGAGACGTACCCGCGCGCCGCGGTCGTCCGCGAGGCCAAGCGCAAGGGCACGCGCTACTTCGGCCCCTACGGCCATGCGTGGGCGATCAGGGACACCCTTGACCAGCTGGTCCGCGTCTTTCCCATCCGCACCTGCCGCGACGGGGTCTTCCGGCGCGCGCATCAGGTCGGTCGGCCCTGCCTGCTCGGCTACATCGACAAGTGCAGTGCGCCTTGCGTGGACCGGATCGATCCTGCCGCCTACCGGCAGCTGGTGGACGACTTCTGCTCCTTCATGTCCGGTCAGTCAGAGGAACACATCCGGTCGGTCGAGCGACAGATGCAGGCGGCGTCCGCCGACATGGAGTACGAGGAGGCGGCCCGCCTGCGGGACCGCCTGGGGGCCCTCACCCGGGCCTTGGAGCGCAACACCGTCGTCTTCGACGACACGACCGATGCCGATGTCATTGCCGTCGCGGAGGACGACCTGCAGATGGGAGTGCAGGTCTTCCACGTCCGCGGCGGGCGGATCAGGGGCGAGCGGGGCTTCGTGCTGGAGAAGGCCGAGGACCTGACCACCTCGGGCTATCTCGAGCGCGTGCTCCAACGCGTGTACTCCGAGACCGACGTGACCGTCCCTCCGAGGGAGGTGCTGCTCTCCGCGCCCTTGGACGATTCGAGGGCCTGGAGCGCCTGGCTGACCGGACTTCGCGGATCACGAGTCTCCATCCGCACCCCCCAGCGCGGCGACAAGCGCGCGTTGATGGCCACGGCAGTCGCCAACGCCGAGAACACGCTGCGCATGCACACGGCCCGGCGATCGGGGGACCTGACGACCAGGAGTCAGGCGCTGCGCGAGCTCCAGGAGGCACTGGCGCTGCCCGACCCGCCCCTGCGGATCGAGTGCATCGACATCTCCACCCTCCAAGGGCAGGACACGGTGGCGTCTCTGGTGGTGTTCGAGGACGCCCTCCCGCGCAAGCGGGACTACCGATCGTTCGTGATCCGCACCCCGCATGCCGACGACACCGCCTCGGTGGCGGAGGTCGTGACCAGGCGCTTCCAGCCCCGCGAGATCCCCGAGGGCGACGACGGACGTCGGTTCGCCTACCCGCCGGCCCTCCTGGTCATCGACGGCGGAGCCCCGCAGGTCCGGGCAGCGCAGGACGCCCTGATGGAGGTGGGCATGGGGGACCTGCCGGTCATCGGACTGGCCAAGCGCCTGGAGGAGGTGTGGCTCCCCGACGACCTGGACCCGGTGATCCTGCCGCGGACCAGCGAGGCGCTCTACCTGCTGCAGCGGGTTCGCGACGAGGCGCACCGCACCGCCATCGCGCTCCACCGCAAGCGGCGCGGGAAGCGTGCGACGACCAGCGTCCTGGACAACGTGCCGGGGCTCGGACCGGCCAAGTCGAAGGCCCTGCTGAAGCATTTCGGATCCGTTCGCGCACTCCGGGAAGCATCCACCGAGGAGCTCCAGGGTGCACCGGGCATCGGTCCCGCCCTGGCCGCGTCGATCACTCGCGCGCTCCACCCCGACGTGCCCGACCCGCGTGCCGCCGACTCGAGCGATGACTGATCGGCCATGATGGACTCACCGGGCACCCAGGAGGAGCAGATGGACGACGACGAGCGCGAGGCTCCACATGCGCTCCGGCTCGTGCTCGTGACCGGCATGTCCGGAGCCGGGCGGTCCACGGCGGCGCGCGCCCTGGAGGACCTCGGCTGGTTCATCATCGACAACATCCCGCCGTCGCTCCTCCAGTCCGCGATCGACCTCGCGCGGCGCACGCCCGACGTCGACAGCGTCGGGGTCGTCCTCGACGCCCGTGGCGGATCGTTCTTCCGCCAGGTCAGCGACGTCGTCCAGGGCCTGCCGCAGGAGGGGGTCGACCTGCGGACCGTGTTCCTCGAGGCGTCGGATGAGGCACTGGTGCGGCGCTTCGAGAGTTCGCGACGTCCCCACCCGCTGCAGCACGGCGAACGGATCCTCGACGGGCTCCAGGCGGAGCGTGCCCTGCTGGGCGACCTGCGGGCCACGGCGGATCTCGTCATCGACACGACGTCGCTCAATGTTCACGACCTGCGGCGCCGGATCGAGACCGCCTTCGCCGTCGAGCAGCCGCCGCAGCTCACCTGCACGGTGATGTCCTTCGGCTTCAAGTACGGGATCCCGGTTGATGCGGACATGGTCGCCGACGCCCGATTCCTGCCCAATCCCTACTGGGACCAGGCGCTTCGCCCGCTGACGGGTCAGGACGAACGAGTGTCCGCGGATGTGCTTGGCCGTCCGGGTGCGACCGAGTTCGTGGAGACGTACGAACGGCTCGTGCACATCGTCACGGAGGGCTACCTGCGTGAGGGCAAGCGCTATGTGACGGTCGCGGTCGGATGCACCGGCGGCAAGCACCGCAGCGTGGCCATCGCGGAGGCGCTGGCGGGTCGACTCGCCGCCAGCGGGATCGAGTCGTCGGTGTTCCATCGCGATCTGGGTCGGGAATGACGCGGCAGGCCCTGCCCGCACGGTCCTGGGGTCCTCGTCGCGCCGTCGCGTGGTCGCCCTCGGAGGCGGACACGGGCTGTCGGCCTCCCTGCAGGCCTGCGGCGGGTGACCGACTCCCTCACCGCCGTGGTGGGAGTGGCCGACGATGGCGGGTCGAGCGGACGGCTGCGATCGGAGTTCGGCATCCTTCCGCCGGGAGACCTGCGGATGGCCCTCGCTGCCCTCTGCGGGGATGACTCATGGGGACGGACGTGGGAGCAGGTGATCCAGCACCGGTTCGGAGGCGCCGGGGAGCTGGCCGGGCACTCCGTCGGGAATCTCCTGATCACGGCGCTGTGGGAGCAGACCGGCGACGCCGTGACGGGGCTGGACTGGATCGCCGCCCTGTTGGAAGCGAACGGACGCGTGCTTCCGTGCAGCGACGTGCCGCTGACGATCGTCGCCGAGGTGCTCGGCCACGACCCGGACCGGCCGGACGAGGTCACGATGGTGCGCGGGCAGGTGGCCGTCGCGACCACTCCGGGCACCGTCATGCACCTGTCCCTCGATCCCGTCGAGCCGCCCGCCTGTCGGGAGGCGATCGTGGCGGTCCGCGAGGCGGATGCGATCGTCCTCGGCCCCGGGTCCTGGTACACGTCGGTGATCCCGCACCTGGTCATCCCCGAGCTCTCCCGGGCGATCACCGAGAGCCCTGCGCGGCGGATCGTGGTGCTCAACCTGAACCCGCAGATGGGGGAGACCACGGGTTTTGCCGCCCACACCTATCTCGACGTGCTCTACAACTTCCTGCCGGACCTGCGAATCGACACCGTGATCGCGGATCGCCATCACGTCGAGGACATGACGGCATTGAAGCGCTCGTGCGCCGACCTCGGTGCTGAGGTGTTCCTGATGGATGTTGCCCGGACCGGGAGCTGACAGCGCAGGAATGCACGACCCGCAGCGACTCGCGGTGGCATTCGATACGGTGCTCGCCTAGGGCGGTCTCGAAGACCAGCCCCTGTCCGAGGATCGGAGCAGGCAGCGCGATGGCGATGACGGCCGCAGTGAAGGACGAGCTGAGCCGAGTCGAGGTCACCAAGTCCTGCTGCCGCAAGGCCGAGGTCTCGACGATGCTCAGGTTCGCCGGCGGGCTGCACATCGTCTCGGGCCACATCGTCATCGAGGCCGACGTCGACACGGGCGTCACCGCCCGTCGCCTGCGCAAGGACATCTTCGACGTATACGGCCACGAGAGTGACGTCGCCATGGTGCAGTCCGGGGGACTTCGCAAGGGGGCTCGGTACCTGGTCCGCGTCGTCGACGGGGGAGAGGCCCTGGCCCGCCAGACCGGCATCGTCGACGGCAGCGGCCGTCCCGTACGTGGCCTGCCGCCCGCCATCGTCTCCGGCGGCCTGTGCGACTGCGAGGCGGCCTGGCGTAGTGCGTTCCTGGCTCACGGGTCCCTGACAGAACCCGGTCGCTCGTCCTCGCTCGAGATCACCTGCCCCGGGTCCGGAGGCCGCCTTGGCGCTCGTCGGTGCCGCGCGACGCCTCGGGATCGCGGCCAAGTCCCGCGAGGTCCGCGGCGTGGATCGCGTGGTCATCCGCGACGGTGACGCGATCGGCGCCATGCTCACGCGACTGGGCGCGCACGAGTCGGTCCTCGCGTGGGAGGAGCGCCGCATGCGGCGCGAGGTCCGTGCCACCGCGAACCGACTGGCCAACTTCGACGATGCCAATCTGCGCCGCTCGGCACGCGCGGCCGTGGCTGCGGGGGCGAGGGTCCAGCGCGCGATGGAGATCCTGGGCGACGACGTGCCCGACCACCTGGTCGTGGCCGGGCGGCTTCGCCTGGACCACCAGCAGGCGAGCCTGGAGGAGCTGGGTGCCCTCGCCGATCCGCCCATGACGAAGGACGCCATCGCGGGCCGGATCCGGCGCCTGCTGGCCCTGGCCGACAAGCGCGCCACCGAACTCGGGGTACCGGGCACCGAGGCGGCCCTCGGGCCCGACCTCATGATGCCCTAGCGCATGTCCGGCGGCGTTCCCCGCGAGGGATCCGCGGCCCGGCCAGGGGAGCGCGTGCCCGAGACCCGAGAGTGCGTCTACGCGACAGCCGGCTGGGGAATCCACGATGACCGGTGGTTGGCCGCCCTGATCGAGTTGGGTTTCGCCCCCACGGTCGTCTCTCTCGGCCGGGACGTGGCCAGCACCGAGGAGCTCCAGGACGCCGTGGCGCTCGCTGCGGAGGGCCGCCGGCCGGTGCTTGCGGGTCCGCTGCACACCGTCACGCGGCCGCTCGCCGAGTTGGACCTCACGCTGGTGGGCCTGTCCTGGGGCTATGACCTGGCCGAAGGGCTGGAAGGCGACCTTGCCTGGCTGCCGGACCTGAATGGGCTCATCGTCGACTCGGAGGCCAACCGGGAGGTCGCGCTGAGGGCCGGGCTGCCGGGAGAGCGCATCACGCTCCTGCCCTGGGGGATCGACCTGTCGACGTTCGTCCTCCGCCCCCCAGGAGCTGACCTCCGCGCCCTCGACATTCCGACGGAGGCTCGCGTCGTGCTCTCCCTGCGGGCGCATGAGCACAGCTACCGGGTCGCGGACATCGTCCGGGCCTTCGCCCTCCTGCCGAGCGCCGATCACCGGCCCGACGGAAATCCGGAGCCCTACCTCGTGATCGGGCACGCCGGATCCCTGACCGAGGACCTGCGTGCGCTCGCCGGGGACTTGGGCATCTCGGGCCGCGTGCGGTTCATCGGCACGGTGCCCGAACACGATCTGGTGCCGCTGCTCGGACGGGCTGACTGCTACGTGACGGCCTCCCAGGTCGACGGGACCTCGGTGACGCTGCTGCAGGCGATGGCCTGCGGGGCACCCGTCGTCGCGAGTGACACGCCGGGGAACCTCGGCTGGGTGGAGGACGAGGTGACCGGCTTCACCTTCCCGACCGGCGACATCGAGGCCCTGTCCTCCGTCATGGCTCGAGTGCTGGCCGAGCATCCCGCCGAGGTCATCACCCGGGCCCGGGCGCAGGTCGAGCAGTCGGCCGACTGGCAGGCCAACCTCCCTCGCCTGCGTCGAGCCATGGAGGCCACCTGAGGTCTGCGCCTAGGCAACCCTTCGGAAACACGAACTGACTAGGATGGAAGCGTTTGCGGGCACCGTGCCCGGAAGCCGCCCCACAAGGGTTGACGGTTATCGAGGAGTGGGTAGTGACTATCAAGGTCGGCATCAACGGCTTCGGCCGCATCGGTCGCAACTTCTACCGCGCACTGCTGGCCAGTGGCGCCGACGTCGAGGTCGTGGGTGTCAACGACCTGACCGACACCAAGACCCTGGCACACCTGCTGAAGTACGACAGCATCCTCGGACGCCTCGGCAAGGACGTCGTCGCGGGTGACGGCGAGATCGTCATCGACGGCAAGGCCATCCCGGTGTTCGCCGAGCGCGACCCGGCCGACCTGCCGTGGGCCAAGGTCGGCGCCGACATCGTGATCGAGTCGACCGGCTTCTTCACCGACGCCGCGTCCGCCGGCAAGCACCTCACTGCCGGCGCCAAGAAGGTCATCATCTCCGCACCCGCCAAGGGTGAGGACATCACGATCGTCATGGGCGTGAACGACAAGGACTACAACCCCGCGACCGACAACATCATCTCGAACGCCTCGTGCACGACGAACTGCCTGGCCCCAATGGCCAAGGTGATCGATGACGCCTTCGGGATCGAGCGCGGCCTGATGACCACGATCCACGCCTACACGAACGATCAGAACGTCCTCGACTACCCGCACAAGGATCTGCGTCGCGCCCGCGCGGCCGCGCTCAACATGATCCCGACGACGACCGGCGCGGCGAAGGCCATCGCCCTCGTCATGCCGCAGCTCAAGGGCAAGCTCGACGGCTACGCGATGCGCGTCCCGGTCCCGACCGGCTCGGCCACGGACCTCACCATCGAGCTGAAGACCGCCGCGACGAAGGAAGAGATCAACGCGGCGATCAAGGCCGCCGCGGACGGCCCGCTCAAGGGCATCCTGCAGTACACCGAGGACCCGATCGTGTCGACCGACATCGTCACGGATCCCTCGTCGTGCATCTTCGACTCGGGCCTGACCTACGTGAACGGCAACATGGCCAAGGTCGTGGGCTGGTACGACAACGAGTGGGGCTACAGCAACCGCCTCGTCGACCTCGTCGACCTCGTCGGCTCGAAGCTCTGAGGCCCGCATGAAGTCACTCGACGACCTTGAGGTCGCCGGGCGGACGGTGCTGGTCCGCGCGGACTTCAACGTGCCGCTGGCGGACGGGCCCGACGGTCCGGACGACGCGAAGGTCATCACCGATGACGGTCGCATCCGGGCAGCCCTGCCGACCTTGACGTACCTGCGCGACAAGGGGGCCAAGGTCGTCGTCGTGGCTCACCTCGGACGGCCGAAGGGCGTGCCCAGCGAGGCCCTCGGCCTCCAGCCGGTGGCCGATCGGCTGAGTGAACTCCTCGACGAGGACGTCGAGGTGGCCGACGACATCACTGGACCGCACGCACGGGCGATGGTCTCGGCCCTGGAGCCCGGGGGCGTCGTCCTGCTGGAGAACATCAGGTTCGACGGCCGTGAGACGAGCAAGGTGGCCGAGGAGCGACAGTCGCTGGCAGCAGAGCTGGCCGCCCTGGCCGACGTGTACGTGTCCGACGGGTTCGGCGTCGTCCATCGAGAGCAGGCGTCCGTCACCGACGTGGCCCGTCTGCTGCCGAATGCGGCGGGTCGTCTCGTGCACAAGGAGGCCTCCGTCTTCGGCAAGCTGCTCACCGACCCGGATCGCCCCTATGTGGTCGTGCTGGGCGGTTCCAAGGTCAGCGACAAGCTCGGGGTGATCGGCAACCTCATCACGCGGGTCGATCGGCTTCTCATCGGCGGTGGCATGGCCTACACGTTCCTGGCCGCGCAGGGCTACGAGGTCGGCACGTCGCTCCTGGAGGCCGATCAGATCGACGCCGTCAAGGGGTTCATTGCGGAGGCCGAGTCCAAGGGCGTGTCGCTCCTGGTGCCCGTGGACGTCGTCGTCGCAGATGCCTTCGCGGCGGACGCGGAGACCGAGGTCGTCAACGCTGACGCGATCCCCGCTGGCTGGATGGGCCTGGATATCGGGCCGCGCACCCGCGAGCTGTTCGCGGCCAGCATCGCCGACGCCGGGACGGTCGTCTGGAACGGGCCCATGGGCGTGTTCGAGATGGAGCCCTTCGCGGCCGGGACCCTCGCCGTGGCGCGGGCGATGGCGGACAGCGGGGCGCTGACCGTGATCGGCGGCGGGGACTCCGCGGCCGCCGTACGCATCCTGGATGTTGACGAGGATGCCTTCAGCCACATCAGCACGGGTGGTGGCGCCAGCCTGGAATTCCTGGAGGGGAAGACCCTTCCAGGCCTCGCCGTCCTGGAGGAGAACGCCTGATGGCAACCGATCGCAAGCCCCTGATGGCCGGCAACTGGAAGATGAACCTCAATCACCTCGAGGCCATCGCCCTGGTGCAGAAGCTGGCCTTCGCCCTCAACGAGGACGACTACGCCACCGTGGACGTGGCGGTGCTGCCGCCCTTCACCGATATCCGGTCCGTGCAGACCCTGGTCGACGGGGACAAGTACGACATCCAGTACGGCGCCCAGGACCTGTCGGTCAACGACTCAGGCGCCTACACCGGTCAGATCAGCGGCTCGATGCTGGCGAAGCTGGGGTGCACGTACGTCACGGTGGGCCACAGCGAGCGTCGCGAGTACAACGACGAGACGGACGAGGTGGTCAACGCGAAGGCGAAGGCCGCTCTCCGCCACGACCTGATCCCCATCGTGTGCATGGGGGAGGGGCTGCCGGTCCGCCAGGCCGGCGAGCAGGTGCCGTTCGTGCTGGCGCAACTCGATGCCGATCTTGAGGGGCTCACCGGAGAGCAGGTCGCGGGCCTGGTCATCGCCTACGAGCCGGTCTGGGCGATCGGGACAGGGGAGGTGGCCACCCCCGAGGATGCGCAGGAGGTATGCGCTGCCATCCGGGCGCGGATTGCGGAGACGTTCGGCGACGATGTCGCCGGGGCCGTGCGGATCCTGTACGGCGGGTCCGTGAAGTCCTCCAACGTCGCCGGGATCATGGCCAAGGAGGACGTCGATGGCGCCCTCGTGGGAGGCGCGAGCCTGGACCCCGACGAGTTCGTCGGGATCGCCAGATTCCGGCTGCACCCGCCCGAGTTAGTCTCCTGACACTGCCTGCGTCTATCCTCTACAGGTCCGGTGGTCGAATCGGGCACGCAAACATTGGGAGTACCGAATGATCGCAGCGCTCACCATTGCGCTGGCCGTGATCCTCGTCATCACTAGCGTCCTGCTGGTGGTGCTGATCCTGCTGCACCGCGGCAAGGGCGGCGGACTGTCCGACCTCTTCGGCGGCGGCGTCAGCTCATCGATCGGCGGCTCGTCCGTCGCTGAGAAGAACCTCGATCGACTCACTGTGGGACTTGGCCTGGTCTGGGCGGCGAGCATCGTCGGCGTCGGACTGCTGGTCAGTACCTCGGCCTGACCGAAAGGACGTCGCATGGCGGGTGGAAGCGCGATCAGGGGAAGCCGGGTCGGGGCTGGGCCGATGGGGGAGGCCGAGCGCGGCGAGGCTGCCCCGCGGATGTGGGTCTCGTTCTGGTGCTCGCGCGGACATGAGTCGCGGCCGAGTTTCGCTGCCGACGCCGCCGTGCCCGAGGAGTGGGACTGTCCTCGCTGCGGGCTGCCGGCCGGGCCGGACAAGGAGAACCCGCCGGCTCCCCCGAAGATCGAGCCGTACAAGACGCACCTGGCCTACGTGAAGGAGCGACGTTCGGACAAGGACGGCGCGGCGATCCTGGATGAGGCCCTGGCCAAGCTGCGCGGGAAGCGCCTGACCCTCGTCCGCCCGGACCCCGGGCGTGTGCGTCGCTGACTTCACCTGCCGTTCACCTGCCGTTCGGACTCCGGCCAGCTCGTAGGCCCTGTCACGACAACTGGCGTCCCTAGGTTGATATCCCTGGGCTGCGAGCCCGGGGACTACCCATCTACGGAGGACGTCTGTGAACTACCGGAGAATTCCTGTTCTCGCTGTCGGCGTGACCGCTGCGGCACTCATCCTGGCGGCGTGTGGCGGAAGCTCGACGAGCGGCGCAGAGGGGGATGCGTCCGCCGCGGCGGGCGCATCGTCGGCGACCTGCGTGGACGGGCAGATCCAGGCATCTGGATCAAGCGCCCAGGCGAACGCGATCACCGACTGGATCAACGCGTACCAGACCGCCTGCCCCGGGTCGACCATCGACTACCAGCCGGTCGGATCTGGGGCTGGGGTCGAGGCCTTCATCTCCGGCCAGACCTCCTTCGCGGGTACTGACTCGGCGGTCAAGGAGGACGATCTCACCAAGGCCTCGGCGATCTGCGAGAACGGCGGCGCGGGCATCAACATGCCGCTCGTCGGAGGGGCCATTGCAGTCGCCTACAACGTCGAGGGTCTGGACAACCTGGTCCTCACGCCAGACGTCCTCGCGGGCATCTTCGCGGGCACCATCACCAAGTGGAACGATCCGGCGATTGCCGGCCTCAATCCCGATGCGACGCTCCCGGACGCGACCATCGCGCAGTTCCACCGGTCCGACTCGTCCGGGACCACGGACAACTTCACCTCCTACCTCGAGGTGGCAGCGCCCGGCACGTGGACCTACGGGAGCGGCAAGGACTGGACGGCGCCCGGGGGCCAGGGCTCGAAGGGATCCGATCAGGTCATCGCCTCGGTGAACCAGACGGCGAACTCGATCGGATACGTCGAGCTCTCGTTCGTCCTCGACTCGTCCGGGGCGAAGGCGGCCGCGATCGACAACGGCGGCGGAGCGGTTCCGGCCACCTCCGAGACCGCGGCGGTGACCATCGGAGCAGCCACGGTGACGGGCACCGGCAACGACATCGTCCTCGACATCGACTACTCCATCGCGCAGGCGGACGCCTACCCGATCGTGCTCGTCACGTACGAGTTCACCTGCGAGTCCGGGCTGCCCGCTGACAAGAACCCGGCACTCGTGCAGGCCTTCCTGCAGTATGGGGCTTCGGACGAGGGCCAGTCGGAGCTCGTGTCGACCGGCTACGTGCCGATCACCGGCAGCCTTCTGGAGAAGGTGCGTACCGCGATCGACTCCATCCAGGTCTCCTAGACGGTTCGCACGCGTGGTGGGCGGTGCCTGACGGGCCGCCCACCACGCGGCTGTTTCTGACAGGATGGACACCCACAGGCAGCAGGATGGCGACCCAGGGGAAGGGTGGCGATGAGCACGTCGACGCAGGCGCCTGACGCCCGAGCCGGCCAGCCATCACGGATCGCTGGAGCCGCCGTTCGTCCGGCGGATCGCTTGTTCCGGTGGCTGGCCACCGGGTCGGGCATCATGGTGCTGCTGGTCATGGCTGCGATCGCCGCGTTCCTGGTGTGGCGGTCGCTACCGGCCATCACGAGCAACTCCACGAGCATCTGGACGACGGAGCAGTGGTCCCCGGATTCCGACCCACCGAGCTGGGGGATCTCGGTCCTCATCTTCGGCACCCTGTGGACCGCGCTCATCGCCATGGTCATCGCCATCCCGATCGGCGTCGGTACGGCGCTGTTCATCACCTTCTACGCGAGCCGGCGGTTGTCCACTGCGCTGGGATTCATCGTCGACCTGCTGGCTGCGGTGCCCTCCATCATCTTCGGCCTGTGGGGCCTGTACTTCTTCATGCCTCAAGTAGTTCCGCTGTCCCAGTGGCTGGCCGACTACCTCGGTTGGATCCCGATCTTCGAGAACAGCCAGGATCTGTACACGAAGAGCCTGTTCATCGCCGGGATCGTGCTGGCGATCATGGTGCTTCCCACGGTGTCCGCGATCTCCCGTGAGGTATTCCTGCAGGTCCCGACTGGCCACGTGGAGTCCTCCCTGGCGCTGGGAGCCACCCGCTGGGAGATGATCAGGATGGCGGTGTTCCCCTTCAGCAGGGGTGGCATGATCTCGGCCGCCATGCTCGGCCTCGGACGCGCACTCGGGGAGACCATCGCGGTGGCGCTCATCTTGTCGGCCGTCTTCGAGATCAACTGGTACATCACTGAGCCCGGTGGCAACTCGATCGCAGCGAACATCGCCCTCAAGTGGGGCGAAGCGGGTGCCAATGGCCGCAGCGCCCTGATCGCAACGGGCCTGGTGCTGTTCGTCATCACGCTCGTCGTCAACATCACCGCACGCTGGATCGTCGATCGGCGCAAGGAGTTCTCGGGAGCGAACGGATGAGCGCGACCCTCGTGAACCAGGCGCCGGCGGGTGGCGGTCCAGAGACTCGCGGCCGGTTGTCCGCTCGGGTGCTGCCGCGCTGGGCCCCCCCCGTCTCAGCTGCGGTCGCGCTGGTCGCCGGGCTCGCATCGTGGGCGACGGGTGTCACCGTGGTGGGACTCGCGCCGAGCGTGATTGCCGTCGTCGTCTTCTTCATCGTCTACGTGACGTGGACACTCTCCGTCGAGGGCCGCCGGCATGCCGTGGACCGGCTGGCCACGTCCGCGGTCTATGCCGCGGCGATCGCCGCCCTCGTTCCCCTGATGTGGATCCTCATCACGGTCATGCTCAAGGGCCTCACGGTGATGTCGTGGTCATTCCTCACCGAGACCATGCGCAACGTCAACCCACGGGCCGAAGGCGGGGGAGTCGCACATGCGATCGTCGGCACCCTTGAGCAGGTGGGGATCGCCGCCGCGCTGTCGGTCCCGGTCGGCGTACTCACCGCCGTCTACCTGGTCGAATATGGTCGCGGCCGACTGGCCAAGGCCATCAACTTCTTCGTGGACGTCATGACCGGCATCCCCTCCATCGTGGCGGGCATGTTCATCTTCACGTTCTGGATCCTGCTGCTGGGCTTCCCCACGTCGGGGTTCGCCGGTGCGCTGGCGTTGAGCATCCTGATGGTGCCCGTCATCGTCCGGTCCTCAGAGGAGATGCTCCGCATCGTGCCCAACGAGTTGCGCGAAGGCGCGTTGGCGCTCGGGGTGCCCAAGTACAAGGTGGTCGTCAGCGTCGTTCTCCCCACGGCCATCTCCGGCCTGCTGACGGGAGTCATGCTCGCCGTCGCTCGAGTCACCGGAGAGACCGCCCCGCTGCTGCTGACCACGTTCCTTGCACAGGACACGAACTGGAACATCTTCGAGGGTCCCCAGGCATCGCTCCCGACGTTCATCTGGGACCAGATAGCCCGAGGCACGGAGCCGGCGCTTGACCGGGCGTGGGGCGGGGCCCTGGTCCTCATCACCATCGTGCTGATCTTCTACGCCACTGCGCGGCTGCTCGCCATCCGCTACGCCCCCAAGAGCCGATGAACGCGCTCGACACCATCACCGACAGGAGTCCTTCGTGAGCGCCACCACCGATGCATCCGGCCGGCCGGTCTCGGAAGAGTACAAACTCGAGATCAAGGACCTCGACATCTACTACGGCGACTTCCTCGCCGTCGAGGGCGTCAACCTGCAGGTGCGACCTCGCTCGGTCATGGCCTTCATCGGCCCATCGGGATGCGGCAAGTCGACGGTGCTGCGCGCACTGGACCGGATGCACGAGGTGACCGACGGCGCACGGGTCGACGGGACCGTCCTTCTGGACGGCGAGGACATCTATGGGCCCACGGTGGACCCGGTACTCGTCCGGCGCACCGTCGGGATGGTCTTCCAGCGGCCCAACCCCTTCCCGACCATGTCCATCTACGAGAACGTGGCTGCGGGACTGAAGCTGGCCAAGACCAAGGGGGTCAAGGTCAACTACGACGACGCGGTCGAGAAGTCCCTTCGTGCGGCGAACCTCTGGGAGGAGGTCAAGGACCGCCTGAAGCGACCGGGCGCCGGTCTGTCAGGCGGGCAGCAGCAGCGGCTGTGCATCGCCAGGGCGATCGCCATCGAGCCTGAAGTGCTGCTCATGGACGAGCCGTGCTCCGCGCTGGATCCCATCTCGACGCTGGTGGTCGAGGAATTGATCCTCCAACTGCGTCGCGAGTACACGATCGTCATCGTCACCCACAACATGCAGCAGGCGAATCGGGTGTCGGACCACACCGCCTTCTTCAACCTCGCCGGGATCGGCCAGCCCGGTCACCTCATCGAGGTGGGCACCACGGGTCAGATCTTCGGCAACGCCCAGAACGCCCAGACGCGGGACTACGTGTCTGGTCGGTTCGGGTAGTTCGGCCTAGGCCCCGGGCCGGCCCATCCCCGCGGGCAGCTTCGCGGCCGCCGCCTCGTCGAGCAGGAAGAGCGTTCGCTCGCGGCCGCGCACTCCCGCGGCCGGCACCTGGAACGGCCCGGCGCTGTCACTCAATGCCAGCCGCACCGCTCCGGCCTTCGCTGATCCAGCCGCCAGGATCCACGTCTCCCGTGCCGCGTTGAGCGCCGGGAAGGTCAGCGTCACCCGGGTGGGCGGCGGCTTGGGCGATCCGTGGACGGCGACGACCGAGCGTTCCTCATGCAGTGCCGGCTGCTCGGGGAACAGCGAGGCCACGTGCGCATCCGGTCCGATCCCGAGCAGGAGGATGTCCATCGAGGGCACCCCGACGCGGTCCTGCGGACGGGCCGCTGCGGCGAGATCCGCCGCATACATCTCGGCCGCGCGCTCGGCGCTCGAGTCGCGATGCCCAGGGGCCGACCATGGGGTGGATGCGTCGCTCGTCGAGAGGGACATGCCGCAGCAGGGCTTCTCGGGCGGACGTCTCGTTGCGATCGGCGTTCCCCTCAGGCAGGTAGCGCTCGTCCCCCCACCACACGTCCACGCGACCCCAGTCCACCGAGCCGCAGCCGGGGTTGCGAGCGACCGCGGCCAGGACCGCGGTGCCGATGCCCCCGCCCGTCAGGCAGATGTGCGCATGGTCGGCTGCGGTGATCCGTTCGACCAGCGTCGTGATGATGCGGGCGGCGACGGCCTCGGCCAGTGCCGGCTCGTCGTGATGCCGGATGACGTCGACCGGGCTCATCAGCCGTCCACCCGGGCGATGACGTCGCCGTAGACCTCGTCCGGGTCCAGCCGGCGCAGTTCCTCGGCGAGCAGCTCGGCCAGGTCCCGGCGGGGGAGGGCGACGCGAGAGTCCGGGATGTCCGGCCGGGAGAGGATGGCCGTGATTCCGTCGCTACGACTGACCACGATGTCGCCCTCGCCGGTCGTGAGCCGCACCTCGGTGATGCCGGGGCCGTCGCTCGACAGCAACTCGACCGGGGCCCGGAGGCACTTCTTCAGCCAGGTGCACAGGAGGACGGCGCTGGCGTTGTCGTCCTCGGCACTGACCGCCACATGAGTCACCGCGCCGATCGGCTGGTCTAGGGCCGAGGCGAGCACGGACCGCCACGGTGTCAACCGAGTCCACGCGAGATCGGTGTCGCCGGGGCGGTACCCGGCCTTGCGCTTCTGCAGCTCGCGCACGACATCGTCCGCCGCCGAGGAGTCGGTGATGCGCCGCATGGCATGTCGTCCGATCGCGTCCTCGGACGGGATGTCGGGGCTCTCGCCCGGCCAGTAGGCCACGACCGGGGTGTCCGTCAGCAGCAGCGGGATCGCCACTGAGTTGCCATGGTCCGCCAACTGGCCCCGGAGCCGGAGCACGGCCACCTCGCCGGGCCCGTCGTCGCCGCCGACGGCGATGTCGGCATCCAGGCGCGGCTCGTGCTTTCCGGGGCGAGGAATCAGGGTCACGATGCGCATCGGATGCTGCCGCGCGGCGGCCACGGCCGCGGCGGTGGCGTCGGCCTGGTACTCCTCGTCGGTCAGAATCAGCAGCGACAGCACCATGCCGGTGGCAGCCGAGCCCATCCGGTGCCTCTCCTGTGAGATGGCTGCCGCCACCGCCCCGCCGCTGGTGTCATCGAGCCGGATCATGGCCGCCTCCAGGTGCGTCCGTCACGCGCGATCATGTCGTAGGACGAGGCCGGCCCCCAACCGCCCGAAACGTACTGCTCGGGGGTGCCGGACTCCGCCCAGTGGTTGAGGACGGGATCCAGGATCTCCCAGCCGAGCTCGACCTCCTCGTGCCTCGGGAACAGCGGCGGATCGCCCAGCAGGACATCGAGGATCAGCCGTTCGTAGGCCTCCGGGCTGGAGTCGACGAAGGACTCGCCGTAGTGGAAGTCCATCGTGACGTCGCGCACCTGGACCGAGGTGGTGTTGGGCACCTTCGACCCGAAGCGGACGGTGATGCCCTCGTCGGGCTGGATCTGGAACACGAACGCGTTGTTGCTGAGCTCCTGGACGGCCGTCTTGGCGAACGGCAGGTGGGGTGCGCGCTTGAAGACGACGGCGACCTCGGTCACCCGACGCCCGAGCCGCTTGCCGGTGCGCAGGTAGAACGGCACTCCGGCCCAACGACGGTTGTCGACGTCGACACGGATGGCGGCGTACGTCTCCGTCGTGCTGTCCGGGTTGATGCCCTCCTCCTCGAGGTAGCCGATCACCGGGATGCCGCCCTGCCAGCCGTGGGCGTACTGCCCCCGGCTGGTGTGCTTGCCCAGCTCGCGAGGGAGGGTGACGGCCCGGAGGACCTTCTCCTTCTCCAGCCGCACGTCGTCGGCCGCGAATGACAGCGGCTCCTCCATGGCGGTTAGCGCCAGCAACTGCAGGAGGTGGTTCTGGATCACGTCCCGGGCCGCGCCGATCCCGTCGTAGTAGCCGGCGCGACCGCCGATGCCGATGTCCTCCGCCATCGTGATCTGGACGTTGTCGACGAAGTGACTGTTCCACAGCGGCTCGAACATGGTGTTCGCGAACCGGACGGCCAGGATGTTCTGGACGGTCTCCTTTCCCAGGTAGTGATCGATGCGGAACACCGAGCCGGGAGCGAACACCTCATCAACGATGCGGTTCAGCTCCTGCGCACTCGCAAGGTCGTGGCCGAATGGCTTCTCGATGACCACCCGACGCCAGGCGGTGGGCTTGTCCTCCGCGAGGCCGGAGGTCTTCAGGTGCTCCAGGACGACCGGGAACAGACCCGGCGGGATCGACAGGTAGAAGGCGTGGTTGCCCCCGGTCCCTCGAGAGACATCAAGGTCGTGCACGACCGTCTTGAGTCGCTGGTAGGCCTCCGGATCGCCGAGGTCCCCGGCCACGAACCGGATGCCTTCGGACAGTTGCTGCCAGACCTCCTCGCGGAACGGGGTGCGGGCGTGCTCGCGGACGGAGTCATGGACCACCTGGGCGAAGTCCTGATCCTCCCAGTCCCGTCGGGCGAAGCCGACAAGCCCGAAGCCTGGCGGCAGGAGTCCGCGGTTGGCCAGGTCGTAGATCGCGGGCATGACCTTCTTGCGTGAGAGGTCGCCGGTCACGCCGAACAGCACCACACCGCACGGGCCGGCCACGCGCGGCAGCCGTTGGTCCAGTGGGTTGCGCAGCGGGTTGGCCGGTGCCGGGGGCCGGCGGTGCGGGCTCATGTCAGGCCTCCACCTGCGCAGCGGCCGCGACCGTGGTCCGCAGTTGCTCCCAGGAGTCGATGAACTTCGAGACGCCCTCACGTTCGAGGAGGTCGCACACGTCGAGCTCCTCGATGCCGAGTGCGGCGAGGTCAGCCCAGACCTGCGCCGACTCGCCCGCGGTGCCGGTGACCGAATCTGCCGGGATGACGCCCTGCGCCGCCACGGCTTCGAGCGTGGCCTCGGGCATCGTGTTCACGCAGCCGCGGACCACGAGGTCGACCACGTACCGGGTCGGGTCGTAGGCCGGGTTCTTGACGCCCGTGGAGGCCCACAGCGGACGCTGGGGGTTGGCACCCTGGGCGGACAGCGCGGCCCACCGGTCGGTGCCCGTCAGCTCCAGGTGGGCGGCCCAGGCCAGGCGCGCGCTGGCGATGGCGGCCTTCCCGAGCAGGTTCGTAGCCGCGTCGGTCCCGAGAGCGGTGAGCCGGTTGTCGACCTCGGTATCGATGCGGCTCACGAAGAAGCTGGCGACCGACTCGATCGTGGACAGGTCGTGGCCGTTGGATGCGGCCGCCTCCAGCCCGGTCAGGTAGGCGTCGACGACCTCCCGGTACCGGTCGATGGAGAAGATCAGGGTCACGTTGACAGAGATGCCGGCCGCGATGGTCCTGGTGATCGCCGGGAGCCCCTCGGCCGTCGCGGGGATCTTGATCAGCGCATTCGGGCGCCCGACCAGGCCCCACAGCTCGACCGCCTGGCTCGCCGTGGTGTCGGTCTCGTGGGCGAGTCGGGGGTCCACCTCGATAGAGACCCGTCCATCGACGCCTCCGGACTCGTCCCACAGGTCATGCAGGACATCGCAGGCCGCGCGAACATCGTCGGTGGTGAGGGCGCGGATGATGCCGTCGACGTCGGTCCCCTCCGCAGCCAGCGACGCCAACTGCTCGGCGTAGGCCGCCGCTCCGGTCGAGATCGCCTTGTCGAAGATCGTGGGGTTCGTGGTCACGCCCCGCACGGCTTGGTGGCGACCATGGCCGCCAGCTGGCCGGACGTGATGCGGGTTCGGTCGAGATCGTCGAGCCAGATCGAAACACCGGCGTCGGTCAGCGCCTGCAGTCGCTCGTTCGTACCGGTCATCATGTGCTCCAGTCCGTCGATGGGGTCAGTCGCGAGCTGCGGAAGCGATGCTGTCGTGTGCAGCGGTGACGATGTTGTCCGTCGTGATGCCGAACTCATGGAACAGGACCTGGTAGTCGGCACTCGCGCCGAAGTGGTCGAGGCCGATCACGCGTCCCGCCTCGCCCACGTACTTCCACCAGCCCAGGGTGGCACCCGCCTCGACGGCCACCCTGGCTCGCACTGACGGGAGCAGGACACTGTCCCGGTAGGCCGCGTCCTGCTGGTCGAACCACTCCAGGCACGGCATTGAGATGACCCGGGCTCCCACGCCCTCCGCCTCGAGCCGCTCGGCCGCGGCGAGGGCCAGCTGGACCTCGGAGCCGGTGGCAAGCAGCTGCACGACCGGAGCGTCCGAGTCCGCCACGACGTAGGCACCGCGCGAGACGCCGTTGCGCACGGCGTCTGCGTCGAGGTCAAGCACGGGCAGGTTCTGTCGGGTCAGGATGATCCCTGCCGGCCCCCGGCGGTGCAGGATGCCTCGCCAGGCGGCCGAGGTCTCGTTGGCGTCGGCGGGTCTGACGACGGACAGGCCCGGGATCGCGCGGAGGGCCCAGAGGTGCTCCACCGGCTGGTGCGTCGGGCCGTCCTCGCCCAGGCCGATGGAGTCGTGCGTCCACACGTAGGTCACTGGGACGTCCATCAACGCCGAGAGTCGTACGGCGCCCCTCATGTAGTCCGAGAACACCAGGAAGGTCCCGCCGAAGGGACGGGTGAGGCCGCTCAGGGCGATCCCGTTGAGGATGGCCCCCATGGCGTGCTCTCGGATCCCGAAGTGCAGGACTCGTCCGTACGGGGAGGCGTTGGGCATCGGACTGTCGGACGGCAGGAAGCTGTCCGCGCCTTCGATGGTGGTGTTGTTGGACTCGGCGAGGTCCGCCGAGCCGCCCCAGAACTCGGGCATGACCCCCGCAATGGCGTTGATGACCTCCCCCGAGGCCTTGCGCGTAGCAACCGAGCCGCCTGCGGGGAACCGCGGGTAGGCGGCCTCGAGCTCGTTCGGCAGGTCGTGCGAGAGCAGTCGGTCCAGGAGCTGGGCGCGCTCCGGGGCAGCGGTTCGCCAGGCGCTGTATGCGGCGTCCCAGGCGCTTCGATCCTCGTCCACGCGGTGGCGCAGCCGGCCCCGCGTGCGGGCCAGCAGCTCTGGATCGAAGGCGAAGTGCGCGTCGGGGTCCAGGCCCAGGAGCTCCTTGGTGGCGCGGATCTCGTCCTCGCCGAGCGCGGAGCCGTGCGCCTTGGCCGTGTTGCGCGCGTGGGGAGCTGGCCAGGCGATCGTCGTCCGCAGCTGGATGAGCGTGGGCCTGCGGTCCTCAGCGGACGCCGCGACGAGGGCGGCGTACAGCGCGGCCACGTCTATGGACCCGTCGGGCCGCTGGTCCACGCGGTGCGTCGCCCAGCCGTACGCCTCGTATCGCTTGCAGACGTCCTCGTCGAAGGCGAGGGCGGTGTCGCCCTCGATCGAGATGTGGTTGTCGTCGTAGATCACGCACAGCCGGTCGAGCTGCTGGAGTCCGGCGAGGGACGAGGCCTCGGAGGTGATCCCCTCCTCGAGGTCGCCGTCGCCGGCGATCGCCCAGATCCGGTGATCGAAGGGGCTCGTGCCCCGGGGCGCGTCCGGATCGAGCAGTCCGCGCTCGTACCGGCCGGCCATCGCCATCCCGACGGCCATCGACAGTCCCTGCCCCAGGGGCCCGGTCGTGGCCTCGACTCCTGCGGTGTGGCCATGCTCGGGGTGTCCCGGAGTGCGACTTCCGGACGTGCGGAAGGCCTCGAGGTCGGCCATGCCCAGCCCGTAGTCCGACAAGAAGAGCTGGCTGTAGAGCGTCAGGCTGCTGTGCCCCCCGGAAAGGACGAACCGGTCGCGCCCGACCCACGCAGGATCGCGGGGATCATGCCGCATCAACCGCTGGAAGAGCAGGTAGGCGAGCGGCGCCAGGCTCATGGCGGTCCCCGGATGGCCGTTCCCCACCCGCTGGACTGAGTCGGCCGCGAGCGCCCGCAGGTAGGCGACCGCACGATCGTCATCCTCGCCCCACTCCAACGCGGCGGGCAGAGCGGATGAAGGCATCTTCGAGGTCATAGGTCGACCCTAACGAAGCCGCCGAGGCCATGCAGGCGACTCCCGTCCCGACAGGTACGCTCATCAGACGTTCATGGGCCGATCAGGCGCAGGTCCAAGGCTCTGGGGAGACAGGTGGCAACGGACATGCGGGCCGACAGCGAGGTCACGGCGGCGGGTCGTGTCCGTGCGCACATCGCCCTCACCAAGCCCCGCATCGTCGAGCTCCTCCTGGCCACGGCCGTCCCCACGACCTTCCTCGCGGCCGGCGGGCTGCCGCCGCTGCTTCCGACCGTGGGAGTCCTCGTGGGCGGCACCCTCGCAGCGGGTTCGGCCAACACGTTCAACAGCGTGTACGACCGCGACATCGACGCGATCATGGGTCGAACCTTCCATCGACCCGCGGCCATGGGCGTCGTCAGCGTGCGCGCGGGCGTGTGGCAAGGATCGATCCTGGCCGTCGTCAGCGCGGTCGTACTCCTCGTCACGTCGAACGCCCTCGCCGCGATGCTCGCCCTGGCTGCGATCGCCTTCTACGCGGTGGGCTACACCATGCTGCTCAAGAGGCGGACACCGCAGAACATCGTGTGGGGCGGCGCTGCCGGCTGCATGCCCGTTCTCATTGCTTGGGCGGCGGTGACCGGGTCGCTGACGTGGACGCCGGTGGTGCTGTTCCTCATCATCTTCTTCTGGACGCCGCCCCACTACTGGCCGCTCGCGATGAAGTTCCGCGAGGACTACGCGGCGGCCGGGATCCCGATGCTCCCGGTGGTCAGGACCGAGGGCCAGGTCGCCAACGCCATCGTGGGATACGCGTGGGTCATGGTGGCGACGTCCCTGGTGCTCATCCCGGTCGCACCGATGGGTTGGGTCTACGGCGTGGGCGCCGTCCTGCTTGGAGCGGCCTTCCTCTGGGAGGCGCACCTCCTGCGCCGCCGCATCGGTGCCGGCGCGACCTCAGTGACGGCGACGGCGATGCGACTGTTCCACGGCTCGATCACGTACCTCGCACTGCTGTTCCTCCTGGTGGCGATCGATCCGTTCGTGGGCTAGCCCGACGGGTCGACGCCGGTCGCCTCTCCACGGGTCCGCAGTGCAGGTGGGATGAACAGGACAGTCACCCACACCAGGCACGCTCCGATCACGTGAATCATCACCAATCCGGCTGGGACGCCCGTGAAGTACTGGGTGTACCCGAGGATGCCTTGAGCGACGGCGATCGCGAGCAGCAGCCATGCTCGGCGGCGGGCGGCCGGCGGAGACGTCACGAGCGAGAGTGCCACGATCAGGCCGATCAGCAGGCCGAGGAACAGCAGGACGGCATCGGCGTGCAGCCACGACATGGTGCGAGGGTCGAAGGAGAAGCGGTTCTCGGACTCGAGGTCGCCAGAGTGGGGTCCGCTTCCGGTCACCAGTACGCCCAGGAAGACGACGACGGCGCTGATGGCGACCAGAAGCCAGGCGAGCACAATCACGGGTCGGGGCACGAGTGAGGTGACCGGTCGATCGCCGGGATCCCCGGACCGGACGACGAGGGCGACAACTCCGGCGATGATCGTCATCGACAGGAGGAAGTGAGCGGACACCGTGGCCGGATGCAGCCCGGTGAGCACGGTGATGCCGCCCAGGACGGCCTGCGCGACGGTGCCGACGATGGGGATGGCCGCCAGGACGAGCAGCGCCGGACGGCGGGGCATGCCGGAACGACGGCGTGCGCGGGCATCCCAGACCGCCGCCACGATGGCCGCAATGGCGAGGATGACCAGGATGAACGTGAGCAGTCGGTTGCCGAACTCCACGTACTTGTGCCACGACTCGGCCTGGCGCGAGGTTGGGATGTAGGAGCCCTCTACGCACTCGGGCCACGTGGGACAGCCGAGTCCGGAGCCGGTGACTCGGACGACGGCGCCGGTCACGACGATGGCGGTCTGGGCCACGAGGTTCGCGATGAAGATCCCGCGAACGGGGCGGGAGCAGCGGCCGGTCACTGTTTCAGCCTAGGACCATCGGAAGGTGCGAGCCGCGACCACGCCGCCCACGGCCATCCAGACGACCAGCACGAAGGCGTCCTGGAGTGTGGGAGCGCTTCCGCTGGTGAGGGCGGTGGCCAGTGCATCGGCGAGGGCTCCGGACGGCAGCCACCCCGCGAGCGTGGCCATCGGCCCCGGCAGTGACTGAGCCGGGATCACGACGCCACCGAACATGATCAGGGCCAGGAACAGTCCATTGGCCACCGCCAGAACCGCTTCGGCGCGCAGGAGCCCGGCCAGCGCCATTCCCCAGGCTGCGAAGGTCGCCGCTCCCACGAGAAGCGCCGGGATGGCCCAGGCGCTCCCGGGCGTCGGACGCCAGCCGATCACCACTGCCACGACGGCCACGCTGCCCGCAGAGATTGCGGTCACCACGGCCGTGGCCAGGAACTTGCCGCCCAGCAGCTCGGCGCGCGTCAGGGGAGTGGTCCCCAGGAAGCGGAGCGCGCCCGACCGGCGCTCGAACCCGGTGGCGATGGCGAGAGAGGTGAAGGCGGTGCTGATCACCGAGACGGTCAGCACGGTGGCCAGGGCCCTGGGGATCCGCGAGGGCCCGGGCTCCTGGACCACGACGTCCGTGAGGGTGAGGATCAGCAGGAGTCCGATCGGGATCACGAGGGTGAGCAGCAGCTGCTCGCCGTTGCGCATGAGCAGGCGGGTCTCCCAGCCGGCATGCGCGAGCACCCGGCGACGGGCACCGGTGTGGAGGCGCACGGTGCTCACAGGTCGCCCACCACGTCGACGATGACGTCCTCCAGAGAGCGATGCCCGATGGTCAGATCGGCGGTGCGCACGCCGTGCTGGCCGCACCACGCGGCAATCGCCGAGAGGACCATCGGGTCGGCTGCTCCGGTCACCCGGTAGTGGCCCGCGGGGTTCTCCAGCACGATGCCATCAGGCGGGAGCACCGCACGCAATGCGGTGAGGTCTGCATGCATAGGGCCCCGGAAGGTCACGCTCTCGTCCTCGCCGACCAGATCGGTGACGGAGCCTTGCAGCACGTTTCTCCCCGCGGCCATCACGACGACGTGGTCGGCCAGCCGCTCGACGTCGTCCATCAGGTGGGTGGTCAGGATGACCGTCATCCCCTCGGCGACGCGACCTCGGATGAGGTCGTGGAACGAGCGCCGTCCGATCGCGTCCAGCCCGGCGGTGGGCTCGTCGAGGAAGACGATCTCGGGCGAACTGATGAGGGCAGCGGCGCACTTGACGCGCTGCTGCTCACCCCCCGAGAGCCGTCGGATGGGAGTGCGGATGCCCGGATCAACGCCCAGGGAGTCCAGAACCTCGGCGGGGTCCGCCGCCTGGGGGTAGAGCGAGGCCAGGTAGGTGAGCAGTTCCAGTGGCCGGGCCGTCGCATAGAGGCCACCGTCCTGCAGCATGACCCCGACCCGGCTGCGCAGCTGCTGATCGGCCGCCGGACCGATGGGCAGCCCGAGCACCTCGACGGACCCCGAGGCGGGCCGACGCAGGCCCACGCAGACGTCCACCGTGGTGGACTTGCCGGCGCCGTTGGGTCCGACCAGCGCGGTCACCTTGCCGGTTGGGGCCGCCAGGGTCAGCCCGGACACGGCTGCGCGGGTGCCGTAGCGGACCACCAGGTCGCGCACGAGCAGCGCGGATTCGGACACGTGGCGGACTATAGGGGGCGTCGGGGGACCCCCCGGTTGGCGGATCAAACGATTTACGCAACAATGTAGTTGTGAAATTCCCCGGAGAGGCCGCCGAGCGGGTCGCGCGCACTCTGCTGCGCGTTGGACCATCCACCGCCGCGGATCTTGCCGAGGACCTCGGGATGACCTCAGCAGGCGTACGTCGTCACCTCACCGCCCTCATCGAGGAGGGTCTGGTGGTGGCCCATGACCGGGCCCCGTACGGCCCGTCTCCCAAGCGGGGACGGGGTCGCCCCGGCAACGTGTTCACGCTCACCGAGTCCGGGCGAGCCGCCTGCGACCAGGCCTATGACGACCTCGCGTTGTCGGCCCTGCGCTTCATTGCGGAGGAGTTCGGCACTGAGGCGGTCGAGGCCTTTGCCACTGACCGGGCCCGCCATCTGGCCGCCAGCGTCGCTGGCACACCCGGGATGTCGACGTCCTCAGGAGGTTGCCGAGGCGCTCAGCCGAGCTGGCTACGCCGCGGTGATCGAGCCTCGCGGAGATGTCGCAGTCCAGCTGTGCCAGCATCACTGCCCCGTCGTCGATGCGGCGCGAGAGTTCCCGGTGCTGTGCGAGGCCGAGACGGCCGAGCTCGGCCGGATCATGGGCCGTCACGTCACCCGCCTTGCCACCCTCGCCCATGGGGACGAGGTCTGCACGTCCGTCATCTCCGCGGAGACCGCCTCCGCACCCGGCACCACCCTCCGAAAGGTCTCGGCATGAGCACTGCAGCGCAGGAAACCGCCGCGAAGATCGACGATCTCGGCCGGTACGAGTACGGCTGGCACGACACTGATGCGGCCGGCACGAACGCCAGACGAGGCCTGAACGAAGACGTGGTGCGCGACATCTCGGCCAAGAAGAACGAGCCCGAGTGGATGCTCGACCTGAGGCTCAAGGGCCTGCGCCTGTTCGACAAGAAGCCGATGCCGACGTGGGGTTCGGACCTCAACGCGATCGACTTCGACAACATCAAGTACTTCGTCCGCTCGACGGAGAAGCAGGCGACCAGCTGGGACGAGCTGCCAGACGACATCAAGAACACGTACGACCGACTCGGCATCCCCGAGGCCGAGAAGCAGCGCCTCATCGCCGGCGTCGCCGCTCAGTACGAGTCCGAGGTGGTGTACCACGCGATTCGCGAGGACCTCGAGGAGCAGGGAGTGCTCTTCCTCGACACGGACACGGGGCTACGCGAGCACGAGGACATCTTCCGCGAGCACTTCGGCTCCGTGATCCCGGTGGGCGACAACAAGTTCGCAGCCCTGAACACCGCCGTGTGGTCCGGCGGCTCCTTCATCTACGTGCCCAAGGGGGTCCACGTCGAGATCCCGCTCCAGGCGTACTTCCGCATCAACACCGAGAACATGGGCCAGTTCGAGCGCACGCTCATCATCGTCGATGAGGACGCATACGTTCACTACGTCGAGGGCTGCACCGCGCCGATCTACTCGAGCGACTCGCTGCACTCGGCCGTCGTCGAGATCATCGTGCGCAAGGGCGGGCGCTGCCGCTACACCACGATCCAGAACTGGTCCAACAACGTCTACAACCTCGTCACCAAGCGTGCGATCGCCCAGGAGGGCGCCACCATGGAGTGGGTCGACGGGAACCTCGGCTCCAAGGTGACGATGAAGTACCCCGCGGTGTGGCTGACGGGAGAGCACGCCAAGGGCGAGACGCTGTCGATCGCGTTCGCGGGCGAGGGTCAGCATCAGGACGCCGGCGCGAAGATGGTCCACGCGGCACCCAACACGTCCAGCAACATCATCTCGAAGTCGGTGGCTCGTGGCGGCGGTCGAACGTCGTATCGCGGACTGGTTCAGATCCTTGAGGGAGCGCACAACTCGAAGAGCACCGTGCGCTGCGACGCGCTCCTCGTCGACGACATCTCGCGCTCCGACACGTACCCGTACGTTGACGTCCGCGAGGACGACGTGTCGATGGGCCACGAGGCGACGGTCTCGAAGATCAGCGAGGACCAACTGTTCTACCTGATGTCGCGAGGGCTCACGGAGGACGAGGCGATGGCCATGATCGTCCGCGGGTTCATCGAGCCGATCGCACGCGAGCTGCCCATGGAGTACGCCATCGAGCTGAACCGGCTGATCGAACTGCAGATGGAAGGGGCCGTCGGGTGACCGTGCTTGCCGCTCCGCCGACCGACCACGCACCGAGGGTGGCGTCGGCCGACATCGAAGCCTTCGCGATCCCCGGCGGGCGCGAGGAGGAATGGCGTTTTGCGCCGGTCGACGAGTTGATGTCCTTCATGTCGCTCGATCCGGAGGCCGGCTCGCTGACCGCGGTCGACACTGCACACGTCGAGGTCGTGGACATGAGCGCGGTGTCGCCGACGACGTGGCTGCCCACCGACCGACCCTCGGCCGTCGCCCTGGCGGGTGCCCGAACCGCGATCAACGTGCGGGTGGCGCACGATGAGGTCGTCGAGTCGCCGATCGTGGTCGACCTGCGGGGCACGGCTCCGGCGAACTACGGCTACATCGACGTGCGCGTCGGCCACCACTCCCGGGCCACCGTGGTGCTGGTGCATGACGCCTCGGTCGACGTGAGCGGGGCAATCGTGACGCACGTGGGGGAGGACGCCGACCTCACGATGCTGTCGGTGATCGACGGCCCTCCCGAGCGGACCCACCTGTGGCAGTGGCATGCAGAGATCGGTACCGACGCTCGGTTCGTCGGCGCAGCGCTGACCATCGGGGGTCGCATCGTGCGGATCCTGCCGACGGTGTCCTACGCGGGTCCCGGGGGCTCGGCTGAGCTGCTGGGCGCGTTCCTCGCGGATGGCGGCCAATACCTCGAGCATCGCATCTTCGTTGATCACGACCAGCCGCACTGCTCCAGCCGGGTCGTCTACAAAGGTGCCCTGTCCGGTGCCGGATCGCACACCGTCTGGGTGGGCGACGTCCTGGTGCGTCGAACGGCAACCGGCATCGACACCTACGAGATGAACCGCAACCTCCTGCTCGACGACGGACCGCGAGCCGACTCGGTGCCGAACCTCGAGCTGGAGACGGGGGACGTCGCGAGCGCTGGTCATGCCAGTGCGACCGGCAGGTTCGACGACGAGCAGCTGTTCTACCTTCAGTCCCGCGGCATCCCGGAGCGCGTCGCGCGACAGTTGGTCGTGCGGGGCTTCTTCGCCGACGTCCTCGTGCGCATCCCCTCCGCTGAGTGGCGCGAGCGGGTGCTGACCCGCATCGGCCAGCGACTGGGCATGGCCCTCGAGCAGCACGATGAGGCCAATGACGTGATCGAGGCAATCACCGGCGTCGCCGAGGCGGACCGATGAGCGGCTTCACGGAGGTCTGCCTGGTCGCCGACATTCCCGTCAACTCGGCCAAGCGGGTGACGGTCGACGGCACGGTCATCGCCGTCGTTCGCACGCCGGACGGCGTGTACGCGATCAACGACCGCTGCTCGCACGCCGACGTGTCCCTGGCCGAGGGAGAGGTGGAGGGCTGTGCGATCGAGTGCTGGCTCCACGGCTCCGCGTTCGACCTGCGCACCGGCAAGCCCCTCAGCCTGCCCGCCATTGTCGCGGTCCCCGTGTACCCCGCCCGAATCATCGGAGAGGGAGACGCGGCCGTCATCGAGGTCGACCCCACGCCCATCCCGGCCACCGCCCCCACCCGCTGACCTCTCCGCCCACGAACCCCGCCCAAAGGAACCGAGGAATCACATGAGCATCCTGGCCATTGACGACCTGCACGCATCGGTGATCACCGATGCCGGACCGCGGGAGATCCTGCGCGGGGTCACCCTCACGGTGGAATCCGGAAGCACCCATGCGGTGATGGGCCCGAACGGCTCTGGGAAGTCGACGCTGGCATACGTCATCGCCGGCCACCCCAAGTACGTGGTCACCCAGGGTTCCATCACCCTCGATGGCGAGGATGTCCTCGCGATGTCGGTCGACGAGCGGGCCCGCGCCGGACTGTTCCTCGCGATGCAGTACCCCGTCGAGGTTCCCGGCGTGTCGGTGTCCAACTTCCTGCGCACGTCTGCAACGGCGGTGCGTGGTGAGGCCCCGAAGCTGCGCACCTGGATCAAGGAGATGAAGGGCGCGATGGGCGTCCTTCAGATGGATCCCGCCTTCGCCGAGCGCAACGTCAACGAGGGATTCTCCGGAGGCGAGAAGAAGCGGCACGAGATTCTGCAGCTCTCACTTCTGAAGCCGAAGATCGCCATCCTCGACGAGACTGATTCGGGGCTCGACGTCGATGCCCTCCGCGTGGTCTCCGAGGGCTTCAACGCGTTCCGCGAGGAGACGGGGGCCGGCACGCTGCTGATCACCCACTACACCCGCATCCTTCGGTACATCTCGCCCGACCACGTCCACGTCTTCTTCGACGGTCGCATCGTGGAGTCCGGCGGTCCCGAACTGGCCGCCGTCCTGGAGGCCGACGGGTACGAGCGCTTCATCACCGCCTCGGCCTCCTAGGAAAACCAGGTGACACAGCCCCTCGACGTCGACAGGATCAGGAAGGACTTCCCGATCCTGCAGCGCACCGTGCGCAACGACCGTCCCCTGGTCTACCTCGACAGTGCGGCCACCAGCCAGAAGCCCTACGCCGTTCTGGATGCCGAGCGCGCCTACTACGAGACGTCCAACGCCGGGGTTCATCGTGGTGCACACCAGCTCGCCGAAGAGGCGACGGACGCCTACGAGGGTGCCAGGGCGACGATGGCGTCCTTCGTCGGGGCGGATGCCGACGACATCGTCTTCACCAAGAACGCCACTGAGAGCCTGAACCTGGCTGCCTATGCCTTCTCCAACGCGACCGCGAAGGCCACGCAGGGGGCGGACACCGTGGATTCTCGCTTCGTGCTGCGCCCGGGCGACTCCATCGTCGTGACGCAGATGGAGCATCACGCGAACCTCGTCCCCTGGCAGGAGGTCTGCGCGAAGACCGGCGCGACGCTGCGGTGGATCGGGCTCACCGACGACGGACGCCTCGACCTGTCGGACCTGGACTCGCTCATCGATGAGTCCACGCGGGTCGTCTCCGTCGTCCATCAGTCCAACATCCTGGGCACGATCAATCCGGTCGCCGAGATCATGGAGCGCGCCCATGCCGTCGGGGCCCTAGGCATCGTCGATGCCTGCCAGTCGATCCCGCACATGCCGGTCGACGTGCTGCGTCTCGGAGCCGACCTGGTGGCGTGGAGCGGGCACAAGATGCTCGGGCCCACGGGGATCGGACTGCTATGGGGCCGTCGAGAAGTGCTTGCGGCGATGCCCCCGTTCATCACGGGTGGCTCGATGATCGAGACCGTCTTCATGGAGCACAGCACGTACGCAGCGCCGCCCAAGCGATTCGAGGCCGGCAGCCCGATGGTGGCGCAGGCCGTGGGGCTGGAGGCGGCGATCCGGTACCTCGAGGACCTCGGCATGGACGCGGTGGCCGCCCACGAGCATGAGCTCACCGGCTACGCGATCGAGCTACTGGTCGAGCTGCCGGGCGTCCGAATCATCGGCCCCTCGGGCAACGATGACCGGGGCGGCGCGGTGTCCTTCGTGGTCGACGGGCTGCACCCGCATGACGTGGGCCAGTTCCTCGACGACCATGGCGTTGCCGTGCGCGTCGGCCATCACTGCGCCTGGCCTACCTGCCGGCGCTTCGGGGTTCCTGCCACGACTCGACTGTCCACCTACGTCTACAACGATCGTGCCGACATCGACGTCGCCGTCGAGGGCATCCTTGCCGCGCAGAAGTTCTTCGGGGTCTGACATGAATCTCGAGTCGCTGTACCAGGACATCATCCTCGACCACTACAAGAACCCCCGGGGCAAGCAGCTGATGCCCGATCCCGCGGGGGAGTCGCACCAGGTCAACCCGACGTGCGGCGACGAAGTAACGGTGCAGGTGGCCCTCGACGCCGACGGGAATCTGGAGATCGGCTACGAAGGCCAGGGCTGCTCCATCTCGCAGGCAAGCGCGAGCGTCATGTCGGAGATGGTGGCCGGCACGGATCCCGAGGCGGCTGACATCGTGCGTGAGGCGTTCGTCGAGCTCATGCGCAGCAAGGGCACGGCGGAGCCGGACGAAGACGTGCTCGGCGACGGCGTCGCCTTCGTCGGGGTGGCAAAGTACCCGGCGCGGATCAAGTGCGCGCTGCTGCCGTGGATGGCTCTGCAGGACGCCGAGGCCAAGGCCGGCATCGGTATCGACCAGGAAGAGGGATCATGAGCGTTGCGACCGATGATGACGTCCTGGAGGCGATGAAGGACGTCGTCGACCCCGAGCTCGGGATCAACGTCGTCGACCTCGGACTCGTGTACGGGGTCAGCGTGGACGACGCCAACATCGCCACCGTGGACATGACGCTGACGAGTGCAGCCTGCCCGCTGACGGATGTCATCGAGGATCAGACCCGATCGGCGCTTCTGGAGATCGTCGACGACTTCCGGATCAACTGGGTGTGGATGCCACCGTGGGGGCCCGACAAGATCACAGACGACGGCCGCGAGATGCTGCGAGCCCTCGGGTTCAACGTCTGACGCACCTCTGCCTCGTGGTCGAGCGAGCTGCGGCACCCGCCTAGACTGAGGCAACCATGATCTCCACCACCGGCCTTGAGGTTCGGGCCGGGTCCGCCCTGCTGCTCGAGAACGCCTCGCTGCGCGTTGGCAGGGGCGATCGGATCGGCCTGGTCGGACGCAACGGGGCCGGCAAGACGACCCTCACTCGGATCCTCGCCCAGGAGACGGTGCCGGCCTCCGGCCAACTGACGTCGAGCGGGACGGTGGGCTACCTCCCGCAGGACCCTCGGTCCGGCGACCCTGATGAGATCGCCCGCGACCGCATCCTGTCCGCGCGCGGACTGCACGCCGTCGTGCACCGCATGCAGGAGGCCAGCCTCGGAATGGGCACGGAGGACGAGGACGAGCGCGAACGCCTGATCGCGAGATACGCCCGCGCGGAGGCGGAGTTCGAGGCCCTGGGTGGCTATGCGGTCGAGTCCCAGGCCTCGGCCATCGCGGCCAGCGTCGGCCTTCCGGACCGCGTCCTTGCACAGCCGCTCGGCACCCTGTCGGGTGGCCAGCGTCGTCGGATCGAGTTGGCCCGCATCCTCTTCGGCGGCGCAGACGTCCTGCTTCTGGATGAGCCGACCAACCACCTCGACGCAGACTCCGTCCGCTGGCTCCGCAAGTTCCTGGCCGGGTACGAAGGCGGCTTCATCGTGATCAGTCATGACACAGAACTCCTCGAGGACACGGTCAACAAGGTCTGGCACCTGGACGCGAATCGGCGGGAGATCGACGTCTACTCGATGGGATGGAAGGCGTACCTGACGGCGCGCGAGGCGGACGAGCGACGACGGCGCCGGGAACGTCGCAATGCAGAGCAGCAGGCCGGCGCGCTGCGCACCCAGGCTGAGCGAATGAGGGCCAAGGCCACGAAGGCGAAGGCGGCTCAGTCGATGCTCAAGCGGGCCGACAAGATCCTCAGTTCGAGCGACGATGTCCGGCGCTCGGACAAGGTGGCGGCACTGCGCTTCCCGGAGCCGAAGAAGTGCGGACGGGTACCCCTGACCGCTGCGGGACTGTCCCGTTCCTACGGATCACTCGAGGTCTTCACGGACGTGGACCTCGCAATCGACCGCGGCAGCCGGGTCGTGATCCTGGGGTTGAACGGGGCCGGCAAGACCACGCTGCTGCGCATCCTGGCGTCGGTCGACGAGCCCGACACCGGTGAGGTGACGCCTGGGCACGGCGCCGTCGTGGGCTACTACGCCCAGGAGCACGAGACCCTGGATCCCACCGCCACCGTCCTGGAGACCATGCGCCACGCCGCCCCGCACCTGGATGACACGCGCCAGCGCACCGTCCTGGGCTCGTTCCTGTTCGAAGGAGACGCCGTCAGCAAGCCCACCGGGGTGCTGTCAGGTGGGGAGAAGACCCGGCTCGCCCTGGCGTGCCTGGTGGTGTCAGGGGCGAACGTGCTCCTGCTGGACGAGCCAACGAACAACCTCGATCCGGCCAGCCGTGAGGAGGTCCTCGGGGCCCTCTCGCGGTACGAGGGCGCCGTCGTCCTCGTCACCCATGACCCCGGCGCCGTCCGGGCACTGTCACCTGAGCGCGTCCTCATTCTTCCGGACGGCGACGAAGACCTGTGGAATGAGGACTACGCCGATCTGGTTGAACTGGCCTGACGAGCGCGGATCGGCCCGATGAAGGAGTGAGCGTGGCGGAGTACGGCGAGCACGACAATGTGCGCATTGAGCGGCGCGGCCAGATCGTCCACGTGACACTGGTCAACCCCGAGGCGCGGAACGCACAGACCCCCGCGACGTGGCGGCGGCTGGCCTCCATCCCCAGTCTTCTGCAACCGGAGGACCGTGCGGTCGTCCTGACAGGGGAGGGCCCGAGCTTCTCCGCGGGGCTGGATCGCCGAATGCTGACTCCCGAGGGGGTGCCCGGCGAGGAGTCCCTTCTCACGCTCGCCGGCTACGCAGAGCCGGAGATGGACCAGTTCATCCAGCAGGCGCAGGCCGCCTTCGCCTGGTGGCGACGAGTCCCGCAGCTGACCATCGCGCTCGTCCAGGGTCATGCGATCGGCGCGGGCTTCCAGCTCGCGCTCGCCTGCGACGTCATGGTGGTCGGCGAGGACGCCAAGCTCGCCATGCGCGAGACATCCCTCGGGCTCGTTCCCGATCTGACCGGCACCGCTCCGCTGGTGTCGGCGGTCGGCTACTCGCGGGCCCTGGAGATCTGTGCTCGCGGTCGCTTCGTCGAGGCGGACGAGGCAGTGCGGCTCGGGATCGCCCTTGACAAGGTGCCCCAGTCGGCCTGGGGCGAATACCTCGCCGAGTTCCTGGCGCCCATCCTTGCGGCGATGCCGTCGGCGGTTGCCGAGCTGAAGCACCTGCTCGATGGTGCGGACACATCAGACGATCAGCTGGCTCGCGAGCGCGCGGCCCAGATGCGCCGGCTCGCGGAGCTGAGCCGGCTCTTCGGCGGCGACGCCTGAGATGTCCGTCGACAACTCGTGGCAGGCGTACCGGTCGCTGACCCGTGACCGGTCGGTGTCCGATCGCAAGGTCAACCGCGTCCTCGTGCGTCGGATCTTCGGCTACGCGGGGAAGTATCGGACCCTGATCATCTTCTTCCTCATCACCCTCGTACTGGTGTCGCTGCTGAGCGTCGCCCAGCCACTGATGATCCCGCGGCTCGTGGACGACGGCATCAACGAGGGAAACTCGACCGTCGTCACGGTGACGGCACTCATCATTGCCGGACTCGCGATCCTGGATGCGGCCCTCGGCCTGGTGAGCCGTTGGTTCTCATCGCGAATCGGCGAGGGACTCATCTACGACCTACGGACCGAGGTCTACGACCACGTGCAGCGGCAGTCCGTGGCGTTCTTCACCCGCGCCCAGACCGGCGCCTTGATCTCGCGCCTGAACAGTGACGTGATCGGCGCCCAGCAGGCATTCACGTCGACCCTCGGGGGAGTGCTGGGCAACCTCATCTCGGTCAGCATCGTCCTGGCGGCGATGTTCGTGCTCTCCTGGCAGGTGACGGTCGTCTCGCTCGTGCTGGTTCCGCTGTTCTTGATCCCCGCGCGCTGGATGGGACGGCGCCTTCAGGGACTCACCCGTGAGCAGATGGGCCTCAACGCCGACATGAGCACCCAGATGACCGAGCGGTTCAACGTCGCCGGCGCACTTCTCGTCAAGCTCTTCGGCCGACCCGACGACGAGGCGGCGGCGTTCTCGGGACGGGCCGCCCGTGTGCGTGACATCGGCGTGCGGATGGCGATGGCCAATCGCTGGTTCTTCACGGGCCTGGCCCTCGTGGCGTCCCTGGCGACGGCCATCGTGTACGGACTGGGCGGCAACCTCGTCATCAGCGGCGCGCTCACGATCGGCACGCTGCTCGCCCTCGTGGGGCTGCTCGCGCAGCTCTACGGCCCGCTCACCGCGCTGTCCAACGTGCGCGTGGACGTCATGACGGCGCTGGTGAGCTTCGAGCGCGTGTTCGAGGTGCTCGACCTCCAGCCGATGGTCAAGGAGGCGCCGGACGCCCAGCCGCTGCCCGATGGACCGCTGTCCGTCGAGTTCGACGATGTGCGCTTCCGCTACCCCTCGGCCAGCGAGGTGTCGCTCGCGTCCCTCGAGTCGGTGGCTCGTGAGGACGCGAGGGTCTCCACGACCGACGTCCTGAACGGGATCTCCTTCCTCGCGCCCGAGGGGACCATTACCGCACTCGTCGGTCCGTCCGGCGCCGGGAAGACCACCACCACGGCCCTCCTGACGCGCCTGTACGACGTGACCGAGGGGAGCATCCGCATTGGCGGCACTGACGTGCGTGAGACCACCTTGGACTCGCTACGCGACTCGGTGGGCGTCGTCACCCAGGACTCGCACATGTTCCACGACACCATCCGCGCCAACCTGCTGTACGCCCGGCCGGATGCGACCGAGCAGCAGCTTCGCGATGCCTGCGCCTCGGCTCAGATCCTCGGGCTGGTCGACCAGCTGCCCGAGGGGCTCGACACCGTCGTCGGCGATCGCGGCCACCGCCTGTCGGGCGGCGAGAAGCAGCGCATCGCGCTGGCGCGACTCCTGCTGAAGGAGCCGCGAGTCGTCGTCCTCGACGAGGCAACCGCACACCTGGACAGTGAGAGCGAGGCGGCGGTTCAACGCGCCCTCGACAACGCCCTCGAGGGTCGGACCTCCGTGGTCATCGCCCATCGCCTCAGCACCATCAGGCGCGCCGACCAGATCCTGGTCGTGGACGGCGGTCGCGTGGTCGAGCGGGGAACGCATGAGGACCTGCTCGCGGCGGACGGCGTCTACGCCGAGCTTTACCGCACGCAGTTCAGCGAGGGGTCTGGGGAGCCAACCAAGGAAGTGACTGACGCGGTGCGCGCAGGGGCGTAGCGTGCGGTGTTCTGGTGTCAGCGAGAGGACCACTCATGAGCAGTCTGGAAAAGAAGTCCTTCAACACCGCCGATGAGGTGCGAGCACCGGACAAGACGACGGTCGAGGTGGTCCGCATGAAGGGCGCCACCGCCGCGCGCTTCACGTTCCAGCCCGGGTGGAGGTGGTCGGAGTGTGTCAAGCCGAAGGTCGGGACCGAGACCTGCCAGGTTCACCATGTGGGCGCGGTCGTATCCGGCACGATGCATGTGCAGATGACCGACGGTTCGTTCATTGATGTCGGTCCGGGCGATGCGTACGTCATCCCCCCGGGTCATGACGCGTGGAACTCCGGCGACGTGCCGTTCGTTGCCTATGAGTTCGAGGGCGCCGAGACCTACGCGAGGTGAGCGGTCCGCCGTCCAGCGTTGCCCCGCCGTCACATTGAGCGGGTTGCCCCGCCGTCACATTGAGCGGGTTGCCCCGCCGTCGACCTTGATCAGCCCACCGGTCAGGTAGGAGGCCGCTGGACTGAGGACGAAGGCCGCCACCCGGCCGAACTCCTCGGGTTCGCCGTAGCGGCGCAACGGGATCCGCGTGCTGTTCGCCGCGCGTGCGGCCTGCGCGTCCCCGGTCGCCGCGTCGAGAGTGGCGAGTCGATCGGTGGCGATCCGTCCAGGCAGCAGGCCGTTTACCCGGATGCCGGATGGCCCGACTTCGTCGGCGAGGTCCTTGACCAGCATTGCCAGTCCGGGGCGCAGTCCGTTGCTCGTCGTGAGTCCCGGGAACACCTCGACGGCTGACGTGGACAGGACCCAGGCGATCGATCCTGTGGCTGCCGTTCCCGCGGCGCTGATCCCCTCGCACAGGGTCCGAGCGAGCCGCATGGACCCGAGGAACACGGACTCGAAGGCGCTTCTCCACTGGTCATCCGTCGTGGTGAGCGGCGTGCCTGCCGGCGGTCCACCCACGCTGATGAGCCCACCATCGAGCCCGCCGAATCGGTTCATGGCCAGATCAACCGCGTCGGGGGCGGTCCGATGATCCGAGAGGTCCGCGGCCATGCCCGCCGCAGCGTCGCCGAGCTCGTTCACCGCCGCGCTGACTTCGTCAGCGCCTCGCGCGATCAGCACGACGCGGGCGCCCTCGTCCACGAGCGCCCGGGCGGTGGCGAAGCCCAATCCTCTGCTGCCCCCAGACACGACGTAGACACGTCCGCTCAATCCAAGGTCCATGTCACGAACTCCCTTCGGCTCCTGAAGCACCCACCAGTTCGGCAGCAGCCCTCTCGGCATCCTCGTGGGCCTCGCGCCGGAGGAAGAAGAACCACCCTCCCAGTGCGACGCCGGCGAACAGCAGCCATTGGATCGCGTACGAGATGTTGCGTCCCTCGTCGACCTCGGGCAGCGGCAGTGTCACCAATCCCTGCTGCTCGGGATCGGACGTCGAGAGCTGGACGTAGACGGGCAATGATTGACCGGCCGGGGGAAGCAGTTGCGGCGCCGGAGCGGCGATCTGCCCCTCAGGAAGGCCGGCGTTGCCCTGCGGGTCAACCTTGTCGAAGAGACGAAGGTGACCGGTGACCGTGACAGTGCCGTCCGGCGGTGACGGGAAGCTGGGGGTCGACAGTGCGTCCTTCCCGGCGGGAAGCCAGCCGCGGTTGATCCACACGAGGGAGCCGCTCGTGGTCTCCATCGGGGACATCAGCCAGAACCCGTTGCGGGTATCCAGTGGCCGCTTCCGCACGCCGGCCTGGAGGTTCGGCAGGTACTCGCCCCGCACAGACACCATCTGCCACTCGTCGCGTTCGAGGGTGGCGGGATCCAGGCTGGCCAAGTCGACCGGATCGGCGGACAGGGCGGACTGCAGTGCCACCCGCTCCGCGCGACGCTCCTCGGCCCGACTCCACTGCCAGTGGCTCAGGAACCCGAAGGCGATGATGGCGCCGACGACGACGGCGGTGAAGCCGAGCCAGCGTCGCGTGCGCAGCAGGGGCCAGATCACGACATCACCCTACGGCGCTGGGTGCCTGCCTCAAGCGACGTGCTTGTGGTCATCGTCGCCGATGGCGATGGTGGAGGAGGCGATCTCCGGCCGCGGGTGGGGGGTGACGCCGGCATCGCCCGGCTCGTCGTTCTCTCGCCCTGCGTTCGCGACGACGACCGCGAGGTATGGGAGCAGCACAGCCCCCGCGATGAGCACCCAGCGGGGCCATCCGGGCACGAAGATGGCCAGGATCACGCAGGCCGTCCGGATCCCCATGGAGATGAGGTACCGGCGCGTCCGACCGGCCTGCTCGACGCTGAGTGCGCGCTGGGCATCCGTGATCGTGAAGACCTCGCCGGGATCGCCCTTCGCCATGTGATCACGGTAGGCCAAGATGGGGGAGTGTGCTTGCCCGGATCCCCCGGGGGGTACGGAGGAGGAATCGTGGCTGATCGGACCTATTCGCTCACCGAGGTTGTCGGGACGTCCAAGGTAGGTGTGGACGAGGCGATCCGCAATGGGGTGCGCCGGGTGTCCAAGTCGGTCGATCACCTCGACTGGTTCGAGGTGACCCAGATCCGCGGCTACATCCGCGACGGCTCGGTGGACCACTTCCAGGTGACGATCAAGGTCGGGGCTCGGCTCGAGGACGCCTGACGGTGGAGGACAAGCCCTCGGCCGTCAAGGCCAGTCGATCCCGGGCTGTCGACCGGCTGGTCAATTTCAGTGATGCCGTGGTCGCGGTGGCAGTCACGGTCCTGGTGCTGCCGCTCGTCGACATCGGACCACCCGGACAAGACCAGACGGTCTGGCAGTTGATCGTCGACAACGGGGGCCAGATCTTCGCCTTCGTCTTCACCTTCTACGTCGTCGCGATCATGTGGCAGGCGCACAACCGGATCCTGAACGGGATCCGCGACTACGACCCGGCGGTCTTCTGGCTCAACACGACCTGGCTGGCACTGATCGTCATGCTGCCCTGGTTCAGTGCGATGTACGGCGAGTCGCAGTCGCAGACCGAGGGCAAGGGCGCCAGTGGCGTGGGGCTGGTGTACTGGGGTGCGATGGCGGCGATCAGCCTGCTGGGATCGGCGATCTCGCTGGCATCTTCGACGCAACCCGGCACTGCTCGTGGCCGGGGACGAGGACGGTGGCCGGATAGCCAGGATGACCGTCCTGCGCGGGCCCGTCTTCGCGGCATACTTCCTCTTCATCGGGGTGGTCTTCGAGTTCGCCCCGGCGATCGCGACGTGGCTGCCCCTGGGCATCATCCCGCTGAGCATCTGGCTGCGTCCGGGACCCCGGACGCAGGACGCCTGACCGCACGCTCGCACCGACCGCACGCCCGTACCGACTGCACCACTGCGAAACGAGGAGGACACATGCCGGGAATCGCCCTTGTCACCGGTGGCAACCGCGGGATCGGCCTGGCCACCGCGCTGCGGCTTCGAGACGCCGGGTACTCCGTAGTCGTCGGGTCACGATCGGGCTCGGCGCCCGAGGGTCTGGCCGCGGTCGAACTGGATGTCTCGTCGCCGGACTCGATCGCGCGCGCGTTCGACGAGGTCGAGGAGCAGTTCGGGCCGGTCACGATCCTGGTGGCGAACGCGGGCATCACGCGCGACACGCTCCTCATGCGCATGACCGACGACGACATCGACGACGTCCTCCAGACGAACCTCGCCGGCAGCATCCGGCTGGCCCGGCGCGCGATGAAGGGAATGCTGCGCGCCAAGTCCGGTCGCATCATCTTCATGTCGTCCGTCGTGTGGGCGCTCGGCTCGGCCGGCCAGGTGAACTACGCGGCCTCCAAGGCGGGACTCGTGGGCGCGGCGCGCTCGCTGGCCCGCGAGGTGGGCTCGCGCGGCATCACCGTCAACGTCATCGCCCCCGGATTCGTCGAGACCGACATGACGGCAGAGCTGGACGACGCCCAGCGAACCGCGATCCTCGTCTGGCATCCCGCTCGGTCGCTATGCTCAACCGGCCGAGATCGCGGAGACGGTGGAGTTCCTCGCCTCGGCGTCCTACATCACCGGAGCAGTCATCCCCGTCGACGGCGGCCTCGGCATGGGCCACTGACCGGCACCTCATCGCCAAGGGAAGGAACCAGCCATGGGCCTGCTGGAGGGCAAGCGGATCCTCGTCACGGGGGTGCTGACCGACCAGTCGATCGCATTCCACGTCGCACGACTCGCGCAGGAGCAGGGCGCCACGGTCGTCCTCACCTCCTTCGGGCGGACGATGGGCCTCACCCGCCGGTCGTCGGGCCGGCTGCCGGCGCCGGCCCCGATCGTGGAGCTCGACGTGACCAACGAGGACGACCTCGCGGCCCTCGCCGACCGGGTGCGCGAGCACGTCGATGGCCTCGACGGCGTCCTGCACTCGATCGGCTTCGCCCCGGAGGCCGCCCTCGGCGGCAACTTCCTGAACACCGCGTGGGCCGACGTCAGCACGGCCGTGCAGGTCTCGGCCTACTCGCTCAAGGCGCTGGCCGTCGCGGCCCAGCCGCTGATGGGCCCGGGCGGCGTCGATCGTCGGGCTCGACTTCGACGCCACCGTCGCGTGGCCGAAGTACGACTGGATGGGCGTGGCGAAGGCGGCCTTCGAGAGCACCGCCCGCTACCTGGCCCGCGACCTCGGCCCGTCCGGGATCCGCGTGAACCTCGTCGCCGCGGGACCGATCCGCACCGTGGCCGCGAAGAGCATCCCGGGCTTCGACGAGTTCGAGGAGGTGTGGTCCACGCGGGCTCCGCTGGCGTGGGACCTCGACGATCCGGTGCCCGCCGCCCAGGCCTGCGTCGCCCTCATGTCGGACTGGTTCCCTGCCACGACCGGCGAGATCGTCCACGTCGACGGCGGAGTCCACTCCCAGGGTGCCTGAGGCGGACGGACCGCCGTGAGCCACGACCTCATCCTCATCCGGCACGCGAAGAGCGACTACCCGCCCGGCGTCGGGGACCACGACCGGCCGCTGAACGCGCGGGGGATGCGCGACGCCCCGAGGATCGGTGCCTGGCTGGCCGCGCCGGCCGACCGGGCGCGTCGACGGACGTCACCTGCGTCCTGGTGTCCTCCGCCCGGCGCGCCCAGCTGACCTGGCTGCTCGCGAGCGGCGCCATGGGTGCCGCCGACGTCGGCCTGGATCGACAACGAGGAGCCGCGCATCTACGAGTCCGAGTCCCGCGTCGCTGTCGACGGTGCATCGGGGAGCTGCGGGAGTCCTGCCGGACCGCGGTCCTCGTCGGCCACAATCCCGGCCTCGACGACCTGGTCGCGGACCTCGTCGATCCCGGCCGAGCTCGCCGCATCGCCCTTCCGGGGCTTCCGGACGAGCACCGATCGACGGTCCTGCGGACCGAGGACGAGTGGCCGGTGGCGGTGTCGGTGCCGGGTGCCTTCCACGTCGTCGACTACCACGTCGCCCGGGGCTGATCAGCCGTCAGCGGCGGGGCCGGGGTCTCGAGGCCCTCGCGGGCGTCCGCGGACTCGATCTCCTCGCGGGTGACCCCGATCAGGAAGAGCACCGAGTCGAGGTAGGGCACGTTCACCGCGGTGTCCGCCGCATCGCGCGCCGCGGCCTTGGCGTTGAAGGCGATGCCCAGGCCGGCCGCCTCCAGCATGTCGATGTCGTTGGCCCCGTCGCCGATCGCGATGGTGCGGCGAGGCGGGATCGCGTACTGGCGAGCGAAGGCCTCGAGGGCGGCGCGCTTGCCGAGCCGGTCGATCACCGGACCGATCACCTGGCCGGTGAGCACGCCGTCCCTCACCTCGAGCGTGTTGGCCCGGACGTCGGTCACGCCGAGGTCGGCGGCGATCGGCGCGATCACCTCCGTGAAGCCGCCCGAGACCAGGGCGATCCGGTAGCCGAGCCGGCTCGAGCGTGCGGCACAGGGTGCGGGCTCCCGGGGTCAGGGTGATCCGGTCGCGCACCCGGTCGATGGCGGCCGTCGGGCAGTCCCTCGAGCAGTGCGGCCCGCGCACGCAGGGACTGCTCGAAGTCGAGCTCCCCGGCCATGGCCCGCTCCGTGATCGCCGACGACCTCGTCGAGGACGCCGGCCTCGTCGGCGAGCAGGTCGATGACCTCGTCCTGGATGAACGTGGAGTCGACGTCCATGACGACCAGGTACTGGCCCCGCCGGTCGAGACCGGCCTCCTGGACGGCGATGTCGGCGGAGTGCGCGAGCGGCCACCGCGGCGAGCGGTCGCCGGAGGTCGTCGAGCGGACACGCCCGATCCCTGGAACTCGATCGCGGTGACCGGGTACGAGGCGATCCGGCGGATGCGGTCGATGTTGCCGCCGCGCTCGGCGATCTCGGCGGCGGCGTCGGCGATGGCGGCCGGCTCGAGGGGCGCGCCCATCATCGTGACGTGGATCCGGTTGCGCCGGCGCTCGTCGTCCTCGGCGGCTCCCGGGACGGTCTCGACGTCCATGTCGAGATCGCCGGCGGTGCGCTGCACGTCTGCACGGACGAGCGGCCATGACGTCGTCGTCGCCGGTGACCTCGACGAGGACGGCCAGGACCAAGCGGCCGCGGACGACGAGCTGCTCGACGTCGAGCACCGTGACGGCATGCGCGGCGAGCGTGTCGAAGAGTCGTCGCGTCACGCCCGGCCGGTCGTTGCCGGAGAGCGTGATGAGCAGGGTGCGGCGTCTGATCGTCCATGTCGTGCCAACGCTAGTGCGCCGCCGCGAGCGACTGACCGCCTAGGGTTGCCCCGTGGCGACGGTGGTCCGCATGGCGGGAGTGAGCGTGCGCCGGGGCACGTCGTTCCTGCTCTCGGACATCGACCTCCTGGTGCGCGAGGGCGAGCGCTGGGTCGTCATGGGCCCGAACGGAGCCGGCAAGACCACCCTGCTCCTGCTGGCGTCCGGCGCGGATGTTCCCGACCACCGGGGAGGTCGAGCTCCTCGACGAGGAGATGGGCGCGGTCGACCTCGCCGAGCTGAAGCCGCGGATCGGCTGGGCGTCCAGCGCCATGCTGGCGGACATCCCGGCCGAGCGAGTCGGTGCAGCGACGTCGTCATGACGGGCGCCTGGGCCGTGTCCGGGCGCTGGCGCGAGCAGTACGACGACGTCGACCGGATGCGCGGCCGCGGCCCTGGCTGGTCCAGTGGGGCATGGGCGCACTGGCTCGCCGGACCTTCGGCACGCTGTCCGAGGGGGAGCGCAAGCGGGCGCTGATCGCGCGCGCGCTGATGAGCGATCCCGAGCTCGTCCTCCTGGACGAGCCCGGCGCCGGGCTGGACCTCGGCGGCCGTGAGGACCTCGTCGAGCGGATGGGGGCCTCGCACGAGACCCGGATGCGCCGACCCAGATCGTCGTCACCCACCACGTCGAGGAGATCCCCGTCGGGTTCACGCACCTGCTGCTCCTGCGCGGGGGTCGCACGGTCGCGTCGGGCGATCTGGTGTCGACGATGACCGAACGGAACCTGAGCGCGGCCTTCGGCATGCCGATCAGCGTGCACCGCGACGGCGGCCGCTGGTTCGCCCGGCGCGCGCGGCTGACCGATGTCGCTGGAGCCCTGTCACCTTTGGCCCTGCTGGTCGCCGCCGGGTTCGCCGGGGGCTTCATCAACGCCGCAGTGGGCTCGCGGCACCCTCATCACCTACCCGGCGCTGCTCGCCGCCGGCATCCCTCCCGTGGCCGCGAACGGCACGAACACCACGGGTCTGTCGCCCGGGCTCGTTCTCGTCGGCGTGGGCGTACCGGCTCGAACTCAGCGACCGGATGCGGCGCCTGGCGCGCCCGCTCGTCGCCACCGTCGATCGGAGCGGCCTGCGGTGCCGGCCTGGTCGTGGCGCTGCCGAGCCGCGTCTTCACCTCGATCGTGCCCTGGCTGGTCGGCACTGCCACCGTGCTCGTGGCGCTGCAGCCGGTCATCGCGCGCACCGTGAGGGCCCATCGGGAGGGCGTCGCAGCGTCCGCGTCTGGCCGTGGACCGGGCTGATCGGCGTGTACGGCGGCTACTTCGGCGCCGCCCAGGGCGTCATGCTGATGGCTGCACTCGGCCTGGTCTACGACGCCGACCCCCAGCGCGCCAACGCTGCCAAGAACATCCTCGCCGCGACCGCCAACGTCACGGCAGCGGTGGTGTTCGCCCTGAGCGGCGCCGTCGTGTGGCTGGCCGCCGCTCGCCCTCGCGGTGGGATCCATCCCCGGCGGGTATGTCGGCGGTCGCATCGCCCGACGGCTCCCCGGGGTGGTCCTGCGCGGCCTGGTCGTCCTGATCGGGATCGGAGCCACGCTGTACCTCCTGCTTGGTCGCTAGCGGCGGTCGCTCACAGTAGCGTGGTGGGAACCACCATCACGCCAACCGTGGTGGGTACCACCATCGTCGGAAAGGGAGGCACGTGCTCAGGCGGATCGTGCTCGGCATCGTCGCCGGCCTGCTCATCGTTGCTGCCGGCATCGTCGGGACGCTGGCGGTCTGGGGGCAGGCCACCTTCGGCTCGGGCCAGCCGCTCCGCCTCGAGGCGGGGACCATCACCCCGGGCGATCGACGCCTCTGCCACCATCATCGACGTCGACCGGTTCGATGCGGGGATCCCGTACCTCGACGTGCTGGGCGACTTCCGACTGTCCGCCCAGACCGCGGAGCGCGGCGACCCGATCCGACACCCTGTTCCTCGGCGCCGGAAACGACTGCGGAGGTGGATGCCTACCTGAAGGGCACTCCCTACTCGTCGCCTTCCGCGAGGACGCAGACTGGCTGGTGCGCGAGGTGCCCGGGGTTCGCCCGCCGGCCCTGCCGCGGGACCAGACCTTCTGGCTGGCGGAGTCGGTCGGCCGGCCCGCGTCGATCTCGGTGCCTGCCGACGCGTCCGCTGACCTGGTCATCATGCACCCGGCCGGGCTTCCCACCGGACCGTTGCGCCTGACGATCGACTTCACGGTCGCCGATGCCAGCGACGTGGATCCTGGGCCTGCCGATCGCCGCGGGGGTGCTCCTGATCCTCGGGCTGCTCGTCCTGGTCCTCGCCCTGCGCTCGCGGCGGCGGGTGGGACGCCACGAGGGGGCGGCCGTGGCGGCCACGACGGTCGCGGTCGTCGAGCCGGAGGTGGCCGAGTCGCGGAGCCGGAGCCCGCAGAGGTCGTCGAGCCGGAGCCCGGGCGCGAGCCGGAGTGCCCGCAGACCGGAGCCGGAGCCGCAGAGCGCGGCCGAGCCCGCGGAGCCGGAGCCCGAGGCCGCGAGCCGGAGCCGCGGAGCCGGAGCTCGCGGAGCCGGAGCCCGCAGAGCCGCAGCCGGAGCCCGCAGAGCCGCAGAGCCCGCGGAGCCCGCCGAGCCGAGAGGTCGCAGAGCCGGAGCCCGCGAGCCGGAATCGAAGGCAGGTCCCGGTGACGACCCCTGAGTCGCCACCGTCCACTCGGATCCTGACGATCCCGAACCTGCATCAGCTTCGCCCGGCTGCTGGGCGTGCCGGTCTTCCTCTGGCTGGTCCTGGTCGAGCAGGCCGACGTGCTGGGCCTTCGTCCTGCTGGCGGTGGCGGGCGCCTCCGACTGGGTCGACGGTGCGCTCGCCCGAGCCCTGAACCAGCGCAGCGAGCTGGGCATCCTCCTCGATCCGCTGGCCGACCGGCTCTACATCGCCGCCACCCTGCTCGGTCTGGCCCTGCGCGGGATCATCCCGTGGTGGCTGGTCGGCATCCTCGTCGCTGCGCGAGCTGTTCCTGCTGACCCTGCTGCCCGGATCCGGCGAACCGGACGCCTCGCGCTGCCGGTCACGTACGTCGGGAAGGCCGCCACCTTCTGCCTGCTCTGGGGCTTCCCGCTGCTGCTGCTGGGCGACCTGCCGACGTTCGGCACCGCTCGCCGCCGCCTTCGGCTGGGCCTTCGCGCTCTGGGGGACCTACCTGTACTGGTGGTCGGGCATACGCTACGCACAGCAGGCGTTCGCACTCCGCGCGCCGGCGTGACGACGGGGTAGCGATGCAGGCTGTGGTGATGGCGGGAGGCGCGGGGACTCGCCTGCGGCCGCTCACGACGGCCGTCCCCAAGGCGCTCCTGCCGATCGTGGGGGAGCCGATGCTGGCGCGCGTCGTGCGGCTGCTCGGAGAGCACGGCGTGGACCGGTGCGTCGTCACCCTCCAGCATCAGGCGAGTGTCGTCCTGAAGTACTTCAGCCCCGATCACGTCAACGACGTCAAGCTGCGATTCCTCACCGAGCCGCGTCCCCTCGGCACCGCCGGCAGCGTCCGCTACGCCCAGACCTGGCTTGAGGACGAGGACATCCTGGTGATCTCGGGCGACTGCCTGACCGACATCGATCTCGGGGACCTGCTCAGCGCGGCACCGAAGCCGTGGACGCGGATCTGACGATCGCGCTCGCCCGTCGGGCGGATCCGCGCAACTACGGCGTCGTGTCCATCGACGACGACGGCCGAGTCCCGGCATCGTCGAGAAGCCGACCTGGGGCGAGGTGTCGGACGACACCGTCAACACCGGGGTGTACATCGTCAGTCCCCGGGTCCTGGAGCGCAGTGCCGGCGGACGAGCCGAGCGACTGGGCGCATGACGTCATCCCGGCGCTGCTGCGCCAGGGGCGCACGCGTGTACGGGCACGCCATGGACGGCTACTGGGAGGACGTCGGCACCTTCGACAGCTACCGGCGCGCACAGCGCGACGTCCTCGACGGGCGGGTCCACAGCCAGGTCGAGGCGTTCGAGGTGGCTCCCGGCGTGCTGGTGGCGACAGGTGCCGAGCTGTCGCCGGAAGCGGACGTGCGGCCGCCCGTGTACATCGGGCCGTTCGCGAAGATCGAGTCCGACGCCGTGATCGGGCCGTACACGGTCGTCGGCACGAACGCCCTCATCCGCTCCCGGGCCGTCGTCGAGCACTGTGTCCTCCACCCGAACGTCTTCATCGGCAACGACGCCGAACTGCGCGGAGCGATCGTGGGCCGAGCCACGGAGGTCCGGCACGGCGCTCGGGTCCTCAACGGCTCCGTCATCGCCGACGGCTGCACCATCATGGACGGGGCCGTCATCGGCACCGACGTCATGATCTACCCGGGGAAGACGATCGACGAGGGGACGGTCGTCGACGAGTCAGTCGTGTGGGAGTCGCCTTCGCAGCGGCAGGTCTTCAGCGACAGCGGGGTGCGGGGCATCGTCAACGTCGACATGACCCCCGAGCGGATCGTCCGTCTCGCTTCGGCCTTCGCCACCACCCTGCCGAAGGGCGCGACGGTCAGCGTGGGCCGGGACCATTCCCGAGCGGCCCGGGCGCTGAACCGTGCCCTCGCCGGTGCGCTCACTGCCGCGGGCGTCAACCTCCGCGACCTGCGCTCCGTCACCACCGCCCTCGTGCGCAACGACACGGCACGGTATTCCGACGGCGGCGTGATCCTGAAGACGACACCTGGCCGACCGGACAGCATCGACGTGCTGTTCCTGAACTCCCATGGCGCCGAGATCAGCAGCATCCAACGGGAGGCGATCGAGCGGATCTTCACGCGCAAGGAGTTCCGTCGGCCACTTCCGTCCGACATCGGCGACATCCGCACCCCGCACCGGGTCCTGGACGACTACGCCAACGATGTCGAGACGGTCATCAACATGGACGCGATCCGGCGAGCGCATCCGCGCATCGTCCTGGACGCAGGCGGCGGTCCGTCCGTAGGCGTCCTGTCCATCATCATGGGCCGTCTGGGATTGGATGCGCTGACGGTCGGGGCGTCCATGGAGGAGGAGGCGGCCGCCGACCAGGCCCCGCACCGCGAGGCCGCACTTCGCCGGCTCAGCGGTCTGGTGGTCTCCTCGGGGGCCCGCATCGGAGCACGCCTGGGCCCGGTGGGGGAGCGGCTGGGGATCGTGGACGAGCTCGGTCGAGTGATCGACGACGGACGAATGCTGCTGATCATGCTCGACCTGATGGCGGCCCATCAGCACTCCGGCGTGGTCGCCGTGCCGGTGACGACAAGTCGACTGGCGGAGGAGGTGGCTGCCTATCACGGCACCGCCGTCCGGCGGATCGGCGCGGGCTTCGCTGCCCTCGCGGAAGCGGCCACCGACCCCGCGATCATCCTGGCCGGCGACGGGCGGGGGCGGTTCTCGCTGCCGGCCCTCGGGCCCGGCCCCGATGCCATCTCGGCCCTGATGATGCTGCTCGCCATGATGGCGGACACGGACCTGAGCCTGAGCCAGCTGAATGCGCGCATCCCGGCGACGTCGGTCCTGTCGCGGCAGGTCACCGTCCCGTGGCACCGTCGAGCAGCGGCGATGCGAGCAGTCCGCCGACACGCGGAGGGGGCCCAGGTCGACACCCTGGACGGGATCCGGGTCGTCGAGTCCGACGGCAGCTGGTGCCTCGTCCTCCCCGAGGACGACCAGGCCTGCCTCACGCTGTACTCCGAGGCATCCGACGTCACGGCGGCCCAGCGGCTCATCGACCGCTGGCAGTCCGTCGTGGAAGCCGCCACATGACCGCTGCCGACGAAACTGCCGGACACCGAGGACGGCCTGCTCGAGCAGTTCCTCGCCGGGATCATCACGGACGAGTATGAGTCGGTCCCCGTGCACGAGACGCCCCGCAGCGGCGGTCGACGACAGTGGGCCTCTGCCGTTGCGGCGGGCGTGATCGGCCTGCTGCTGGCCGCGGCACTGGTCAACACTCTCCGGTCCGACGACGTGCGTCAGCAGACGCGCGACGCGCTGCTCACCAGGATCGCTGCGCTGTCCCAGAGTCTGGACCAGAGCCAGGCTCAGGTCGGCGAGCAGTCCGCCGCGGTGGCCGCCCTGCAGTCCCAGCTGCTCGACTCGAGGGCGGCGGAGGATGTGGCGCAACGCGTGCTGGCACTGTCTGAGCTGGCCGCAACGACCCCCCTCACGGGACCCGGGCTGGTGGTCACGATCGGAGACGCCCCCGATGCCGCGGAAGGATCCCTCAACCGCGTGCTGGACCGCGACCTGCAGGACATCGCCAACGTCCTGTGGCAGATGGGTGCGGTCGGGATCGCGATCAACGAGCAACGGCTCACGTCGGCTTCGGCCATCAGGAGTGCCGGGGACGCGATTCTCGTCAACTATCAGCCGCTCTCGCCTCCGTACGAGGTGTCGGCGATCGGCACCACCACGTCGGGCGACGCGGACTCGGCCCTGCAGGTCCTGCTCTCGGGCCTGTCCGACGACTACGGGCTGGTAACCGAGATCGGCACCGGTGACGTAGCGTTGCCGGCGGGGGAGTTGCGGTACCCCCGCTTCGCCACGACAGGAAACGGAGGGGTCAGCCAGTGATCGCGATCATCGGGCTGCTCGTGGGCATCGCGGTCGGCATCCTCTGGCATCCCGTCGTGCCCATGTGGGCCGAGGCCTACCTCCCGATCGCCATCATCGCGGCACTCGACGCCGTCTTCGGCGGCTTCCGGGCGCTGATGGAGAAGCGCTTCGACGACCGGATCTTCGTCGTCAGCTTCCTGTCGAACGTCCTGATCGCCGCCTTCCTCGTCTTCCTGGGCGACCAACTCGGGCGTGGGGGCGCAGATCTCCACCGGCGTCGTCGTCGTCCTGGCCATGCGGATCTTCGCCAACGCCGCCGCCATCCGTCGCATCCTGTTCCGGGCGTGAGGCGATGAACGCACACGACCGTGAGCACGCTGAGGTTCCCGCCCGGGCGGACGAGAGTGACGAGGGGGCCGAGCAGCCCGACGAGCGCTCACCCGGCGACGGCACTGCTGTCCCAGCTGGCGTTCCGGCCCAGCCGACCCCATCTGGTGATCGGGCTCCTCTTCGTCATCCTCGGGCTGCTGGTGACCCTCGCCCTGGTCCGACCGGCGGAGGAGGAGCCGTGGCGCACCGCGCGGACCGAGGATCTCGTGCAGATCCTGGACGATCTCGGCGCCCGCCAGGACCGGCTCGATGCGGAGTCGACCCGACTGACGGCCCTGCAGCGCGATCTTGAGTCCGGCTCGACGGTCGAGGCGATCGCCGAGTCGCAACGACGGCTGGAGGCCCTTCAGGTCCTCACCGGGACGACGCCCGTGAGCGGGCCGGGAGTGAGCATCGTCATCACCGATCCCGAGGGGAGCGTCGACGCCGCCGTCGTGCTCGACGCCGTCCAGGAGCTTCGCGATGCCGGCGCGGAGGCCCTCCAGGTGGGGGAGGCGCGGATTGTCGTCGACTCATGGTTCGCGGACAGTGACAACGGCGTCGTGGTCGATGGCACGGCGATCAGCGGGCCGATCCGGATCCTGGCGATCGGCGATCCCGACACGATGACGGCGGCCCTGAGCATTCCCGGCGGGCTGGCGGACTCGGTCCGGACCCGGGGAGCCGATTTTGCCGCTTCGAGCGCTCAGTCGCTGAGCATCTCCGTTACAGTTCCCGAGACGACGAACTAGGAGGTCGGATGTATCCCGAAGAGCTGCGCTACACCGCCGAGCACGAATGGGTGCGCAGCACGGACGGCGGCTCGGTCGTGTTCGGTATCACCGACTACGCCCAGGACGCTCTCGGCGACATCGTCTACGTATCACTGCCCGCCGTCGGGGACACGCTCTCGGCAGGAGACGCGTGCGGCGAGGTGGAGTCCACCAAGAGCGTGAGTGACCTGTATGCGCCGGTGGCGGGCGACGTCGTCGCGCGAAACGAGACCCTTGACACTGCCCCGGAGGCCGTGAACAGCGACCCGTACGGATCCGGCTGGATGGTCGAGATACGGCCATCCGACCCGAGCGCGATGGACGGCCTGCTCAGCGCGGCCGACTACCGGGCGATGGTGGAGAAGGGCTAAGGGCACTGCGAGCATGAAATGTCCCAGCTGCGGGCACGTGAGCGCCGCCGACGACCGGTTCTGCGGGGCGTGCGGAGTGCCGCTGTCGGCCGAGGCCTTCGACAGCATCGAGCACACCGGCTCGATCACGTCCATCATCGCCTCAGGCCCTGGAACCGGCTCCGGTGCGATGAGCCCGGTTGGCTCCGGCCGCCAGTACGAATTGCCCTCGGGAAGCGCCCTGCTCGTGGTCCATCGCGGGCCCGGGGAGGGCCAGGAGTTCATCCTGGAGGAGTCGGCGGGCGGTTCAGACCGTGGGACGGGCGCCCGAGGCCGCGATCTTCCTCGACGACGTCACGGTGAGCCGGCACCACGCCGAGTTCCGGCACGGAGCCGAGGGGTGGAGCGTCCGGGACGTCGGGAGCCTCAACGGAACGTACGTGAACCGCGTGCGCGTGGAGGACCAGCACCTCAACGGTGGCGACGAGGTGCAGATCGGCAAGTTCCGCTTCGTCTTCCTGCTCGGGCTCGACGCGGTGACATGACCGACGGTGTCAGCGACCCCACGCAGCCCGTCGTGTCAGGAACGATCAGCATCGGCGAGGTGCTGACCCTGCTCAAGAGGGACTTCCCGGACGTCACCATCAGCAAGATCCGCTTCCTTGAGTCCGAGGGCCTGGTGACGCCCGAGCGCACCACCTCCGGGTACCGACGTTTCGGGCAGCACGACATCGAGCAGCTGCGCGCGGTCCTCACCCTCCAGCGCGACCAGTACCTGCCGTTGAAGGTCATCCGCGACCACATCAACGAGGGCCTGGCCGAACCCGGCGCGCCGCCCGTCACTCCCATCGCCGGGACCGGACTGCGACCGGACGACTTCCGGCCCGGCGCGGGGCGCGTGCGCATGACACGCGAGGAGCTCGCCGAGGCCTGCGACCTCACCGAGGCCTACCTCGCGCCAGCTCGAGGGCATCGGCCTGATCTGGGCGACCCCGGCGGGGCACTACGACGAGGACGCCCTGGCGATCGCCAGCGTGGTGGCCCGACTGTCGGCCTTCGGGGTCGAGGCGCGGCACCTGCGCTCGTTCCGGGTCGTCGCCGATCGCGAGACCGGTCTCGTCGAGCAGATGGCGACGCCGTACTCGCAGCCACGCGATCGCGATGCCCGCGCCCGCGAGCAGGAGACCATCCGCGAGCTGGCATCGCTGTTCGTGCAGCTGCACGCCGCGCTGCTTCGCGCGGAGCTGATCCGAGGCGGTCGCGCCTGAACTCGTGCGCGCGAACGGCCGTGGCGGGGCTACCCTGTAGGGGTGCTGGATCTCGAGGTCGTGGGCGTCCGAGTGGAGATGCCGTCCAACAACCCCATCGTGCTGCTGCGCGACCGTGAGAGCGGTCGCTACCTGCCGATCTGGGTGGGTGCCGTCGAGGCGACCGCGATCGCCTACGCGCAGCAGGGGATCGTCCCGCCACGACCGTTGACCCACGATCTCCTGCGCGACATCCTCGCGGCGCTTGACGTCTCGGTGAGCGAGGTGCGCATCACGGCGCTGGAGGACGGGGTCTTCTACGCCGTCCTGGTCTTCAGCACCGGCGTCGAGGTCAGTGCCCGTCCGTCGGATGCCATCGCGCTGGCCCTGCGCGTGGACGCTCCGATTCGCGGAGCGGTCGAGGTGATGGAGGCGGCCGGCATCGACATCCCAGACGACGAGCCGGCGCCGGCCGAGGACCAGGTGGAGAAGTTCCGGGAGTTCCTGGACCAGGTCTCTCCCGAGGACTTCGGCTGACCGAATCTCGAGTCGCAACCTCATCGGGAGGTTGAGACTTTGCTCGACGACACGCCGCAACCGAGGTTTGACCGTCCCCGCGCCCGTGCCTAACGTCGGCAGCACAGGACATTGACAGTTCACGACCCCGCTAGTCTGAGCACGATCAGGGGGTCGGTCGCCTCAGGGCGACACGATGGCAGGAGGCGGAAGTGGCGCGAGAAGGCGGCTCCCCGACGGTAGGTGCGGGAGCGACCGCGCTGGTCGCCGACACGCAGTCACCGCAGTCGCAGGGAGTGCTCTTCGACGAGTCGACCCTGCGTCCCCTTCCGGCGAACATCGGATACCGCGGACCGGTGGCGTGCTCGGCCGCCGGGATCACCTACCGCCAGCTGGACTACTGGGCGCGGACCGGACTCGTGGTCCCGTCGGTGCGCGGAGCCACCGGGTCCGGAACCCAACGGCTCTACGGCTTCCGCGACATCCTCGTGCTGCGGATCGTCAAGCGACTCATCGACACCGGGGTGTCGCTTCCGAACATCCGTGCGGCCGTCGACCACCTCGCCACCCGCACGGGCGAGGACCTCGCCAGTCTCACCATCATGAGCGACGGCGCCAGCATCTACGAGTGCCGCAGCGCGGACGACGTCGTCGACCTCGTGCGCGGAGGCCAGGGCGTCTTCGGGATTGCCGTCGGCAGCGTGTGGCGCGAGGTCGAGGGCAGCCTGGCCCAGCTGCCCGGCGAGTCTCCCGAGGGCGTTGTTGTCGAGGCCCCTGCGGCCAACGACGAGCTGGCTGCACGTCGCGCGCGCCGCACCGCCGTCTGACTGCGGATCGGGGGCTAGTATTGCCCCGCTGACTGATCCCGGGCGGGAGAGTCCTGGTTCACCAGGCGCCGAAGGAGCAATCTCCCCGACAACCTCTCAGGCAGCAGGACCGCTCGGGAGAGGCACCTCTGGAAAGCGGGACCGGCTCGTCCGGCCCCTACCGACGGTGAAAGCCGGGCTCGCCCGGTGAAGCTCTCAGGTCACGCCTGGCGTGGGAAACAGAGGGGGAAGAGCGGTCACGTCCGTGACCGTTCGACCCGTATGCCACGCATACTCGAACCGCCGAGGTGACCATGGTCAGCACAACTTCAGGTTTCCCCGATCGACACATCGGCCCCGACGCGGCCGAGGAGTCGCGGATGCTGGCGCTGCTCGGCTATCCCGACCTGGACGCCTTCGTGTCCGTCGGTCGTACCCGACGTGATCCGCTGGCACGAGGGCCTGGACCTCCCGCCCGGGCTGCAGCGAGCCGGAGGCCATCGCCGAGCTGCGCGCCCTGGCGGCGAAGAACACCGTGCTGACCAGCATGATCGGGCTCGGGTACTACGGCACCCATCCGCCCGCCGTCATCGTCCGGAACATCCTGGAGAACCCGGCCTGGTACACGGCGTACACGCCTTACCAGCCGGAGATCTCGCAGGGCCGACTCGAGGCGCTGCTCAACTTCCAGACGATGGTCGAGGACCTCACGGCGCTGCCGGTCGCGGGATCGTCGCTGCTCGACGAGCCGACGGCGGCGGCCGAGGCGATGACCCTGGCGATCCGCGCCACCAAGGGCCGCGCCGGACGCGCTGCTCGTCGACGCCGACACGCATCCGCAGACGCTGGCGGTCCTGCAGACCCGGGCCCGGCCGCTCGGCATCCGGCTGGACATCGCCGACCTGGACTCGAGGCCTCCCGGCGGGTGACTTCGCCGGGGTCCTGATCAGCAACCCGGGTACGTCCGGGCGGGTGCGCGACATCGGACCCGCTGATCGAGCAGGCGCACGAGCGCGGTGCCCTGGCGATCGTCGCCACCGACCTGCTGGCGCTGACCCTGCTGACCCCGCCCGGGGAGCTGGGCGCCGACGTCGTGGTCGGGTCCGCGCAGCGGCTCGGCGTCCCGTTCGGGTTCGGCGGCCCGCACGCCGGCTTCATGTCGGTTCGAGCCGGACTCGAGCGCTGCATGCCCGGACGACTGGTCGGCGTGAGCGTGGACGCCGATGGCGCGCCCGCCTACCGGCTCGCCCTGCAGACGCGTGAGCAGCACATCCGCCGGGAGAAGGCGACCAGCAACATCTGCACCGCTCAGGTGCTCCTCGCCGTGATGTCCTCGATGTACGCGGTCTACCACGGCCCGGACGGACTGCGGGCGATCGCGGAGCGGACCGCCGAGCGCGCAGCGACCCTGGCCGCCGGTATCGCCCGGGCGGGCGGGAGCCTGCACGGCGACGACTTCTTCGACACGGTCCGCTGGTCGGTTCCCGCGAGCGCCGACGCGATGGTGGCGGCGGCCCTGGCCGAGGGCATCACCATCCGGTACGTGGATGAGGACACCGTCTCGGCATCGGTGGACGAGACCACCACGAAGGCGCATGTCGAGGCGCTGTGGCGGGCCTACGCTGCCGTCAATCCCCGCGCGGCCGACCTCCGGTACGACGACGTGGTCGCCGCGTCGGGGATCCCCGACGCCCTGCGCCGCACCAGCCCGTTCCTCACGCACCCGGTCTTCAACACCCATCGCAGCGAGACGTCCATGCTCCGCTACATCCGACGCTTGGGCGACCGCGACGTGGCCCTCGACCGGGCGATGATCCCGCTGGGCTCGTGCACGATGAAGCTGAACGCCACCACAGAGATGGAGGCGATCACCTGGGACGAGTTCGCCGGACTGCATCCCTTCGCGCCGCTCGAGCAGGCGGCCGGATACCTCGAGCTGATCCGCTCGCTGGAGGCCTGGCTGGTCGAGGTGACCGGGTACGACGCCGTGTCCCTGCAGCCCAACGCCGGCTCGCAGGGCGAGTTCGCCGGGCTGCTGGCGATCAGCGCCTTCCATCGGGCGAACGGCGACGTGGACCGCGACGTGTGCCTCATTCCGAGCAGCGCGCACGGCACGAACGCAGCCAGTGCCGTCATGGCCGGGCTGCGGGTCGTCGTCGTGGCGTGCGACGACGATGGCAACGTCGACGTCGACGACCTGAGGGCAAGGATCGCCGAGCACGGTGAGCGGCTGGCCGCGCTGATGGTCACCTACCCCTCCACCCACGGGGTGTTCGAGACCGCGATCGCGGAGATCTGCGCGCTGGTCCACGACGCCGGCGGACAGGTCTACGTCGACGGCGCCAACCTCAACGCCCTGGTCGGCCTCGCCAAGCCCGGGCAAGTTCGGCGCCGACGTGTCGCACCTGAACCTGCACAAGACGTTCTGCATCCCGCATGGCGGTGGTGGCCCGGGCGTCGGCCCGGTTGCGGTGCGCGAGCACCTGGCGCCCTACCTGCCGTCGCATCCGCTGCGGCCCGAGGCGGGTCCGGCGGGCCGCGGGCACGCCGACGGTGGAGTGGGGCCGGTGAGCGGTGCCCCCTGGGGGAGTGCCGGCATCCTGCCGATCCCGTGGGCCTACATCCGGATGATGGGACCGGATGGCCTGCTGCGGGCGACCCAGGTGGCCATCCTCAACGCCAACTACATCGCCGCTCGACTGCGAGACCACTACCCGGTGCTCTACTCGGGGGAGCGGGGCCTGGTCGCCCATGAGTGCATCCTCGATCTGCGACCCATCACCGCGAGGACGGGAGTCACCGTGGACGACGTGGCGAAGCGACTCATCGACTACGGCTTCCACGCGCCGACGATGTCCTTCCCGGTGGCCGGCACCCTGATGGTGGAGCCCACCGAGAGCGAGAACCTCTACGAGCTCGATCGCTTCTGCGACGCGATGATCGCCATCAGTGGCGAGATCGACGCGGTCGCGGCGGGGGAGTGGCCGCTGGAGGACAGCCCGCTGCGCCAGGCGCCCCACACCGCCGACTCCGTGATCGGGGCCTGGGACCACGCCTACCCCGCGCGCCTGGCGGCCTTCCCCGTGGAGGGCCTGCGCCAGGACAAGTACTGGCCGCCCGGTCCGGCGGATCGACGGCGCCTACGGCGACCGGAACCTGGTGTGCGCGTGCCCTCGCCCCGAGGAGCTGGCCTCGACGTGATTGCCGTCGTCGACATCGACGGGGTGCTGGCGGACGCCACGCATCGGCAGCATCACCTCGAGGGTCGGCCCAAGGACTGGGACGCGTTCTTCGCCGCTGTGGGGGAGGATCCGCCGATCCCGCGGGGCATCGCACGCCTGAGGCGCTGTCGCGCGAACACGACGTGATCCTGCTGTCCGGACGGCCGGAAAGCACCCGGGCCGACACCGAGAATTGGCTGGCGCGGCACGGCATCGAGGTCCCGGACTGGTCCTGCGATCGGACGACGGATCGCCGTCCGGCGGCCGACCTCAAGGCCGACCTCATCACGGAATCGGCGCACCGACAGCGGTCGCGGTGGTCGTTGATGACGACGTCGATGGTTGTGGGTAGGCTTACCGAGTTGGGCTATCGAGCGGAGCTGTTCCGCTAGCCCATCGACCCTTCAACGACTAGGAGAAACTGCCCCGATGGCTTCCGATTTCGGCACCTTCATCATCCAGCTCCTGTGGATCTGGCTGATCATCATGTTCATCTTCATCTGGTTCATGGTCGTCTTCGACCTGTTCAGCGACCACACCATGGGCGGCTTCGCCAAGGCGCTCTGGATCATCTTCCTCATCATCTTCCCGCCGATCACCACGCTGGTGTACCTCATCGCTCGCGGCAAGAGCATGCAGGAGCGCCGCATCGCGTCGGCCCAGGCTGCCAATGAGGCACAGAAGGCCTACATCCAGTCCGCGGTGGGCAGTGTGTCGCCTGCGGACCAGATCGCCTCGGCCAAGGCCCTGCTCGACGCGGGCACCATCACCCAGGCCGAGTTCGACTCACTCAAGACGAAGGCCCTGGCCTAGGTCCTCATGCGATGTCCCCGCCCAGTTCGACCGGGCGGGGACATCGTCATGGGGGGAGGGCGCGGCACGACGTACTATTGGTTAGGGGTGCCTAACGTGGACCGGTACCGATTGCCATGACATCCGTGTCGACAGGGCAGAGCGACCTGCCCTCACGCCCGTGCATCCTCGATCTCGCCACCGGGGAGACGGCCATCATCCAGGCGGCGGACGTCGACCCGGCACAGGCCAGACGCCTGGGCGAACTCGGCCTGCGCACCGGTGAGAGCGTGCGGGTGGTCCAGCGAGCGGTCGGCGGGGCCCTCGTCCTCGCGGTGAACGGATCGCGGATCGCCATCGACAAGCAGACCGCCGAGCGGCTGATCGTCGCGAAGGGGGTCTCGACGTGAGCACCCCGGTGTGGTCGGACCACGGCGACGGGGGAGCGGTGGCGGGGCGCGAGACACCCGTGATCGCGCTGGCCGGGGCGCCCAACGTCGGCAAGTCCACCCTGTTCAATCGACTGACCGGTCTGCGGCGGGACGTGGGCAACTGGCCGGGCACCACGGTGGAGGTGGGCCGCGGCCTGCTCGACGACGGCCAGCGCCGCTTCGAGGTCATCGACCTGCCGGGTGCCTACAGCCTGGATCCGCAGTCTCCCGACGAGGCGCTGACCCGACACCTCCTGGTCGACGTCCCCGCCGACGAGCGTCCGGGCGCCGTGGTCGTGGTGGGGGACGCGGGGCGACTGGCACGGTCGCTCTACCTGGTCCGCCAGCTTCGCGAGACCGACCAGCGCCTGGTGGTCGCGCTGACGATGGGGGACGTCGCGCTTCGTCGGGGCATCACCATCGACGTGGTGGCGCTGAGCGAGGCCATCGGCGTCCCGGTCGTCCTCATCGACCCTCGCCATCGGGTGGGCCGCGCGGACTTCCTGGCGGCTTTGGACCGGGCGCTTGCCGGACCGGCGCCGACCCCCTTGGCGTCACCGCCCGCAACCGACGAGCTCGATCGGGCCGACCAGCGATTCGCCTGGATCGACGCCGTGGTTGCGGCCGGTGTCACCCGCGACGATCGGGCGGGCGTTCGGTGGTCCGATCGGCTGGACCGGGTCGCGCTCTCGCCGGTGCTCGGCCCGCTGCTGTTCCTCGCGGCGATGTGGGCCGTGTTCCAGCTCACCACCACGATCGCCGCACCACTGCAGGCGTTCCTCGACTGGTTCTTCACCGGCCCGGTCACGACCGTCGCCGTGGCGGCACTGTCCCTTGTCGGACTCGAGGACACGTGGGTGCGTGGCCTCGTCGTCGATGGGCTGATCGCCGGCGTGGGAATGCTGCTGACCTTCGTCCCGCTCATGGCCATCATGTTCGCGCTGCTGGCACTGCTCGAGGACAGTGGCTACCTCGCGCGCGCCGCGGTGGTCACCGATCGCCTGATGCGGGCCATCGGACTGCCCGGCCGGGCGTTCCTGCCGCTGATTGTCGGTTTCGGCTGCAACGTCCCGGCCATCGCCGCGACGCGCATCCTCCCCAATGCTCGGCACCGCATCCTGACGGCGCTCCTGGTGCCGTTCACCTCCTGCAGCGCCCGTCTGACGGTCTACGTCCTCGTCGCATCGATCTTCTTCCCCGATCGGGCAGGGACGGTGGTCTTCGCCCTGTACGTCATCAGCATCATCTTCGTGGTGGTCATCGGGCTCGCCCTGCGGTCGACGCTGTGGCGATCGATGGGCAGTGAGCCCCTCGTCATCGACCTGCCTCCGTACCAGCGTCCCACCGGACGACTGACCATGGCCGTGACGTGGCTTCGACTGCGCGGCTTCCTGCGCACCGCCAGCGGCATCATCGTCGCGACGGTTGCGGTGGTGTGGTTCCTGCAGGCGATCCCGGCCGCACCGGGCTACTCGTTCGGTGAGGTCCCGGTGCAGGAGAGCGTGTACGCACGGACCGCGCAGGCGGTTGCTCCGGTCTTCACCCCGGCCGGGTTCGGCACCTGGGAGACCACCAGCGCCCTCATCGTCGGCTTCGTCGCCAAGGAAGCGGTCATCTCCTCCTGGTCCCAGACGTACTCAGCGGAGGAGCCGGACACGCTCCAACAGCCCGGAACGCTGGGGACCTTCATCAAGGCGGACTTCGAGGAGAGCTCCGGTGGCCACACGAGCGCGGCCGTCTGGGCGTTCCTCATCTTCCTGCTGGCCTATACGCCCTGCGTGGCCACGCTGGCGGCCCAGCGTCGCGAGATCGGGACGCGCTGGACCGCCTTCGGCATCGTGATGCAGCTGACCGTGGCCTGGATCGTGGCGGTAGCCGTCTTCCAGATCGGCTCCCGGCTATGAGCACTCCACTGCGCACGGTCCTGGCGGCGATCGAGTCCGGCGTCACGACGCGACGGGAACTGGCCACACGCACGGGCCTGGATCCTGATGTGGTGGACGCCGCCGTCGACCATCTGCTGCGCACCGGTGCGGCATCGTCGCCGAACCTGCGCACGTCGTGCCCGGACGGCGGCTGCGCCGGCTGCGGCAGCGTCACCGGTTCAGGATGCTCTCCTCAAGGTGCTGCCGGGCCGACACCAGTGACGGTCCGTACCAGGTCAGCATCCGACCATCGATGAGAGCGGTCGGCGTACGCGAGAAGGATGGCGGGCCGTCGCTGGGGGAGAAGGCATAGGGCTCGTCGGGCAGCAGGATCACGTCCAGCCCCAGGCTGTCCAACTCGGTCACCTCGACCGTCGGGTAGCGGTCGGACGCACCCGCGAAGACGTGGTCGCAGCCCAGGCGGGTGAGCACGTCGCCGGCGAACGTCTCCCGCCCGACCACCATCCAGGGATCGCGCCAGATGACCGCGGCCGTCCGGACTCCGGACAGACGCGGGGGAGTGGACCACACCTCGCGGGCCTGTCGCAGCCACTCCGGGACACCCCAGCCGAGGGCGACGTCGAACATGCGTTCGAGAGAACTCAGGGCCTCGTCCACGGACCGGGTCCTCGTGACCCAGACAGGGACTCCGGCATCCCGCAGTCGCCGGACGTCAAGCTCGCGATTCTCCTCCTGATTCGCGATCACCAGGTCGGGTGCCATCGCCGCGATGGCCTTCCAATCAGGGTTCTTGGTGCCGCGGACCCGGGTGACGTCGAGATCCGGCGGGAAGGTGCACCAGTCGGTGGCGGCGACGATCGCCTCGGGGCGAGTCATCGCGATCGATTCGGTCAACGACGGCACGAGTGACACCACTCGGTGGGCCGGTTCCGGCAGCGCCACCGGCACCCCGAGGTCGTCGAGCGGAGGGGAGGTCACGGAGCGAGGCTAGCCGGATCGGCGCCTGCGGCTATATCGCTCAAGAATAGCGGAATGTCATAATGCACATTATCGGCTCTAAATCGGGTCCATTCCCGACCCATGCGCCATGGCCGTCCGATAGCGTCCCTGTCACTGATCACGAGGCGACGGGACGAGGCTCATGGCACGCGTCAGCATCTACCTCAACACCATGGGCCGCACCGAGGAGCAGTTCGCGTTCTACGGCTCGATCTTCGGCGCCGAACCGTCCGGGCTGATGCGGATGTCCGACATCCCGCCCAGCGAGGGTCAGCCCGCGCTCCCCGACGTCGAACGTCACGCCGTCATGTACGTCGAACTCGAGATTCTTGCCGGCACCGTCCTCATGGGCACCGACATGCTCGCGTCGATGGGACACCAGTTGGTTATCGGCAACAACGTCTCCATCAACCTCGAGCCGGATTCCCTCGAGGAGGCCCAGCGCCTGTTCGAGGGGCTGTCGGTGGGCGCCACCGAGGTCATGCCGCTGACGATGATGTTCTGGGGCAACTATTGGGGCGTCCTGCTGGATTGGTACGGCGTACGTTGGATGTTCACCGTCCGGGGCACCTGATCGCGGAGTGTTCCGCTAGTGCGGCTTGAGCACCAACTGGAAGGCGAAGACCAGTAGGCCCACGCATAGGCCCGCGGCGATGGCCAGGAGCAGGCGCCAGCCGCGATACCCGCTGCGCCAGCCGGCCAGGCCGCCCCAGAAGCCCAGCGACGCTGTGCCCAGGTAGAGCATTGACCGGATGGAGTCCGAGTAACTCTGGTTGAACACTCGAGACGCCACGAGCAGGGCGATGAGGGCAGGAACGGCGACCAGCACGTACTGGATGAACTCCCAGAAGAGCTCCACCAGCTCCTCGCGGCGTTGCCCCCTGCCGTGGTGGACCTGGTGCTGGACGATGTCCGCGAATACGTGGGCCACGCCCAGGGCGATCGTGGGTCCTACGACCACGATGACGATCCCGGCCACTCCCTTGAGTTCCTGCCAGCCGTCGTAGACGACCAGGATCGACATCAGCGAGACCGTGACATACACCCACGTGGCGATGCGGATCTCCACTGGTCCAACGCGGAATGGTCGCTCGACGCTATTCGGCAACGCCTCGTCAGTCATCTGGTCTCCATGCCTTCGCATCGTCGCCCGAGCATAGGCGCGACGTGAATTTGACGCGCCAATCAACGCCAACTCGCCTAGGCTGCATGACATGGCTGACACCCCGAACATTCTGCTCATCATGACGGATGAGGAGCGGTATCCGACTCCGTACGAGGGTCCGGAGCTTCAGGAGTTCAGGCGCAGCCAGACCCCCGCGCGCACCGCCTTGCGCGCCGAGGGCGTCGAGTTCCACCGCCACTACGCCGGCTCGACTGCCTGCTCCGCCAGCCGAGCAACACTCTTCACCGGGCAGTACCCGTCGTTGCACGGCGTCACCCAGACGGACGGGATCGCCAAGAGCAACACCGAGGTGACCTGGCTCGACCCGAGCACCGTCCCCACCATGGGTGACTGGTTCCGCGCTGGTGGCTATCAGGCGCACTACCGCGGCAAGTGGCACATCTCCCATGCCGACCTTCCGATCATCGGCACCCATGAGGGGTTGATGAGCTCGGACTTCCAGGGTCGGCCGATCCCCGAGAACGTGGCAGCATACGCGCGCGCCGATCGCCTCGAGCCCTACGGATTCAGCGGCTGGATCGGTCGCGAACCCCACGGCATCGGACCTCAGGACATGGGGATCGTGCGCGACGGGCTGTACGCGGAGCAGGTCACGACCATGTTCGGCGAGTTGGCGAAGTCACGGTCCGACGGCCCATGGTTGTCAGTCGCGTCGTTCGTGAACCCGCACGACATCCTGTTCCAGGGGATGCTGTGGAACCAGATGCTCCATCTGGCGCCTCCGGACGACACCGTTCCCGACATCCCGGAGGCACCGTCACAGAGTGACTCCTTCTCCGGGCGACCGTCGTGCCACGAGGACTTCTTCATCGCCTGGCCGCAGATGACCTACCCGCAGGAGGCAGACCTGGCCTACCGCCGGCTGTACTACTACCTACACAAGGTCGTCGATCAGGCCATCGGTCGCATCCTGGAGGGACTGCACGAATCCGGGATGGCGGACGACACGGTGGTCATCCTGACGTCCGATCACGGCGACCTCGTCGGCGCGCACGGCGGCATGTTCCAGAAGTGGTACAACGCGTTCGACGAATCGATCCGCGTTCCGCTGATCGTCTCCGGACCGGGTGTGGCCACTCCCCCGGGCGGTTTCACCCTGCCGACGAGCCATGTGGACCTGGTCCCGACGCTCATGGGACTGGCAGGCATCGACGTCGATGCCGCGGCCGCCGCGGTGGCGCAGGATCACACCGAGGCGCAGCCGCTGCCCGGCCGTGACCTCAGTGGGGTGGTCACCGGTTCCGTGGCGCCCGAGTCGGTTGCGGAGCCTCTCTACTTCATGACGGAGGACGACTTCTCTCGTGGCAGCAACAACGTCAACCCCATGACCGGGCAGACGTTCAACCCGGTGGCCTACCCGTCGAAGGTCGAGTCGGTGATCACGACGCTGCCCACTGGCGACGGCGGTGCCCCCGAGCTGTGGAAGCTCAACCACTACTACGAGCGCCTTGATGAGTGGTACGCAGAGCGCGGCGTGGTCGACGATCACGCATCCCCGCTGCCGGCCGCGGAGCCGGTCTGGGAGATGCACAATCTCACCCGTGACCCCGAGGAGCGGCAGAACCGGGCGTCTGAGGACGTTGAGGTCAGGGGGCAATTGCAGACTGTGCTCGACTCCCAGCGCGACCGCAAGCGACACCTCCCGCAGCATGGGAATCCGTCGCCCCCGCCGCGCCCGAGCTAGTCCGGTTGCGAATCCTGGTCGTCGTGGGGTGCTGTCTCGGTCCGGTGTGACTGCGCGGCGAAGACCGCCGCCTCAACGGTGGGATGGAAGTTCTCGGAACCGATGGCTCGGACGAGTCCGAGCTCCTCGAACTCGTCCCGGGAGGACGCGCGCAGTTCCGCCACGGCGAGGGTGATCCCCTCTTCTTCGAGCGTGCCGACGACCTCCTCCAAGGCTGCCGCTGCAGTGACATCCGTGTCGGTGAACGCCGCTGCGTCGAGGATGACGGTGTGCACCGGATAGGGCGCTCCCGTCACAGCCGCAAGGACCCGCTCCTTGAAGTGGCCGGCATTGGCGTAGAACAGGCGCGAGTCGTATCGGTACACGACGACACCGGGGGTGATCTCGGCTTCCGGCGCCCGACTGATGTCCGCGTACCGCTGCTGGCCGTCGACCCAGCCCTCGACGGCGTCGCGTGCCTGCGAGGCTCGGCGGGCGAAGTCGATCAAGGACAGCAGCATCGCGACGATGAGCGCTGGGATGACACCGACCAGGATCACGCCCGCGGCCGTGACCGCGGCAATGCCCACCTCCGCTCGGCCTCCGCGAGCCAGTCCATGCCACTCGGGCAGCGAGATCAACGAGGACGCGGCCACGATGATGATGGCGGCGAGCACCGGTGACGGCAGGTACTGGATGGGTTCGGTGAGGAACAGCAGGACCGCCGCGACAACCGCGACGGCCACGAGTTGGCCCACCTGCGTCCGGGCCTTCATCTGGTCATTGACACTGGTCCGGGATCCGCTGATTCCGAGCGGGAAGGCGCCGGTCAGACCCGCCGCGATGTCCGCCGACCCCAGCGCCGTCAGCTCGGAGTTGCTGTCCACGCTCTCGTGATGGCGCGAGGCGAACGAGCGGGCCGTGAGGATCGAGTCCGAGTAGGCCACGAAGAAGATTCCGACGGCCGCCGGGAGCAGCTCGACGGTGCGGGCCAGACCCTCCCATGGGATGCCAGGGATCGGCAGTCCCGGCGGCACCTGTCCGACCGTCGCGACTCCCTGCGCGGCCCAGTCGAGCCAGGAAGAGAGTGCGATGCTCGAAATGACGACCACAAGGGCGGCCGGAATGCGTGGGAGGAATCGCCGCGCCGCGACCAGGATGACGAGGCAGGACACGCCGACGAGGGTCGTGAGCGGGTGCAGGTCAGCGAGGTGAGTGACGAGGTACAGCAGCTGCCGCAGCGTGTCCTCACCCTCGACCGGGATGCCCGTGAGCTTGCCGAGTTGGCCGACTACCAGAACCACGGCGATGCCGCTGATGTATCCGACGAGGACGGCCACGGACATGAAGTCGGTGAGTTTGCCGACGCGAGCCAGTCGGGCCGCGAGGTGGATGAGACCCACCAAGATGGCGAGGGCGGCGGCCAACTGCACGTACTCGGCCGATCCGGCAACCGCCAAGGGAGCGAGGGCACTGGCCACCATGGCCGCGATCGCTCCCTCGGGCCCGATCACCGCGCGGGCGCTAGAGGACATCAACGCGTACACCAGGATCGGCAGCAGGAGCGCGTAGAGGCCCGCTTGCACCGGAAGACCGGCGATCGAGGCGTAGCCCATCCCCGAGGGAATGGCGAGCGCTGCCACGGTGACGCCCGCCACGGCATCGACCCGGAAGGACGACCGCGAGTATCCGCGCAGCGTCTCGATCAGCGGGAACGTCCGGCTGACCCAGGACGGATGGGGTGGCACCGCGAACGGGTCGGAGCGGCCGTCGTAGGCAGACGCCGCGGATACCCGTTCGGGCCGTTGCGCGCCATCGGAAGCACTCACCGTCGCTCTCCGTTCCTTGGCTCGCCGTCAATCTAGTGCCCGGTTGGCTCCGCACGCCGCGTGATCGTCTGGCCGCCTTCCCGCGTCTGATCTCCCTAGGATGTGGCGCAGGAGGGCTCCGCGATGAATCTCGAGAAGGTCGTCTTCGGGTTCTTCGTCGTGCTGGCGGCCACGCTCAACTTCGGCTTCTTCCTCGGCGACATCGCCAACCCGGCGCTGCACAGCCCGTGGGAGCTGTACGCGGCGGTCGCCGTCAACCTCATCGCCACGGTGCTCAAGTTCGGCGACCGCACCCAGATCGGTGCCGTCCACCTGGCGACCAGCCTCGTGGCGGACCTGCAGCTCATTGCCGCAGCCGTGGTCCTCATCTACGCCCAGAACGTGTCGACCTCGGGGCTGGATGCCGAGGCCACCGCCGCTGTGGTGTCCCTGTCCGGCGGGGCCCTGCTGGCGAACATCGTGTCCGTCACGCTGCTCGTGACGGAGACCGTGTCCTACCGTCGGCGGTAGATCACCGTGTCCACGCCGCAGGCCGGCACCGGTTCCGGGGTCCAGGCCTCGGCCGCCGTCTTCCTCATCCTGCGACGCATGCGGATCCCGCTCATCGCGCTCATCGTCATCTTCTCCATCAGTGTCGTCGGCCTGACTGTCATCCAGGGCGAGTCGCCCGAGGGTCCCTGGCGGATGACCGTGTTCGACTCCCTGTACTTCATGAGCTTCACGGCCACGACCATCGGATTCGGGGAGATCCCGAAGGCCTTCAACGACGCCCAGCGCATGTGGGTCACGTTCAGCATCTACCTGTCCGTCATCGGATGGGCCTACGCCATCGGCACGCTGCTGGCCCTGCTGCAGGACAGCAGCTTCAAGCGGGCACTGGCCGTTCAGCGGTTCCGGCGTCGGGTGCGGCGGCTGAGGGAGCCGTTCTGGCTGATGGCGGGCCACGGCCAGACCGGAGAGCTGCTCGGACAGTGGCTGGACGAGCTCGGTCAGCGCTTCGTCGCGCTGGACCTGCTGCAGGAGCGGGTGGACGTGGTGGAGCTCGGCTCCTACCGGGCCGACATCCCGGCGCTGTCCGCCGACGCAAGGAACCCCGAGTACCTCGACCTGGCCGGTCTGCTGAGCCCGACGTGTGCCGGTGTCCTGGCCATCACGGATGACGACGAGGCCAACCTCTCGGTCGTCATGAGCGCATCCGTCCTTCGACCCGGGCTCCCGGTCATCACGCGCAGCTCCAATGCCGCCATCACCGCGCGCATGGCGGTCTTCGGCTCCCCCACCGTCATCAACCCGTTCGACCGGTTCGGCGACCACTTCCGCGTCGAACTGCGGGCGCCGGCCAGCGAGCAGCTCGTGCACTGGCTCATGGGGGCACCGGGGATCCTGCTGCCGGAGCGGCAGGACCAGCTCGGTCGCGGGGCCTGGATCGTATGCGGCTTCGGGCGCTTCGGCACCGAACTCACTCGCGACCTGCGCGCCAGCGGCATCGAGGTGACCGTCATCGACGCGAACCCCGACGTGCACGACGTCACCATCATCCGGGGCGATGGCACTGAACCTGCGGTGCTGGCCGCCGCGGGGATAGCCGACGCGGTGGGATTCGTTGCCGCCACGGACAACGACATCACCAACCTCTCGCTCATCGCGGCTGCGCGACGGGCCAGGCCGGACGTGTTCGTCGTCGGGCGGCAGAACCAGCCGATGAACGCCCAGCTCTTCGCCGCGACCGATCTCGACCTGCTCGTGGTTCTCACCGAGGTGGTGGCCCGTGAGGCGATCGCGCACATCGGCACCCCCCTGCTGTGGCAGTTCCTCCAGCAGGTCCCCCTGCAGGAGGACGCTTGGGCGGCACAACTGATCGACCGGATCGTGGCGCGCAGCGGTCCCGGGTCCCCCGAACTGTGGCGCACCGATCTGACGGTGCAGGAGGCGCCGGCCCTCGTGCGCATGATGAGGCAGGCGCCCTTCCCGCTCGGCGATCTGCTGCGTGATCCCCTGGACAGGGCGCAGCCGCTGGCGGCCACTGTGCTCATGCTCGTCCGCGACGGCCACCCGATCGTGTCGCCGTCCGACGACGTCGAACTGCAGACGGACGACCGTCTGCTGCTGGCGGGGCTGCCTTCTGCCCGCAGCGGCATGCAGTCGGCGCTCGTCGTCGATGCGTCCGCTGCCTACCTTCGAACCGGCGAGAAGGTCGCATCCGGCTGGCTCTGGGGCACCCTCACTGGGCGGGGGTCCGCGCGAGGGGCCTAGGTTTGTCCCGTGTCGAAAGTACTGACCTCCCTGCCCGTCGGCGAACGCGTCGGCATCGCCTTCTCCGGCGGACTGGACACCTCGGTGGCGGTCGCCTGGATGCGTGACAAGGGCGCCATCCCCTGCACGTACACGGCCGACATCGGCCAGTACGACGAGCCGGACATCGAGTCCGTCCCGGGCCGGGCCACGCAGTACGGCGCCGAACTGTCGCGGCTGGTCGACTGCAAGGCCGCGCTGGTCGACGAGGGCCTCGCCGCACTTGCCTGCGGCGCCTTCCACATCCGCTCCGGCGGACGCCAGTACTTCAACACGACGCCCCTGGGCAGGGCGGTGACCGGAACCCTCCTGGTGCGGGCCATGCACGACGACGACGTGTCGATCTGGGGCGACGGCTCGACCTTCAAGGGCAACGACATCGAGCGCTTCTACCGCTACGGCCTGATGGCCAACCCGAACCTGCGCATCTACAAGCCCTGGCTGGACGCCGACTTCGTGGCCGAGCTCGGTGGGCGCAAGGAGATGTCGGAGTGGCTCGTCGCCCACGACCTGCCCTATCGCGACAGCGTCGCCAAGGCCTACTCGACCGATGCCAACATCTGGGGCGCCACCCACGAGGCGAAGACGCTGGAGCACCTCGACACCTCCATGGAGGTGGTCGAGCCGATCATGGGCGTGCGGTTCTGGGATCCGGCCGTGGCCATTGAGCAGGAGGACGTCACGATCGGCTTCGTCCAGGGGCGACCGGTCACGATCAACGGCGTGGAGTACCCGTCGGCGGTGGAGCTGGTTCACGAGGCGAACGCCATCGGCGGACGGCACGGCCTCGGCATGGCCGACCAGATCGAGAACCGCATCATCGAGGCGAAGAGCCGCGGGATCTACGAGGCACCGGCCATGGCGCTGCTGTTCATCGCCTACGAGCGGCTGCTCAGCGCCATCCACAACGAGGACACGATCGCCAACTACCACGCGGAGGGCCGTCGGCTCGGACGGCTGCTGTACGAAGGGCGCTGGCTGGACCCGCAGGCCCTCATGCTTCGTGAGTCGCTCCAGCGCTGGGTGGCGTCCGCCGTCACGGGACAGGTCACCCTGCGACTGCGTCGCGGCGACGACTACACGATCGTCGACACACGAGGCCCCGCGTTCAGCTACCACCCGGACAAGCTGTCCATGGAGCGCACGGAGGACGCGGCCTTCGGCCCGGTCGACCGCATCGGCCAGCTCACCATGCGGAACCTCGACATCGCCGACTCGCGCGCCAAGCTCGAGCTCTACGCGGCGCAGGGACAGCTCCTCGCCGGACAGGCGAATCTGGTCGGCGAGCTCGAGCCCGGCGGTGCGGCAGCCATCGCGGCGAAGCCCGCCGAGAGCGCGCTGGAGGATGACGAGGTCGAGAGCCTCGATCGGGCGGCGATGGAGTTCGGCACCGACTGACGCGTCAGCTGCAGCGTCCGCCCGCGCCGAAGTCCTGGACCCACAGGGTGCGGCGTGGTCCGCCGGGGTCGAGGGCGTGGCCGAACCCGACATGGGTGAACCTGGGCTCGGTCAACGTGGCCAGATGAGTGGGCGAGTCGAGCCAGTCCGCCATCACCGCGTGCACCCGTCGCTGGTTCGCTGCGATGTTCTCGCCGGCGAGGCTCCAGCGGTACCCCCCAGCGAGTCATCCGATCCGCTGGCGTGCGCGCCCTCGGCGATCGATGTGACCGAAGGTGTCGGTCGCCGCCATCGCACGGGCGCGGGCCTCGGCCACGCGACTGAGTCTCGGGCACAGGATCACGGCGGGCACACCGGCCGCCCGGCGGGCGGCGTTGACCTCGGCCAGCATGCGAATGCGCCAGCCCGCGGTGACCGACGGGGTTGATTCAGGACGCCCAGCGGCCGCGTGAGCGGGTGTCCCTGCGGCCGCCTGAGCCGGCGCGGCAGCCAGAGCTGAACCGCCGGCCACGGCAATCGCGAGGCCGATCGCCACCCCGGCCCGCCGGATACCCCTCACCGCTCCAGTGTCCCCCACTCCCCCGGTCGTGGTCCCCCGGTGTCGCTGCCTGGGCGAATGGCCGCCCCGTTCGAATAACGGACGCCATGGGGCGCCACTACGGGGTTGTCGATCCGTCGAGGGGGGTCAGGCAACCCTTACACGATCTTTACCCGGGATCGGGGTGGTTCCCGGAACCAGGGGAATATCCCCACCGTCAGATCTGCTGACAATAGTGGCCGTTCGAAGGGACTGACCATGAGTGAGACGATGCGTGGAACCCGCCTGGGTGCCCTGAGTTACGAGACCGATGCCCACGTGGTGCCGGCCGAACGCTTGGTGATCACGTACGAATGCCCCGAGGGACATCGCTCGGTCGTGCCCTTCTCGATCGAGGCCGAGGAGATCCCGTTCGAGTGGAACTGCCGCTGTGGCCGGGTCGCGACGCGTCCCGACACCGAGGCCCCCGAGCAGAAGCCGATGAAGCACGTACGGACGCACTGGGACATGCTTCTCGAGCGCCGGACCATCGCCGATCTCGAGGAGCTTCTCCAGGAGCGGCTCGCGCTGCTGCACGAGCAGCAGGGCCGCCTGCGCACCCCGTTGCGCAAGTCCGCCTAGGCGCGTCCCCCGCGTTCCTCCGCCGCGTCCGAGCCTCGAAGTTCGGGCGCGGCGGAACTATGTCAGTTCGCGCGGTCCCGGCATGTCTCCGGGCGGATCGTCCTCGACTCGGATGACGGTCCCCTGCACCACGTCACCAGCGCCGGGATAGTGGACACCGGGCATCCGAACGCTCGTGAACCGGGATGACAGCCACGTCCGGGCACTTTGCCGGAACAGGTGCTGGGTCGGTGGGATCACCAGGAGGAGCCCGACCAGGTCGGTCCAGAAGCCGGGAATGGCGATCAGCAGGCCGCCCACGAAGCTGAGGCCGTACCGGGACGCATCCGGCTCACGTCCGGTCTGCGCCGCGTCCTGCATGTCCACCATGGCCGCGTCCGCCGGCGTTGCGCATGAAGGCGAAACCCACCGGGATCCCGGCTACGAGCAGCAGCAGCATCCAGCCCCAGCCGATCCACATCGCGATCGCGTACGCCGTGGCGACCTCGAGGAGCGGGTAGCCGAACAGCAGCAGACGGGCACGCAGGGTCATGTCACTGCTCCGCGCGACGCGCATGGGCGCGTCGCCGTACCCGCGTGACCTTGTCGTCGACGCCCCAGGCGGTGACCCGCCACAGCGCCTCAGCCACGATCTTGCGGCTCATCTTGCTGGAGCCGACAGTCCGCTCGACGAAGGTGATCGGCACCTCCCGGACCGTCAGGCCGCGCTGCAGGGCACGCCAGGCGAGATCGATCTGGAAGCAGTAGCCCTGGGATGCCACCTCGTGCAGGTCCAGCTTGCGCAGGGTGTCCGCTCGGAAGGCCCGGTAGCCGCCCGTCACGTCCCGCAGGGGCACTCCCAGCATGAACCGCGTGTAGGCGCTTCCGCCCTGCGAGATGAACTGCCGGCTCTTCGGCCAGTTCTCCGTGCGTCCGCCGGGGACCCACCGGGAGCCGAGCACGAGGTCGGCGCCCCGCAGCGCGTCGAGCAGGCGCGGCAGCTGCTCCGGCTGGTGCGATCCGTCGGCGTCCATCTCGACCACGACGTCGTAGCCCTCCTGCAGCGCCCAGGCGAACCCAGCGAGGTAGGCCGCGCCGAGGCCCTCCTTGCCGAGCCGATGCATGACGTGGACCTGGTCGTCCGAGGCCGCGAGCTCGTCTGCCACGCGTCCGGTCCCATCGGGTGAGTTGTCGTCGGCGACGAGCACGTGCGCCTCCGGGACCGACGTGCGAATGCGTCCGACGATGGTGGCCAGGTTCTCCCGCTCGTTGAAGGTGGGGACGATGACCACGATGCGCCCGAGGTCGGCGAAGGACGTGGAAGTCATCCACTCACCCTAGGCGATCGCGTCTCGGCGGCGTCGATGCCACCACGCGGTCCCGAGCGCGATCAGCGCGGCGAGGGCGATCGCCGCCTCCAGCACATTGCCGATTCGCGAGGCCAGCGTGAGCTCACCGCGCAGAGGCACGTCGGCCACCAGCCAGCCGACCTCGTCCTCGCCCAGCGACTGGGAGATCGAACCGTCCGGCGGCGATCACGGCCGTGATGCCTGAGGTGGCCGCCACCAGCACGGACCGCCCGAACTCGACCGCTCGGATCCGCTCGATGCCCAGCTGCTGGGCAGGCTGTGACGTCCCTCCGTAGGTGGCGTTGTTGGTCTGGACCGTGATCACGCGAGCACCCGCATCGACAACGGCGTCGACCACCTCGCGGTAGGCGATCTCGAAGCAGATCACGTTGCCGACCGCCACTCCCCCGATGTCGAGGTTGCCGGGCTCGGTACCCGCGATGAAGTCGCGTGGGATGCGGTCGAACCGACCGATCACCGGGGCGATGAGATCACGGAACGGGATGTACTCACCGAACGGGACCGGATGGGTCTTGATGTACATCTGCGTCGGACCGGACACCGGGTCCCACACGATGCCGACGTTCCAGACCCCTGCCGGGTTGTCCGGCACCGAGGTCACGGCGCCGACGAGGATCGGGGCCCCGACGGCCCGTGCGGCGGCCGTGATGGCATCGGCCGCCTGTGCGTCGGCGAACGGATCGATGTCGGATGCGTTCTCGGGCCAGAGCACGAAGGCGGGCTGCTCGACCGTGCCGTCGTCGATCGCCTGACCCAGGGCCAGGGTCTGGGCCACGTGATTGTCGAGGACGGCCCGCCGTACGTCCATGGCGCCCATTCCCACCTGCGGGGTGCCCCCTTGGACGAGGGCGATGGTGGCGCTCGGGTCACCACCGATGCTGTCGCCCGTGGCGGGCGTGGATACCAGGGCCGGGAACAGTGTCGCGACGAGCACCACGGTGAGCCACGACAGCGCCGGTCCTCGTCCGCCGGGCCCGGAAGGCCACCAACGCACCGACCAGGGCCGCGCCGAGCAGGCTGACGACGAACGTGACCAGCTGCGGTGCCACCGATCGGAGCCCACCCGGACAGGGCGGTGTCCGCCTGCGCGAACGCGAGGTTCCCCCACGGGAAGCCGCCGAACGGGATCCTGGCCCGCAGGGCCTCGTCCAGCACCCATACCGAGGCCACCCAGACGGGAGCGCCCGGCAGTCGGGTCACGAGGGCCGTGCCCGCGCCCAGCAGGGCGAGCCACGACGCGCACAGCAAGGTCAGCAGCAGCCACGCGTCGGGCCCGATCACGCGCATCCACTCCAGGAGGAGCGAGAAGAAGACGCCGCCGGTCAGCAGCCCCAGACCAAGGCCGCGGCGGATGCCAGCACCCCAGAGCGCGGCGGTCAGCAGCGCCACCCCGGCAACGGCGGCTGGGCCGAATCCGAGAGGCGGGAAGGCCGACCAGAGTGCCAACCCCGCCAGGAGTGCACTGGGCGCTGCCGCCTTGAGGGGCAGGAGCGGTGCGTCGTTCGTCGTCATCGACTAGGGCTCGAGGTTGTCGCTGTCGAAGACGGTGCGTCCGGACACGATGGTCCGCAGGCACCGCGGAAGCGGGACGTCCTCGTCGAGCGTCGGGAGCCCCGGGGTCCCTGACCGCGGATCGGTGGACCAGCCGGCCACGCGGTGGTCGGGCGTCTGCACCATGACGTCCTCGGCATCCCAGATCGCCAGATGCGCCGCGGCGCCGGGAGCGATCACGCCAGCCTCCTCGACGCCCACGGACCGCCAGCCGGCCCGAGTATGCGCTGAGAAGGCGGCCCGGGCGCTGACGGCCTGTTCCGGGTTGGAGTGATGGATGGCCGCGCGGACCGCCTGCCACGGCCCGACGTCGGTTACCGGCGCATCCGACCCGAACGCGACGAGCACGCCGGCGGACACGAGATCGGCGACGCGGTTCATGGTGCGGGCGCGTTCCGGTCCCAGGCGCTGGTCGTACATGCCACCGGAGCCACCCCACAGGCCGTCGAACATCGGCTGCATGCTCGCGGTGATCCCGAGCTGGGCCAGGACGGCGATGTGCTCATCCGTCAGCATCTCCGCGTGCTCGAGGCGATGGGCGCCCGCGCGTACCGCCGGCGCACCGAGCTCGTCGGCGGCCCGAACGAAGCCGCGGATGACCGAATCGCTGGCCGCGTCGCCGATGACGTGGAAGCCGGCCTGCAGTCCGGCGGTGGTGGCGGCAACGACGTGCTGCCCGATCTCGTGCTCGTCCAGGTACCGAGCTCCGGTCGTGTCCGGAGCGTCGGCGTACGGCGAGCAAAGGCAGGCGGTCCTCGATCCGACGGCGCCGTCCACGAACAGGTCGCCACCGACGCCCACGGCGCCAAGGTCCCGGGCGCGCTCGATTCCGCCTTCGCTGGCCAGCTGCCCCCAGTAGCCCGTCACAAGTGGTCCGGCCTTCTCCTCGGACGAACGGAGGAGGTCGGCGAGATCGCCCTCGCTGGAGATCGTGGGCCCGGCCATCTCGTGCATGCTCACGATCCCCAGCGAGGCGGCGTGCGCGCGCATCACGGCATGGGCCCGCTGTCGCGCGTCGGTGCTGATCCCGCCCAGCACGGTCTCGCGGACGAGATGATGCGCCTGCTGGCTGAGCGGCCCTGAAGGGTCGAAGCCCGCGAGTTCGCGCACCCCCGGAGTGAGGGCCACGAGTGCGCTCGACACCGCGGCGGAGTGCACGTCGACGCGGGAGAGGTAGACGACGCTGCCCCAGCTCGCGCGGTCGATCTCCTCGCGGGTCGGCGGCCGGCCCTCGGGCCACCGGGTCTCGTCCCAGCCATGGCCGATGATGGTGGCTCCCCGCATGGTGCGGGCGCGCGATTCCAGCATCTCCAGGGCGTCGCGCAGGGACTGCGTTCCGCTCAGGTCGAGGCCGGTCAGGGTCAGTCCGGTGCTGGTGGCGTGGACGTGGGCATCGACGAAACCGGGCGTGACGAGGGCACCTCGAAGGTCGACGACGCGGTCGGCCGAGTCTCGGTGCAGCTGGGCGGCGGACTCCTCGCCCAGCCAGGCGATCACGTCGCCCTCGATCAGCATCGCGGTGGCAAAGGGGCTGGCGTGCGAGTAGATGACACCCCCGTGCAGGAGGACCCGATCGGTGCCGGCCCAGATCGGCGGGCTCACGGGCCGGTACGTGGCTGGGCGAGCGCCCGTCCGATGACCATGCGCTGGATCTGGTTCGTGCCCTCGACGATCTGCAGCGCCTTCGCCTCGCGGAAGTACCGCTCGACCGGGAAGTCCTGGGTGTACCCGGCCCCGCCCAGAACCTGGATGGCGTCCGTGGTGACCTTCATTGCCGCGTCGGTCGCGGCCAGCTTCGCCATGGCCGCCATGGATCCGAAGGGCAGTCCGGCATCCTTCAGGCGGGCGGCATCGAGATAGAGGGCACGAGCAGCGTTGACTGCGGTTGCCATGTCGGCCAGCAGGAACGAGACCCCCTGGAAGTCGGCGATCGAGCGCCCGAACTGCTTGCGCTCGACAGCGTAGGCAACGGCGGTGTCGAGGGCGGCCTGGGCGAGTCCGACGCCGCACGCGGCGATGCCCAGACGTCCCGCGTCCAGCGCGGCCAGGGCGACGGTGAACCCACCGCCCACCGAGCCCATGACTCGATCGGCCGGCACTCGGACATCGTCGAAGATCACCTGTGCCGTCGGGGACGCGTTCGCGCCCATCTTGTGCTCTGGGGTGGCGGACGACAGGCCCTCGGATGCCCCGTCGACCAGAAGGCAGGTGATGCCACGCGCCCCGTCGTCGCTGGTCCGCACCATGGCCGAGTAGAAGTCGGCCCGACCGCCGTGGGTGATCCAGGCCTTGGTGCCCGTGACCCGGTAGTGATCGTCCTCGAGAACGGCGCGGGTGCTCAGGGCCGAGGCGTCGGACCCGGAATGAGACTCGGACAGGCAGTATGCGCCGAGGAGGTCGCCGGCGATCATGTCCGCCAGCCAGCGCTCCCGCTGCTCCTCGGTGCCGAAGTTGGCCAGCGCGAAGCACGAGAGGTAGTGGACGCTCACGCTCACGCCGATGCTCATCCAGGCCCGCGCGATCTCCTCGAGCGCCTGCAGCATGACCTCGTACGGCTGCTCCCCTCCCCCGTAGGCGGCGTCGAAAGGAAGACCGAGGATGCCCAACGACCCGAGCGAGGCAAGGGCGTCGCGCGGGAACGTGGCGGCGGCCTCATCGGCCGCAGCACGGGGTGCCAGTTCGCGCGTCGCGAAGTCCTCGACCATCTCCATCAGGTCGACGGACTCCTCGGTCGGCATGAGCCGGGTGACGGAGGCGCCCTTCCAGACGTATGCCATCACGCCACCACCAGTTCCCGTGGCTGATGATTCGCCACCAGTACACCGTCCTCGGTCGCGATGACGATGTCCTCGATGCGGGCGCCGTACCGGCCCTCGACATAGAAGCCGGGCTCGATGCTGAATGCCATGCCCGACTCGAGGAGAAGCGGGTTGCCGGTCACGATGTAGGGCTCCTCATGGGTCTCCAGGCCGATGCCGTGCCCGGTGCGGTGGATGAACAGCTCGTCGAGTCCTGCCGCCGCCATGGTGTCGCGGGCCGCCCGGTCCACGCTCTCGCAGGTCACACCCGCCCGGCTGTGCGCCACCGCGTCCGCCTGTGCCGCGTAGAGGACGTCGTACTTCTGCTGGAAGCCGTCGGGAACGTGCCCCACGGCATACGTACGGGTGCAGTCGCTGCAGTAGCCGTCGGGCATCGTGCCGCCGATGTCGACGACGACCACATCCCCGTCCGTGAGTACCCGCCCGGACACCTCGTGGTGCGGACTCGCGGCATTGGGTCCGCTGGCCACTATGACGAAGTCCACGCGCACATGGCCCGCTGCGAGGATGAGATCGGCAATGTCGGCCCCCACCTCGGCCTCTGTCCGTCCGGGTCGCAGCAGGCCCGGCACCTGGGCGTGCACGGCATCGATCGCCGCTCCGGCCGCCAGCAAGGCTGCCACCTCGGACGCGTCCTTCCGCATGCGCAGGTTCGCGAGCATGGGGCCGGCCAGCACCTGCTCGAGTCCCGGTGCGGCGTCCCGCAGGCGGAGGACCTTCTCGGCCCACATGTGGTTGTCCAGGGCCACGCGGGTTGCGGTGGGGAGCAGGCCCATGACGAGGGCGTAGGGGTCGTCGGTCTCGTCCCAGGTGAGGATCTCAACGAGAGCCGATCCGGCGGGACTCGCCTGCGCAGCGAGTACCTCCAGCCGTGGCACGACGAGGACCGGATCGCCGGCGTTCGGAACGACGAGGCAGGTGAGGCGCTCCAGTGGCACGGCGTCGTAACCGAGGAGGTAGCGAAGGTCGGGACCGGGCGTGACGAGGACGGCGTCGGCACCGAAGGCCTGCGCCTGCTCGCGCACGCGCTCGAGCCGCGTTGCCACGTCCGCCGCCTGCATTTCGCCTCCGCTCGTCTCGTCGCGAGTCTATGCGCTGCCCCACGGACCTGCGCCTCTGCCAGACTTCCGGCATGCCCGTGCCGCACCGTCCGCTGCTGGTGCTCGACTCCGCGTCGTTGTACTACCGCGCGTTCTACGCCCTGCCGGAGAAGATGACCGCACCCGATGGGCGCCCGCACAACGCCATCCGTGGCTTCCTGACCACGGTCACGCGGCTGGTGGACCTGCATGGTCCCCGCGCGATCGTGGCCTGCTGGGACAACGACTGGCGACCCGAGTGGCGGGTCGAGCTCATCGCGTCATACAAGACGCACCGGGTGGCGGACCCGCAGGAGCCGGGGGCCGCAGCGGCCTCTGAGGCGGAGCCGGAGTCGTTGGGACCGCAGGCGGAGGCCATCGCCGAGTTCCTGGACTCGGTCGGGATCCCGCGTTGGGGCCGGGATGGGTACGAAGCCGACGATGTCATCGGCAGCGTCACCACGCAGGCACTCGGCCCCTGCGTGGTGGTGTCCGGGGACCGGGATCTGGTCCAGCTCATCGACGCGAGCACGTGGCTGCACCTGACTGTCAACGGCGGCATGGACAAGTGGCCGATGCTGGACGCCGATGCCGCGCTCACGCGCTTCGGGGTGCTCCCGGAGCGGTACGTGGACGTTGCCGTCCTCCGTGGAGACCCCTCGGACGGGCTCCCCGGGGTGCCAGGCATCGGGGCCAAGACGGCGGTCGCACTGGTGGTGGCCTTCGGCGATCTCGAGGGCATCCTGGCGGCGGCCACTGATGCGACGCCCACGCGCCCGATGACCCCGAGGCTGGCGCAGACCCTGAAGCAGAACGCCGACCTCGTGCGGCGGGCGCGACAGGTGACGAGTGTGGTCCGGGACCTCCCGCTACCGGGCGTGGTCCCGTCCGTGTCCTCGACGCCGGTCGATCCGGAGCGCCTTGCCGCCCTGACCGAACAATGGGGCGTGCAGCGGCAGGTGGCCGATCTCGAGGCGGCCCTTCGTCGTCAGACGGATGCCGAGTAGGCGACGACGCCCCGATTGACCAGATCGGCCGCGCGGCGCGCAGTGTCGCGCAGCGGGTCCGCAGGGTCGACGGCCTGGGCGATCTGCCCGAGGAGATCGATGACCTGACGGCTCCAGCGGACGAAGTCCCCGGCGGTGATGTCGGCGTGCGTGAGCACCTGCAGCAGGTTCGCGCCGCCCGCCCACCGGTACGTGGCATCGGCGATCCCAGCATCGGGTCGGCGGGAGATGGCCAGTCCATGGCGCGCCTCGAGCTCGTGGAGCTCGCCCCAGAGGACGGAGAGCCGCTCGACTGCTTCTCGCACGGCGCGATTCGGCGTCGCGGGGGCGGAGTCGTCGTCTTGACCGCGCGACTCGTACACGACCGCAGAGCAGACGGCCGCGAGCTCCGGTGCGGACAGATGGCTCCAGGCGCCGTCAAGGAGGGACTGGGCGGCCATGAGGTCCGACTCCGTGTAGAGGCGCATGAGCATCTCGCCGGGCGCTGTCACGGCCGCAGCATCCCCGGACGAGGTCAGGTACCCAAGGTCGGTCAGGACCTCGCACACATGGTCGAAGCGGCGTGCGATCGAATTCGTTCGCCCCTCGACCCGCCTTTGCAGGTCGCGGACCTGGCGGTCGGTGCGGTGGTATCGCTCCGCCCAGCGGGCGTGGACCTCGCGGTCAGCGCAGCCGTGGCAGGGGTGCTGGCGGATCTCGGCCCGAAGCCGGGTGATCTGGTCATCCTCCGTGGCGGATGCCTTGCGTCTGCGCTCGTCGTACGGGACTTCCGCGACCGCCGCCTGCAGACTGCTCATGAGCTCGCGTCGAGCCCGGGCGTCCTTGGCTACGAAGCCCTTCGGGATCGCGATCTTGGTGAAGGCCTCCACCGGCTGGCTGGTGTCCGCGACGGACATGCGGCGCACCTGCCCCTCAGCGGTCAGGACCATCGGGCGGGTCACGTCCCGCGGACTGCGATGGCGTCGCGAGTCGAGAACGACGGCCGCCCCCGCGCGACGACCCGTCGGGATGAGGAAGACGTCGCCCTGCCTCAGCGCCAGCCACGACTCCTCGGCTGCGTCCCGTCGCTCCGCTGCCGCGCGTCGGCTGACGTCCTTCTCCCGGCGAGACAGCGCCTCGCGCAGGCCGGAGTACTCGACGAAGTCACCGAGGTGACAGCTCATGGCATCGCGATACCCGTCTCGCGCCTCCTCGACGCGCCGCACCTCGGTGGCCAGGCCCACGACCGCTCGATCGGCCTGGAACTGGGCGAAGGAGGTCTCCAGGACCTCGCGCGCGGCATGACGGCCGAGGCGTGACACCAGATTCACGGCCATGTTGTACGAGGGCTGGAAGGACGATCTCAACGGGTAGGTGCGCGTCGAGGCGAGGCCGGCCAGGGAGCGCGGATCGAGCCCGGGCTGCCACAGGACCACGGCGTGGCCCTCCACGTCTATCCCGCGTCGGCCGGCGCGTCCGGTGAGCTGCGTGTACTCGCCGGGTGTCAGGTCGACGTGAGTTTCGCCGTTCCACTTGACCAGCCGCTCCAGGACCACCGATTTCGCCGGCATGTTGATCCCCAGGGCCAGGGTCTCGGTGGCGAAGACCACCTTGATCAACCCCTTCTGGAACAAGGCCTCCACGATCTCCTTGAACACCGGCAGGAGTCCGGCGTGGTGGGCGGCCAGGCCGCGTTCAAGGGCCTCCAGCCACTCATCGAAGCCCAGGGCGGCAAGGTCGTCGTCCGGGAGCGCCCGGGTGGCCTCGAGGGCGGTCTCGCGGATCACCCGGCGCTCCTCCGACACGGTCAGGCGCAGCCCGGCATGCAGGCACTGCCGCACCGCCTCGTCGCAGCCGGCCCGGCTGAACAGGAAGTAGATCGCGGGGAGCAGTCCGTCACGGTCGAGGCGTTCGACCACCTCGCTGCGCCACGGAGTCTTGGGTCCGCGAGCGCGTCCGCGATCTCGTCCGCGTCGCTGGTACCCGTGGCTTGGCGCCTTGCGTTCCTCCTCGCGGGCCATGCGGACGAGTTCAGGGTTCACGATCTCCTGATCGTCGTCGACGAACAGGTCATGCATGCGCGAGCCCGCCATGACGTGCTGCCACAGGGGTACCGGGCGCAGCTCCTCGACCACGATGGCGGTCTCGCCGCGAACCGTGGCGAGCCAGGCGCCGAACTCCTCGGCGTTGCTCACCGTCGCCGAGAGGGCCACCACCGTGACTGACTCGGGGAGGTGGATGATCACCTCTTCCCAGACGGCCCCGCGGAAGCGGTCCGCCAGGTAGTGCACCTCGTCCATGACGACGTAGCCGAGGCTCTGGAGGGTCGACGAGCCTGCATAGAGCATGTTGCGGAGCACCTCGGTGGTCATCACCACGATGGGTGCCTCGCCGTTGATGCTGTTGTCGCCGGTCAGGAGCCCGACATTGTCGGCCCCATGCCGCAGCACCAGGTCGTTGTACTTCTGGTTGGACAGGGCCTTGATCGGGGTGGTGTAGAAGCACTTGCGCCCCTGCGCCAGCGCGAGGTGGATGGCGAACTCCCCGACGACGGTCTTGCCCGACCCGGTGGGTGCGGCTACGAGGACGCCCTGCCCGGCCTCGAGCGCCTGGCAGGCCCGCACCTGGAAGTCGTCCAGTCCGAACAGGTAGCCGCTGGCGAACTCCCCGACCTGGGAGCGCTCCATGGTGCTGCGGGCGCGAGCAGCGGCGTACCGCTCGGCAGGGCTGGGCATGCCCTCAGGCTACGTCCTCGGCCGACAGTCAGCCGGACAGCACGCGCAGGCTCCCGGGTCGGATCTCCACCTGCACGGGAAGCGGCCCGATCCGTTCGCCGTCGGCGTAGGCAATCTGGCCCGGGGCGTCGATGGTGAGGCTGCGGCCCCGGAAGGTGCGGACCGCCGGGTGGTCCACGTGCGTTCCCCGGTAGACCCGGGGGAAGAGCCGCAGGAGCGATGCCTTGGAGAGGCTTCCCAGCCACGTCAGATCGAGCAGACCGTCATCGGGGACAGCCTGTGGGCAGATCAGCATGCCTCCGCCGTAGCGGGATCCGTTGCCGACGGAGACCAGCATGCCGGGGGCCGCGATCCTGTCACCGTCGATGGTCACGTCATATGGCAGCGGGCGGAACGAGGCCAGTTCGCGGACCATCGCCACGTTGTAGCGCTGGCCGCGCAAGCGCTTCATCCGGTTCGCCCGCTCATTGACCGATGAGTCGAACCCGGTCGTGAGGACCCCCACGAAGTAGTGAACCGTGCCGTCGCTGGTGCTGGCTTCTCCCACGTCCACTGCTTTCGTGGTTCCCGACGTCAGGCTGGCGACGAGGGCATCGGCGATCGCCTCGCCTCCGTTCGTCGTGAAGCCCAGGGTGGCGGCGATGTCGTCACCGGACCCCCCGGCGACGATTCCCATGGGAACGTCCGTGCCCACGACGGCCTGCAGGACCTCGTTCACGGTGCCATCTCCGCCACAGGCGATCACTGCGGCGGCCCCTTCAGCGACTGCGGCCGCTGACGTCCGTTGGGTGTCCTCCGGCGATGAGGCATGCACGAGTCGGCACTCGATCCCGGCTTCGCGCAGGCGTCGGGCGGCGACGGCGGCATGCCGGGCGCCGCGTCCGTCGCCAGCGACCGGGTTGACGACCAGCCACGCCGGCTCGGGCACGTCAGTCCGATCCGGGAGCCGGCGGCTCGTCGATGGGCGATGGGCGATGGTCGAGGGGGGAGATCTCGTCGTCATCGAGCCCGGAGAAGTCCGGCTCCGTCGCCGCCCGGCGCCGTGCCCGACGACGGTCATTGAGCAGTGCCACGCCGACCGCGATGGCCACGAGCACGAGCATCGGGCCGGCCAGCAGCATGAGGTTGATGGGATCGCCGGTCGGCGTGGCCACGGCGGCGAAGACGAGGACGATGATGACGATCCATCGCCACCAGCTCACCAGCCGTCGGCCCGGAAGGACGCCTGCGAAGTTCAGCAGCACCAGCAGGAGGGGTACGAGGAAGCCGATGCCGAAGACGAGGATCGTGCGCAGGAAGAACGACAGGTAGCGATCGACGGAGACGATGTTCTCGACGTTCTCCGGTGTGAAGCCGAGCAGGATCTGCAGGCCGTACGGCAGCACGGTGTAGGCGAGGAGGACGCCGCCAAGGAACAGCGGGGTGGCCACGGCGGCGAAGCCGATCGCCCAGCGCCGTTCGTGCCGGTGGAGGCCCGGCGTGACGAACCGCCAGAGCTGGTACAGCCAGATGGGCGCAGCCAGGACGATGCCGGCGACGGCCGCCACCTGCATCTGCAGGATGAAGGGGTCCGCCACCCCCGTGAGGGCGAGGGTGACGTCGCGTCCCTCGGCCCGGGCCTGGTCCACGGCGCCCATGAACGGGGCGGCGAGCCACGCGAACAGTTCCGGGTAGTAGATCCAGCCGACGACCATGCCCAGGCCGATAGCGATGCCCGACTTGACCAGTCTCGACCGCAGTTCGCGGAGGTGCTCGGTCAGCGGCATCGCCACGGGGCGTTCAGCCCCGCGTTCCTTGATCGCCATGGGGACGCTCGGGTCCGGCGCTAGCTCTCGGTCCGCTCGGGTGCCGGCTCTTCCTTGGGTGTCGGCGCGGCCGCCTCCGGTGCTGCGGGAAGCTCATCGGGCTTTGCGTCCTCGTCCTCGGTGAGGCCCTTGGTCTCGGCCTTGAAGATCCGCAGCGAACGGCCGACGCCGCGGGCCGCGTCGGGGAGCCGCTTGGCTCCGAAGAGGAGCACGATGACGGCGACGAGCAGGACGAGCTCCCAGCCCCTGGGCAGATTCATCCGTGTCTCCTTCGGCGTTCGGTGGCGATAAGGCTCCTAGCGTACGTCGTCAGGGTACGCCGCGAGCGCGGCCCGGGCCGCACTCGCCACCTCGATCGCGAGTTCGGGTGGCTCGACCGCTACCGCGGCGCCCTGCAAGGACAGGAGCAGCCGCAGAGCCCAGTCGAGGGAATGCAGTGGCAGGCTCACCCTCGCTCCCCCGTCGTCGTGCTCGGCGATGACGGTGCCGCCATGCACGTCGACGATCCACCTCGCTGCGCTCTGGATGTCCAGCACGGCCGGGAGCTCTGGTGTCCGATATGTCCGGAGTATGGCGTTCTTCGCGGGTGCTCACGGGGCCGGTGCGGTCGGTCACGCGGGCCGTGATCACCCGGTCGAGGCGGAAGGTGCGGCGGGCCTCGGCCGAGGTGCAGAAGGCCTCGAGGTAGCCGATGCCGTCGACGACGAGGAGTCGCTCCGGGTGCACGGTGCGCTCGGTGACCTCGTCCCGCGTGGCTGCGGCATAGACCAGGTGCAGGTCGCGTCCCTGGGCCAGCGCCTCATCGACCGCCTGCGTCACCTCGGCGGGGACGCTCACCTGCACGGTCACGAACCGCGCCGAGGCACCCTCGCTGGCCACTCTCTCGATCTTGGCGGCCGCGGTCACGATGGCATCGTGGTCCTCGATACCCGGAAGCTGGGCCAGCATCCGCAGGGCGACCAGCAGGGTCACCGCTTCCTCGTGCGTCAGATGGAGGGGTCGCCCCAGCGTCTGCGGATCCAGGACATGGATGACCCCGTCGTCCCAGAACTGGATATCGACCAACTGGTCGGGGCCGTAGCCCGGGACCCCGCACACGACGAGCAGCCACAGGTCGCGCTCGAGCTGCTCGGCGGACACGCCGAAGTTCGCGGCGCACTCCGCAACGGTGACCCCGTCGTGGGCCAGCAGCCAGGGCACCAGCGCCAGCAGGCGGGTCAGCCGGTCCCCCGCGTTCTCGCTCACTGAGGTTCTCCACCCGGGCTGGTCGCGTGCAGGGTCACGAGGGTCCGCAGCGCCGAGGTCACCGCGGACACGAGTTCCGGCGGCTCGATCACGGTGGCGTCCGGCCCGGCCGCGCAGACGAGGGCGATGAGATCCGGCGCCGAGCCCTCGATGGTGAGCACCTCGGCCGACCAGGCGTCCGGCGTCAGGTCCCGGGCGCGCCGGCGCAGCGACGCCGCGGCATGAGGACGGACCCGGATCGTGGCCGCGATCGGCTGGTCGTCCCCGGGCGCGCCGATGGGGTAGGACGCGATGTCGAAGTCGTCGGGCGGCTGCTCGCGTTCCCGACCGGTGACCGTCACCGTGCCGACGATCCGGGACAGCCGGAACGTGCGCTCGGCCAGGCGATCGTGATCGAAGCCCACCAGGAACCAGCGTCCCGAGGACGACCTCAATCCCCAAGGCGAGACGGTGCGCGACCGGGCATCGGGCTCCGTCGGCGCCCGGTAGGCGAAGGTCACCACTCGGTTCTGCCGCAACGCCCCCATGAGCGGCAGCAGCGCGACCTCCCTCGCGGTGAGGAGCACGCTTCCGTGGAGGCCGGCAGGCGTCCAGGCATGCGCATCGGCGTCCAGCGTCTCAAGCTTGCGCAGCGCCGTACCGGCGACCGGACCCACGACCGCCTGCCCCCACGCCTGCGCGGCGACCGCGACGGCGGAACGCTCCTGGATCGTCAGGTCGATGCCCTGCAGCGCGTAGCGGTCCTGTGGGATCCGGTAGCCGCTGACCTCGCCGTTCACGTCGAGGATCGTCTCGACCGGGATGCCCATCGAGCGCAGCTCATCCTTGTCGCGCTCGAACATCCGCTCGAAGGCGCCGTCGGATGCAGTGTCGGCGTAGCCCGGGATGCGCTGCCTGATCTCCGCACGGGGGACGGCCGTCGACGCGGCCATGAGGCAGATGACGAGGTTGAGCAGCCTCTCGGTGCGCTCAGTCCGGTCGGCCAAGGCCGCTAGGCCACGTTGAGCAGGTCGATCACGAAGACGAGGGTGCGGCCGGAGAGCCGGTGCCCACTGCCAGCCTCGCCGTAGGCCAGGGCCGGCGGGATCACGAGCTGGCGACGTCCGCCGACCCGCATCCCGGGGATGCCCTCCTGCCAGCCGGCGATCAGGCCGGTCAGCGGGAAGGTGATCGACTCGCCGCGGTCCCAGGACGCGTCGAACTGCTCCCCGGTCTCGAAGTCGACGCCGACGTAGTGGACCTCGACTCGGCCCCCGGGGACGGCCTCGGCGCCCTCCCCAACGACGAGGTCCGTGATCTCGAGCTCCGCCGGTGCGGGTCCCTCGATGAAGTCGATCTCGGGCTTGCTGGTCATGAATGGCTCCTGCCGGTCAAGGGGAACGACGTGCGCGTGCCGATTGCGTCGAGGTGGAACGCGCTAGCCGATGGCATCCAGCTGGACCACGAAGACCAGGGTCTCGCCCGGCGGGATCCCCTGCGTGCCCTGGTCGCCATAGCCAAGGTCGGACGGGATCACCAGAAGCCGCTGGCCGCCCACCTTCATGCCGGGCAGTCCCTCCTGCCATCCCGGGATGAGGCCCTCAAGGGCGAACGTGGCTGGCTGTCCCGTGGTCCAGGACGAGTCGAAGACTGCCTGGATGCCAAGACCGACGCCGCAGTACTGCACGGTGACGGTGTCGCCGGCCTGCGCCTCGGCGCCCGATCCGACGCTGATGTCCGCGACGCCCAACTCGGTTGCGGGGGTCGCATCGGTCGCGATGGTGATGGTCGGAGCGCCGGTGGGCTGCATGATGGCCGAGACTGAGCCGATCGTGGTGCCGTCCGGGGGCGCGTCGGTCGGCGACACCTGCAGGCTCACGCAGTCGATGCTCACGAACGGGGCCTGCGCGGCGACCTGGCTCTGCAGCGAACTCGGCTCGGCCTGTGTGGGATCCACCCGCTCGTCCGTCTGCTGGCCGCACGCGGTGGCGATGAGCATGAGGGCGGCCGCTCCAGCGGTGAGTACAAGGCTCTTCTTCATCCCCGTAGCCTAGCCAACGGCCCTCTACATGCTGGCGATGAGTCGCTCGACACGCTCGTCCGTGCTGGCGAACGGGTCCTTGCACAGGACCGTGCGCTGGGCCTGGTCGTTGAGCTTCAGGTGCACCCAGTCCACCGTGAAGTCACGCCGACGCTCCTGAGCGCGGCGCACGAAGTCCCCTCGCAACTTGGCCCGGGTCGTCTGGGGAGGCACCGACTTCGCCTCGAAGACGTCCAGGTCCGTGACCACGCGCTCCACCAGACCGTCCCGGGCCAGCAGGTTGTACAACCCGCGCGTGCGATTGATGTCGTGATACGCGAGGTCCAGCTGACCGACGCGGGCGGAGTCCAGCCCCAGGCCGTGCCTGGACATGTAGCGGTCGAGGAGACGCAGCTTGATCGCCCAGTCGATCTCCCGGTCGATCTGCGACGGATCCTCGGCCTCGATGGCCTTGAGGGTCCGTCCCCAGAGCTCGAGCACCCGTCGGGTCGTGCCGGTGGGCTCATCGACCAGGCCGCGACGCTCGGCGAAGTCGGCGGCCTTCTCGAAGTACTCCCACTGCATCGAGAGCGCGGACAGTTCTCGTCCGGTGGTGAGGCGCACCTGGCGCTTGCCGGTGATGTCATGACTCATCTCGCGGATCGCCCTGATCGGGTTCTCCAGGGACATGTCCCTCATCACGACGCCGGCCTCGAGCATCCGCAGGACCAGGTCGGCCGAGCCCACCTTGAGCAGCGTGGTCGTCTCGCTCATGTTGCTGTCGCCGACGATCACGTGCAGCCGCCGGTAGAGGTCCGCGTCCGCGTGCGGCTCGTCCCGGGTGTTGATGATCGGTCGTGACCGAGTGGTGGCACTCGACACCCCCTCCCACATGTGGTCCGCCCGCTGGCTGAGGCAGTAGACCGCGCCCCGCGGAGTCTGCAGGACCTTGCCGGCGCCCGCGATGAGCTGTCGCGAGATGAGGAACGGGATGAATCGTTCGGCGAGCTTCGCGAACTCGCCGTGCCGCTCCACGAGGTAGTTCTCATGGCAGCCGTAGGAGTTCCCGGCGGAATCCGTGTTGTTCTTGAAGAGGTAGATGTCCCCGTGGATGCCCTCCTCCTGGAGCCGGTGCTCCGCGTCCCCGACGAGTCCCTCGAGGATCCGCTCGCCCGCACGGTCATGCGCGATGAGCTGGAGGATGCTGTCGCACTCCGCCGTGGCGTACTCGGGATGGCTGCCGACGTCGAGGTACAGCCGAGAGCCGTTGGTGAGGAAGACGTTGCTGCTGCGTCCCCACGCGACGACGCGGCGGAACAGGTAGCGGGCGACCTCGTCGGGGCTGAGGCGGCGCTGGCCGTTGAACGTGCAGGTGACGCCGTACTCGGTCTCGATCCCGAAGATCCGACGGTCCATGTGCCTACGTTACGACGACGACACCCACGGGCCGGTCAGGACGCGAGCAACTCGGCCAGCCGCCCGTTGCTGACTCGCTGGAAGGTCCGGCGTGGGCGTGATCGGTCGAGCACGGCCACCTCGAGCTGGGCAGGGGTCATCTCGCGCTCGTGCTCGTCGCCATGGGCGCCCAGCAGGCGGACCGCCAGTCGGACGCACTCGTCCAGCGACATCCCCTCCCGCCACTGCGCAGCGAGCCCGCTGGTCATCGGCTCGGATACGCCCCCCATCGCGACGTAGCCCCGCTCGTCGGCGACCGATCCGTCGAACATGAGGCGGTAGAGCTGGTCCTCGGTGGCCGCCTCCCCTACCTCCGCCACGACGATCTCCACCTCGAACGGCTTGTTCGTCTCGGTGAAGATCGTTCCCAGCGTCTGGGCGTAGGCGTTCGCCAGGCTCCGGCCGGTGACGTCGCTGCGGTCGTACGAGTAGCCGCGCATGTCGGCCAGGCGCACCCCGGCCACGCGGAGGCTCTCGAACTCGTTGTACTTGCCGACCGCGGCGAATCCGATCCGGTCGTACAGCTCGCTGATCTTGTGTAGTGCGCGCGACGGGTTCTCGGCGACGAAGACGATGCCGTCGTCGTACTGCATGACGATGACGCTGCGTCCGCGAGCGATCCCCTTGCGCGCGAAGTCCGCCTTGTCGCGCATGATCTGCTCGGGCGACACATAGAACGGCACGCTCATGACTCGCCTCCCGCACGATCACTCGCGCCGCCACCCGCGCCGCCACCCGATTGAGGTCCGTCGGGTCGCTCCATCCGGGCATCGAGCATCGCCTGCACCCGTGGGGCGAGATCCTCGTCGGCGAGGATGCGTGCCCCGGACTCGTCCGCGACGGCGACCACCGGGTAGATGCCCCGGGTCATGTCGGGCCCGCCGGTGGCGCTGTCGTCGTCGGCTGCGTCGTAGAGCGCCTCGAGCGCGGCGCGCACGGCGTCATCGGCGGATGCGCCGCGCCGGAAGAGCTTCTTCAAGGAGCCGCGGGCGAAGGTGGATCCGGAGCCCACCGCGTAGAAGTCATGCTCCTCGTAGCGCCCGCCCGTCACGTCGTAGGAGAAGATCCGTCCGGTGCCGCGGGCCTCGTCGAAACCAGCGAACAGCGGAACCACGGCCAGCCCCTGAATCGCCATCCCGAGGTTGCCGCGCAGCATCGTGGCCAGCCGATTGGCCTTTCCGTCCAGCGACAGCGGGAGTCCCTCGATCTTCTCGTAGTGCTCGAGCTCGACCTGGAAGAGCCGGACGAGCTCGACGGCGAGACCCGCGGTGCCGGCGATGCCGATCACGGAGTGCTGGTCTGCCACGAACACCTTCTCGATGTCGTGCTGGGCGATCAGGTTGCCCATGGTGGCGCGTCGGTCCCCAGCCATGACCACGCCCGACGCCGTGCGCAGGGCGACGATGGTCGTTCCGTGCGGCGCCAGACCATGGAGCCCGAGGGTGGCGGTGTCGGGGAACGCGAGCCGCTCGGGATGCAGCGCGGCGAGGAACTCCACGAACGACGAGGATCCCGTGGCTCGGTAGGGCCCCGGCAGGCCGAGAGGTGAGTTCACTGCCCGCCCTTCTGGACGAACGACTTCACGAAGTCCTCGGCGTTCTCCTCGAGCACGCTGTCGATCTCGTCCAGGATGGAGTCGACATCGGAGTCCAGTTCGGCCGTCGATGCGCTCGCGCTGGCCTGAGGCTCGTCCTCAGCCTCGTGCTGACGATCGACCTTGCGTTGCTCGGCGTTCTCTCGCTGCGGCATGTCCTCAGGCTATCGCGGTCCGGCGGTGCTGAGCCCGTCGATCAGTGCCACGACATCGGGAGACGCGTCAAGGAGGGCACCGACGTGCTCCCGGGTTCCGCGAAGCGGCTCGAGGGTCGGAACGCGCAGCAGCGACTCGTGCCCGGGCACGTCGAACACGACGGAGTCCCAGGAGGCCGCGGCGACGGCGTCGGGGAAGCGTCGGATGCACTCGCCCCGGAAGTAGGCGCGGGTGTCCACGGGCGCCTGGTCCACGGCGCGGTTCACCTGCTCGTCGGTGAACAGGCGTCGCAGCCTGCCACGCTCCTCCAGGCGTGCGGCCAGCCCCTTGTCCGGGCGAATGTCGGCGTACTGCAGGTCGATGAGCTGCAGGCGTGGCGAGTCCCACAGGAGTCCGTCGCGGCGGACGAATCCCTCCATGAGGACGTACTTGGCCACCCAGTCCAGGCGATCGGCGAGTTCCAGCGGGTCCCGTTCGAGTGCGGTGAGGACCTCCCGCCACAGGGCGAGGAGCTGCGTGGTCTCGTCATCATGCTCCGCGTGGTCGGACCGCCCGCAGAACTCCTCGGCCAGCGTCAGGTACTCCCACTGCACCTGCAGGGCGGTCATCCGCCGGCCATCGGCCAGCTCCATCTGGTGCGCCAGTCCCGGGTCGTGGGACACCGCATGCATCTCCCAGACCGGCCGGGCAGGGGTCCATGACCGGCCCGAGAGGAACCCCTCCTCGATCATCGACAGCACGACCGCGGTCGTGCCGAGCTTCAGGTACGTGGCGGTGTCGCTCAGGTTCGCGTCCCCGACGATGACGTGGAGCCGACGGAAGCGCTCCGGATCGGCGTGGGGTTCATCGCGAGTGTTGATGATGGGCCGCTTGAGGGTGGTCTCGAGGCCGACTTCCACCTCGAAGAAGTCCGCCCGCTGACTGAGCTGGAAGGCCGTGGTGCGCGAATCCTGGCCCACACCCAGGCGTCCGGCACCGGTGTAGACCTGCCGGGAGATGAAGAAGGGGGTCAGGTAGCGCACGATGTCGGTGAACGGGGTCGTCCGCTTCATCAGGTAGTTCTCGTGGCACCCGTATGACGCGCCCTTGTTGTCGGTGTTGTTCTTGTACAGGACGATCGGGGTCGCCTGCGGGACCGCGGCCGCGAGGACCATGGCCTTGCGCATGATCTCCACGCCCGCGCGATCCCAGAGAGTCGCGTCGACGAGGACTCGTCACCTCAGGGGTGGAGAGCTCGGGGTGCGCGTGGTCGACGTAGAGGCGGGATCCGTTCGTGAGGATCACGTTCGCCATGCCCATGTCCTCGTCGGTGAGCTGGCTGGGATCGGCGTCCGCGCGCGACATGTCGAACCCCCGGGCGTCGCGCAGCGGGCTCTCGACCTCGTAGTCCCAGCCCGGCTTGTGACGGTTGCCGCGGAGCACGTGCTGGCCGTAGGCGTTGACGATCTGCGAGCTGGACAACATCGGGTTGACGTTGGGATGGCCGGGCACCGAGATGCCGTACTCGGTCTCGATCCCCATGATGCGCCGGACGGTCACGAGCCGGTCTCCACGGTTGACGGACGAGCCGTCGCCACTACAGGTACTGCCCGGTGTTCGCGACGTTCTCGATCGACCGGCCGGGCTCGGAGCCCTTCTTGCCCTGGATGAGGGTGCGGATGAACACGATCCGCTCGCCCTTCTTGCCGGAGATCCGCGCCCAGTCGTCGGGATTGGTGGTGTTGGGGAGGTCCTCGTTCTCGCGGAACTCGTCGATGCACGCGTCCAGCAGGTGCTGGACCCGAATGCCCTTCTCCCCCGTCTCGAGGAAGTCCTTGATCGCCATCTTCTTGGCGCGCGCCACGATGTTCTCGATCATCGCGCCCGAGTTGAAGTCCTTGAAGTACAGGATCTCCTTGTCACCGTTCGCGTAGGTGACCTCCAGGAACTGGTTGTCGTCCGACTCGTCGTACATCCGCTCGATGGCGCTCTGGATCATCGCCGCGCAGGCGAGGTCCGGGTCGTTGCTGTTCTCGGCAACGTCGTCGGCATGGAGGGGCAAGGTCGGCACGAGGTACTTGGTGAAGATGTCGCGGGCCGCCTCGGCATCCGGGCGCTCGATCTTGATCTTCACGTCGAGGCGCCCCGGCCTCAGGATGGCCGGATCGATCATGTCCTCACGGTTGGAGGCACCGATCACGATGACGTTCTCCAGGCTCTCGACGCCGTCGATCTCGCTGAGCAGCTGAGGGACGATGGTGTTCTCCACATCGCTGGAGACCCCGCTCCCCCGAGTGCGGAACAGCGAGTCCATCTCGTCGAAGAAGACGATGACGGGCATGCCCTCCGACGCCTTCTCGCGGGCCCGCTGGAAGACCAGCCGGATGTGCCGCTCGGTCTCGCCCACGTACTTGTTGAGCAGCTCGGGGCCCTTGATGTTGAGGAAGTACGACTTGCCTTCCTCGCGGCCGGTTCGCTCGGCGACCTTCTTGGCCAGCGAGTTCGCCACGGCCTTGGCGATCAGCGTCTTGCCGCAGCCGGGCGGCCCGTAGAGCAGGATCCCCTTGGGCGGCTTGAGCGCATGCTCCGCGAACAGCTCCGGGTGCATGAAGGGCAGTTCCACTGCGTCCCGGATCGCGTCGATCTGGTCGCCGAGACCGCCGATGTCCTGGTACCGGATATCCGGCACCTCCTCGAGCACGAGCTCCTCGACCTCGGACTTGGGGATGACCTCGTAGACGTATCCGGCGCGGACGTCGCACAGGAGCGAGTCGCCCGCCCGAACGCGCGCCGATCGCAGGGGGTGTGCGACGCGGACGACGCGCTCCTCGTCCGTGTGTCCGATGACCAGCGCGCGGTCGCCCCCCTCGAGGTACTCCTTGAACACGACGATCTCGCCGGTGCGCTCGAAGGCAAGGGCGTCGATGACGTTGAGCGACTCGTTGAGCAGCACCTCCTGGCCGGGGTGGAGCTCCTCGAAGGCGATCGACGGGCTGAGTGCGACGCGCAGCTTCCGTCCGGACGAGACGATGTCAGCGGTGCCGTCGTCATGCAGGGCGAGGAAGGTGGCGAAGCCGCTCGGCGGCTCGCCCAGCCGGTCGACTTCGGCCTTCAGCGTGACGATCTGCTCACGGGCCTCCCGCAGCGTGGCGATCAGACGGGAGTTGTGGTCCTTCTGCGCGGCCAGTTCGCCCCGCAACTCGGTCATGGCCGTCTCCAGCCCGTACACCCGTGCCTGCCAGCCGTCCGCCTCGCCCATCGAGCCTCCCTGCCGTGTCGCAGCCACTGTAACCCGACCTCGCCGGATTCACCCGGGGACACGATGTGCGGGTTACCCCTCGCTGACCGGCTCGCTCTCATGGCCGTCAGCTCCGGGGCTCGGCTAGCGCCTCACTCCTCGCTGCCCGGGCCGGTGTAGTCGCTCCCGTACGACCCCGGTGCCGGGCGCCTGCGCCGGGGCGGCAGCTCGGCCCCCGGTGCCAGCCGCCGTGCGGTCACCAGGAAGCCGGTGTGCCCGTTCATCTTGTGATCGGGGCGGACGGCCAGGCCCTCGAGGTGCCAGGTGCGCATGAGTGACTCCTCGGCCCGCGGCTCGGTCCAGCCGCCCTCCACGCGCAGGGTCTCCACGAGCCGGGACATCTGGGTCGTCGTGGCGACATAGACCACGAGCACACCGCCCGGGGCCAATGCGGCAGCAACGCTCTCGACGCAGTCCCACGGCGCCAGCATGTCGAGCACCACCGCATCGAGATCGCGTCTCGGTCAGGGAGTCGGCCAGGTCACCGATCGTCAGGGTCCAGGAGTCCGGATGGCCCCCGAACCAGCGTCGCGACGTTGCCCTCGGCGATCTCCGCGAAGTCCTCGCGACGCTCGTAGCTGAAGACCTGTCCCTCGTCTCCGACCGCACGGATCAGCGAGCACGTGAGTGCTCCAGAGCCGACTCCCGCCTCGGCGACCCGAGCGCCGGGCCCGAGGTTGGCCAGCCCCACGATGCGGGCCGCGTCCTTGGGGTAGATCACCTGCGCGCCGCGCGGCATCGCGAGGACGAAATCGTCGAGGATCGGGCGCAGCGCGAGGTAGGACGTGCCGTTCGTCGACGTGACCACCGTGCCCTCGGGCTGGCCGATGAGGTCGTCATGCGGGAGCCGGCCCCGATGCGTGTGGAACTCCTTGCCGACCTCGAGGGTGATCGTGTGCATCTTCCCCCGGGGATCAGTGAGCTGGACGAGGTCGCCCACGGCGAATGGTCCCCGGCGGCGCGCGGCGGCGACCCCCGTCGTTCCCTGGATTCCTGGCACCCGCTCCACGCTACCGTCCCGTCCGCCGCCTGACGGGGGTGCGTCCGCGCGGCTACGCTCGGGCGATGACCGACGCGGCACCGACACTCCCGTTCCCGGCCTCGCTGTCTCCCTCCCGCGCCTCGGACTTCATGACCTGTCCGCTGTTGTTCCGGTTCCGGTCCATCGATCGGCTGCCCGAGGAGCCCTCGGCGGCCGCCGTCCGCGGGACCCTCGTGCACCGGGCGCTGGAGACGCTGTTCGACCTGCCGGCGGCCGAGACCGCACCGTCGACGCCGGCGTCCGGTCTCGTGACCCGCGCGTTCGAGGAGATGGAGCGTGACGAGCCGGCGGCGGCCGACACGATGAGGTCGGGTCCCGATGGTGAGCCGGCGTTCGACGTCGCCGGACTCCTCGACTCCTACTTCGCGCTGGAGGATCCCGACGCCTGGAGCCGCATGCCCGGGAGTTGGCGGTGTCCGCCCAGCTGACGGAGTCGTTCGAGGTCCGCGGATTCATCGACCGCGTCGATCGAACCCCCGATGGCCGCATCCGAATCGTCGACTACAAGACCGGCCGGTCCCCCGGCGCGGGCTACGAGACCAAGGCGATGTTCCAGATGCGCTTCTACGCCCTCGCCTGGTGGCGCATGACGGGCGACGTGCCCCGACTCCTGCAGCTGATGTACCTCGGAAACGGCGAGCTGCTGCGCTACGAACCTGACGAGGATGACCTGACGGCGACCGAGCGAAAGGTGCTGGCGCTGCGCGACGCGATCTCGCGCGCCGCCGACGCACGGACGTTCGACCCGTCCCCGTCACGGCTCTGCGACTGGTGCAGCCACCAGGCGGTGTGCCCCGCGTGGGGCGGCACTCCGCCTCCCCTCCCCGACCGCGACGCATGGCCGGTGGCCAGCTCGCGGTTCCCTGTCGATCCGGAGCCACAGGACTCGTGACCGGCGCGGAGACGTCGAGTGAGGTCAACCGCCGGCACTGGGACGAGAGGGCTCCTGCCCATGCAGCCTCCACGGACTACGGCGTCGTCCGGTTCGCCGAGGATCCCGGCCACCTGAGCGACGTGGTCCGCTTCGACATGCCGCGGCTGGGCGACCTCACCGGCCTGCGCGGGGTGCACCTGCAGTGCCACATCGGCACGGACACCGTCTCACTCGCCCGGCTCGGGGCACGCATGACGGGGCTCGACTTCTCCGCCGCCTCGCTCGACGAGGCGCGCCGGGTCGCGCAGGTCGCCGGCGCCGACGTGGACTTCGTGCAGGCCGACGTGGCCGACGCTGCGACCGTCCTGGAGCCGGGGGTGTTCGACCTCGTCTACACCGGCATCGGGGCGCTGTGCTGGCTGCCCGACATCCGTCGGTGGGCAAGCGTGGTCTCGACCCTGCTGAAGCCGGGCGGTCGGCTGTTCGTCAGGGAAGGGCATCCGGTGCTGTGGGCCCTCGACTACGAGCGCACTGACCAACAGCTCGTCCTCGTCCACCCGTACCGGGAGACGTCCGATCCCGTCGTGGACAGTACGGAGGGCACCTACGTCGAGGTCGAGGCCGACCTCCGCAACGTGGAGAATCACTCCTGGAACCACGGACTCGGGGAGATCGTGTCCGCCTTGCTCGACGAAGGCCTCGTGCTGACGCAACTGGTCGAGCACGAGAGCGTGCCGTGGAACCCGCTCCCCGAGGGCATGATGCAGCCGGGCGAGCACGGCGAGTGGACGCTCATCGACCGACCGGAGCGGCTGCCCCTCACCTACACGCTGCAGGCACGCAAGCCCATCGTCGGTTGAGTCAGTCGGCTAGCGACGTGCGGACCGCCAGAGGTCGTGCAGGTCCCGCCCGGCCAGAGGTGTCGATGACCAGGGCGGTCGGGCTCGTCCACGGTCCGCGATGTGCGGGATCGCGACCACGATGCAGCCTGCCGCGAGGGCCGAGCGCACCCCCGTCGGCGAGTCCTCGAGCGCCAGGCAGTCGCGCGGGTCCTGGCCCAGTGCCGCGCCGCCTTCAGGTACGGCTCAGGATGGGGCTTGCTGTTGCCGACGTCATCGCCGGCCACGATCGACGTCGAAGGCGGTCGGCCGAGGTCCGTCTCGATCTTCTCGCCGACCGCGGTCGATCAGCCGGTTCCACGATGCGGACACCAGCGCCGTCGGGCACCGCGCGCTCCCGGCACTCGCGAGGAGCGCGCGCGCCCCGGGCTGCCAGGTGAGCGGGCTCGTCCGAAATCGCTGCTCCATCTCGTCCAGGAGCATCGTGCCGACGTCCGCCGACGTCACCGCCGAGCCCGACCGCTCGAGCATGTAGTCGGCCACCCGCTCCAGAGGCCCGCCCGAGGCAGTACGCCTGGTCGGCATCGGTCCAGTTCCGCCGAGTTGGGCTCATGACCGCGATGCTCCGCCTCGAGCCACAGGCCCTCGCTGTCGATGAGCGTGCCGTCCATGTCGAACAGGACTGCGGAAGGCAGCGTGGCTCATGTCGCGTTGAAGTACTTGGCCTCGGGGTGGTGCGTGATGATCGCGCTCGTCGACTGCTCCGGGTGCAGCTGGAACTCCTCGGACAGCTCGACACCGATCCGGCCCGGGTCCAGCAGGTCCATGAGCATGACCTGCTGCTCGAGGTCCGGGCACGCCGGGTAGCCGAAGGAGTACCGACTGCCGCGGTATCCCTGCTTCGCGATCAGGTAGTCCATGTCGGTGCTGTCGAAGGCAGCGAGCCCGAGCTCCTCCCGGACCCGTGCGTGCCAGTACTCGGCGAGGGCCTCGGTGAGCTGGACCGACAGGCCGTGCAGCTCGAGGTAGTCGCGGTAGGAGTCGGACTCGAACAGGGCTCCGGTTGCCCTCGAGGCGGCTTGGCCCATGGTCACGATCGTGAAGGCCACCACGTCGACCTCGCCGGACTCCTTCGGCCGGAAGAAGTCCGACAGGCACAGGTGTCGGTCGCGTCGCTGCCGGGGGAACGAGAAGCGTGCCCGCTCCGTGCGCTCGTCCGGATCGCCGTGGGAGAGCACGACGAGGTCGTTGCCCTCGGAGTAGCAGGGGAAGTAGCCGTACACGACAGCAGGCTCGATCATGCCCTCGGTCTGGATCCGGTCGAGCCACCGTCGCAGTCGTGGCCGGCCCTCGGTCTCGACGAGCTCCTCGTAGGAGGGCCCGTCCCCGCGCGTCGGCTTCAGCCCCCACTGACCCAGGAAGAGCGCTCGCTCGTCCAGGTAGGGGACGTACTCGGCCAGAGCGACCCCCTTGACGATCCGGTCTCCCCAGAACGGCGGCGTCGGGATGCTCACGTCGACGGCGACGTCAGAGCGCGCCGGCAGGTCCGCCTCCTCCGTCATCCTCGGGCGGGCCGCCGTGGTGACCCGACGGGCGCGGCGTTCGGGGAGCACGGCCCCGGGCACTCCGCGCTTGACCGCCATCACCGCGTCCATCAGCCGCAGTCCCTCGAAGGCGTCGCGCGCGTAGCGCACCTCGCCGTCGTAGATGTCCGCGAGGTCCTGCTCGACGTACGAACGGGTGAGCGCGGCCCCGCCCAGCACGACGGGGAACCGCTCCCCCAGCCCGCGGGCGTTCAGCTCCTGGAGGTTCTCCTTCATGATGACCGTGCTCTTGACGAGGAGTCCGCTCATCCCGATGAGGTCGGCGTTGTTCGACTCGGCTGCCTCGATGATCGTCGAGATCGGCTGCTTGATGCCGATATTCACGACGGTGTAGCCGTTGTTGGTCAGGATGATGTCGACGAGGTTCTTCCCGATGTCGTGCACGTCGCCCTTGACCGTCGCGAGGACCATCGTGCCCTTGCCGGCCTCGTCGGTGCGTTCCATGTGCGGCTCGAGGTACGCCACGGCGGTCTTCATCACTTCGGCGCTCTGCAGGACGAAGGGCAGCTGCATCTCTCCCGAGGCGAAGAGCTCTCCCACGACCTTCATGCCGGCGAGCAGGGTGTCGTTGACGATCTCGAGGGCCGGGCGCGTCTGAAGCGCCTCGTCGAGATCCGCCTCGAGTCCCTGCCGCTCGCCATCGATGATGCGACGCTCGAGCCGCTCGAAGAGCGGCAGGGCCGCGAACTCCTCGGCCTTGGACGCCGACAGTGAGCGTGCCTCGACTCCCTCGAACAGCTGAAGGAACTTCTGGAGTGGGTCGTACTCGACGTTCCCGTCCGCGTCGTACCGGCGGCGGTCGTACACGAGGTCGAGCGCGACATGCCGCTGCTCGTCAGGGATCTTCGACATCGGCAGGATCTTCGAGGCATGGACGATCGCCGAGTCCAGGCCGGCACTGATGCACTCGTTGAGGAAGACCGAGTTCAGCACCTGGCGGGCCGCCGGGTTCAGACCGAAGGACACATTCGAGAGTCCGAGAGTGGTCTGCACCTCCGGGTACAGGGTCTTGAGCTGCCGGATCGCCTCCAGCGTCTCGATGCCGTCACGCCGGGTCTCCTCCTGCCCGGTGGCGATCGGGAAGGTGAGCGTGTCGACGAGGATGTCACCGACGCTCATGCCCCACCGGCCGGTCAGATCGCGGATGAGACGGTCGGCGACGCGGACCTTCCACTCCGCCGTCCGCGCCTGGCCCTCCTCATCGATCGTCAGGGCGACCACGGCCGCGCCATGCTCGGCCACCAGCGGCATGATCCGACTGATGCGCGATCCTGGCTCGTCGCCGTCCTCGTAGTTGACGGAGTTGACGACCGCGCGACCGCCCAGCATCTCGAGGCCGGCCTCGAGGACCGCCGGCTCGGTCGAGTCCAGCACGATCGGGAGGGTCGACGCGGTGGCAAGTCGGCCGGCCAGCTCGCGCATGTCGGCGACGCCGTCGCGACCGACGTAGTCGATGCACAGGTCCAGCAGGTGTGCGCCGTCCCGGATCTGGTCGCGGGCGATCTCGATGCAGTCCTCCCAGCGCTGCTCGAGCATGGCCTCCCGAAACGCCTTGGAGCCGTTGGCGTTGGTGCGCTCGCCGATCGACAGATAGGCCGTGTCCTGGCGGAACGGAACCGCTTGGTACAGCGACGCCGCGGCGGCCTCCGCCCGTGGGGTTCTCGGGGACAGCTCTCGACCCCGGACTCGGTCAACCACCTGCTTGAGGTGCTCAGGGGTCGTGCCGCAGCAGCCCCCGACCAGTGAGAGGCCGAAGTCTCGGGTGAAGACGTCGTGCGCATCGGCCAGTTCGCCCGGCGTCAGCGGGTAGTGGGCGCCGTCCGAGGTGAGGACGGGCAGGCCGGCGTTCGGCATGCACGAGATGCCGATCGTCGACGTGCGCGCCAGCGTGCGGAGGTGCTCGCTCATCTCGGCCGGCCCGGTGGCGCAGTTCAGGCCGATCATGTCGATCCGCAGCGGCGTGAGCGAGGTGAGTGCGGCACCGATCTCGCTGCCGAGCAGCATGGTTCCCGTCGTCTCGACGGTGACCTGGGCGAAGATCGGCAGGTCGATTCCCGCTTCGTGGAGGGCTCGGCGGGCGCCGACGATCGCGGCCTTGGCCTGCAGCAGGTCCTGCGCGGTCTCGATGAGGATGGCGTCGGCGCCACCCTCGGCCAAGCCCGCCACCTGCCGCTGGTAGGCGTCACGGAGCACCGCGTACGGCGCGTGACCCAGGCTGGGGAGCTTGGTCCCGGGGCCGACGGAGCCGAGCACCCAGCGCGGGCGGCCGGGGGTCGACCAACCGTCCGCAGCCTTGCGTGCGATGGCGGCTCCGGCGTGGGCCAGCTCGAAGATGCGGTCGGTGATGTCGTACTCGCCGAGGTTGGCGAGATTGGCCCCGAACGTGTTCGTCTCGACGCAGTCGACCCCGACGGCGAAGTACGCGTCGTGGACGCTCGCCACGAGCTCGGGTCGCGTGACGTTGAGGATCTCGTTGCAGCCCTCGTACCCCTGGAAGTCGTCGAGGCTGGGGTCGGCGGCCTGCAGCATGGTGCCCATGGCGCCGTCGGCGACGACGACGCGCTTGGACAGGGCGTCACGCAGCGAACCGCGTCCACGGGTGGGGTGGGGGGAGGGTGGTGCGACCATGATGCGCAAGCCTACTGATCGCCGGCCGCTCCACCGAGGGGCGCACTACGGTGGTCCGATGGCAGGGATCACGGGGCAGCATCGGGTGACGACCGCCCCGGACGTCGACCTCCTTCTTGAACTCCACGCTGACCGGTCCGCCGAGCAGACGTCCGGTTCCCGGATTCCGGTACTCCTCCTGCATGGCCTGAGCCAGCAGGGTCGCTTCTGGGGACCGGTCATCCGGCGGCTGCGGAGCCGACCGGTCGCGACCCTCGACCAGCGGGGCCACGGCGAATCGGACACCCCGCCGACCGCGGACTACGCCGTCGAGGAATTCGCGCGGGATGCCCTGGCCGCCCTCGACTACCTCGGGTGGGCCCGGGCCGTCATCGTCGGCCACTCGTGGGGAGCCTCGGTCGCCCTGTCCGCGGCCGCGATCGCTCCGGATCGCGTCGCCGCGGCCGTGCTCATCGACGGTGGCCTCTGGTCGGCGGCCGGGTTGGGCCCTCGCGCGGAGATCCGGGCGAGGCTGACTCCGCCCGAGCTCGGGATCCCGGAGGAGGACCTGTGGGCCCGCATCAGCTCCGGGGACCTGGGACCCGCGTGGTCCGATGAGGTTCGCTCTGCGCTGGCTCCCACGTTCGTCGTCGACGACAGGGGGCTCATGCGGTCGCGCCTGGGAATGGAGCGCCACCTCCTGGTCCTCGACGGGCTGCTCGACCACGAGCCGGACGCGGACCTGGCAGCGTGCGAGCGCTCCGGGGTGAAGGTGTGGGCGGCCGTCTGCCAGCCCCCGGACGGTGCGCCGCCGACCGGTGGCGACTATGCCCTCTGGTACTCCCTGAAGCAGGCGTCGGCCACGGCGGCCGCCCAGCGGTCGAACACGGTCGTTCACCGATGGCCGGGAGCGGTGCACGACGTACCCTTGCAGTGGCCGGCCCTCGTGGCAGGCTTCGTGGACACGGCGGTCGAGGAAGGGGAGGGCGCGTGATCGAGCTGGACGAGTTCCCCGTGCTGGTCGACCCGGTCATGGTGGCCGCCTTCGAGGGATGGAATGACGCCGGTGACTCGGCCTCCGGCACCGTGGCCCACCTTCGCGAGGTCTGGGACGCCCAGCCACTCGCCGACCTGGACTCCGAGGAGTACTACGACTACCAGGTCAACCGTCCGCACATCAGTGTCGACGAGACGGGAGTGCGGAACCTGACCTGGCCGGCGACCCGGATCTACGTCGCCCGCGTACCCCTGTTCCCGCGCGACATCGTTCTCGTGCAGGGCATCGAGCCGAACATGAAGTGGCAGCAGTTCATCCGAGAGATCCTGGGCCTCGCCGCCGAGCTGGACGTCTCGACCGTGGTGACCCTCGGCGCCCTGCTGTCCGACATCCCGCATACCCGTCCCGTACCCGTGACGGGATCCACCTCCGACGCGGCGCTGGGTGCCGACCTCGGACTGGAGCCGTCAACGCTACGAGGGCCCGACCGGAATCGTCGGCGTGCTGCAGGACGCCTGCACGCGCTTCGGGATCTCGTCGGTGTCGCTGTGGGCTGCCGTTCCGCACTACGTCGCCCAGCCCCCGTGCCCGAAGGCGACCCTCGCCCTGGTGCGACGCATCGAGGACATCCTGGATGTGCCGGTCCCGCTAGGTGAACTGGTGGAGGAGGCGCGTGCGTGGGAGCTTGGGGTCGACGAGCTCGCGGCGGAGGACGACGAGGTCGCTGACTACGTCAAGCAGCTCGAGGAGGCGCGGGATGCCGCGGACCTCCCCGAAGCAAGCGGAGAGGCCATCGCCCGCGAGTTCGAGCGCTATCTGCGCCGGCGCGGCACTGACGGATAGCAGGGTCCCGGTCTACGGCTGGGCCGTGGTGAAGTGCCTACCTCAGCGAGGTGTAGAGCGCGATGGAGTGATTCGTCGACGGGTCGAAGCTCGCGGGAGCCGAACCGGTGAGATCGCCGAGGATCCCCACCGCAACCTTCTTCCCCAGCTCGACGCCCCACTGGTCGAACGAGTCGATCCCCCAGATCGCCCCCTGCACGAACACGCTGTGCTCGTACAGCGCGACGAGGGCGCCGAGGGTGAAGGGGTCGAGGCGTTCGACCATGAGGACCGAGACCGGACGGTTGCCCGGCATCACCTTGTGCGGGACGAGCTCGGCCGGGGTCCCGTCCGCGGCCACCTCGGCGGCCGTTCGTCCACGGGCGAGGACGGCTGCCTGCGCGAGGGCGTTGGCGACGAGCATGTCCTGCTGGTCCGTCATCGGGTTCTCGCTGCGTGCGACCACGATGATGTCGCACGCCACCGTGCTCGTGCCCTGGTGCAGGAGCTGGTAGAAGGAGTGCTGTCCGTTCGTGCCCGGCTCCCCCCAGAAGATCGCACCGGTCGGGTAGTCCACGGCACTGCCGTCCAGGCGCACACTCTTGCCGTTGCTCTCCATCGTGAGCTGCTGCAGGTAGGCCGGGAACCGCGAGAGGTACTGGGAGTAGGGCAGGACGGCCGTCGTCTCGATGTCCAGGAAGTCGCGGTTCCACACGGACAGCAGGCCCATGAGCAAGGGGACGTTGGCCTCCGGTGGCGCGCTGGCGAAATGCTCGTCCATGGCATGGAACCCAGCGAGGAGCTGGCGGAAGCCGTCCGCTCCCACAGCGATCATCGTGCTGAGACCGATCGACGAGTCCATCGAGTAGCGCCCACCTACCCAGTCCCAGAACCCGAACATGTTGGCGGTGTCGATACCGAATGCGCTGACCAGCTCGGCATTGGTGGACACGGCCACGAAATGCCGCTCGACCGCGTCTTCGCCCAGGGCGTCGACCACCCAGGCGCGCGCGGCCCTGGCATTGGTCATGGTCTCCATGGTCGTGAAGGTCTTGGACGCCACGATCACGAGAGTGGTGGCTGGATCAAGGGGGCGCAGCGCCTCAGCGAGATCCGTCGGATCCACATTGGAGACGAACCGGAAGTCGATGTCCCGGCGGCTGAACGCCTCGAGCGCCACGTGGGCCATCGCCGGCCCGAGATCGGACCCCCCGATCCCGATGTTGACGACGGCCCTGATGCGCTCGCCGGTGGCGCCTCGCCAGGAGCCGTCCCGCACCTCCTCGGCGAACCCGGCCATGCGGTCCAGGACGTCGTTCACCTCGCGAACCACATCGGCCCCGTCGACGAGCAGGGCGTCTGTGGCTGGTCGGCGGAGGGCCGTGTGCAGCACAGATCGGTCTTCAGTGACATTGATCCGCTCACCCGACAGCATCTGGTCCCGACGCGCGAGCACCCCGCGTTCATCCGCCAGCGCAAGCAACGCCATGATTCCGTCGCGCGTGACCCGCTGACGAGACGCATCGAAGTGGATTCCGGCGGCCTCGACGGTGAGGTGGGCCGCGCGATCCCCCGGCGCGTCGACGAGATCGCGCACGGTGGTTCCCCGCATGGCCTCAGCGAGCGCGGCAAGGTCGCGCCAGGCGACGGTTCGGGTCGGGTCGTCAGCGGGAAGTTGGGTCGTCATGGCCCCAGCCTTCCACTAGCGTGAAGACCTCGTCGGCATAGGAGGCCAAGTGTCCAACGCAACATCGGTGGAACGAAGCGATCGGATCACGCTCGGGATGGTCGGCCTCGGCCGCATGGGAGCGAACCTCGTGCGCCGCGCCATGTCCGACGGCCACAGCGCCGTCGTCTACGACCCGCAGGCCGACGCGGTGGCGACGCTGACCGCGGAGGGAGCGACCGGTGCTGCCACTCTGGAAGCGCTCGTGGCGGCGTTACCGACGCCCAGGACGGTCTGGGTCATGGTGCCCGCCGGTCACATCACCGAGAGCGTGGTGGCGGAGCTGACCGACCTGCTCGACGCGGGTGACTGCATCATCGATGGCGGCAACTCCTACTACCGGGACGACATCCGGCGCGGCGAGGCTGCGGCTGCCAAGGGCATCGACTACCTGGATGTGGGCACGTCGGGCGGGGTCTGGGGACGCGAACGGGGGTTCTGCCTCATGATCGGCGGTCCCGACACGTCCGTGAACCGCCTCTCGACGCTGTGGGACACCATCGCGCCCGGGGTGGACACAGCGCCCAGGACGCCCGGACGCGAGGGCGATCCTGCGCCGGAGGAGCGCGGCTGGCTGCATTGCGGGCCGAGTGGAGCCGGCCACTTCGTGAAGATGGTCCACAACGGCATCGAGTACGGACTCATGGCCGCCTACGCCGAGGGACTGAACGTGCTGAAGCACGCCAACGCCGGCACGGTCGCGCGGGACGCGGACGCGGAGACGGCCCCGCTCAGCGATCCGCAGTTCTACCAGTACGACCTCGACATCCCTGCCATCGCCGAGGTCTGGCGCCGCGGCAGCGTCGTCGGGTCCTGGCTGCTCGACCTCACATCGCTGGCTCTGCTGCGCTCCCCCGGGCTCGACGAGTTCAGCGGGCGCGTGTCGGACTCCGGGGAAGGGCGATGGACGGCGATCGCGGCGATCGAGGAGGGTGTGCCGACCCCCGTCCTCACCTCCGCCTTGTACGAGCGCTTCGAGTCGCAGGGCGCAGGGTTGTTCGCCGGGAAGGTGCTCAGCGCCATGCGCAAGGAGTTCGGCGGTCACGACGAGAAGACCTGAGTGTCCGGCTAGAGGCGAACACCGAGAAGGGCATCCACCGCGTTCCGGATCTCCGATGGTGCGTTCGGGTCCTGGTCGCCGCCCGCCTGCTGCGCGATGGCCCACGCATCGACTGCGTCGAGTGCGACCGGAGTCTGCAGGTCATCGGCCAGCGCCTTGCGCATCCGCTCGATGGCGGGCCCGGCGTCGGGACCAGCGGCTTGGGACGCCGCCAGGCGCCACAGGGACAGGCGACCCTCGGCGCCGACCAGGCCCTGGTCCGTCCAGGCCCATTCCGAGCGGTAGTGGTGGGCGAGCAGGGCAAGCCGAATCGCCATGGGGTCTGTGCCCGCATGTCGCACCGCTGATACGAAGACGAGGTTCCCGCGCGACTTGGACATCTTGTGCCCCTGCCAGTGCACCATCGCCGAGTGGACGTAATGCCGTGCGAAGGGATGCTCCTGGCGGAGCACCTGCGCCTCGGACGCACTCATCTCGTGGTGCGGGAAGGCCAGGTCAGTACCGCCGCCCTGCACGTCGAACGGCATGCCGAGCTGATCGAGGGCGATCGCTGCGCACTCGATGTGCCAGCCGGGGCGGCCGTGACCCAGGGCGGTGTCCCAGGCCGGTTCATCGGGGCGGGCCGACTGCCAGACCAGGCAGTCCAGCGGGTCCTCCTTGCCAGGTCGGTCGGGATCGCCTCCCCGCTCAGCGAAGATGCGGACCATGGCGTCCGGGTCCAGTCCTGACACGCCGCCGAAGTCGGGGTCGCTGCGCACCCGGAAGTACAGGTCTGAGTCCACCGCATAGACGGCGCCCCGAACCTGGAGCTCCTCCACGTACCTCGCCACCGAAGGAATGGACTCCACCGCGCCGATGTAGTCCTGCGGCGGGATGACGTTGAGCGCCTCCATGTCCTCGCGGAACAGGGCCGTCTCGCGATCGGCGATGGCACGCCAGTCCTGGCCCGTCTCGACCGCCCGTTCCAGCAGCGGGTCGTCGATGTCGGTGACGTTCTGCACGTAGTGGACGTCATGCCCCGCATCGCGCCACTGTCGGTTGATCACGTCGAAGGTGACGTAGGTGAATGCATGCCCCATATGGGTGGCGTCGTACGGCGTGATCCCGCAGACATACATGCGGGCCACGTCCTGCGGTTGCGTCTCGCGCACGGACCCGCTGGCCGTGTCGAACAGCCGCAGCGCCCGACCGTGACCGGGAATCCGGGGGATGCTGGGCGCGGGCCACGATTTCACGATCCCACCCTAGTCAGCGGCGCATGCTCAGAAGACCGGCCACGGGATCGCCGGCCAGCGACCGGAGGGCAGGGGGAACAGCCCCTCCCGGAGGAGCGCTCGGACGCGCTGCCGGAGGGACTCCCGCTCCTCCTCCTCCAGCCACCTGTCCACCGGATCGACGCTTGACTGCAGCAGCGCGTGCAGTCGCTCGACGTCCGTGAGCACGTCCTCCGGCAACGCCTGACCCGCCCATCCCCACAGCACGGTTCGGAGCTTGTCGTCGGACGAGAAGGTGACGCCATGGTCGATCCCCCAGACACGGCCGTCGCCGTCGGTCAGGACATGGCCGCCCTTGCGGTCCGCGTTGTTCGCCAGGGCGTCGAAGGCAGCCATCCGCGCCAGGTCCGGCGTTGCCGCGTGCACGAGCGCAACGGGTGACCCGGCCCCGTCCTCGGCGTCCAGGACGTGCAGCCAGCCCTCCGGGAGGCGACCGGGTCGCACCACGGCCACCTGGGCCGCGCCAGGGTCCTCGTCGACCCACGCCTGGCACATTCCCGCGCCGCCGGGACCGGTCTCGCGCCACACGGTGGGCGGGACCAGGTGCCAGCCCAGGATCTCCGACAGCTCGAAGGCAGCGAGCTCCCGACGCGTCAGCGTCCACTCCGGGAAGTCCCACAGCGGACGCTCGCCGGCGACCGGCTTGAACACGCATCGCACCTGCGTGCCGCCATCGTCCGCGACGCACCGAAGCGTGGTGTTGGACGCATCGCTCAGACGACCCTCGACCTCGAGATCACCCTCGCGCAGCAGGTGGCGAAGGGGTCCGCCGTCGGTCCACCCCGGCTCTGTCATGTGCGTCGTCGATACCCGTTCGAACGCGGGCACACGTGCCCGTCCGGATCGAGTGGCTGGCTGCAGAACGGGCACGGCGGACGTCCTGCCGACACGACCTGCCGGGCACGCTCGGCGAAGGCGCGCGCATGCGAGGGCGTCATCCACACGCGCAGGGTGTCGGGTCCCTCCTCGGCGTCATCACCGATGTCGGGGATCTCCTCGTCGTCCTCCGTCACGGCGTGGGCCTCGATGACCACCCGGCGACTGCCTTCGTCCCAGCCCAGCGCCATCGCCCCGACCCGGAACTCCTCGGTGATCGGCGCATCGAGTGGCTGGCTGTCGGCCAGGAGCGGCGATGCCTCGGCTGGGATCTCGCCCTCCTCGGACCGCGAGCCCATCGCCTCGTCCAGCAGCTGGTCGACCCGTTCAGCGAGTGCGGCGACCTGCGCCTTCTCGAGCGCGACGCTCGTGAGCAGGCCGCCCTGCCGCGCCTGGAGGAAGAAGGTGCGCTCCCCGGGCATGCCGACCGTGCCCACGACAAAACGATCCGGGACCGCGAAGTCGAATACCTGGCGCGTCATGCGCCCCCTCCCCCGCCCACCGGGGCATCGCTGGTGCGGCGGCGCCTCTTGCGGGCCGGCTTGGGGGCGAAGGCCTCGAGACCCCCGCCGGTGTCGTTCGTGCGCGCCACGAAGGGACGCAACGGCGTGTAGTCGACGACGCTGACCGAACAGGGATCAACGCGGATCCGCTGGAACTGATCCAGGTGCACGCCGAGTGCGTCGGCCAGGATCGCCTTGATCACGTCGCCGTGGCTGACGACGGCATACAGCGCGTCGGGTCCGAGACGGTCGTTCCATTCCCTGATCGCGGTCACCGCACGGTGCTGCATGTGGGCCATCGACTCACCCTCGGGTCCGGGGAACACGGCGGCGCTGGGATGAGCCTGCACGACCTTCCACATCGGGTCCTTGGCGAGGGTCTTCAGCGTCGCGCCCGTCCAGTCGCCGTAGCGGCACTCTCCCACCCGCTCGTCGATGTGCCGGACGGTCTCGGAGTCGGGCGGCAGCATGAGGTCCGCCGTCTCACGCGTGCGCTCGAGAGGTGAGGTCACGACCGCAGCGAGCGTCAGCGGTGCCAGCCGGTCGCGCAGCGCCGTGGCTTGGGCGATCCCTTGCTCATCGAGGCCGATGCCCGGAGTCCAGCCGGCCAAGACGCCATCAGCATTCGCCTTCGTCCGCCCATGACGGATGAGCAGAACGGTGGTCATGCGTGCCAGCGTAGATCGTGCCTGCGGATCCAGCACAATGGCGTCATGATCCGCGGCATGGGCCTCTACACGCCGGATTCCGTGACACCGGTCGAGGAGATCGAGCGCGGTGTCTCCGAGCTGGACTCGAGGCTCCGCTCGTTCAAGGCCGATTGCCTGGCTCGCCCCGACGCATTCGTCTGGGTCGGTCTGTTCGAGCCGACCAGGGCGGAACTCGACCTGGTGGCCGATGTCTTCGATCTGCCTACGCTCCAGGTCGAGGACGCCGCCAACAGCGCCCAGCGGCCGAAGTTCGAGATCGACGACAACGGGCAGGGGCTCGCGCTCCTCAAGCTGCTGGACTACACCGATTCGACCTCGGACGTGCACACCGGCCAGCTGGCGGTCTTCGTGGGGCCCTGGTTCGCGGTCACGGTGCGGATCGGGGAGTTCGGGGACCTGCGCGGCATCCGGCAACGGCTCGCGGCGAGCCCGACCCTGCGATCCCATGGATCGGTGGCGGTCCTGTATGCGGTTCTCGACCTGGCCGTTGACGGGTATCTCGCCGTGACCGATGAGGTCGGGATCGACGTCGAGGAGTTGGAGTCCGAGGTATTCGCCTGGGATCGGGCGGCGCAGACGACGAACAGCATCTACCGGCTCAAGCGCGAGAACGTGGAGATCCGCAGGGCCGTGAGTCCTCTGGTCATCTGGGCGCACGACATCGTCGCCGAACGGCTCGAGTGGGTCCCGGACGACCTGCGGCCGTACTTCCGCGATGTCGGAGACCACCTGCTGCGGGTCAGCGACACCGTTGAGGCCACCGACAACCTGCTGATGGCGATGCTCATGGCGTCGACGTCGCTGCAGGACCTGCAGCAGAACCAGGACATGCGCAAGATCAGCGCGTGGGTCGCGATTGCCGCTGTGCCCACGGTCATCGCGGGCATCTACGGCATGAATTTCGACAACATGCCCGAACTCCACGAGAAGCTCGGCTACCCCGTCGTCCTGGCGATCATGGCGACTATCTGCATCACACTCTTCGGCGCCTTCAAGCGCTCGGGCTGGCTGTAGTCGGCGTCTAGGCGCTGAGCACGCCGGTGGCGAGGAGGATCATCACGAGCGATCCGAGGGCGACCCGGTAGATCACGAAGGGCAGGAACGACTTCGTGGTCAGCCAGCGCATCAGCCAGGCGATCACCGCGAAGCCGACCGAGAAGGCGATCACCGTCGCGAGAATCGTCGGACCCCACGCGACCGTGCTGTCGTCGCCGATCTTGCGCGCCTCGAACAGCCCCGAGGCGAGCACGGCGGGGATCGCGAGCAGGAAGGCGTATCGCGCCGCCGACGCACGGGTGTAGCCCATCGCGAGTCCTGCGGAGATCGACGCGCCCGACCGGGACACGCCCGGAATGAGGGCGAGTGCCTGCGCGAACCCGTACAGGATGCCGTCGCGGACGGTCAGGTCTCGCTCACTCTTGACGCGGGAGCCGAGGGCATCGGCCGCTCCGAGGACGAGGCCGAAGACGATGAGCATCGTCGCGACGAGCCACAGGTTGCGCGCCACGGTCTCGATCTGGTCCTTGAACAGGAAGCCGAGGACCGCGATGGGGAGCGTGCCGATGATCACGAGCCAGCCCATGCGCGCGGCTGGTTCGTGGCGAGCGTCGGCGTCGACGATCGACCGTGACCATGCGCGCAGGATCTCCCCGATCTCGCGCCGGAAGTAGATGATCACGGCCATCTCGGTGCCGATCTGCGTCACTGCGGTGAACGCGGCACCGGGGTCCTCCCACCCGAAGAACTGCGACAGGATCAGCAGGTGGGCGCTGGAGGAGATCGGCAGGAACTCGGTCAGTCCCTGGACGACGCCGAGGACGATGGCCTCGAACCACGACACTAGGAGGCCAGTCCGGCTGCCTCAAGAACGTCGACCATGGTCCGGAGGGTCTCCAGCCGCTCGGTCAGATCACCGGCGTAGGTGGCGATGGTGAGCGTTGTGACTCCTGCGTCGGCGAAGGCTGCTAGCCGATCGCGGACTCGATCGGGTGGGCCGATCAATGAGGTCCGGTCCATGAACTCGAACGGCACGGCAGCCATGGCCCCGTTGTAGTCGCGAGCCATGTACTTGTCCTGGATCTCGATCGCGGCGGCCTCGTACCCCATCCGGGTGGCGAGCTGGTTGTAGAAGTTCTTCTCCCGGCTGCCCATGCCGCCGACGTAGAGCGCCGAGTAGAAGCGCAGCGGATCGGCGCAGGCGGCGGGGTCGTCGCCGAACACGACCGGCACCGTGGGCACCACGTCGAAGCCATCCATGGTCTTCCCGGTCTTCTCCCGTCCGGCGATGAGCGGCGCCATGTTCTCGGCCGCGTGCTCCGGCGAGAAGAAGATCGCCAGCCACCCGTCCGCGATCTCCCCGGTCAGCTCGAGGTTCTTGGGCCCGACGGCAGCCAGGTAGATGGGCAGGTGGTCGCGCACCGGGTGCACGGTGAGGGTGAGCGCCTTTCCGGGTCCGTCGGGCAGCGGCAGGGTGAAGAACTCCCCGTCGAAGGTGAGCTTCTCGCGGGCCAGGGCCTTGCGCACGATGGCCACGTACTCGCGGGTCCGGCCGAGCGGCTTGTCGAAACGGACGCCGTGCCAGCCCTCGGAGACCTGCGGACCGGACACGCCGAGTCCCAGTCGGAATCGGCCGCCGGACAGCGTGTCGAGGGTGGCGGCTGTCATCGCCGTGTTGGCAGGCGTGCGACCCGGGATCTGGAAGATCGCCGACCCGACGTCGATCTTCTCGGTCTGCGCGGCGACCCAGGCGAGCACCGTGGCCGCGTCCGATCCATACGCCTCTGCCGCCCACACGACGGAGTAGCCGAGTCGATCGGCCTCCCGTGCCAGGACGAGGTTGTCCGCGTCGTTTCCCGCACCCCAGTACCCCAGGTTCAGGCCCAGCTTCATGTCATGCCTCCCGATGGTTTCAAGGCGAGCCTAGGGCGCGGCCCCCAGTGATGGAGGTAGCGTGCCGACATGGAACTGCGGCCGCTGGGCAGATCAGGCCTGTGGGTCGGTCGACTCGGCCTCGGAACGGGCACCTGGACCCGCGGGACCGACGAGTACGAGGCGCGCGATCAGCTGGCCGCCTTCCTCGACGCCGGCGGCACCCTGGTCGACACGGCAGACGTCTACGCGGACGGCGACGCCGAAGCCCTGCTCGGTGAGCTGGTCGAGGAGTTCGAGATCCGCGACGAGCTCGTCATCGCGACCAAGGCCGGGTCTGTCAGCGGGCCAGATCGCCGGGTCAACACCTCCCGGCTCCATCTCCTGCGGGCGCTGGAGGGTTCCCTGCGCCGCCTCCGGACGGAGACGATCGACCTGTGGCACCTGCACGCGTGGGATCCGTGGACGCCGATGGAGGAGACGCTCGCGGCCATGGACGACGCGGTCGCGAGCGGCAAGGTGCGCTACGCGGGCATCTCCAACTATTCGGGCTGGCAGATGACGCGGGCGGCCACCTGGCAGCAGAAGGCCGGCGGGCGGGCACCGCTCGTGACCGCCCAGATGGAGTACTCGCTCCTTGAGCGCGGTATCGAGCGCGAGGTCGTTCCGGCTGCGAAGGCTCTCGGCATGGGGATCCTGCCCTGGTCTCCACTGGGTCGCGGCGTCCTGACGGGCAAGTATCGGCACAGCCTTCCGATCGACTCGCGCGGTGCGCATGCCGAGACGGCATCCTGGGTCCAGACCTATCTCGACGAGCGCGGACGGCGGATCGTCGACGCGCTCGCGACCGCCGCTGAGGGCCTCGGGGCGTCCCCGACGGAGGTTGCCCTCGCGTGGCTCCGCGATCGACCGGGCGTGGTGGCTCCCATCCTGGGCGCCCGCACGTCGAACCAACTGGTGGCGGCCCTGGCCTCGGAGGAGCTGGAGCTTCCGGAGGAGATCCTCACCGCCCTCGATGATGTGTCGGCGCCGCCCGCGGGCTATCCCGAGGCCGGCTGGGCGCAGCGGCGGTAGGGGGCGGGACGATGGAGCGGCGCGCGGCGACCTGGGAGTACCGGGAGTTCGCGCTCCCCTTGGGCACCTCGCGCGAGTCGACACGCATGCTGCTGACCGGCGTCGCCGAGACCGAGCACTGGGAGCTCGACCGCCTGCGGCTCTCGCCCGACGGCCGCAGGCACGTGCGCCTCAGGCGACGCGTCTACCGGTTCGTCCGCTCCGCCTAGGCGACCGTCCCCCGTGCACGGCGCCGGAGCGGACCGTCAGCAGGCGCGCAGGAAGCGGTCCAGCACCCGCACTCCGAAGATCAGCCCGTCGACCGGCACCCGCTCGTCGACGCCGTGGAACAGGCGCCAGTAGTCGAGGTCAGCGGGCATCCGCAGCGGGCTGAAGCCGTAGCAGTCGATCCCGATGCCGGAGAAGGCCTTGGCGTCGGTCCCCCCGGAGATCATGTACGGCACCGCCCGGGCGCCCGGATCCTCGGCGCGCAGGGCGCTGGCCATCAGGTCGACCGTGGGAGTGTCGAACGGCGCCTCGATCGCGATGTCCTCGATCACGGACTCCACGCTGATCGCGTCGCCGACGATCTGCCGGATGGTCTCCTCGAACTCGTCCTCGTAGCCCGGCAGCACCCGCCCGTCGATGCTGGCCACCGCCTCCCCCGGGATCACGTTGTGCTTGTAGCCGGCCTGCAGCATGGTCGGGTTGGCCGTGTTCTGGAGCGTCGCGCCGACGAGCATGCCCAGCGTGCCGAGGTGCTCGAGCACCTGGTCGAGCTCGGCGTCGGCCAGGTTCACCCCGTAGGCATCGGAGAGCTCGGACAGGAAGGCGTCGACGGTCTTGGTCCGGCGCACCGGCCACTGGTAGCGGCCCACCTTGGTCACGGCCTCGCACAGCGCTGTGACGGCGTTGTCGGTGTGGATCATGGATCCATGCCCGGCACGATCCCGCGCGCGCAGCCGGATCCAGCGGATCCCCTTCTCCGCCGTCTGGATCGGATACAGGCGCAGGTCGTCGCGCACCGTCAGCGAGAAGCCGCCCGACCTCGCCCACCGCCTCGGTCACGCCCTCGAAGAGGTCGGGCCGGTTCGCGACGAGCCAGTGGGACCCGTGCACGCTGCCCGCCTCCTCATCAGGGAGGAAGAGGACGACGACGTCGCGGCGCGGGCGGACGCCGTTGCGCGCCCACGACCGCACGACCGCGAGGATCATCGCGTCCATGTCCTTCATGTCGACGGCCCCGCGACCCCAGACGAAGCCGTCGGCGATCTCCGCCGCGAAGGGCGGGCGAGTCCAGTCCTCCGCCATCGCCGGGACCACGTCGATGTGCCCGTGCAGCAGCAGCGCACCGGCCGCGGGATCCGTTCCGGGAATGCGCACATGCACTGCCCGACGGGCATCGCTCGTCGTCACGATGATCTCGGGGTCGAGCCCCACCTCGCGCAGGCGGTCCGCGCAGTAGGCGGCCGCCTCGGCCTCGCCGACGGTCTCCGGGGAGTCACCCCAGTTGCTGCTGTCGATCCGGATGAGCTCCTGAGTGAGGGTGACCACCTCCGCCTCGGCGTCGGGCAGGGGCTGCAGCTCGTTCGCGCCGGAGGGGGAGGTCATGTCAACATCCTGCCGCGCCGCGCAGGGCTCGGCATCCACTCCGGACCGATTTCTTGCCCCTCGGGGGCCTGAGTATGATGTGCCAGCACACTCGTCCGGGTGGCGGAATTGGCAGACGCGCTAGCTTGAGGTGCTAGTTCCCTTTACGGGGAATGGGGGTTCAAGTCCCCCCTCGGACACGGAATCCCCTCACGAGAGTGGGGGGATTTTGCGTTCCCTCGTCCCCTCGGCGGAGGTGGAAGGAGATCGAACCTTACGGCGCGATCCGATCCTGAGACTGCTCCGCTGAGGTGATTTTGGCCAGGACGCAGCCGCCCCGACTCACGAATTGTGTGCTGCGCCGACCGGCTCGGAGCCGCCAGACAGGTGCTTGACAACAGGCGTGAGTGCGAGCATCACCGCCATGGTGGCGACAACCGCAATCAAGGTGGCGCCGAGACGGACTTCTGCTACCTGCACCACCGAGGTGTTGGCTCCATCGACGAGGACGATCGCGGGAGTCAGGGCCGTCGCGAACTGCCAGTATGGGCGTCCGGACAGCATGAGCCACTCGGCGATGAGCATCAGGGCCATCCCCAGGACGTAGAGAAGCGCCGTGTCCTTGACCACAAGCCCTATCACCATGGCGATGATGAATCCGAAGAGCGTGCCGGCAGAGCGCTCTATGCCCTTCCTGATTCCGTCCGCGAGAGAGGGCTGGAAGACCACGACAATGGTGAGGATTATCCAGCCGCCGGCGTGACCAAGGTCGAAGTGAACGACGAACCAGGTGGCGACACCGACCATGATGGCGAGAACCGAGCTGTAGCCCAGCGCACGAGCGCGCGGTATGGCAACAAGCTTCATCGGGTGCATCCAGCGCCGGACGGCAAAGACGACAAGCGTGACCCAGAGCGACGTTGCCAGAACGACGAGACCGGCGAAGACCGGCGCCGGGAGAACGGAACCCGGATCGGGGGGCTGGGCGACGATGAAGCCAAGCGAGATGACCGACATCATCAGGGCGTTGTGAAGCCCGGTGGTAGCGCAGTACCCCCGCGCGAACGCTGCTGCGGCCATGACCAGGGCTGCCAGAAGTGCATACGGTGCCGTCCAGACGACAGCCGCGGTGAAGGCGGCAAAGGGAACTGCGAGCCAGAGCCCGGTCTTCCAGCCCTGTCCCATCACGGTGGCCAACATGGTCGCGAGACCACCGAGCATCGACAGCGTGAGCACAGAGGTCCAGCCGAGGGCCCCGAAGACCATCGTGGGCGCGAAACCGGCCACGACCGTCAAGATCAGCAGGTAGATCATGATCTTGGACGTCGAGGTGTGTGGTGAACTCACTAGGACATCTCAGCCCCTCAGGTACTTCTGCGCGGGCTCCTTCGCCGAAGCAGTGTGCATGAGCCTGCGCCGGTCGTGTGCCGGTGCCAGTCGTCGGGCAGGACCATCGAACGTACGTCAGCCAATGACGTCGTTGCGATGACTGATCTCCCGGATCCGTCCGGCCATCCCGACGAGGAGGCGGGGATATAGCTCGGGCATCGAACTCAGCAGCTTCCTGAACCTCGTCCGGTAGAGCAGCAGCGCCTCCAGGGGACTCTCGGCCACGACGGAAGCGGATGCCAGCTTTCCGTCGATGAGCGACAGCTCTCCCACGACGTCGCCCGGTCCGACGGTGCCGAGCCGACGACTTGCTCCTTGCTGAACTCCCCCACCCTCCGTGGAGACCACGCCTCTTCTTGTGACTGCGGCAGTGCCACTTCGGATGATGATGAGCCGTTGGACCTCCTCCTGCTCCCTGACGAGAACAGCGCCGGGCTCGTAGGCCTGGTGATCCACCACTTTGGCGACCGCAGTGAGCTGCCGCTTCGTCAGACCGGCGAACAGCGGCGTGCTGGCGAGCATGTGCATCGTCTCGGCTCGCGATCCATCTGACATCGTGGCCACCCTCCAGTATCCGCGCACAGTACACCTGCCGTTGCGGTGCCGGGCGAGCATTCGGCACGCGGATGGCGTTGTTCGGGGCTGACTCGCCTGCGTGCCGAAGATCCCGTCGCTCGCCTGGCAGCTCAGGCGTTGGCGGTCGCCGTCAAGTGCCGGTGGACGTAGGCGATCGCCATCCCGCCCTCGCCCACCGCGGCGGCGACCCGCTTGACGGACCCGGCCCTGACGTCTCCCACGGCGAACACGCCCTCGACGCTGGTCTCGAGTGCGAACGCGGGGCGGGTCGCGGTCCATCGACCCCCCATCTGTATGTCACCACCAGTGAGGATGAATCCGTTCTCGTCGCGATCAATCTCTTGCGGCAGCCAGCCGGTGACGGCGTCGGCGCCGATGAGGACGAAGAGGGCTGACGTCTCCTGCCGGGCGACCGATCCGGTGCGGCGGTCGACGATGTCAATTGCCTCGAGTTGATCTTCTCCGTGCACGCTCACGACCTCCGACCTGGTCGCGACTCGGATGTTCGACTTCGTCGCGATCTGGTCGATGAGGTACTGGGACATGCTCGACGTCAGCGACTCTGCGCGCACGACGAGCGTGACGGACTTCGCATGCCTGGAGAAGAAGAGGGCGGCCTGGCCGGCGGAGTTTCCCGCCCCGATCAGGAAAACATCCTGCCCCTGAGTCAAAGCGGCGTCGCTCCGAGCCGCGCCGTAGTAGACACCCGACCCCAAGAGGCGGTCCACGGAACCGCTGCCCAGGCGTCGCCACTCGACGCCAGAGGCAATGATCACGGACTTCGCCCGAGTACCCCACCTCCGTCAAGGCCCACGCTGAGGGTGGTCGGGTCGAGGCGGACGACGTCACGAGTCACGACGACCTCCGCGCCGAGCCGCTTCGCCTGCTTCAGAGCGTTGCTGGCGAGGTCATCTCCACTGACGCCGACGGGGAAACCGAGATAGTTCTCGATCCGGGTCGATGTCCCTGCCTGTCCCCCGGGCGCGAATTTCTCCACGATGACCGTGCGCAGTCCCTCCGAGGCGCCGTTGACGGCGGCCGCGAGCCCGGCAGGGCCGCCACCCACGATCACCACGTCATAGGTCTGCCACTCGGGAGCGACGGAGAGGCCCGCCAATCGCGCGAGCTCCCTGCTGGTCGGCGCGACAAGGCGGGTACCGTCCGACGCCTCCACGACGGCTGATCCGCCCGAAGCATCGCCTTCGGCGCCTTCGGCGCCTGCGGTTGGCTCCGGAGCGACTGACTCGTAGAGGATCCGGTTGCGATGGAGGAAGGCCTCGATCGCGCGGACGCTGGGGTCCTGCGGCGATCCGAAGACCCGGATGGCGGGTTGCAGGGGCCGAAGGGCCGCCTCCCGAAGCATCTCCATACGTTCGAGCGCCGCGGCCGCCACCGTCGCAGAGACCTGTGGGGCCCGTGCCGCCAGGTTGTAGAAGACGGCAACACTGAGCTTGAGCAGGCGTGACGGCTCGACGGCCCGGATGCTGGCGGGCAGGGGCGTGCTGAACGTCATGGGGACCTCGCCGGCCAGTTCCCCGGGCAGGCGGATCGCGATGACCGTCTCGACGCCGTGAACGACTTTGGTCAGTTCGGTTCGGCCTTCCACGATGACGAAGAGGGCTCTCTCCTCGCCTTCGTGGCCCGCATACTCTCCCTCGACGAGCCGCACGTCCTCGACCGACCGCGCGAGGAAGGCCAGGTCGTCGGCGCCGAGGTCGGCGAAGATCGGAAGTTCGGTCAATTCGGCTGCGCTGATCACGATGCCCCCTATCAGGAAGATGGGCGACGCTACCGCGCTCGACAACTGGCGGGGTCGAAGGGGTTGATTCTGACGAGGGCCGGCTGAGATCTGCGCTCGACCGAGCAATCGGGTTCAGTCGTCCCACGACGGATAGTCCGCGAGCTGCGCGCGCACGTGATCGAGCCTGCCGAGCAGGGCGATCGACTCCAGAACCCCGCCCACTCCCCCGTGCTCCGCTGCCACGGCATCCGCTGTCTCGCGCAGCGCCGCCTGGAGTTCGCGGTCACGCTGGTCGGCGGCGGTCCGGTCGGTTCCGGCGAGCGGCTGGCCCGGGCTTCCGAGGACCGTCTCCATGAGCTCCGCCTCTTGCTCGATGAGTGCCCGGAAGTCCGCCGCGACCAGGATGGCGGGGGGTCCGTCGTGGTCGTAGAGCCGGTTCGCGGCTCCCACGATGCCGCGCACCTGCAGCCCGATGGCGCTGAGACGCCGCAGCCGCGTCGCCCTCAACGTCGTGCCGTCTGCCACTCCGGCCGCACGCATGTTGAAGTGGCTGCTCTCGACGAGTTGCACCAGTTCGAGTCCGGGAGTCTTCGGCAAGGCTGCGGAGGCGACGGCTCTCGATCACGAAGTCGTGCACGTCGTCGTCAACCAATGGCTGCCGGAAGTGATCCCGACTCGCGTCCCACGCTGCGCAGGGTCTCGATGATCGCGTCGCGGTATACCTCAACCGCGGAGTCGAAGGCTCCTGGACGTGGTCGGGGCGGGAAGACGAAGACGGCCGCGATGCCGACGAGACCACCGATGATCACGTCGATCACCCGCCACATGTCGGGTGCGAGGCTGCCCGCGCCGATCGCGAGCACGAACACGACCGCGATCGGGATCTGGAGCTGTCCGCCGAGGGACCACGGCAGCGCCCTGGCCACGAGCAGGGCGGCCAGGACGCCGATGAGGAACGACCACCACGTCAACCCGACCGCGTTGACCCACAGTGACGCGGCCAAGACGCCCAGGCCCGTCCCCAGGATGCGCTGGACCGAGACTCCCAGAGTGCTCCACGGCGAGGATTGCACGACGATCAGAGTGGTGATCGGCGCGAAGATGCCCAAGGTGCTCTGGGAGAACGCCACGGCAATCGCCCAGGAGACGGTGACGGCAACGGCGACGCGGATGATCATGCGTAGCGAACCGATCCCTGCGGGCCGCTGCCGCATCACATCCGCCAGGCCCAGGTCAGGCAGGAGGTCGTCCGTGTCATGCGACTGAGCCATGCACAGAGGCTATCCGCGCCGGCGGGGCTAGCATCACGACGTATGTTCGCGTTGGCGACGAAACGGGTGGCCATAGCCGCCCTGGCTCTCGGCGTGGTCGTCGGCGTTCCGATTCTCGTCGTCGCTTCGCCGTGGTCGAACTCCGGGACGTCCGGCGACGGCTCCGACGCTGCGGCAGCCGTGAACGCGCCGTCGTCGGCCGCAGCGGCCAACTCTCCGACTGGATCGGACGACCAGCGCATCGACCGGATCCTGGCCGGCATGTCGCTGGACGAGAAGATCGGCCAGCTGTTCGTCGTGTCCTTCGCGGGAACGACGGCGACTGAGGCCGACGGGAGCAGCACCGCCGCCAACATGAAGGCGCTCGGCGTCGCCACTGCGGCCGAGGCGGTGAGAACGTACAACGTGGGTGGCGTCGTCTACTTCAGCGCGAACGTGTCCTCACCAACGCAGTTGGCGGCGCTCTCCGGTGAGCTTCAGGACGTCGCGATCGACAGCGGCGCCGGAGTCCCGCTCTCGATCTCCATCGATCAGGAGGGCGGAACCGTCTGGCGGTTGAACGCTCCCGCGAGCATCTCCCCGGGCAACATGGCGGTCGGTGCGACCGAGGATCCGAACAACGCCTATCGAAGCCGGAAGGATCATGGCGCAGGAGATGCGGTCACTCGGCATCAACTGGAATCTCGCTCCCGTGGCGGACGTCAACACGCTGCCGTACAACCAGGTGGACGGGGCACGGAGCTTCGGGGACGACCCGGAGAAGGTCGCTGTCTTCGTGCGATCGGCTGTACAGGGCCAGCGCGCCGGCGGCGTGGCGTCGGCAGTGAAGCACTTCCCGGGTCTGGGCAGCTCGAAGGCGAACAGCGATTTCGGCATCGCCCGTTCCGCCCAGACCGCAGCACAGTTCCGGAACCGCGACTTCCCGGCGTTCTCCGCGGCCATCGACTCTGGTGTCGAGGCCGTCCTGACCGCCCACCTCGTCGCCCCGAAGCTCGTCGGGTCCGACCGCCCCACGAGCCTGTCGCGCAAGGTGGTCACTCGCATCCTGCGCCAGGAACTGGGATTCCGCGGAGCCGTCATCACCGACTCGCTGCAGGCGGCCGCCCTGAGCGCGATCCCGCAACGACGCGTCGTCGTCGACGCGTTCGTGGCCGGCAACGACATGCTGCTGATGCCGGTCAACCTGCCTGCGGCGATCAAGGCGATGCGGGTGGCCGTCAGGGACGGCACCGTGACCCGCGAGCGCCTTGATCGCTCGGTGCGTCGCATCCTGCAGATGAAGATGAATGCGGGAATGCTCGACCCACCCTGGCGCGGCACGCTGCCGGACGTTGCGGCAACGGTCGGGGCGGCGGATCACCTGGCCGAGATGGACCGGATCGCCCTGGATTCGGTGACCCTGATCGCGCCGGATGGCGCCGTAGCCCCGCTGAGCGGCACGACGGGCCGGATCCTCGTGGCCGGCACTGGGTCAACTGCCGTGCCGGCGATGACCGCGGCGCTGAGCGCGCGTGGGCTGCAGACGACCGAGCATGGTGACCGGGTTCGGAGCGGACGAGAGCGTCATCACCGGTGCCGTCTCTGCAGCCCGACAAACGTCCGCGGTGGTCCTGCTGACGTACAACGTGTTCGCCGACGCCGGTCAGCAGCGGCTGATCCGTCGCTTGATCGCGACCGGCGTCCCCGTGATCGTGGTCCCGGTGAACGGCCCCTACGACGCCGCATGGGCCGACGGGGCGGCAGCGGTGGCTACGACCTACGGATACGCGCCGACGAACCTCGATGCCGTCGCGGAAGCCTTGATGGGTGGACGAACCCCCGGTGTGCTTCCGGTCGCGGTTCCCGCCGCGGGATCCCCACCCCGTGCCACGCTCTACCCCCGCGGGTGGGGACGCACCTGGGCGGGCTAGCGACGGTCTTCCACGTCGTGGTGGTCGAGTGGCCTACTCGGTCTGCGTTAGGAATGGTGCGATGACCGAGTAGTCGATGGTGGGTGGCTCCGGCCTGGCGACGGACACCGGACCAGTGACGATCGTTCGGACATACCGTGTGCTGCCGTTGCGACCGCTGGATGTCGACACGGTCTTCTCGACGGCGCCTTCGGCATTCACCGTCACTCGCATCTCATCAACCCCGATTCCGGTCGGCGTGATGACTACCCTTGAGCGACCCGGGCGGGGCCTGATCCGATAGACCCAGCCCCCATTCTTCGCCGCGACCCGGGTGACCACGCCAGGCTGACCGGCGACGTTGACCGCATCCAGGATGCTCAGGGCATCCGCCAGCGCGATCGTGACGCGTGACGGCCCCCAGGCCGGTATACGTGCCAGCCGCGCGGACGTACCGAGGCTGGGCACGGCGGGCACATGGCTGATCGTCGTCGCGGTGACGCCGGCCGCCTCGACCGCCTTGGTCCAGTCGAAGCTCCCGGGCTGCGATTTGGGCGGAATCATCATCCACGTTCGGTCGTCCGGGTTCCAGCCGAAGGCATTCGGGCCGCTGCTCGAGGAGTAGCTGTACGCCGGTTGACCCGACGGTCCCAGGACGGATCCGTCGATCAGGTAGGTCACCTCCCACGTTCGCGGTGTCTCGCCGTTGAAGGAGTTGACGATCGTCACCTGAAAACCCTCCGTGGTTTGCGTCATCGTTCGCGATGACGCACGGGCGAGTGCACGCCAGGCCACCGATGCGCCAGGTGCCCTTCGCGTCATTGCCGCATCGGCCGTCAGCCGAGGATGCGTCGGCTGGTCGAGGACCGGGTCCAGGTATGTGGCGGTGGCGGCGAACTGAACCCGGCCGCGGCCCGGGCATACATCGGTCCACTCTGCAGCGTCGATAGCTCCGCTTGCGCCGATGGTGACCTTCACGTCCATGTGCTTGCACGGATCGTCACTCTCGGTATCCACCTCGTCGATGTCGCCAGTGACGATCAGTCGACCCGAGACGTCGGTGGTGAGGCGCATGTTGCTCCACAGGAAGTCGTCTTCGGCCTGCGGCGGGACGACCAGATCGACGGGGTTGTACATCCACACCAAAGGTCGCCTTCCGAGCCGACCGCTCGCCAGCCCGGTGAGGGCCGTCGATTGGGCTATCCGGCGATCACGGGAGAAATCCTGCTCATCGTCCTGAAGCCAGATGGCAGACGGGGTGGCCCACTCACCTCCCTCGGACACGTCGGTTTGACCCATCGCCGCAATCAGTCGCCCAGTCGCATCCCGCACGATGTAGGACTTGCGCCCGTCGGCGGTCATCGCACCGTGGGCCCGCAGGGTGCTGCCGGCCGAGACCCGGCCGCGAACACGAGGCGTCAGCACGTCGAATAGTTGGGCCGCCTTGCTGAGCCTGATCTCCTGTGTGACGTCGATGCCGGACAGCGCCATGGTCGCGGTAGTTCGGGCTGCCTCGGCCAGCGCCTCTGCCGGATCCGAGGATGCGGCCTGACTCGGTGTTGTCGACACGAGCAGGCAGGCGATGGCAGCACCGACGACCCATGACTGCGTGCGCATGGCGACTCCCTCGCTTCTACTATCCGCTGACGCGGCAGCGTTTGCTCGCCGAGTCCTTCTTTGAGCATTGGCCGCGCATCCCGTCACGGTTCGCTGTCACACTGGGCGTGCATGCAGGCGGGCGGGGATCTCCCGCAGTTTCTGTGCACGGACTCACCGGGGTTGGGGTCGTCGTGGACAACGCGCAGGTGGAACCGGTCCCCTCGACGGGGATCGATCCTGATCACGTATTCCGCGACGCCATGGACCAGGTCGACGAGATCCTCATCATCACCAGTTCTCGTCGTGACGCGGATGGCACCATCACCGACTTCGAGTATCGCTACCTGAACACGGCTGCCCTGCACATGATGAATCGTCCGGCGGAGGACCTCATCGGTCGTGGGCTGGTCGAGTTGTTCCCGTCGCACGTGCCGACCGGCCTCTTCGCTAACTATCGGGACATCGTCGAGTCGGGGCGCAAGCGTCAGATCAGCATCCCAGCCTTCGACGAGAACGGCGTGAAGGGTTCCTTCGACTTCGAGGTGTTCCCCTTCGGGGACGGCTACGTCATGCTCGGCCGGGACGTCACCGAGCAGATGACCCGCGAATCCGAGATGCGCGAGTCACGCCAGCAGTTCCGCCTGCTGGCGGAGCACGCATCGGACGTTGTGTACCGGACCGACGCGTCCGGACGGTTCACGTGGATCTCGCCATCGATCGAAGCCGCGCTCGGGTGGTCGCTGGCCGACCTCATCGGCACGCCGTCACTGGACCTGATCCACGTGGACGACCAGGACCGGATCCTCGAGAAGCGGGCGAAGGTGCGCGGGGGCACCGAACGCGTGCGGGTAACAGCTCGCTACCGCACCAAGTCCGGTGACTACCGCTGGATGGCGATCCTCGCCAGTCCCGTCCTGACAGCAGTAGGCGAGCACGACGGCATGGCAGTGGGACTGCGGGACGTTCACGAGCAGACGATTGCTGAGACGAATCTTGCGGACTCCGAGGCGGTGTTCCGCTCGGCGGTGCACTCGGCGGCCATCGGCATGGCCATCGTGAACAGCGGGGGGTACGTCCTCGAGGCCAACAGATCGCTGAGTCGGTTGCTTGGACACCCCCGCGTCGCGTGGGAAGGCACGTCGGTCGAGAGTTTCGTTCACGAGGACGACCGGGATCGACTCCGCGCCTCGATGCTGGGGATCGAGCAACGCGAGGGCAGTTTGGTTCTCAGCGACCTACGACTGCTTCATCGATCAGGCACAGCCGTGTGGACCCGATGTGCCGTCGTCGCGCTGCCGGCCACACCGGCCCGCTCCGTGCGGTTCCTGGTCCAGGTGGAGGACGTGACGGCCGAGCGTCAGGCGAGAGCCGATCTGGAATACCAGGCTCTGCACGACTCCCTCACGGGACTGCGCAACCGACTCTGGATCCTGGACATCCTGCCGAGCGAGCTCCAGGCGGCCAAGCGCACAGGCCGGCACGTGGGACTCCTGCTCGTGGACCTCGATCAGTTCAAGGTGGTCAACGATTCCCTTGGCCACACTGCCGGTGACGAGCTCCTCATCCAGGTTGCGGAGCGCCTGCAGGCCGCAGTTCCGACGTCGTGTCACCTCGGGCGGTCGGGCGGTGACGAATTCATCATCCTTGCCCCGGACGTGACCTCGGCCTCCGAACTGGAGACGGTTGCCCACGCGATCCTGGAGGGGCTGTCTTCGACAGTGCTCCTCAGCGGCCACCAGTTCGTTCCGGCCGCGTCCATCGGGATCAGCATGTCCACCGCTCGGTCCACCTCCGAGAGCATGCTCCGAGACGCCGACGCCGCCCTGTTCCGCGCCAAGGCCGGCGGCCGAAACAGGTGGCAGTTCTCCGACGAGGACATGCACCGGCACGCCGTTGCCAGGATGGTCCTCGTCGAGGAGATCTCCGCCGCGATCGCCCAACGGCAATTCGTTGCCCACTACATGCCCATCGTCTCCTTCGCGGACGGCACGGTGGCCGGCCACGAGGCCCTGGTGCGCTGGCGGCACCCGAGTCGAGGCGTCCTGCCTCCGTCCGAATTCCTTGGGGTCGCCGAGGAGACCGGCCTGATCTCGGGCCTGGGTGACCTGGTCCTCGACGATGTGTGCCGATACCTGTCCGAACACCCTGGCGACACTCGTTGCATGAGTGTCAATGTGTCCGCGGTGCAGTTGGGCCAGCCCGACTGGGCGGCATCATTCCGGTCGACCCTTGACAGGTACGGGGTGCCGCCGGAGCGCTTGGTCATCGAGGTCACCGAGACCGCGGTTCTGAGTGCGATGAGTTCGACGCTCGCCGATCTGCGTGGTCTTCGCGACATCGGCGTGGGGCTGCACCTCGATGACTTCGGCACCGGCTACTCCCCCATCTCCCTGCTGCGCGACCTCCCGGTCACCGGCATCAAGCTCGACGCCAGTTTCGTCCAGGACGTGACCGCGACCGATAGGCGAACGGCAGCAATCGTTTCGGGGCTGGCCGCACTTGTCCGGCGGCTGGGCTTGGTCGGTATCGCCGAGGGCGTGGAGACCTCCCAGCAGGCCGACGTTGTCGCGGCCGCCGGATGGGAGCACGCCCAGGGGTACCTCTACGGCCGACCCGCACCCGAACCCGTCGCGTAGATCGGATCCAGGTCAGCCGGGCTGGCCTCGGGGATCCAGGCCGTCATGCCTATTCCACCCGATCGAATCGCCGTCCGAGGAGGCTGGTCAGCTCATCACTCGGCACCGCGGGTGAGTAGAGGAAGCCCTGGGCACCCGGGCACCGAAGCGCGCGCAGGACGTCGGTCTGGGCCTGGGTCTCGACCCCTTCGGCCGTGACCGAGATCCCCAGCGCGTCAGCGAGCGCGACGATGCCGGCCACCAGGCCGTGGCTGCGGGAGCTGGTGGTCAGCGTGGAGACGAAGCTACGGTCGATCTTCAGCAGATGCACCGGATAGTCCCGAAGATAGGCGAGGGATGCATACCCGGTGCCGAAGTCGTCCACCGCGATCTGGATTCCCCGGCTTCGCAGTCCGGCGAGGTTCTCGCGCACGACCGCCGTCTCGCGAAGGAGGGCGGTCTCGGTGATCTCGACGCAGAGAACAGCGGGATCAAGCTCGCTGTCCGAAAGGGCCCGGTCGACGGAGTCGAGAAGACCCGCCTCATTGAGTTGCACGGCTGAGAGGTTGACTCGCACCGTCAACGGCGCGTGCTCTGGCATCCGTGCCCACGCCGCTGCCTGGGCACAGACCTGCTGAAGCACCCAGTCGCCGATGCTGAGGATCAGTCCGGTGTCCTCAGCCACGCCGATGAATTGTTCCGCCGGAAAGATCACGCCGTTGGGCCGGCGCCAGCGGAGAAGGGCCTCCACCGCGACGACGCGACCGCTGGAGAGTTCGATCTCCGGTTGGTACCAGACCTCGAGCTCGTCCCGCTCCAGCGCATGGCGGAGCTCGCCCTCGATCGTCAGCCGCGCGGTCGCGGCGGCACGGAGCTCCTCGTTGAACACCGACACGCGATCGCGGCCGTCCTCCTTTGCCACGTAGAGGGCACTGTCGGCTTCGCGTACCAGGTCGTCCGGCTGGCTCCCATTCGATGCGATGGCCACCCCGATGCTGGCGGTAGTGAACATCTCGGCGCCCTCGATGGTGAAAGGCTCACGGAAGGCACTCACCAGGCGCCACGCCCCGTGGAAGGCCTCCGAGGGCGCGGCGAGGTCGCGCATCACCACCACGAATTCATCGCCACCTGCGCGGGCGACCAGGTCGCTCCCGCGAACCGTGGCAAGCATCCGGTCCGCCGCCGCCCGTAGCAGGGCGTCGCCGACGGCGTGCCCCAGGGAATCGTTCACGTTCTTGAACCGGTCCAGGTCAAGCAGGAGCACGGCGGTCGAGGTGTCCGCCCGTCGTCCCGCGCTTAGCGCACGGTGGATCTCGTCCACCAGCGCCGTGCGATTGGCCAGTCCGGTGAGTGGGTCTCGCGTTGCCAGGTGCTGGAGCTCGGCGTCAGAGGCCTTCCGGCTGGTGATGTCCCAGGCAGTCGTAACGATGTGTTCGATTTCGTCATCGCCCGTCTGATCAGGAGTCGCGGTGACCTCGTACCAACGATGCCCCTCGAGGTTCTCGATGTCGTACTCGTACGTCACCGGCTCGCCGGTGTCGAAGACCCGACGATGATGCCCGTCCCAGAGCTCGCACAAGTCGTGCGCGAAGCCGAGTTCCTTGAAGGTCTTGCCGAGCCACTCCCCCATCGGAATGCCGGCGAGGGCCGCCACTCGCTCGTTCACGTACTCGATCCGCAGGTCTCGATCGATGCGCATGACTGACTCAGCCGAGTTGTCGAGGACGAGGCGGAGCATGCCCTCTCGCTCAGCCAGGGCGACCTCGGCCCGCACCCGTTCCGTGATGTCGATGATGTGCGACACCAGGTAGTGAACGGTGCCGTCCGCGTTGCGCACCGCACCGACTGACAGGTCCCCCCAGATGACCTCCCCATCCGGCCGCAGGTACCGCTTCACGAGTCGATATCGATCCCTGGTGCCGTCGAGGATTTCCCCGAGGAGCGTGAGGTCTGTGTCGAGGTCATCGGGGTGAGTCAGCTGCTGCCAGGTCGATCTCTGGAGCTCCGCCTCGCTACGCCCGAGAAGCTCCGTAATGGCCTGGTTCCCCCGCAGGAACCTGCCGTCGGGAGCGACGAGGCACATCGCGCTGGCGGAGTACTCCATGGCGAGCCGGAACTGGGACTCAGCCCTCAGGGCCTCGCTGACCTGTCGAAGCTTCGTGACGTCCCGCGCGGCCGCAAACACGCCGGCGATGTACCCACGATCGTCCCGGTACACCGTCGCATTGAAGACGACGTGCATCGGCGGACCGGACAGATGCCGGATGGCGAGCGGGACGTCCGTCACCCTGCCTCGTGCGAACGCCTCCTCATAGGCCCCACGGGCCGCGGCCGGATCGGTGAAGTAGTCGCCGAAATCGCTTCCGATCAAGTCGCCCCGGGTCCGGCCGGTGGCGATCTCGGCGGCCTCGTTGACATCCGTGATGGCACCGTTGGCGTTCACCGTGATCAGGGGATCCAGGCTCGCCTCGATGAGGCGTCGGGTGTACCGCGCGGCGACCCTGAGTTCGTCCTGCGCCTTCCGCAGCTCGGTCACATCGCGGGCGATGCAGTAGAGCTCGCCCTGGTCCGTGACCTGCACGTTCCAGTCCAGCCAGTGGTAGCTGCCGTCTGCTGCCCGGTAGCGGCAGTCGAAGCCGATGGTGACGTGCCCGGGCACCGACAGCTCAGCGGCGGCCGCGAGGGTGTCGGCGACGTCTTCGGGGTGGACGAACTCGATGTAGGGCCGACCCGTCATCGTCTCCATCGAATGGCCCAGCGCGCGCTCCCAGCTGGGACTCACGCGGGTGAAGAAGCCCTCCTGGTTGGCGATCGCCAGCAAGTCGACGGACATCTCCCACATGACCGTTTCGGGGTCCACCGGAGCGGAATCGGATGACGGCTGGTTCGGACTGCACTGGTCACCCCCGCTCCGCGTGGCCCGGTTCGGCGCTGCCATGCTAGGTCCATCCGAGCGGCGAGCGCTGGGCCTTTCCTACCAGATCGCGGCACGTATTCCGAGGAGGAGAGCCTGGGCTAGATTTACGACATGGCACTGCATTCGGAGGACCTCGAGGAAATTGGCCGGCACGCGATCACCCCGGTGTACGCACGGCCGCGGGCGGCGATCGGCATCCCGAAGGACGAGATTCCGGATGATGGGATGGATCCTCGGGTCGCCTACCGGCTGATCCATGACGAGCTCATGCTGGACGGGAACTCCAGGCAGAACGTGGCGACGTTCGTGACGACGTTCATGGACGAGCAGGCGAACGTGCTGTTCGCCGAGACCATGGACAAGAACATGATCGACAAGGACGAGTACCCGCAGACGGCGGCGATCGAGGGCCGCTGCGTGCGGATGCTGTCGGCACTGTGGAACTCCCCCGATCACGAGTCGGCCACGGGCACGTCGACGACCGGGTCGAGTGAGGCCGTGATGCTCGCCGGGCTGGCGCTCAAGTGGCGGTGGCGGCAACGTCGCGAGGCTGCGGGCCTGCCGACCGACAAGCCCAACCTCGTGATGGGGATCAACGTCCAGGTGGTGTGGGAGAAGTTCTGCCGCTACTGGGATGTGGAGCCCCGGTACGCCCCGATCGAGGAGGGTCGCCTGCAGCTGAACGCCGAGGAGGCACTCAAGCTGTGCGACGAGAACACCATCGGCGTCGTGGCGATCCTCGGGTCGACCTTCGACGGATCGTACGAGCCGGTCAAGGACATCGCCGACGCGCTGGACGCGCTTGCGGCTTCCGGCGGTCCCGATATTCCGGTCCACGTCGACGCGGCCTCTGGCGGGTTTGTCGCCCCCTTCCTGGATACCGAACTGGAATGGGACTTCCGAGTTCCCCGGGTGCGGTCGATCAATGCCTCCGGTCACAAGTACGGACTGGTCTACCCCGGGGTCGGCTGGGTCGTCTGGCGCACGCCAGAGGACCTGCCCGAGGACCTCGTGTTCCACGTCAACTACCTGGGCGGCGACATGCCCACCTTCGCCCTGAACTTCTCCCGGCCGGGTTCCCAGGTCATCGCCCAGTACTACAACCTGATCCGACTGGGCCGCGAGGGCTACCGCGAGATCCAGCAGGCCTGTCGCGACACGGCCCGGTACCTGTCGGGCCGCATCGCCGACCTCGGCCCATACGAACTGCTGTCGGACGGCTCCGAGCTGCCGGTCTTCTTCTTCCGGCTCAAGCCAGACGTGACCAACTACACCGTGTACGACGTGTCCGCCAAGATGCGCGAACGCGGCTGGCAGGTCCCGGCCTACAGCCTGCCAGCCAATCTGACGGAGGTGTCAGGGCTGCGCGTGGTGGTTCGCAACGGATTCGGCCACGATCTCGCAGAACTCTTCTACGATGATCTCGCCACTGCTACCGCCTTCCTCGAGAGTTTGCCCTCGCGACTCCCGCACGACCCGAGTCACACTGAGTCGTTCCGGCACTGAAGCGACTCGGACGGTGAGCAGCACATGAGCGCAGAACCTGCCGACTACCAGGCAGCTCTCGCGGAGGGCCGTGTCCTCTACCCCGGCGTGCGAATCGGGCGTCCGGGGCGCGCTCGGACCTACTGGGCCACGATCGCCGCGATGCGAGTCTTGCGCCTGCGCTGGTCGGTGCGGGCGACCGGCTCGCAGAACGTGACGCCAGGAGCAGCCATCCTGGTGGGCAATCATGTCTCGGCCATGGACCCGGTGGCCGCGGTGATCAGCCACTGGTGGCGCGTCACGGCCTTCACCAAGGTGGAGGTGTTCGAGCGGCGCGGGGCGGTCTTCTTCCGGCTGATGGGCCAGATCCCCCTGCGCCGAGGGGACGAGGAGTCCACGCGGTGGGCACTCGACATGGCCAGGCGCACGCTCGATGACGGCGGCAAGCTCGGCCTGTACCCCGAGGGCACGAGGTCCCCGGACCACAAGTCGCTGCACCGACTGCACAAGCGGATCCTCATACCGGTGATCCAAGGCAACCCGGACGTGCCGGTCCATGCGATCACGACCACCTACCTGGGCAGCAAGCGGGGGCGCCGTCAGGTCGAGATCGCCCTGTCACCGGCGCTTCCGATCGATGCTCGGACGATGGACGCCGACGAGATCGTCACCATTCTTCGGGATGCCATCCTGGCCCTGGGCGGCATGCCGTTCGTCGACGCGTACGCACGCGACATCAAGGCAGCGTCACGCCCGTAGGCCGGATCTGAGGCGACGCACACCGCGCCTAGCCGTCCGAGCAAGGATGACGGCCACGACGAGTGCCCCGATCAGCAGGACTGCCGCGATCGCGGCAGCAACCCATGGGTTCACCACTGCGATCACCACCGTCCCGGCGACCGCCACGTCCTCCATCACCGAGACGACGACGTTGCTGGCGGGCTCAGGTGACGTGTTGACGGCCAATCGGGTGGTCGCCTTCGCGAAATGCGCAGCGAGGGCAACGCCCCCGCCGGCTGCCGCCACGGCCGCCGTCGGGATATCCGTCGAGGGCGCTGCGATCAGCGCGGCCACCACGGCGCCGGCGATCGGTCGGATCACGGTGTTGACGGCGTCCCATGCGGAGTCCAGCCACATGATCTTGTCGGCAACCGTATCGACGACGGCGAGCACCGCGAAGATGACCAGAACGTCCGTTCGCTCGAGTCCAGCGGGGACATCCCAGTCGGTCGTCCGCCCGATGATTCCCATCAGCAGCACGAGGAGGTACGGATTGATCCCTGCCGCCCACGATGCCGTGAACGCCAGAGGAATGGCCGTGTCCATGGCGGCATTGTGTCTGGCTTGCGAGGATGAGCGCATGCGGACAACGAACGAGAAGTCTCGTGCGCGGGCGACGCCCTCTCGCTCGACCGAGGTCTGCGCACCGTGATCACCAGGTTCGCCCCGACTCCCAGCGGCTATCTGCACGTCGGCAACGCCGTGAACGCCCAGCTCGTGGCCTGGCTCGCCGCCCGCGCGAGAGCGGACATCATCCTGCGGATCGACGACATGGACGCGCCCCGCACTCGCCCGGAGTACGTCGAGGACATCTTCGACACACTCGCCTGGCTCGGGATCGAGTGGCACGTCGGACCGACCGACGCTGAGGACTTCGTCCAGCACCACTCGATGCGCCAGCGCACCGAGTACTACCGGGCAGAGCTCGACAAGGCACGCGTCCGAGGGTTGGACGTCTACGCATGCAGATGCTCGCGCAGCCAACTGCGCGGACCCGCGGTGGGCGGATGCCCGGGAGGCTGCCGGGATGCAGGCCATGTCCCGACGCCCGGCTCCACCGCGATGCGGGTTCACGTGACGCCGGGGACCGTCGTGACAGTCGAGGGTCAGGACATACCGCTTGCCGAGTCGATGGGCGACTTCGTCCTATGGCGGCGCGAAGACTCGCCGGCCTATCAGCTCGCCTCGGTCATCGAGGATCGCGATGCCGAGGTCAGCCACGTCGTGCGCGGGCAGGACCTCATCCCATCCACCGCGGCACAGCTCTTCCTGGCGCCGTGGCTGGGCGCCGAGAGACTGCTCGAGGTCGACTTCCGGCACCACGGCCTCATCACGGCCGATGACGGTGGCAAGCTCTCCAAGTCGCAGCTGGCCGCAGGAGGTCCGATCCCTCGGACCGCCACGAATCGCGAACTCGTCGCGGTGAGCGCGGCCGCGCTTGGCGCACCGTTGGGAATCGGCCCGCTGGACTGACTCACGCCGCCCAGGTGATCAGCGGATCAGTTCGCAGCCAGGGTGCGCCGTGGATCACGCGGACGTCGCGCCCGTGACTGAGTCCGGTTGCGAGCAGGCACGGTCGCCCATCGTCCGGACCGCCGTTCCATCGACGTCGCACCAGGCTGAACGCATCGTGACCCTCGGTGGTCCCGTGCCACTCCCATGACACGTGACTGAGCGGTGCGGACGCGGTTGCCATGGCTCCCGCGCCACGGATCGCCGCATAGGCACTCCTGCGGGTGTCCTGAGGTAGGTAGACCCACATGGCGCTGTGCCACACGACCGTGGTGACCCCGTCCCGCGGCCGCACGGTCGCCGCGAAGTCGGCGGCATCCGCTCTGACCACCGTGGCCGGAACGGCGACGGCGACCTTGAGAGCGTGCCTGAGCCGGTCGAAACGCTCAACGTCGTCGACCCAGATGTACGAAGACAGGAGCGAGCGTCCTTCCTCGGTGCTGACATCGACTGGATCGACATCGCAGCCGAGCCGGTCCACAACTGACGGAAGCGGACCGGCCTCCGCTCCCTGAAGGCCTGGAAGATGATCGGCCCTGAGGTTCAGTCCCCCAGACGCGCCCAGTTCCCGGAGATGGACTGGTCGCAGCGGGTCCTCCTGCGCCAACGCGATCCGAAGGAGGGCCGCGCGTCCGGTCTCGTTCGTCTGCGGAGTGCGGCCGAGGTATGCGCCGAGCTCCTCTCGGTTGCCGAGCAGCGCCTCCACCACCGTCCGGCGGAACCGGGCCTCCCCCGCCGGCCCGGCCGGCCCCCGCCCGCCGAGCGTCGGGAGGTGCAGGGCGACACCGGGCGCCCGTCGGTCGAGGGCCAGCCGGTGCACCGCGGCCATCACGCGCAGGCCGAGCAGGTCCCCGAATCGAGTCGATTCCGGGAGCATGTCCCCAAGGCCGCCCCCGGCCTCGAGATCATCGATGACGGACTGGAGCACCAGGGCCGCGACCGGCGAGCCTGCGGCTGTCACGTACTCCCGTTGCCACTGCAGCGTCTCGACCATCGAGACCCGTTCATCATCGCCCGGTCGCACGAGTCGAGCGTAGGACGTCCCCTGTAGCCTGCGAGGTCACCCTGTCCTAGCGTTGCCCCATGACTGACGACTCGACCACGCCCCCTTCGGCAACCGCGATCGCCGAGCTCGCCGAGCGGATGCTCCAGCTCCTTCTGGCCGCGGACCCCCTGGAGGCAACGCTCATCGGATTCCGCCAGCATGACGCGCACCTGGCGGATCTCTCGGTGGCCGCGGAGAAGGCTCGCGCCGAGGAACGGGCGGCGCTGCGTCGAGACATCGAGGCCGTCGCTCCCGAGGACCTGTCCGACCAGGACACCATCACTCGAGCGGTGATGCTGGCGCAACTGTCGTACAGCGACGACGCGATGGCGGTCGATTCGCTGGCCTACACCGTCGCGGCCTTTCCGGTCAGCCCGTCCTCGGTGCTGCTGTCCTACCTGCGCATGGTCGTCGCCACCGACCCCCAGCAGGCCCGCGACTATCGGTCCCGACTCGCGGAGATGCCGCGCTATCCTCGCCCAGGCCGAGGCCCGCCTCCACGAGGGCCGGATCGCCGGCCTGACCCCGGTGGCCCATCTCGTCGAGATGGCCATCGACCAGATCGACGCCTTCCTGTCGACTCGACCGAGTCCGCTCGTCATCGAGGCACCGGGCGACTGGGACGGCGCCGACGCCTGGCAGGCCGACGTGGTGTCGACGATCGAGCGTGACGTGAACCCCGCGTTCGCTGCCTTCCGCGACGCCCTTCGTTCCGATGTGCTGCCGACGGCTCGCTCGACGGACGCGCCCGGGCTGGTCCACCTGCCCGAGGGGCCGGAGCGCTACCGCCTCCTCGTGCGCATGCACACGACGACGGACCGGACCCCCGAGGAACTCCATCAGGCCGGGCTGGACCTGGTCGCAGGCATCCACGAGGAGTTCCGAGAGCTCGGCGGACGCCTCTTCGCGACCTCGGACCTGGGCGAGATCTTCGACCGGCTGCAGACCGACCCGACCCTGCGATGGGGGTCGGCCGCCGAGATCCTGGCCGCCGCGGAGCGCGCCGTCCGTCGGGCCGAGGCGGCGTCCGGCGACTGGTTCGGACGCCTGCCGGAGGCCGTCTGCGCCCTGGAGGCGATTCCCGAGCTGGAGGCGGCCGGCTCCGCGCCGGCCTACTACATGCCGCCCGCGGTCGACGGGTCGCGACCTGGCACCTACTTCACCAACGTCAACGATCCGACCTCGCGCACGTCGTTCGACCTTGAGTCGGTCGCCTACCACGAAGCCGTGCCGGGACATCACTTCCAGATCTCGGTGGCCCTCGAGCTCCCCGACCTCCCGGTCATCAGGCGGCTGCCGCTGTTCACGGCGTATGCAGAGGGCTGGGGCCTGTACTCCGAGCGGCTGGCCGACGAGATGGGCCTGTACTCCTCGGACCTGCAGCGCATGGGGATGCTGTCGGCCGACGTCTGGCGTGCCTCGCGACTCGTCGTGGACACCGGTATCCACGCCTTCGGCTGGACGCGGCAGCAGGCGGTGGACTACATGCGCGAGAACACGCCGGTCGCTCCGATCGACGTGTCCGCCGAGATCGATCGCTACATCGCCTACCCCGGCCAGGCCCTGTCCTACATGAGCGGCCGGCTGGAGATCGAGCGGCTGCGCCGTGAAGCGGAGGCGGAACTCGGACCGAGGTTCGACATCAAGGCCTTCCATGACGCCGTCCTCGGCTCGGGAGCGCTGCCCCTGTCCGTGCTGGCAGACGTCGTGCACGCATGGACGGACTCGGCGAGAGAGTCCTAGCCGCGCGCGGCGAGGCGCGCCTTGAGCGCGTCGCGCTTCTCCTCGAACCGCGACGCCTGGGCCTCCATGTCGGCCATGAGTACGGCCAGTTCCTCGCGGGCATGCTCGCCCGCCGGGCCCAGGTCCTCGCGCTCGAACACTCGCCACTTGCGCAGCACCGGCATGACGACCTCATCGCGATGCTGCCGAAGGTCGTAGATGCCGTCGACGGCGATCTGCACGGCCATGCGACCGAAGCCCTCGATCCCGTGGCCGGGCATCGCGAAATCACGAACCGATCCGAGCACCGCGACCATCGTCTCGTCCGGGGCCAGCTCGAACGCTGCCTCGATGACGTTGCGGTAGAACAGCATGTGCAGGTTCTCGTCGAGCGCGATCCGCGCGAACAGCTGCTCGGCGATCGGATCCCCGGTCGCCGCGCCGGTATTGCGATGCGACACCCGGGTCGCGAGCTCCTGGAACGACACGTAGGTGAGCCCCGCGAGCAGGCCCGGATTGATGGCCGTGAACCCCTCCTGCATGTGGACCATCCGGGAGTCCTCGAGGGCTCGGGGGTCGACGGACCGCGTCACGGTCAGGTAGTCGCGGATGGCGACCGCATGGCGGCCCTCCTCCGCGGTCCAGCGACCCAGCCAGGTCGCCCACGCACCGTCCGTCCCGACGTTGATCGCGATCTCCGTGTGGTAGCTGGGGAGGTTGTCCTCCGTCAGCAGGTTGATGATCAGGCTCGTCCGGGCTGCGTCGCTGAAGCGCAGCTCCTCCGGCGACCACTCGCGTCCGTCGAGCGGTCCGGAGAAGTCCTCGCCCTGACTCCACGGGACGTACTCGTGCGGGTACCAATCCCTCGCCATGGTCAGGTGCCGGTTCAACTCGGTCTCGACGACGGGCTCGAGGTCCACGAGGAGTCGCCGATCAAGGGCCGCATCAGTGGGTGCAGTCATGTGGCACAGCCTGACACATCGCGAAAAGTCAAGTACTTACGTCCCGCACAACCGGCGACGTCATGTGCGATCGAGGATTACTGTGGGGGTGACAGCACGAGGGAGGGAGGTGTTCACGATGATCGACAAGATTGCCGGCGCAGCATCCCCTTCGGAGGTGGCGCGGGCCACGGAGAACGGCACCGACGCCGCGGGCGACGCGGCCGACCAGGCGGAACGCCTGACCATGATCATGGAGGCCGAGGCCACCCACAATGCCCTGAACGGCGGTGGCGGCGAGGGCAGCGTGGACGATCTGCCGTACCCGCTCGAGGACATCGAGGACGTGCTGGCCATGGAGGACGCCGAGGACTCCAGCGACGATCCGATGCACGCCGGTGGACTCACCCCAGCCCCATGGATACCTGCCGAGCAGGCCGCCATGCACGTCGTCGATCCAGAGGATCCCGAGGATGACGCCCACGTCGGGGACGAGAACGACGTGGAGAGGGCGGACCCCTTTCGGGACCAGTTCGACGGACCGTCGCGCGACCTGACGCCGGAGGACGAGACGATCCTGGGGATCGATCCGTATGACGAGCCGGCAGCCCAGCGCAACTGAGATGACCGTCGACAGCGAACTCGTCACGTACGAGGTGCAGGGCCGGGTCGCCCTCATCACCCTCAATCGGCCCGACCGTCTGAACGCGCTGCTTCCCGGAATGGGTGAGGTCTACACCGACCTGCTTCGCCGGGCCGATCGCGATCCCGACGTGCGGGCGATCGTGGTCACCGGAGCGGGTCGCGGCTTCTGCTCCGGCGCCGATCTCGGGATCCTGGCGGAGGGCCGCGATGCGCTCAACGGCTACCTCGACGGGCAGGGCGTCGACACCGTCCCGACCGCGGCCTTGCGAATCGGCACTCCCGTGGCGACCGCGATCAACGGACCCTGCGCCGGCATCGGCTTCGTCCTGGCCCTGTGCGCCGACATGCGTTTCGCCCAGGACTCCGCGACGCTCAGCTCGTCCTTCAGCCGCCTGGGGCTCATCGCCGAGTACGGATCGGCATGGTTGCTCACGCGGCTCGCTGGCCTGTCGACCGCGACCGACCTGCTGGTGACCGGGCGGACCCTGACCGCCCAGCAGGCCTTGGAGCTCGGACTCGTGAACGACGTCAGCGACGATGCCCTCACCGCCGCGATGGCCTGGGCGCAGGAGGTTGCGGACAACTGCTCCCCCACGGCGATGGCCGTCATCAAGAGGCAGTTGCTCGCGGCAGACACCCAGTCCCTGGATCAGGCGGTCGAGACATCCCTGGTCGAGATGCGGGCGTCCTTCCAGCGAGCCGACCTGGTCGAGGCGATCACCGCCAAGCTCGAGAAGCGCGCGCCGGCCTTCCCGCCACGCAGCGACTGACCCCCGCGCAGCCTGATCACGCCTCAGGGCAGCAGCCCGCAGTGCGCGAGCGCCATGCGGACGAGCCTGCCCTGGCCGCCGCTCATCTCCGCCTGGAAGTGCGCCGACGCGGCCTCCTCGGGCGTGACCCAGACGAGGTCCAGGGCGTCCTGCGACGGAGCGCAGTCGCCGTCCAGCGGCACGATGAAGGCCAGCGCCACGGCGTGCTGCCGCGGGTCGTGGAAGCCGGTGACGTCCGGGTCGGGGAAGTACTCCACCACCGTGAAGGGCTGCGGCGATGGTGACACCCGCGGCAGCGCCAGCCCGCCGAGATCCTTCTCCAGGTGTCGCAGGAGGGCGTCGCGCACCCGCTCGCCGTACATGACCCGGCCGGACACGACCGCGCGCGAGATGTTGCCGTCGGGCATCGCCCGCAGCAGCAGGCCGATCGCCGATACCTGTCCACGCGCGTCCGTGCGCACCGGAATGGCGTCGATGTAGACGATCGGCAGCCGCTCGCGTGCCGACTCCAGCTCGTCATCGGCCAGCCACGAAGCACGGGTCTCCAGCATGTCGCTCACATGGCGGACCCTACTGGCCCGCCCCGCGGCGATCGCGCAATACTGCGCCCATGTGGGGAGCCCTCCTGGCCGGCCTTGGCATCGGCGCACTGGCGGCGGCCGCGGTCGGACCGATCTGGCTGCTCTGCGTACGTACGAGTGCCCGCTTCGGCTGGCGGTCGGGCGCAGCGATCGGGCTGGGTGCCTCGCTCGTCGACCTCGGCTACGCGGTCCTGGGTGCGCTCGGTGCCGCGGCACTGCTGCAGGTGGCGCCGTTGCGCATCGGGCTCGGGCTCCTGGGTGCCGCCGTCCTCGTCTTTCTTGGCGCCCGGACCCTCCGCGACGCGTGGCGGATCCGCGTCGGCGCGGAATTCGAGGGTGAGGTCGTCGTACCTCGTCAGGCGCTGCGAACGGGCCTGCTGGCGACCGCATCCAACCCGCTGACGATCCTGACGTGGGGAGCGGTCTTCAGCGGGGCGGCGGCTTCGAACGTCGCTGCCGGACCGGCCAGCGCCGCGGCCTTCGTCCTCGGGATCGGTCTTGGCTCACTGTTGTTCCACCTGACGCTGGCCGCGTTCGCCGCGGCCCTCGGGGGCCGCATGGGCTCCACCGCCCTGCGGTGGACCGACGTGGTCAGCGGGGTCGGCCTGATCGGGTTCGGGACCTTGCTCGGCGTCCGTACGCTGCAGGACTCCTGATCCCGACGTAGGGTCGTCCCATGAGCCACAGCACCCCGGCCCGTGACGGGAAGACCCGCCCGGACGGGGCGCCCTACGCAGTGGTCAAGGACGAGGCCGAGTGGCAGGTGACCCTGGATCCGCGCGAGTACCACGTCCTGCGCGAAGCGGGCACCGAACCGGCGTTCGTCGGCGAGTACACGGACACGAAGACCGAGGGTGTGTACCGCTGCCGGGCCTGCCAGGCCGAGCTGTTCCGCAGCGACGAGAAGTTCGACTCGCACTGCGGCTGGCCCAGCTTCTACGCCCCGCTGGCCAAGGACACCGTCGTCTACATCGAGGACCGGACCCTGGGCACGGTCCGAACTGAGGTCCGGTGCGCGACCTGTGGCGGCCATCTGGGACATGTCTTCGAGGGCGAGGGGTACGGCACGCCCACGGACCTGCGCTACTGCATCAACTCGATCTCCCTGACGCTGGAGCCGAACGGCTAGAGCGACGCGCTGATCATGACGACGCCCGTGATCGCCACCGTGACCCCCACGTACTGCACCCAGCGCAGTCGCTCGTGCAGGACGATGGCCGCCAGCAGTGCGGTCACGACCGGGTAGAGCGACCCGAGCACCGAGGTCGTCGCCAGCAGTCCCAGCGTGGTGGCGATGCCGAAGGTCACGTTGGCGCCCGCGTCGAACACACCGATGACCGCCAGGGGCAGGAAGTCCCCGCGGGTGGCGCCGCCGAAGGATCGCACCCGCAGCAGGACGACCGCGAAGATGACCATCGTCGTGATACGCATGCCCGTCATCGTCATGAGCGCGTCGTACTGGCTGCCCTCCGCCATCGTGACGTACATCCCGCCGAAGCACAGTGCTGCCACCGTGGCGAGAACCAGTGGGCGGGCGCTCTCGGCGCCGGAGAGCTCCGGCCCGCTCGCCAGCAGGATGCCGACCACGGCCGCGAGGATGCCGAGCACCTGAATGGAGGTCGGGGCCTCGCCGCGGAGCAGCGCCACGGACACCGGCACGAGCACCGACAGCGAGACCAGGGGCGACACGATGCCCATCGGACCGATGGCCAGGGCCGAGTAGAAGGCCACCATGCCCACCATGCCGAGCAGGCTGGACACGATCGCCCACGGCCAGAACCCGGGATCGGCACCCCAGGATGACGTCGACCGTCGCGGCGACCAGCAGGAGCACGAAGCCGACCGCCTGGGAGAGCCCGTAGACCGCGAGCGGTGGCAGATGGCGGGCGGTCTTGCCGCCGAGGAAGTCCGCCGTCCCCCACATGAGGCTGGAGACCAGAGCGAGGAGGGCGGCCACGGGCACACCCTAGGCGGCGGTGACGGCCCCTCACGCTGGCTCTTCGGCGCGGCGCGGCCCGGACCGGCGGTCGCCCCGCATAGCCTGACCGAGTGAGGTCGATCACCACCGACGCCGACGCCTTCGCGCTCGCCCTCGAGCAGCTGAAGGACGCTGATGTGCGCCCGGAGTTCGAGCTGGACGAGGCTCCCGCCCCGCAGCGATTGGCCCCCGCGGCGGTGGCGCTGACCGCTGAGATGACCGACCCGGAGTCCGATCTGGCCTCCGGCCGGTTCGTCCTGCTGCACGATCCCGACGGCGTCGAGGAGTGGGAGGGCTCGTTCCGGGCGGTCATCTTCGTCCGGGCCGCCCTCGAGCAGGACCTGCTCGACGACCCGCTCCTGCACGACGTCGGCTGGAGCTGGGTGGCGGAGGCGCTGGCCGGCCGCGGCTGCCGCGTCATCCAGCTCGGTGGAACCGTCACCCGCACGTCGGGCCGGTCCTTCGGGACGATGGTCGATCGACCCTCCGACGGATTCGTCGAGATTCGCGGCGTCCTGGACGCCGATGGAGGATCCCGAGACTGGCAAGGTGCTCGACGACATGGCCGATCACGCGTCGGCGTGGGTGGACCTGATGGCCCAGGCGGCCGGGCTCCCACCGATCCCGCACGGCGTCTCGCAGGTCGGGGCCCGCCGACGGCGACCGCGGAGCTGAGCGACCTGAGCGAACCAGTCGAGACCGAGGAGCAGGCGCCCTACGAGCCCCGTGACGGGGTTCCGGACGTCATCACCGACCCGAGCGAACTCGCGGAGTACGCCCGACGGCTGGCGGCCGGAACCGGGCCTCTCGCGCTCGACGCCGAGCGGGCCAGTGGCTACCGCTACGGCCAGCGCGCCTACCTCGTGCAGCTGAAGCGGCAGGGGGCGGGGAGCGCCCTGATCGACCCGGTCCCGCTGCCGGACCTCACCGTCATCCAGGACGCGACCGCGGACGTGGAGTGGATCCTGCACGCCGCGACGCAGGACTTGGCCTGCCTGGCGGAGCTCGGGCTTCGCCCCAGCCGACTCTTCGATACCGAACTCGCCGGCCGGCTGCTGGGTCGCGAGCGGGTCAGCCTGGCGGCTCTGGTCCAGAGCGAGCTCGGCGAGGTGCTGGAGAAGGGCCATGGGGCCACCGACTGGTCCATCCGACCCCTGTCGAAGGCCCAGCTGAGGTACGCCGTACTCGACGTCGAGCTGCTGATCGAGCTCCGCGACGCCATGGCGGCGGCACTGCATGAGGCGGGCAAGGACGAGATCGCACGGCAGGAGTTCGAGGCCCTGCTGTCCTTCGCGCCGCGCGAGCGGGGCGAGGACGAATGGCGTCGCACGTCGGGGATCCACCGCGTACGCAAGCCCAGGGCGCTGGCGGTGGTGCGGGCCCTGTGGACGACACGGGACGCGATCGCCCGCGACCGGGACATCGCAGTCGGCCGCATCCTGCCGGACGCCTCCATCGTGGTCGCCGCCCAGTCGAAGGTGACCTCCATGACCGACCTCGCCGAGCTCAAGGACTTCCACGGTCGAGGCGCCCAGCGCTACCTGCGCCAGTGGTGGGGGGCCATCGCCGAGGCCCAGGATCTTCCCGTGGCCGAGCTGCCGACCGCCTCGCCACCGCCAACCGGTCCGCCCCCGCCACGTTCGTGGGCGGACCGTGACCCCGTGGCGTTCGCCCGGCTGTCGGCGGCCCGGACCGCGTTGGCGGACCTCGCCGAGGCCCATGGGATGCCGGTGGAGAACCTGCTCTCCCCCGACACGGTCCGACGCCTGTGCTGGACCCCGCCGGAGCAGCAGGACGCCGCCACCGTGGCGGACTTCCTCCTTGCACAGGGCGCCCGTCAGTGGCAGGCGGACCTCACGGTCGAGGCCCTCGTGACGGCGCTGGCGGCCACGCCCGCAGCGCCGGCGACGGATCAGGACTCGATCCAGGACTCGGAGGCGCCCTCGGTTACCGGTGAGTAGCCACGTTAGTTACTCACGGGTAATATGACCGCAACGCACCCGGTCGGGCGCGTGCACAGTCGAGCCGGGGAGTCCTCGTGGGTCGTGCCACAGCCGATGTCGTATTCGTAGACGGGGTTCGGACCCCCTTCGGGAAGGCCGGCAGCGCCCTCGCCGAGACCCGGGCCGATGACCTGGTCGTGAAGGTGTTCCGCGAGCTGCTGCGCCGCAATCCCGACCTCCCCCCGGAGCGGATCGACGACGTCGCGGTGGCCGCGACCACGCAGATCGGCGACCAGGGCTTGACCATCGGGCGCACCGCGTCCCTGCTGGCGGGGATTCCCAAGAGCGTTCCGGGCTACTCGGTCGACCGCATGTGTGCCGGGGCCATGACCGCGGTCACCACCCTGAGCTCGGCGATCATGGCCGGTGCCTACGACGTCGCCCTGGCCGGCGGGGTGGAGAACATGTCCCGCCACCCGATGGGTGAGGCCGTGGACCCGAACGCCCGCTTCCTCGCCGAGCGGATCGTGGACATGGAGGCGCTGAGCATGGGGGCCACCGCCGAGAACCTCCACGATCGCTTCCCGCAGCTGACCAAGGAGCGGGCGGACGCCTTCGCCCTGGGCTCGCAGCAGAAGACCGCCCACGCCTACGCCGAGGGCTGGATCCAGCCCGACCTGGTTCCGGTCGCCATGCGATCGGCGGAACAGGGGTGGGGCCTGCTGACCGCGGACGAGGGCCCGCGACCCAGCACCACCATGGAGGGCCTGGCCGGCCTGAAGACCCCGTTCCGGCCGCACGGCCGGGTCACCGCGGGCAACAGCTCCGGCCTCAATGACGGCGCGACGGCCGCGCTGCTGGCCTCGGAGGCCGTCGCCGACGAACTCGGTCTGCAGAAGAAGATGCGCATGGTCGGCTTCGCCTTCGCCGGCGTCGAGCCCGAGGTGATGGGCATCGGCCCGGTCCCGAGCACCGAGAAGGCGCTCAGCCGCGCCGGCATGACCATCTCCGACATCGACCTGTTCGAGGTCAACGAGGCCTTCGCCGTGCAGGTGCTCGCCTTCCTCGACCACTTCGGGATCGACGATGACGACCCCCGCGTGAACCCCATGGGCGGGGCCATCGCGGTCGGTCATCCGCTGGCGTCGAGCGGCATCCGGCTGATGGCGAACCTCGCCAAGGACTTCGAGCGCAACCCGCAGGCCCGATACGGGATCACCACGATGTGCATCGGCCTGGGCATGGGCGGCACCGTGATCTGGGAGAACGTCAACTACGCAGGGAGCAAGGCATGAGCGAGGCACCGAACCGGGACGAGGTCGTCACCCATTCGCGCGTACGACTGCTCGAGATGCCCGATGGCGCGGGCACGATGGCGCTGATCACCATCGACAACGACCGTGACCACACCAGGCCGTCGACGTTCGGCCCGGGCGGGCTCGCGTCCCTCGACGCCGCCCTCGACCAGGTTGCGGCGATGCCCGACGTCGCCGCCATCGCGGTCACCGGCAAGCCGTTCATCTTCGCCGTCGGGGCCGACCTCTCGGCGATCGGCCTGGTCAACGACAGGGAGATCATCCGGCAGTTCGCCCAGGGCGGTCACAACGTCTTCCGGCGACTCGGCGAGATGGACGTCCCCACGTTCGCCTTCGTCAACGGCGCGGCCATGGGCGGCGGCACTGAGCTCGCCCTCCACTGCGACTACCGCTCGATGTCCACCGGTGCCGCGGCCATGTCGCTGCCGGAGGTCTTCCTTGGGCTGATCCCCGGCTGGGGAGGCGCATGGCTCCTGCCGAACCTGATCGGGCCGGCCAACGCGCTCGAGGTGATCATCGCCAACCCCATGCAGATGAACAAGCAGATGAAGCCGAAGGACGCCCTGCGCCTGGGTGTCGTGGACGTGCTCTTCGAGCCCGCCGACTTCATCGAGCAGTCGGTGCGCTGGGCGGCTGGCGTCGTCAACGGCACGGCACCGGTCGAGCGCTCTGCCCCCGACCGCGAGTCCTGGGACGGGGTCATCGAGTTCGCCCGCGCCATGCTGGACGATCGCATCCACGGCGCCACGCCGGCGCCGTACCGCGCCCTCGACCTGGTGCAGGCCGCCAAGACCTGCTACGCGCAGCGAGGGCTTCGATGCCGAGGACGAGGCGCTGGCGGATCTCGTCATGGGCGACGACCTGCGCGCCTCGCTGTACTCCTTCGACCTCGTGCAGAAGCGAGCCAAGCGGCCGGTCGGCGTCCCCGACAAGTCCCTGGCCCGCCCGGTGACGAAGGTCGGCGTCGTCGGCGCCGGCCTCATGGCCAGCCAGCTGGCGATGCTGTTCGCGAAGCGGCTGCAGGTGCCGGTGGTCATGACCGACCTCGACGACGAGCGGGTCCAGAAGGGACTCGACTTCATCCGCGACGACCTCGCCGGACAGGTGGCGAAGGGCCGCCTCTCCCAGGACAAGGCCAACCGACTCAGCGGCCTGGTGACCGGCTCGACCGACAAGGCGGCCTTCGCCGACGCCGACTTCGTGATCGAGGCGGTCTTCGAGAACCTCGACGTGAAGAAGCAGGTGTTCGCCGAGGTCGAGGCCATCGTCTCCGACACCTGCATCCTCGCGACCAACACCTCGTCGCTGTCCGTGACGGCCATGGCCGCGGACCTCGCGCATCCCGAGCGCGTCGTCGGCTTCCACTTCTTCAACCCGGTGGCGCTCATGCCGCTGCTGGAGATCGCCCGCGCCGAGCAGACCGACGACGCGACCGTGGCGACCGCGTTCGCAGTGGGCAAGGCCCTGAAGAAGACCTGCGTCCTGGTCAAGGACGCCCCGGCGTTCGTCGTGAACCGGCTCCTGACCCGCTACATGGGCGAGATCATCAAGGCGGTCGACGAGGGCACGCCGATCGAGGTCGCTGACCGGGCGTCCAACGCGCTCGGCCTGCCGATGACCCCGTTCCACCTCATGAAGCTGGTCGGGCCGGCCGTGGCCTTCCACGTGTCGGAGACGATGCATGCCGCCTATCCGGACCGCTTCCACGTGTCGGACAACATGCGACGGCTGGTCGAGGCCGGCAAGTCCGGCATCTGGATCAAGGCCGAGGACGGATCCTTCGTCGTCGACCCGGAGATCGCGGCGATGCTGGTGCAGGGCGACACCGTCCTCACCGAGGACGAGGTCCTGACCCGAGCCGCCGACGCCCTTGCCGACGAGGCACGGCGCATGCTGGACGAGGGGGTCGTCGCCGAGGCGCAGGACATCGACCTGTGCATGATCATGGGCGCCGGCTGGCCGTTCTGGCTGGGCGGCATCACGCCGTACCTGGACCGCAGCGGCGCCGCCGAGCGGGCGACCGGCAGACGGTTCCTGGCGCGCGGGGTCGCGTCCGTTCCCGCCTGAAGTCGGGACTTTCGGCCGGGATCCGGGCCGCGAGGCTACGCTAACGTAACCTACGTTGGCGTAGGTTCGTCGTCCCGGAGGTTGCTCGTGCTCACAGCGGATCAGTTGCCGTCGATCATCCAGGGCGGCATGGGTGCCGCCGTCTCGTCGTGGCCGCTCGCCAGTGCCGTCTCCCGTCAGGGGCAGCTCGGCGTCGTCTCCGGCGTGGCCCTCGACCTGATCCTGGCCCGACGCCTGCAGGACGGCGATCCGGACGGGCACCTCCGGCGGGCGCTCGCCGCGTTCCCCGACCAGGACATGGTCCAGCGGGTGCTCGCGCGCTACTTCCTCGAGGGCGGCCGCGCCGAGGGCGCCCCGTACGCGCAGGTCCCCCGGCTCACGGTGGCTCCGCAGACCACCACGACCGAACTCGTCGTGGTCGGCGGATTCGTCGAGGTGTGGCTGGCCAAGGAGGGTCATGACGGCCTGATCGGCATCAACCTGCTGGAGAAGATCCAGCTCTCGACCCCCGCCACCCTGCTGGGCGCGATGATCGCGGGCGTCGACGTCGTCCTGATGGGCGCCGGCGTCCCGCGGGACATCCCCCACACCCTGGACCAGCTGGCCAACGGCGAGCCGGTCGCGCTGCCGATCGACGTCGACGGCGCTCCTGCGGGGTCGGTCACCCTGAAACTGGATCCGCACGCCCTGCTCGGTGACGCTCTCCCCGAGCTCACCCGCCCGGTGTTCCTCGCCATCATCTCCGCCCACGTGCTCGGGGCGTTCCTCGCCCGCGACGAGGAGATCCGGCCCGACGGCTTCGTCGTCGAGGCGCCGCCCGCGGGCGGTCACAACGCCCCGGCGCGCAAGCCGGTCATCGAGGACGGCGAGCTGGTCTTCGGTCCGCGCGACGAGCCCGACCTGGCCAAGATCTCCGCGCTGGGCCTCCCGTTCTGGGTGGCCGGTGCGGCGGGCACGCCCGAGGCGCTTCGGTCGGCGATCGAGCAGGGTGCCATGGGCGTGCAGGTGGGCACGATCTTCGCGCTCTCGTCCGACTCCGGCCTCACCGACGAGATCCGCACCCGCCTCCTCGACGGCATCCGCGACGGATCGCTGCACGTCCGCACCGACCCGCTGGCCTCGCCGACCGGGTTCCCGTTCAAGGTGGCCGAGCTCAGCGGCACCGTCTCGGACCCGGAGATCAGCGCCGGCCGCGAACGGCTCTGCGACCTGGGGTTCCTGCGCCAGCCGTACCTTCGTGACGACGAGCAGGTCGGCTACCGCTGCCCGGCAGAGCCCGAGCGGATGTACGTCAAGAAGTCCGGCGATCCCGACGACACGATCGGTCGCGCGTGCGTCTGCAACGGACTCACCGCGACCGTCGGCATCGGCCAGACCCGCCGTGACGGGTATCAGGAACTGCCGATCGTGACGCTGGGCGCGGACACCGACGGGAGCGCGGATGCTGCTCGAGCTGCATCCCGAGGGCTGGACCGCCCCTCAGGTCGTGGACTGGCTCCTGAGCGTCTGATCGATCTCGGCGTCGACGCGACGGGCCATGTTCTCCACGATGCTGCGGGAGATGTCCTGCGCGGTCAGGCCGCACTCGGCGAGCACCTCGGAGCGCTTGCCATGGTCGAGGAATCGGTCGGGCACGCCGATCATGCACAGCGAGACATCGACGCCGGCATCGCGGACGGCCTGATCGATCGACGGACCCCACGCCCCCGACCCGGACGCCGTCCTCCACGATCACCACGAGCTTGGCGGAGCGGGCCAGGTCGACCAGTGACGCCGCCACCGGCTTGACCCAGCGCGGGTCCACCACGATCACCCCGATGCCCTGGGCCTTGAGCCGCTCGGCCACGTCGACGCAGACACCGGCGAACGCGCCGACCGCCACGATGACGACATCCGGCTCACCGGCCTCCGCGATGACGTCGTAGCCCTCCTCGGAGCGCAGGGCTGGGATGACCGGCCCGAGCGCCCCCTTCGGGAAGCGCACGACCGTGGGGGCGTCGTCGACGGCCACCGCCTCGCGCAGTGCCTTGCGCAGCGTCGGCTCGTCGCGCGGCGCCGCGATGCGCAGCCCGGGAACGACCTGCAGCATGGCCATGTCCCACATGCCGTTGTGGCTGGCGCCGTCGTCGCCGGTGATTCCGGCACGATCGAGCACGAAGGTGACCCCGGCCCGGTGCAGCGCGCAGTCCATCAGCACCTGGTCGAAGGCCCGATTGAGGAAGGTCGCATACAGCGCAACCACGGGATGCAGGCCGCCGTAGGCCATGCCCGCGGCGCTGGTCGCCGCATGCTGCTCGGCGATGCCGACGTCGTAGGTGCGCTCGGGGAACCGGTCGGCGAACCGGTCGAGGCCCGTGGGTCCCAGCATCGCTGCGGTGATCGCCACCACGTCGGCGCGATCCTCGCCGATCCGCACGAGCTCGTCGGCGAAGGCGCCCGTCCAGGACGGTCCTCCGGCGTTCAGGGGCTTGCCGGTGTCGGGGTCGATGATGCCGACGCCGTGGAAGCGATCCGCCTCGTCCATCTCGGCCGGCGCGTACCCGTGACCCTTGTGCGTGATGGCGTGCACGATCACGGGTCCGTCGAAGTCCTTGGCCCGGCTGAGGGCGAACTCCAGCTCGCTCTCGTCGTGCCCGTCGATCGGACCGATGTACTTCAGGCCGAGGTCCTCGAACAGGCCCTGCGGGGCGACGACGTCCTTGACGCCCTTCTTCATGCCGTGCAGCGCTCCGTAGATCGGCTCGCCGACCATGGGGGTGCGGTGCAGGACGCGCTTGCCCCAGTTCATGAACCGCTCGTACCCGTGCGTGGTGCGCAGGGTGGACAGGTGGTGCGCGAGTCCGCCGATGGTCGGCGAGTAGGAGCGGGCGTTGTCGTTGACGACGATCACCAGCGGTCGATCGGACGCGGCGATGTTGTTCAGCGCCTCCCAGGCCATGCCGCCGGTGAGGGCTCCGTCGCCGATGACCGCGACGACGTGCTGGGCGCCCAGCAGGCCGCGCCGCTCCCAGGCCTTGGCCAGGCCGTCGGCGTAGGACAGGGCGGTGGACGCATGCGAGTTCTCGACCAGGTCGTGCGGGCTCTCCGTGCGGCTCGGGTAGCCGGAGAGGCCGTCCCGCTGCCGGAGCTGGTCGAACGCCGGCGCGCGGCCGGTGAGCATCTTGTGGACGTAGGCCTGGTGGCCGGTGTCCCAGATGATCATGTCGTCCGGGGAACGGAAGATCCGGTGCAGCGCGATGGTGAGTTCCACGACCCCGAGGTTCGGACCGAGGTGGCCGCCCGTGGCGGAGACCTTCTCGACGAGGAATGACCGGATATCGGCCGCCAGCTCGGGGAGCTGCTCCGGGTCAAGAGCCCGGACATCGCGAGGATCGCGGATTCCGTCCAGCAAGGTCACGGCTGGATTCTAGGTGATCGAGGGGCAACACACCCGATGACGAGCAGGTCGCGCGCGTCAGAAGGGCGGTGGGTCCGGATCCGCCCATGGACTGGCATCGGCCACCGGTGTCTGTCCACCCGTGGACTGGCGTGACTACGGGTGTCTGCGGCTCGTGCCGGTATCGGCGACCCTGGGGCGAGGTCCAGGTGCACGAACCGTCGCTGGCGGACTCGGTCAGGTCCCATCCCCCGTGGGTCTTGAGCTGATGGTGGCGCTGGCAGAGGGCGCCCAGATTGCGCGATCGAGGTCTCCCCGCCGTCGTCCCAGGCGGTCGCATGGTCGAGCTGGCAGCGCGCGGCCCGCCGGCGGCAGCCGGGGAACCGGCAGGTGCGATCACGGGCGACGATGAACTCGCGCAGCCGGTCCGGCACGGTGTAGCTGCGGCGACCAACGTCCAGCAGGGTGCCGGAGACCGGATCGGTGACCAGGCGCCTCATCGGTGACGGCCACAGCAGGGTCGGCGAGGAGGTCGCGCAGTGCCTCGGCGCCCAGGAGGCCGCCGTTCGCGATCTCGGCCGGCGCGCTCGACGCCCCGGTCAGCACGTCCAGCGGGATCACGACGTCCAAGCGGGCGGTCAGACCCGCTGGCGACTGGTCGCCGGTCGTGGCGGAGACGATCAGGTCAGTCAGGGCCTGCGCCCGGTACTCCCCCATCGTCAGTCGCGGTGGTCCTGCTTCGGCGGCCTGCGGTGCTGCGGAGAGTCCGCCGTGGCATCCGGCTGCGCCTGACGAGATCCGGACTCGGTCTTGGCCAGGTGAGCCGCGGCATCGACCGCGGTCATGATGGCGTGGGCCTGCTCGGTCGCCAGCCGAGCGATCAGGGTGCTGATCCCGTCGAGCTCATCGACCACGAAGACGTCCCGGGTGCAGCGGGCCCGCTCGCGGCGGCGACGCTGGCCCTCGGCATCGATCGCGAGGACGGCACGGTTCGCTGCCTGCCGGGTGCTGGAGAGCGTCCCGCGTCGAGCCACCGGCAGCACCCGCTCCTGGAGACGTGCGCACGAGGCACGGAACAGCTCCCGCTCCCGTCGAGCTGCGTCCTGGTCACCGTCGGGCATCCCGCCGACGGCGGCTTCCGTCGCCAGGTAGCCAGGCAGCCGCCGGGCCGTGTCCACGAGGACCGCTGCGTGGCCAGTGGAGATCTCCCCCAGTGCCAAGGCCCGACCGGTCGCTGCCAACGCACCCGCCAGCAGCCGGGCCGAGTCGATCCTGGCCTGGGCCGTCACCGGCGCGAGTCGCAGGGCGGAGCTGAACTCCTCCCGGACCGCGTCCTGGATCCGGATCGTGCGCTCCACCTCCCGGTCCGCGCGCGGCTCGAGGATGGTGAACTCCTCGACCAGCGGCTCCGGGCTCGCGGCCGCCACGACGGCGTCCACCTGGAGCGATGCCCACCACGACGTCAGGCGCTCGTGCACCTGGAGGAAGGTGATGGCGTCGGGAGCCGACAGTCGTGACCGATCGACCATGAGCAGCACTGACATCGCCAACGGTCCGGGCTCGAGGTCCACGACCCGCGCCAGCAGCTCCGATGCGGAGGCGGTGAACGGATCGATGTCGTCGAACATGACCCCACCGTAGAACGAGGGTCTGACACTCGGGCCCGAGCGAGACTGAGACCTCGAGTGCCGTCGAACGAGCTGGCGGTTACAGGGTTTCCGGGATGCTCGCCCGCAACGCCGTCTCGACCAGATCGACCTCGCGCTGGACCTGCAGGAGCCGCGCGCCCTCGGCCTCGAGCGCCGCCTGCACGGCCGTCAGCTCGTCAGGCGCGAGCGCCGAGCCCGAGGTCCACCCGCGCTTTCGCGTAGGCGCGACGGGTGCCGTCCAGCTCGGCGGCAGTCACGTAGGCGAGGTAGCGCGCCAGCGCCAGCGGCCATCGGCGCAACGCGGACGCCCGAAGATCGGCCGGCCCGCGGTCGAGCAGCCAGCCGGTGACCTTCGCATCGAACTCGTCCGTTCCGGCCGGGGGAAGGTCCCGCGGCCAGCCCGGCGGCACGTGTCGCGCCATCGGCGCTACAGCAGCGAACGCAGCACGTACTGCAGGATGCCGCCGTGGCGGTAGTAGTCCGCCTCGCCGGGGGTGTCGATCCGGACGATCGCCGTGAACTCGACCGTGCGTCCGTCGGCGGCCACCGCCTCGACCTCGACGTCGCGCGGCGTGACACCGTCGTTCAGCGCCGTGACGCCGTGGATCGTGAAGACCTCGTCGCCCTGGAGACCCAGTGCGTCGGCGCTCATCCCGGGCTGGAACTGCAGCGGCAGCACGCCCATGCCGATCAGGTTCGAGCGGTGGATGCGCTCGTAGGACTCGGCGATGACCGCCCGCACGCCCAGGAGCGCCGTCCCCTTGGCCGCCCAGTCGCGGCTCGAGCCCGAGCCGTACTCCTTGCCGGCGAGGATGACCAGCGGGGTGTGGTGCGCCGCGTACGCCATGGCCGCGTCGTACACCGGCACGATCAGGTCGTCGGGCGTCGAGAAGTCGACGGTGAAGCCGCCCTCGACGTCCTTGAGCATGAGGTTGCGCAGGCGGATGTTCGCGAACGTGCCGCGGATCATCACCTCGTGGTTGCCGCGGCGCGAGCCGTAGGAGTTGAAGTCCGCCTTGTCGACGCCGTGCTCGATCAGGTAGGCACCGGCCGGGCTGTCGGCCTTGATGTTGCCCGCGGGCGAGATGTGGTCGGTCGTGACCGAGTCGCCGAGCTTGAGCAGGACGCGGGCGCCGGTGATGTCCAGGACCGGCTTCGGCTCGATCTCCATGCCGTCGAAGTACGGGGGCTTGCGGACGTAGGTGCTCTTGGCGTCCCACTCGAAGACGTCGCCGTCCGGCGTGGTCAGGGACTGCCAGCGCTCGTCGCCCGTGAAGACGTCGCGCATTGCGCGACTGGAACATCTCCGCGCTCACCGACGAGTCGATGACGGACTGGATCTCCTCCATGGTCGGCCAGATGTCGGCGAGGAACACGCCGTTGCCGTCCTCGTCGAAGCCGAGCGGCTCCGTCGCGAGGTCGATGTCCATCGTCCCGGCGAGGGCGTAGGCGACCACCAGCGGCGGCGACGCGAGGTAGTTCATCTTCACGTCGGGGCTGATCCGGCCCTCGAAGTTGCGGTTGCCGCTGAGCACGGACACGACGGCCAGGTCGGCGTCGTTGACCGCGGCGCTGACCTGCGGGATCAGCGGGCCGGAGTTGCCGATGCAGACCGTGCAGCCGTAGCCGACGACGTTGAAGCCGAGCTTGTCGAGGTACGGGGTCAGGCCGGCCTTCTCGTAGTAGTCGGTGACCACCTTCGAGCCCGGGCCGAGGGTCGTCTTGACCCACGGCTTGCGCGACAGGCCGCGCTCGACCGCCTTCTTGGCCAGCAGCCCGGCGCCCATCATCACGTAGGGGTTCGACGTGTTGGTGCAGGACGTGATCGCGGCGATGCGCCACGATGCCGTGGCCGATCTCCACCGGGGACCCGTCGATCGTCGTCTCGACGACCGCGGCGGGCTCGTGCGTGTACGAGCCGAGCGCCTCCTCGAAGGACGCCTTGGCCTCGCTCAGCAGCACGCGGTCCTGCGGACGCTTCGGCCCGGCGAGCGACGGCACCACCGTGGACACGTCGAGCTCGAGGTACTCCGAGTACACCGGCTCGTGCGCCGGGTCGTGCCACATGCCCTGCTCCTTGGCGTACGCCTCGACCAGCGCGATCTGCTGCGTCGGAGCGGCCGGTGAGCCGCAGGTAGTCGAGCGTCGCGTCGTCGATCGGGAAGATGGCGACCGTCGAGCCGTACTCCGGGCTCATGTTGCCGATCGTGGCGCGGTTGGCCAGCGGCACCGCGCCGACGCCGTCGCCGTAGAACTCGACGAACTTGCCCGACCACGCCGTGCTGGCGCAGCATCTCGGTGATGGTGAGCACGAGGTCGGTCGCCGTGGCGCCCGGCGGCAGCTCGCCGGTCAGCTTGAAGCCGACGACGCGCGGGATGAGCATCGACACCGGCTGGCCGAGCATCGCGGCCTCGGCCTCGATGCCGCCGACGCCCCAGCCCAGCACGCCCAGGCCGTTGATCATGGTGGTGTGCGAGTCGGTGCCGACGACGGTGTCGGGGTAGGCCTGGCCGCCGCGCGCCATCACGACGCGGGCGAGGGCCTCGAGGTTGACCTGGTGGACGATGCCGGTGCCCGGGGGCACGACCTTGAACTCGTCGAACGCGCCCTGGCCCCAGCGCAGGAACTGGTAGCGCTCGCGGTTGCGCTCGTACTCGAGCTCGACGTTCTTCTCCTCGGCGTCCGGCGTCGCCGAAGAAGTCGGCGATGACGGAGTGGTCGATCACCAGCTCGGCCGGCGCGAGCGGCTCGATCTTCGCCGGGTCTCCCCCGAGGTCGATCACGGCCTCGCGCATCGTCGCGAGGTCGACGACGACGGGCACGCCGGTGAAGTCCTGCATGACGACGCGCGCCGGCGTGAACTGGATCTCCTCGCTCGGCTCGGCCGACGGGTCCCAGGCGCCCAGCGCGGCGATGGTGTCGTGCGTGACGTTGGCGCCGTCCTCGGTGCGCAGCAGGTTCTCCAGCAGCACCTTGTGCGTGAACGGGAGCCTGCGCCGAGCCTTCGACAGCCGCGATCCGGAAGATCTCGTAGGACTCGGAGCCCACGTCCAGGGTTCCTCGGGCTCCGAAGCTGTCGATGCTGGTCACCGGCGGTCTCCTCCGCGTTGGGGCGTACGGCGTCAGCGCAGAAGTATCTTGACGTCAAGATATCTCATCAGCGAGCTGCCCGGTTGCCACGGGCCCGCCGGGCGCTACTCGACCAGGCGGACGACGTCCCCGTGGATCTTGGCGTCCCACGTCGTGGTGTCGCTCACGCTCGACGGGTAGTTCAGCGCCACCTGGTACCAGCAGCCGCCCGGCGATGCTCGTCGCAGTCGTAGTTCGTCGGGATGCTCACCCGGATCGACTGCAGTTGCCCTGGTTGCCGGTGATCTTGAACTCGCAGTTGGCCACGGACGCCGCTGGTTGACGGTGCTGGTGCGTCGCAACGTGCCGGTGCACTGTGCCCACGTCAGCGGCGTGCCGATCGACGCTGCGTGACGCCGTCGGGCGGCAAGGACACCTGGATGTGCATGGCCGCTGCCCGAGCAGTCGGCGTCGCCGTTGTCGAAGGCCTCGAACGTCGAAGCTCTTGCCGGCCGAGTTGGGGAGCACCTGAACCAGGTTGAAGTTCGCCGTCGAGTCGCTGGCGTTGACGTAGATGGGCATCCGCTGCCACCCGAGACCGACACCTGGGTGGCGATGGCGTTGCCGACGTTGTCCCCCGACGGGATGGTGCCAGGGATGTACGCCCGCACCGCGAAGCGGTTGTGGCCGCTGCCGGTCTCGTCGTACGTCTGCGGATCGGTGATCGGTTGACGCCACTCGTCTGCCCGTCCACGCACCAGCGGTGTTGCCCGACGGACCGTGGCGCCGATCATGGGGACGTTGGTGCGGACCTGCAGGTAGTAGTCACCCTTCCGATCCGGGGTGAAGGTGCAGAAGTCCACCCACTGGTGGAACAGCGAGGCCAGGGACGCGTTGTACGCGAGTCCTGCCCTCGGTCAGCTTGGCCCACGTGGGCCCCGAGTCGTTCGGGTTGCCGGTCCCGCAGGCTGCCGTACTGCCGGCTGCACTGCTGGCCCGCTCGTGTCGAGCACGGACGTCGGCGAGCAGCGGATTCGCCGCTGTCCGTCTGCTCGCGGAGGACGAAGGAGGTGTTCAGGTGGTCGCCGCTCGCGAGGATCTGGTCGCCCGTGCAGTAGGTCTGGCGTCCGCGACGTGTCGATGTTCGGCATATCGCTGCGCCGCGGAGCCGCTCGGCACGTATGGGTTGACCGCAGAGCTGGACCGCCTGGTCGACCGCGGCCGCGCGCCGACGTGCTCGTGTTCGTACTGCTCCAGTTCTTGAGTACGTGAAGGTGTTGTCGTCACCGCAGTGATCGTGAAGGTGCCGTCGTACGGTGCTGCCGCTGATGTTGCGGTACCGAATCACCCGTTGGAACCCGTGATCCGTGGTGGTGGTCATGGTCACCGTGTCGTCGAACCGCCCACCGCCGTGACGTGGTCGACGTACCGAACCGGCAGGTACTCGCCCTCTCGCAGTTGTCGCCCGTGTACACGAAGGCCGGGTCGTACAGCTGGAGGGTGATCGGCTGGCCGACCGCGTCCGCCGGACGCGACGTTCAGGTAGTAGCCGTTCGACGGCAGTCCGCTCGGTCGTCGGGTCGCGTACTCGGTACTCGTCGTTGATGCCGACGTGCAGCCGTACGTGCCGCTGCTGCAGCCGGTGTAGGCGGCGTAACGGTCGCCGTTCTGCTTGTTCGTGCCCGGCCCGGCGATGTTGATCCAGAACCCCGGTGCCGGCTCTGACACGTCAGGTAGCCGCCCTCCGCCGTGCCGGGGATCACGGTGCCCGACGGTTGGGCGGCTGCCGCGGTGCTGCGGGCGGCTGGTTGCCCAGGAGCGTTGCAGGGGCTGCCCATGATGGCGGCGCCGGTGATAGTCGGCGATGGCATAGCGCGAGATCGGTCGTCTCGGTGATTGCCGAAGATCGCCCCGAACGGGTTGTTGATCGTGCTGGTGCACGGTGACCCCGAGCTCGGTGGACCGACCCGTCGGGAAGGGACGACACGGTCGTGGTTCCCGAGTTCGGGAAGCCGTTCATCCCCGCGACGAAGATGGCCTTGTCGCGGGCTCCGGGTAGCCCTCGTAGATGCTGGTGACCCCGCCGAGGGCGGCCGCGTCGGCCGCCTTCTGGACCTTCACGCCCTCGACGTACCACAGCCCGATGTCGACGGCGACGGCCGTGATAACCAGCAGGGCGGGACGCAGGATCGCGACGATCACGCGCTACCGCGCCCCGGTCCGAACCGCTCCGACGGCGCGCGCTGGTCATGTCACCCTCCCGGTCATGCGTGCGCCCCGACGGTGCAGACGCCGGTCGCCAGCGGCTCGAACACCATGACGGCGCGGTCCTGCAGCGTGATGCTCCGAGCGGATGAGCCGCGTGAAGAACGGATGCGTCGCCTTCATGTAGACGCCCACCGAGTCCGGTCCGTTCCCGCTTGCGTCCTTCAGGCAGGCATTCACCTTCGTGGAGTCCCACGACGCCTCCGACGTACTGGAACCGGTTCTGGCAGTCGTTCCAGCGGTACTTCACGCACGCGGTGATGCAGCCGTTCGTGAGCATCTCCTCCTGGGTCGTCGCACCGGTGGTCAGGTTGGGCGTGGCCGCGTTCACGTAGTACGAGTTGGCCGGGAAGCCGGCAGTTGTTCGACCGGTAGATCCAGATCTCGTCGATCTGGTCCTGCGGCATCGCCGAGCCCGATCGCTGGATCGCATCCGCCGCCGACTGCGCCAACTGCGGGACGTGTCGGTGCCGGCGCAGGCCGTCATCCCCGTCTGGAAGCGGGTTGGGACACAGGGCAGGCCCTGCACCGGCAGCCGACGCCACGCGTGCGCCCACGCGGACCGAGGATGACACGCTGAGGTAGTCGCGGAGCACGAAGCCGAACTCGAGGATGCCGATCAGGATCAGCAGCAGTACCGGCACGACGATTGCGAACTCGACAGCGGAGACGCCACGTTCGCCCCGCCCACGCCGCAGGGGCCTCAGCATTGCCATTCCCTTCGGCCACCGTGCCCACGAACTACCACTCCAAGTGTAACCGACCTCCCGTGATGCCGGCTCCCAAGAACGTCACGATCAGCGCTCAGTCTCGCTCGCGGGTGAAGCTCGCCACCGTCTCCAGGTGGTGGGTCATGGGGAAGGCGTCGAAGGCGCGAACGTGCGCGAGGCGGTAGCCGGCCTCCGCGAGGGTCGCGACGTCGCGGCCGAGGGCGACCGGGTCGCAGGCCACGTAGACGATGGTCGGGACCTCCGCCTCCGCGAGGGTCTGGAGCAGCGCGCGACCGGCTCCCGCACGGGGCGGATCGAGGACGACCCCGTCGGGAGCGTCGTGGTCCTCGGCGTCGATCCAGGCGGACACGTCCGATTGGTGCAGGTGGACCTGCGGCAGGTCGTGAAGAGCCCGTCGGGCGGCCCTGATGGCCCGCGGCGACTCCTCCACCGCCTCCACTCCCCCGTCCGCGCCCACGGCCTCGCCGAGGAAGGCCGCGAAGAGCCCCGCCCCGGAGAACAGGTCCCACCACGTCTGGCCCGGCGTCGGGCTGGGCGAACTCCAGGACCGTGTCGACGAGGGCCTCGGGCAGGGCGTCGTGAACCTGCCAGAAGTCGTCCCGGTCCATCCGCCAGGAGCGGTCCCGGACCTGGTGGACGACCTTGCCGGGAGGGGTCGGCGTCGGGAGATCGACGCCCTCGGCGGCGATGAGGCAGCGGTCGACGGGGATGACGTCGTGGCTGTGATGGCGGCGGAGCCCGAGGGTGCCGTCGGGAGCAGCAGCCCAGGTCATGCGGGTGCGCCAGTGGAGGCCGTCGGGATGCCCGGGCAGCTCGTGGACCGTGAGGTCGAGACCGGCGAGGGCCTGCGTCGTCGAGGCGACCGAAGCGGCGCAGCGCGTCCGTCAGGACCTCCTGCTTCAGGAGCCGCTGGGCGGGCAGGGACACGTGCTGGAAGTCGCAGCCGCCGCACCCGTCGGCATGCGCCCAGGGGCAGGGAGCCGGGACGCGGTCGGGTGACGCGTCGAGCACCTCGATGGCGTCGGCCCGGACCATCTTGCGGTTGACGGCGGTGACGCGGACGCGGACCCGCTCACCGGTGAGGGCGTGGCGGACGAACAGGGTGCGGCCATCGCTGTGGGCGATGAAGTGACCGCCGTGGGCAACGGGGCCGATGGTGACGACGCGCTCGTCGCCGACCTGCAGATCCGTGGACTCAGTCATCCCGGTCGGCGACCAGCTCACTGGACTGGAGCTGCCACGGGACGGAGGTGACCATGACACCGGGGGTGAAGAGCAGGCGGCTCTTCAGGCGCAGCGCCGACTGGTTGTGGAGGAGCTGCTCGTACCACTTGCCCACGACGTACTCGGGGATGTAGACGGTCACGAGGTCGTTGGGGCTGTCGGAGCGCAGCGCCTGCACGTAGTCGAGGATCGGGCGGGTGATCTCGCGGTAGGGCGACGCGAGGATCTTCAGCGTCACCGGGATGTTCTGTCGCTCCCACTCCTGCTCCAGGCGGACGGTCTCGTCGTGGTCGACGTCGACCGTGACCGCCTCGAGCACCGTCGGGCGGGTCGCGCGGGCGTAGGCGAGCGCGCGGAGCGTGGGCTTGTGGATCTTGCTGACCAGCACGATGACGTGGACCCGGGCCGGCAGGGTCATCTCCGCCGAGCCACCCGTCTCGATCTCGTGCGCGACCCGTTCGTAGTGGCCGTGGATCGCCTTCATGATCGCGTAGATGACCGGGATGGCCACGACGACGATCCAGGCGCCCTTGGTGAACTTCGTCGCCAGCACGATGATCAGCACCGACCCGGTCATGGCAAGACCGAAGGCATTGATCATCCGGGACCGGACCATGCGACGACGCTCGCGGGGATCGGTCTCGTGCCGCAGGTGGCGTGTCCAGTGTCGGACCATGCCCAGTTGACTCAGGGTGAACGAGACGAAGACACCGATGATGTACAGCTGGATCAGGCTGCTGACGTCCGCCTGGTAGGCGATCACGAGCACGGCCGCCAGTCCCGAGAGGGTCAGGATGCCGTTGCTGAAGGCGAGGCGGTCGCCGCGCGTGTGCAGCTGGCGCGGGAGGTAGCCGTCCCTGGCGAGGACCGAGCCCATGACCGGGAAGCCGTTGAAGGCCGTGTTCGCAGCCAGGGCGAGGATCGTCGCCGTCGCGATCGCGATCACCAGGACGGGGATGCTCGAACGGTGGAACACCGCGTCTGCGATCTGCACGATGACGGTCTTCTGCGGCGTCCCCTCGGGCAGGCCGATCAGGTCGTAGTCGAACTGCGTGACCTTGACCTGGGTCTTCAGCGCCAGCCACGTGATGCCGGCGAACATGCTCATCGAGATGACGCCCAGGAGGAAGAGCGTGGTGGCGGCGTTCTTGGACTTCGGCTCGCGGAAGGCGGGCACTCCGTTCGCCACGGCCTCGATGCCGGTCAGCGCCGTCGTGCCCGAGGAGAACGCCCTCGCCACCAGGAAGAGCAACGCTGCGCCCGCGAACGAGTTCTCGGCCACGATCGTCCAGTTCGCGCTCTCCGCCTCCAGCGTCTGGTCGAACACCGTCATCTCGATGACGGCCCAGCCCATCATGGCGAAGATGGAGAAGATGAAGAAGTAGACGGGTATGGCGAAGAATGCGCCCGACTCCTTCACGCCCCGCAGGTTCAGCAGCGTGATGAGCACGATGAAGCCCACCGCGAACCACACGTTGTGGAGCTCGACGAAGGGGATGATCGAGCCGAGGTTCGCCACCGCGGCGGAGATCGAGACCGCGACCGTCAGCACGTAGTCGATGAGCAGCGCGCTGGCGACGAAGACGCCCCAGTTCGCCCCGAGGTTGTGGGACACCACCTCGTAGTCGCCGCCGCCGCTCGGATAGGCATGCACGTTCTGTCGGTAGGACGCGATGACCGTGAAGTAGACGATGGCGACGCCCAGGGCGATCCACGGTCCATAGGAGTACAGCGCGAAACCGCCCAGCGAGAGGACGAGCAGGATCTCCTGGGTGGCGTACGCGTTGGAGGAAAGCGCGTCGCTCGCGAACACGGGGAGGGCGATCCGCTTCGGCAGCATCGTCTCGCCGAGACGCTCGCTGCGCAGCGCGCGTCCGACAAAGACGCGCTTCAGGACGTCCGACACGGGCACGATCGCTGAGCCTACCCGCGGCCGAGCGTGCCCCGATCCTCGAGGCGTGTAGCGTTCGACCGTGCACATCGTGATCCTCGGATGCGGGCGCGTGGGAGCCCTGCTCGCCCACCGACTCGACGAGATGGGTCATTCGGTCGCCGTCGTCGACCAGGACGCAAACTCCTTCCGCAAGCTGGGACCCGAGTTCACCGGCCAGACCGTCACGGGCGTGGGATTCGACCGGCAGACGCTCGAGACCGCCGGCATCGAGCGCGCCCATGCCTTCGCAGCCGTCAGCAGCGGCGACAACAGCAACATCCTGGCCGCGAGAGTGGCCCGCGAGACCTACGGCGTCGAGGAGGTCGTGGCCAGGATCTACGACCCCCGCCGAGCAGAGGTGTACCAGCGTCTCGGCATTCCGACCGTGGCGACCGTGTCGTGGTCGACCGGCCAGATCATGCGCCGGATCCTGCCGCTGGGCGCTGAGGACGAGTACCGCGACCCGAGCGGCGGCGTCGTCCTCGCCGAGGTCCATCTCGGTGAACTGTGGCTCGGCCAGCGGTCCGACAGCCTCCAGGAGGCGTCCGGCGCCCGGATCGCCTTCATCACCCGCTACGGGCAGCCCATCCTCCCCGACGAGGAGACCGTCCTCCAGGAGGGCGACCTCGTGCACGCCCTCTTCCTCGACGAGGTCCGCGAACGGGTCGAGCGGATCTTCGAGCACGGGGCGGAGGAGGCCTGATGCGCGTCGCCATCGCCGGGGCGGGCAAGGTCGGTCGCGCCATCGCCCGCGAGCTCGTCACGAACGGACATCAGGTCCTGCTGATCGACAAGGACGCGGAACTCGCACGCCCTGGGGTCGTCGAGGGTGCAGACATGCTCATGGCGGATGCCTGCGAGATCTCGGCTCTGGACGAGGCCATGCTCTCGCACTGCCAGGTCGTGGTGGCTGCCACCGGCGACGACAAGGTCAATCTCGTCGTGTCGCTGCTCGCGAAGACCGAGTACGGGGTCCCCCGCGTCGTGGCCCGCGTGAACCATCCGAAGAACGAGTGGATGTTCGACGAGTCCTGGGGCGTCGACGTGGCCGTCTCCACGCCCCGCATGCTCTCCGCCCTCGTGGAGGAGGCGGTCAGCGTCGGGGACCTCGTCCGGCTGTTCACCTTCCGTCAGGGCGACGCCAACCTCGTCGAGATCACACTGTCGTCGGACTCCCCCGTCGTCGGCCAGCGGGTGGGCAGCCAGAACTGGCCCACCGACACCGCTCTCGTCGCCATCGTCCGCGGGCCTCGCGTGTTCGCGCCCTCCCCGGACGACCCCCTCGAGATGGGTGACGAGCTGCTGTTCGTCGCGGCACCCGACCAGGAGCCGGAGCTGCAAAGGCTGCTCGGTCACACCTAGTCGTCGACCGGCGGTTCTGCCTTCGCGCTTGTCTCGCGGGCCAAGCGCTCGCGTTCCGCGCGCTTCTCGGTGAACACCGGCGCCAGCACCCGGTAGGTCCAGTAGGCGGCACCGAGGAACAGCGGGTACCCCATGGCGATCTTGAACACGCCCTGCAACTCGACCCAGCCGGCGAGATACATCGGCGTCTGCACGATCAGACGGCTGAAGAACAGGGCCACCCAGATCCACGATGCCGCCGCGTAGGTGCGGCGCAGGACCGGATCCTTCCGCCACGCGACCCCCTCGCCGGTGAGGAAGCCCATGGCGATGCCGAGCAGGGGCCAACGGACGAGGATCGAGACCAGGAAGGCCGTGCCGTAGGCCAGGTTCGTCAGCATGCCCGGGATGTAGATGTCCGAGGCGTTGTCATTGCGCGAGGCCCACCATGCCGAGATCGCCAACCCGACGAAGCCGGCAGCGATCTGGCTCAGCGGCTCGCGACGGATGAGCCGCCAGACCACGATGAGGGCCCCGGCCACGATGGCGGCGATGATGGACGCGTTCAGGTCGCGGCTCGTCACGATGTAGGCGACGACGAAGACCGCCGTGGGAGCACCGGAGTCGATCATTCCCCGCCAGCCGCCCATGGCGCGCTCCAGCAGCAGCGCCTCGGCGCGGACGTCCTCGGTGGTCTCGAACTCCTCCGGCTCGCTCGACTCCGGCTCGAGCGGTCCCGGCGCGGCCGGTTCCGAGTCGTCGGAAGGCCCGGTCGGGTCGGTCATCCGGCGGTGGGCTTCAGTTCGTAGCGGGGGTTGTAGATCGTGGGATTCTCGGTGTTGCAGGTCAGGCGGCCCTTGACGATCATGGTGCGGCCCGGGTCGATGCCCGGGATGCGACGGCGCCCGAGCCACACCACGGAGACGCTGCCGGACCCGTCGTACAGCTCGATCTCGAGCGCAGGGACATTGCTGCGCGGGCGCATCGTGACGGTGCGCACCATCCCGCGCACCGAGACGGTCTCGCCCGGAGTGCAGCAGTCGATGGTGGTCAGGCCGGCATCCTCAGCGCCGTGCACCTGGTCCTTCAGCTCGTCGGCCTCCGCCTCCGCCTGGGTGCGCGTGAGGCGATGCCAGAAGCCGCCGCTGCGAGCGGCCCGGTCATCGGTGGATCTGGTTGTCATATCAGCAGGCTAACGGGTCTCGGTGATCTCGGGACCACGCTCGAACGGCGACGGGATCCGGGTCGTGGTCTCGGCCTCGTCCTCCGCCGTCGCGGTCTGCGGCAGCGTCAGCGGGATCGGGGCGCCGACCGGCATCGCCTCGATGCCGCGCACCACGATGAGGGTTCGCACCATCGCCTCGAGGGCGTTCGCGGACTCCCCCGCCCGCGCCGCGGAACCCAGGAACACCGCTCGCAGGAACCATCGCGGGCCCTCGATGCCGACGAACCGCGCCGGCTGGAGCGCGGCCGATCCGTCTGACGCCTTGACCTGCGCCCGGAGCTCGGGGCCGAACGGCCCCTCGGCCTCCTCGACCAGTCCGCCGGACTGGTTGATCGACGACTTGATCTGCCCGCGGACGTCCTCCCACAGGCCACCGCTGCGCGGTGCCGCGTAGGTCTGGACCTGCACGGCGCCATCGGCCCGCGCGAACGTCAGCTGAGCGACCTTGCCGGTTGCCTCGTCGACCTGGACCTGGACATCGATCGACGGGGCCGGTGCCACGCGCAGTGCCCCGAGGTCCAGGCGCTCACCCTCGGTTGCGGGGTCGACCTCCGACTCGTCCCACGGTCCATCAGGACGCAGGTTCACGTCGCCACCCTTCGCACTCCGGCACGGCGACACCGACGCCGCCGCGTTATCAGACCGTTACCGTACTCGCGTGCCCCCCGGTGGACCCAAACCCACCCTCGCCCCGGTGCGACCCGGGCAGTTCGGTCACCTCCACCAGCCGCGCCCGCTCGACCTGCTGGATGAGGAGCTGAGCGACGCGGTCTCCGCGAGCGATAGCGACAGGCGGCATGGGGATCGTGGTTGATCAGGATCACGGCGATCTCGCCCCGGTAGCCCGCATCGACGACCCCGGGCGCATTGACCAGGCCCACTCCCTGGCGCAGGGCGAGGCCGCTGCGCGCACACACGAGGGCCACGTAGCCCGGAGGCAGCGCCACCGCGACCCCGGTGGGCACCAGCGCCCGCTGTCCGGGCTCCAGTGTGATGTCGACTCGGCTGCGCAGGTCGAGGCCCGCGTCGCCCGGGTGCTCGTACCCCGGCAGCGGCAGGTCGGGGTCGAGTCGCGTGATGAGGACGTCCACGGGAGGGGTCACGGGTTCACCTCGACGTTGTGATGCTCGCCCTCCGGGCGCCAGGCCGGGCCGCCTTCGGCGCGGTCGGCGATCGCCATCTGCACATGCTCGGCCGCGCCGTGGTCGACGAAGTGCTGCAGGGGCACCTGGATGAACAGCGCCGCTGCGGACAGCGCGACGGGGCCGTCGGACCCGCCGAGACGGCCGACGGCGCGGGTGAACACCTTGCGGCCCTTCACGCCGACGACCTCGGCGTCGATGTGGAGGACGGAGCCCACCGGCACCGGACGGCGGAAGTCGCACTCCAGGCGAGCCGTGACCGCCGGTCCGGCCAGCAGCCAGTTGAGGGAGCCGAGGATCTCGTCGATGGCAGCCGTCAGGAGCCCCCCGTGCGCCAGTCCCGGAGCCCCCTGCAGGTGCTCGGTCACGGTGAACTCCCCCGAGACCGCAAGGCCCTCCCCCGCCGTGATGCGCATGTGCAGACCCGTCGGGTGCTCGGATCCGCAGCCGAAGCACCAGCGGTAGTGGGAGGGGATCGGCGAGCCCGGTGCTGGGGCGTGCGGGGCCCGGATGGGCAGCACGGCATCGGGTGGGGGTGCGGTCGGAAGTGACCCGCGTGGTCGGTTCGAGCCGGACGCCGATGCAGTGGAGGCACTCACGAGCGCGACCATACTCGCGCCGGGATGAGAGAGTTCCGGCATGGCGAACAGCGTCGGGTACTCCGAGCGACTCCTGCCCCAGTGGTGGGTGTGGCTTGCCGCGCTGGGCCTGGTGGCCATGATCGCGGTCGCCTACGGGGCCGCGCTCGGCGCTGTCGTCGGCTGGATCACCGGCGTGGTCGTCGGCGCCATCCTCGGCACCCTGCTGTGGGTCACGTCGCCCCGCGTCGCCGTGACCGAGGGGCACCTCGAGGTGGGCGCCGCCCGACTGCCCGTCACCTGCATCGACGCGGTCGAGGAGGTCGACGCGTCCGCCATCGCATCCCTGCGCGGGCCGGGCGCCGACGCACGCCTGTTCGTCGCCCTGCGGCCGTGGTCCTGCAGCGGTGGCGTCCTCGTCACGCTGTCGGATGACCAGGACCCGCACCCCGCCTGGCTCTTCAGCTCCCGGCACCCCGAGCGCGTGGCCCAGACCCTTGCTGCAACGATGGGCGACTGAACCTCGGCTTGGAGGATGTATGGACGGCACCGTAGAAGAGATCTCCCCCGACGAGGAGATCGAGGTCAACCCGATGGTCCACCTTCTTGCCCCGGTGGTGGCGATCGCCGGCACCATGGTGATCCGCAAGGTGCTCAACAGCACCTACGAGAAGGCCACGGGCCGGGTCGCCCCGTTGCCCCGCGATCCAGCCGTTCCGTGGGGTCGCGCGCTGATGTGGACGGTCGTCATCACGACGAGCGCGGCCATCGCCGAGGTCGTGATCTACCGTGCGATCAACAGCATCGGGGAGCGCAGGGTCCCGGTCGAATAGGTCCTTTCGCGACCTCTTGCGCTCCGGCGGACGGAATCCTCCGACCTACGCGCATTCCTTGCAGATCGGGCCGTACTTGCCCTCGTGGTCGAGCTGGCTGCGGTGCTGCACCAGGAAGCACGACATGCAGGTGAACTCGTCGGACTGACGAGGAAGCACACGGACCGTCAGGCTCTCGTCCGACAGGTCTGCGCCGGGCAGCTCGAGGCTCTCCGCCAGATCCGCCTCGTCGACGTCGACGGCGGACGATGCCTTGTCGGCACGACGTGCCTTCAGCTCCTCGAGGCTGTCCTCTGCGAGCTCCTCATCCGTCTTGCGAGGTGCGTCGTAGTCGGTTGCCATGTCTGTCTCGCCCTTCGTCCTGTCGTCCGGGCATCCCACCCGTGAAGTCGGTCAACAGTCGGGTCCAGTTCTTCATTCCCGAAGTTCTTCGTACCCGAAGGGTGACCGCGCGCAGATTGTGCCGTATGCGGGTTTCGAGTTCGTGGCAGGGTGGGTTCCAGCGTGTCGCGTGACACTGCTGAAGCGACCGGAAGGTGGGCACATGCCCCTCTATGCCATTGGGGATCGCACCCCGACCATCGACCCCAGCGCCTTCGTCCACCCGGACGCCGTCATCATCGGCGATGTCCGAATCGGGCCCGAATCCAGCATCTGGCCCTCGGCGGTCCTGCGCGGCGATCACGGAGCGATTGTCGTGGGCGCCCAGACCTCGATCCAGGACGGAACGGTCGTGCACTGCACCTCAACGCTGGACACCGTCATCGGTGATCGGTGCGTGATCGGTCACAACGCGCACCTGGAGGGGTGCACGATCGCCGACGACTCCCTTATCGGGTCCGGCTCGACGGTCCTGCACCGTGCGCTGGTGGGGCCGACCGCGCTCGTCGGCGCCGGCGCCGTCGTGGGGAACGACAAGGTCGTCCCGCCGCATGCGCGCGCGCTCGGTGTACCGGCCGTCATCACTCCGGACGTCGTCGACGACGGCGCCTTCGCGGCCGCGGTCCTCACGTACGTCCAGGACGTGCACTGGTACTCGGCGGAGCTTCGCCGGCTGGACTAGAACTCGTCCGCTTTCAGCTCGAGGAGGAGGCTTCGAAGGGGCTCGGCGATCCCTGGCGCCACGGCCACGACGAACGACGAGTAGTCGTCGCCCCGCAGGCCGGTGACCACGGCGCCTGACTCCTGCGCAATGAGGGCACCCGCGGCGTAGTCCCAGGCATTCAGTCCGCGCTCGTAGTAGGCGTCCACCCGCCCACGAGCGAGCCAGCAGAAGTCGACCACCGCTGCCCCCATGCGACGCACGTCCCTGATCTGGGTGATCAGGCCGGAGACGACGTCCGACTGGCGACGACGTACCTCGGCGTCGTACCCGAATCCGGTCGTCACCAGCGCGGCCGACAGATCGCGGCAGCCGCTGCCCGTGAGGCGCTCGGCCCGATCGCCCGTGACGAGCCATGCGCCCCGACCGCGCACCGCGACGTACGCCTCATCGAATGCGGGCGTCGCAACGACACCGACCTCGACCTGCCCATCGACCTCCGCGGCGATCGACACCCCCCACATCGGCAGGCGGAACAGGTAGTTCACCGTGCCGTCGAGGGGATCGACGACCCAGCGGACCCCGGATGTGCCCGCCCGTTCGCCGCCCTCTTCGCCGAGCAGCCCGTCGGTGGGACGGTCGGCCAGGAGCATCGCGGCGATCATCGCCTCCGCATCGCGGTCCATCGCGGTCACTGCATCGGTGGGCGTGCTCTTGGTGTCCACGTGCAGATCGTCGGGTCGCTCGTCACGCAGGAATGGCCCCGCGATCGCGGCCGCCCGCCAGGCCAGCGGAAGCAGCGGGTGATCGGTGAGCAGGTCGGCCAGGGTGCGGGTCTCGACGGAGGGCATGACCCCATCCTGCCGCCTGTCTGCGGGCCGATAGCGTCCGCATCATGCTGTCCACGTACCGCCGCGCGCTCGCGCTGCCGGGGGCGTGGCAGTTCTCCGCGACGGGGATCGTCGCGCGACTGCCCATCGCCATGGTGGGTCTGGGGATCGTCCTCCTGATCAGCACTCGCACCGGCTCGTACGCACTCGCCGGCCTGCTGTCCGCCGCCTTCCAGGTGTCCGCTGCCGGCGGCGCGCTCCTGACGAGCCGCTGGATGGACCGCGTCGGGCAGGCGCGCCTCCTGCCCGCACTCGCCTTCGCCAACGCCGCTCTGCTGGTCGGCTTCGTGGCCGCCGTCGAGCTGGACCTTCCGGTGTCCGTGCAGTTCGTCGCGGCGGCGCTGGCCGGCGCCACCCAGCCGGCGATCGGCTCCATGGTGCGAGCCAGGTGGGCCAAGGCCGCTCCCGACACCGACCGCCTGCGCAGTGCCTTCGCCCTCGAGAGCATCATCGACGAGCTCATCTTCACGGTCGGTCCGCTCCTGACCGCTCTGCTGGCCTTCCAGCTCGCGCTTCCCGCCCCGCTCATCGCCGCTGCGGCCATCGGCCTGGGGGGCGGTCTGGCGCTGGCCGCGCAGCGGGCCACGGAGCCGGCACCCGCTGGCCGACCGGAACGTGACTCGTCCGGGCGGCGCCAGCGCGGCGCCCTCGGCCAGCCCGGCCTGCTCCTCCTGGTCATCGCCACCCTCGGAATCGGTGGCGTCTTCGGCTCGTACGAGGTCACGGTCGTGGCGTTCGCGGAGCAGGCGGGACAGTCCGGGGCCTCGGGGATCGTGCTGGGCCTGTGGGCGCTGGGCTCCATGATCGGCGGCATCGTTTTCGGCGCAAGGCAGTGGAGTCGGCCGCTCGCCCATCAGGTCGTCGTCCTCACCGGTGTGCTCGCTCTGGTCCTGCTGCCCGCGCCGTTCGTCTCATCAGTCCTCGCCCTCGCCGTGACCACGTTCATCGCCGGCGCTGCGGTGGCGCCCGCGCTCATCTCGGTCTTCTCCCTCACCGAACGCCTCGTCCCCGCGCGCCTACTGACCGAGGGCCTCACGTGGGCCAACTCGGGACTGGCCCTCGGGTTCTCGGCGGGGGTCACCATCGGCGGCGCCGTGGTCGACACGTATGGGACAACCATCGCCTTCGTCCTCCCAGCGGCCAGCGCGACGACATCGTGCATCGTGGCCGCGCTCGGCGTGGGCGTGCTTCAGCGTGCGTCCAGTGGTCGACGTCAGCCGCCGCCTACCGCGACGTGGAACAGCGACCCGGTGCCGGGACCATCTGCCGGCGCGATCGTGGACGATCCGAGTTCCAGCGAAGCGGAATGACGTCGACGACAGGAGTCGAAATGGGACGGTGACGTCCGTTCGCATGACAAAGGCGCTAAGTTCCTCGTAGTGAATGACCCACACCCCGGTGCGGTGACCGAAACCGTCCTACCACGGCAGTTGGAGATGGCCCTGCAAACGTTCAGCCCACGGGATATCCAGGCACGGGTGCGCGGCGGCGACTCGGCAGAGGTGGTCGCGGCAGAGACCGGCTGGCCCCTCGACAAGGTGCTGCGCTACGCCGAGCCCATGCTGGCCGAGCGAGCGTTCATCGCCGAGAAGGCGCAGGCCGTCGAGGTTCGCCGGTCGGGCGGGGGCGCCACGTTGCAGCAGGCCGCGGCCGCGGCGCTTGGCGTCGACAATGTCGGGATCGAGTGGGACGCCTACCGACGCGAGGACGGCAAGTGGATCGTGTCCGCGACCTATCGGGAGGCGGACGGTCCGCCATGCCGCGCAGTGGACGTACGACCACGTCGGCCGCAACCTGCACCCGTTGGACGACGACGCCCGCACGCTGATGGGAGCGCGCCCGTTGGCGGTTCCCGACGACGAGCTCGACATCGCCGACGCGCTCGACCTGGTGAGCCAGCCCGCGGAAGAGGAGCCCGCCGAGACGCGCCGTCGCCTGGTGGCGGTCCCCGACTCCGACGACGACCCGTCCGAGTCACCGGAGGCGGACGGTCCGGTCGCCGCCCCCCGTGCGAATCATTCCGACTCGACCATCAGCATCCCGCATCCGAGTTCCACCTCATCGGCGAACCGGGTCCGAGGCGGACGCCGAGCAGCCGGCCGAGAAGAAGTCGCGCGCAAAGGCACCCGCCGCCAAGGCACCCGCCACGAAGGCGCCGGCCGCGAAGAAGACCACCGCCCGAAAGCCGCGAGCGCGCAAGGGCCGCGCCAGTGTCCCCAGTTGGGACGAGATCCTCTTCGGCGCCACCAAGCCCGACGACGAGGGCTAGTCCTGGCCGAACGGCAGGGGCTCGACGGACATGTGTCCGTGCTGCGATCGACCCGACGTGGTGCGCGATCGGTAATGCGTCCGGCACAGCACCTCATACGAGACCGTGTTCTGCAGCTGCGTGCTCGTGTCGCCGACCATCACCTGGCTGCCCTCGACGACCATCTCCCCGTTGACGGTGCGGGCGTTGTGGATGGCCCTCGCCCCGCACCAGCAGAGCGCCTCCACCTGCAGGACCTGGACCCGGTCAGCCAGCTCCACCAGCCGCGCCGATCCCGGGAACAGTCGGGTCCGAAAGTCAGTCATGATTCCGAACGCGTAGACGTCGATGCCCAGTTCGTCGACCACCGTCGCCAGCTGGTCGATCTGCGCCTCTGAGTAGAACTGGGACTCGTCGCAGATCAGGTAGTCGATCCTCGCCCCGCCGGACAGCTGATCGACGACGTATGCGCGAAAGTCCAGGTTCTCGTCGACCTCGACGGCCGGCACCTCGAGGCCCAGGCGGCTCGACAGCACCGAGTCTCCGGCCCGGTCCAGTCGGGTGAAGACCACGCCGGCCCGGCCACGCGAGGAATGGTTGTGGTCGGTCTGCAGGGCCAGGGTGGACTTTCCGCAGTCCATGGTCCCGGCGTAGAAGATCAGCTCCGACACGCGGACATCGTGCCAGACATCACTCGCCGCGATGGACGAGTGCGGGGATCAGGACCTCTTCCGGAGACAACCCGCCGTGCTGGCCGAGCAGTTGCGACACGGTGCTGTCGAACCGGCTGGCGAGGAGGGTGCCGGGGCGGGCGATGGCCATGACGTCACCGATGCGGTCGGCCAGCGCGGCATCCACCGGTCCGAGGAGCCCGCTGTCCACCAGCTCCGCGCGGGTGAGGACGTCAGCTCGGTCGCCGAGGACCGACCGCCACGCGGCCTGGACGTCAGCCGAGGCCCCGTCCGCCAGATAGAGGTGGCGCGCTCTGGGCTCCCCCGCGATCCGCGCCACCCCTCGCATGAGTCGCGGGTCATCGTCGACGAGGACCCGCGTCTCCGGTGGGCAGTCGACCATGCCGTGGTCCGCGGTCACGATGAGGGTGGCGCCGATGACCAGCTCGTCCACCAGGCGCCCGATGAGGTCGTCCACGCGCACGAGGGCCGCCCGCCACTCCGTGCTGGCGACACCGAACTCGTGCCCGATCCGGTCCAGCTCCGGCCAGTACACGTAGGTGTACGAGGGCCGGTCCCGCTGGAGGATCTCGCGGACGGCGAGGATGCGCTCTGCCACGTCCTCAGCGGCGGCGTAGTCCGCTCCGCGCAGGACGGCGCGGGTCAGACCCGATTCCCGGTAGGCCCCCGGGGAGATCGTCGTCATGGCGATGCCCGCGTCGGACACCCGCTCGAACACGGTGGACTCGGGCTGCACGGCGACCGGGACCGGATCCCGTCCCCAGTGCAGCGGGATCAGCAGTTCGTCGGTCTCCGGGTAGCGGAAGGCGGCCCCCACGAGGCCGTGCATCCCCGGCAGCAGGCCGGTACCCATCGAGGCCAGCCCCACCGGCGTCGTGGTCGGGAACACCGCGTTGATGGCACATGCCGGACATGGCGGCCAGGCGCGGTGCGAGAGCCAGGTGCTCCTGCAATGCCCGCCAGCCGAGGCCGTCGATCAGGCAGACGACGACCTGCCGGCAGGGTTCGACGCCCAGGACGTCGCGGAAGCCGGGAGTGCCGATCGCCGCGGCCGCCGACGACCCGACATCCGCCAGGGTTGCGCCGGCGTCGGTTCCCACCGCCTCAGCGGGCCCGGTCGGCCGTCGCCTGCGCCAGTTCTGCGGCGAAGGCCAGCACCTGACGCACCACGTCAGCGCCGTCGGCCACCTCGGCGACTCGAACCGAGAGGTCATCGTTGCTCGCGGTCCCGGTGTACCCGTGGTCCGCCTCGCACTGCGGGTCGCCGCAGGTGGCGGGCTCGAGGTCGATCCGGCTCACCGCGCCCCAGCCGATGGTGAGCACCACCTCGGCGGCGGCTCCGCCGGGCTTGTGGGTCGCTGGGTCGCTCACCACCCGGGTAACGACAACGGAGTCGACGCGCTCGATCCGGACCGCCTCGGTCGACGCGGATGCCGACGGACGTGGGTTGGCCTCGTCGGCGGGGTGCTCGTCGGTGTGGCCGACGATGAGGCGGGTCGGGGTGAGGGCCAGCACCGTCACGTGGCGTCGCAGCTCATCACGGTCGAAGGTCGCCTCGTGGTGCACGACGTACGAGCGCAGCGTCTCGCCGGCCAGCGCGGTCTCCAGGGCGTCGGCCACCAGATCCGGGTAGTAGCCGGACTTCTGGATGTCGGTGCGCAGTTGCTGGCCGAGAGCGGACTCCGTCATGGCGTCATTGTTCCACTCCTCGGAGCGTCCCGTCCCCCGCCTGTGGATCCGCCGCCGGCGCTGCCACCCGCCCGTCGAGCGCTGGGGTGAGATGGGCGCGCAGCCGAAGGGCCAGCACGCCCGCCACGAGGCAACCGCCAACGACGACCCCGACCCACAGGGCGACCAGCCCCGCACCCAGGAGCAATCCCGCAAGCGCGGGGCCCAAGGCCCCGGACACGCCCCACACCAGGCTCTGCACCGAGTTGTAGCGGCCGCGGAGGTGGTCCGGTGCCAGGTCGTTGATCAGGGCGGGGGCAACCGGGGACCAGAGGGTCTCCCCGATGCCGAAGACCACGGTTGACAGCAGGATCCCGGCGATGGCCAGGGCGGCCGGAAGCAGGCCGGTCACGCCCATGATGAGCCAGGACGCCCCCCACAGCGCCAGCGATGAGGGCGAGGACCCGGCTGCGCGAGCGATGGGTGATCAGGCGGATCGTCGTCAGCTGCATCAGCACGATGGCCACCGTGTTCGCCGCGAAGGCGACGCCCACCCACGAGACCGAGAGCCCGTTGACCACCGTGATGAAGATGGGCATTCCCACCATCAGCGACCCGTAGCCGGACGTGAGCAGGACCAGACCCAGTACGACGATCCGAAGCAGCACCCGGTCACGAAGCAGGTCGCGATAGCCGCCTGCCTGCGGTTCAGCCCCCGCCGGGCCGGGTTGCATAGGGGCGGGGCCGACCCCCACTCCCCGAAGGGTGAGGAGCACCCCGACGTACAGCAGGAAGGTCATCGCGTCGGCGATGTAGAGCACGGTGAATGTCCCCGGACTGTCGACGTCGGCTATCACCGCGGACACCAGTCCGCCGATCCCGATGCCGAGGTTGAGGAGCATGAACTGGATGCCGAAGACGCGCGGACGCTCCCCGGGGGAGGTCAGTCGGCCGAGAAGGGCCGCCTGCGGACTCCACGTGAAGGACGACCCGGTCGCCACCACCGCTGCGATCGCGAACGCGGAGGCCGCAGATGAGACCTGCGTGAGGAGTCCCACGCCGAGGGCCTGGACGAGCAGTCCCCCGATCAGTACCGGACGAGGGCCGAAGCGGTCGACAAGGATGCCGGTCGCCGGCATGAGGACCAGCGTCACCAGCGCCATGGACGTCACCACGAGCCCGGCAGTGCCCGTGCCCAAGTCGCGGACCTGACCCAGGTAGACGACCAGCAGGGGAATCGTCAGGCCATTGCCGAGGGCCGAGAGCGAGTTCCCCAGGAGCACCCTGCGAATGACGGGGCTCATCGTGGTCCTCTTAGCTCACATCCGACGCGCCGCCGGGTCCGCCACCATGGCTGAGGCAGCCACCGTGACCGAGATGTCGCCCACGGTCAAGTCGCCGTCCTCCCCCGGGACCACGTGCCGAAGGTCCGCTCGGGTCACGCCGGCTCGGCGAATGTGGAGGCAGCTCACGTCGCTGATCGCCTGCGCCAATCGCGTCGTGTGGGCCGGGTCCATCCCCTGCACGAGAACGGACAGGGACCCGAGCGACTCAAGCATCCCTCGCGCGCCGGCCGCGGAGACCGGGGCCAGTCGGTGAGCGTGATCCTCCAGTGCGTCTGCCACCGGGTCATCGACGCCCACGAGCACGACGGGCCCGAACAGGGGGTCGTCCAGCAGACGGATGCGCAGGCCAACGCTTCCGGCACCATCCTGGTCGAGCGTGACCCATGGCAGGCCGGTGCCGACGACCATGCGCACCGCCGCCTCCCCGTCAACCGTGCCGGGCACCACCGGCAATACGGGCGCCAGGGAGTCGTCAGTGCCCGGATGGCTCATCTCCTTGAGGGCGTCCTCGCGACGCCAGCGATCCAGCCACGCCACTGCCGAGAGCGCGCGCACCGCGTCCTCGACGTCCTCGAACACCGGCACGCCTCGCGGATCGCCTAGTCCTGAGCCCGCGCTCAACACGGCCACGACGGGCTTGGTGGTGTCGCTGCCAAGGAGCCTGTCCAGCTCGCGTCTCAACGCGTCATCGCCCCGGTCCTCGACCGGGGTGGCGTGGAGCACCAGCACGGCTCCGACGGTCGGGTCCGCCAGTGCGGCCGTGACCGCTTGCACCTGGCCGGCGACAGACTCCGTCCGAGCGAAGGTGACGGGTGGCCCGGCGACGGTGAGGCCCGTGCCCTCCATCGCGTTCACGGCCAGCACGGCGAGGGCGTTGCTGTTCCCGATCACGGCCACCGCAGACCCGCTGGGCAGGGGCTGGCTCGCCGCGACGCGCCCGATGTCGATGAGCTCGTCAACGCTGTCCACGAGGATGACGCCGCAATCGGCGAGGATCTGGTTCACGGCCCGCTGGGACAGTTGGGTACTGGCGACCGCGTGACCGAGCGGGTGCTCGTGCCCGGATCCACCCGTGCGCACCATCACGACGGGCTTGGCCTGCGCCGTGCGGTGGACGAGTCGAGCGAACTTCCGGGCGTTGCCGATGGACTCCAGGTAGAGCAGGACGACGTCCGTGGCGTCGTCCTCCCGCCAGTACTGCAGCAGGTCGTTGCCCGACACGTCCGCCCGGTTTCCGGCCGAGACGAACGTCGACAGGCCAAGGCCCCGGCTGCGGACTCGATCGAGGATCGAGGCTCCGAGGGCTCCCGACTGGCAGAAGAAGCCGACCCGCCCCGCCAGCGGCATGCGCGGCACGAGGGAAGCGTTGAGCCTGATCGCCGGATCGGTGTTGATCAGCCCCAGTGCGTTGGGGCCCACCACCCGCATCCCGGTCTGGTGCGCGACCGACACGATCCGCGCCTGCTCGGCCAGTCCCTCCGGACCCTCCTCGCCGAAGCCCCCCGACACGATCACCAGCGCGTGCACATCCGCGGCCCCGGCGTCCTCGATGACGCCGCCGACCCGGGCAGCCGGCACCACGACGATGGCGATGTCGACCTCGCACCCCGCCTCGGCGAGCGAGCGAACGCACCTCACCCCGGTGATCTGGTCAACCTCCGGGTGGACGGCGATCAGCTCACCGGTGAAGGAACCCTCGACCAGATGCTGGAGGAGCGCGTGTCCGAGACCGCCCGGGGACCTCGACGCGCCGACGACGGCCACGACCCGGGGCTGCAGGAGCCGCCGCACCGAACGTGCCTCGGCTCGCAGTTCCCGCGCCGCCATGACGGCCACGCTCGCGTCCGTGGGCTCGATGTCGAACGAGACGGCGATGACGTCCTCCTCTCGCTGCTGCTTCAGCTCGTAGCCCGCCTCGCGGAAGGTCGCGAGCATGCGCGAGTTCTCCGGCAGGACCTCGGCCACGAACCGCGAGACGCCCAGCTCCCGTGCCGCCGCAGCCAGATGCTCCAGCAGGATCGATCCGAGCCCCCTGCCCTGGATCGCATCCCGGATGTTGAAGGCGACCTCGGCGCGTCCATCACCGAGGACGTCGAATCGCCCCACGCCGATGATCTCGTCGCGGTCGATGGCCACGAGCGCCACCCGCGAGCGGTGATCCACGTTCGTGAAGTACTCCACGTCCTTGTCCGTCAGTTCCGGCTTGACCGAGAAGAAGCGGTAGTAGATCGTCTGCGCCGAGAGCGCCGCGTGGAACCGCCGCAGGGCTTCGCCGTCGGCCACGGTGATCGGCCGCAGGCGCACGGGGTGCCCGTCGCGGAGGAGGACGTCCGCCTCCCACTCCAGCGGGTATCCGGTCGGCGCCACAGCCCCATTCTGGCCCCGTGGACCGGGTCAGAGCGACCCCGGCGGCTGCGGACGGCGGGCACCCGCGGGTAGGGTCGGGACGTGACGATGCACCACGCTCTCCTGCCCTCCGGACTCGATCCGGCCCTGATCCGGGTGACCGACGAGATTCTCGACGCCCAGGCGTCGGGCATCCCCGTCGTGGCCCTGGAGTCGACGATCATCAGCCACGGACTCCCCCGCCCGGAGAACGCGCGCGTCGCGGCAGAGGTCGAGGACATCGTCCGATCCCGCGGGGCGATCCCGGCGACCATCGCCATCCTCGAGGGCCGCGTCCACGTGGGCCTCGACGAGGATTCCCTCTTCCAGGTGGCGAACCGGGACGACGTGGTCAAGGTAAGCGTCCGGGACCTCGGCGCCATCGTCAGCCGTGGCGGGAACGGCGCGACCACCGTGGCCGCCACAAGCCACCTGGCATCGCTCGTCGGAATCCGGGTGTTCGCGACCGGTGGGCTCGGCGGCGTCCATCGGCAGGCCCGCGACAGCTGGGACGAGTCGGCAGACCTCAACACCCTGGCCATCACCGCCATGACCGTCGTCTGCTCGGGCGTGAAGTCGATTCTCGACGTCGGCGCCACCCTGGAGCGCCTGGAGACCCTGAACGTGGGCGTCCTCGGCTACGGCACCCTCCAGTTCCCCGGCTTCTACCTCACCGACTCCGGCTACTCCCTGGACTGGTCCGCGCAGACGGCCGAGGACGTGGCCGATGTCATGCGGGCACGCGACGGACTGCGGATCCCCTCGGCTCTCGTGGTGGCCAACCCCCTGCCCGCCGACCAGCAGCTCGATCCCGATCTGCACGACCGGGTCCTCGAGGAGGGCCTGCGCCTCGCCTCGGCCAGGAATGTCACGGGCAAGGACGTCACGCCCTTCCTGCTCGACCACTTCCACCGCGCGACGCACGGAGCGAGCCTGATCGTGAACGAGCAGATCATCGTGCGAAACGCGGAGCTCGCGGCGCGGATCTCGGTTGCCGACGCCTCGGCCGCGGAGTAGCAGGAGTCCCGTGCCACGCAGGTGCCTGGTCGTCGGGGACGTCATGATGGACGTCACCGCGATGATCGACTCCGACATCGCCTATGCCAGCGACACTCCGGCACACGTGACCCTTCAGCCCGGCGGCGTGGCCGCGAACACGGCGGCCTGGATGGCCACGGGCGGACACCCGGTCACCATCGTCGGGTCCGTCGGAGACGATCCCTTCGGCCTGGCCATCCGAGGCGAGCTGGCGGCCATCGGAGTCGACGTGGAGCTCGAGATCGCCGCCGGGCTCGCCACGGGCACGTGCGTGGTCATCGTCGATCGCCGACGCGAACGGACGATGTTCCCCGACTCAGGTGCCAATGCGGCCGTCACCCTGGAGCGGGTGCGATCCCTCATCACGGCCGACACCCACGTGCACCTGTCCGGCTACACCTTCCTGAACCCGGCCACGGCCGACCTCGGCCGAGCCGTCCTCGAATGGGCAGTGGAGGTGGGGGCCTCTCGCAGCCTCGATCCGGCCTCGGCTGCGCCGCTGCGCGGCTCAGCTCGATCGCTTCCTCGAGATGCTCCCGCTGTTCCAGCTGGTCCTCGCCAACGAGGACGAGGCCGCGGTGCTCTCCGGCTGCGACGACCCGCACGACGCACTCAACGTGCTCGCCGACATCGTCCCCACCGTCGTGGTGAAGGTCGGCGCCCGTGGGGCCCTGGCGCGCGACACCAGCGGCACCGTGTCCCAGCCCGCGCTGCCCATCGACGTGGCCGACACGACCGGTGCCGGGGATGCGTTCACTGCCGGATTCCTGCCCGTGTGGCTGGCCGACGGGACCCTGGTGCAGGGCGTGACCGAGGGCCAGCGAATCGCCGCCTTGGCCGTTGGCCGTGTCGGAGCCAGCCCGCTGGTGCGCTGACCGGAGAGAATCGACCCCGGACCGAGACCGACGAGAGGACCCCATGGCACGCCGCACGACGCGCAACCCCGAGGCTCCTGGCCACGGTCGCATCGTCGATGTCGACGTATCCGACGAGATGCGTGGCTCGTTCCTGGAGTACGCCTACTCCGTCATCTACGCCCGCGCCCTGCCCGACGCGCGGGACGGCCTGAAGCCGGTGCAGCGCAGGATCCTGTTCCAGATGGCGCAGATGGGACTGCGCCCGGACCGTGGTCACGTCAAGAGCGCCCGGGTGGTCGGCGAGGTCATGGGCCGGCTGCATCCGCACGGCGACTCCGCCATCTACGACGCTCTCGTGCGCATGTCCCAGTCGTTCACCCTCCGGCTGCCGATGGTCGATGGGCACGGCAACTTCGGCTCGCTGGATGACGGGCCCGCCGCCATGCGCTACACCGAGGCCCGGTTGGCCGGCCCGGCGATGGACATGACCGCCGGTCTGGACGAGGACGTCGTCGACTTCGCCGCGAACTACGACGGACGCGAGACGGAACCGACCGTCCTGCCGGCCGCCATCCCCAACCTGCTCGTCAACGGAGCAGCCGGGATCGCCGTCGGCATGGCCACGACCCTGGTCCCGCACAACCTCGGCGAGGTGCTCAACGGGGCCCGCCACCTCCTGCACCATCCCGACGCCTCCCTCGCGGAGATCATGACCCTGATCCCCGGCCCGGACCTGCCCGGAGGCGGTGTCATCACCGGACTGGATGGCATTCGGGACGCCTATGAGACCGGTCGCGGCAGCTTCCGCGTCCGGGCCCGCACCAGGGTCGAGCAGATCACCCCGCGCCGCAAGGGCATCGTGGTCACGGAGCTGCCCTTCAATGTGGGGCCCGAGCGGATCATCGACCGCATCAAGGACGCCGTCCAGTCCAAGAAGCTGCAGGGGATCTCCGACGTCGTCGACCTCACCGACGGCGAGAGCGGCCTGCAGCTGGTGATCGAGATCAAGAACGGCTTCCACCCCGAGGCGGTGCTGGAACACCTGTTCAAGATGACGCCGATGGAGGACACCGTCAACATCAATGCGGTGGCCCTGGTCGACGGCCAGCCGCAGACCCTGGGCCTGCTGACCATGCTGCGCGTGTGGCTCGACCACCGGCTCACCGTCGTGCGGCGGCGCAGCGCCTTCCGCCGCGGCAAGGCGCAGGACCGACTGCACCTGGTCGAGGGCCTGCTCATCGCCATCCTCGACATCGACGAGGTCATCCAGCTGATCCGCGAGTCAGACGATGCCGCCTCCGCGAAGGACCGTCTCATGACGGTGTTCGACCTCTCGGACGTGCAGGCCACCTACATCCTGGACATGCCCTTGCGTCGCCTCACGAAGTTCTCCCGCCTGGAGCTGGAGAAGGAGGGTGACGACCTGCGGCGCGAGATCGACCGGCTCACGGAACTGCTCGAGGACGACGACGTCCTGCGCGCCGCGGTCGCCGACGAGCTGTCGGCGGTGGCCCAGAGCCACGCCACTCCCCGTCGAACCCTGCTCATGGAGGCGTCGGCCGCCCCCGTGACGGCCGCGGTTCCGCTTGAGGTCCACGACGAGCCGTGCGTGGTCCTGATGTCGAGCACCGGCCTGCTGGCCCGCACCGCGGACACCAGTGCGGCAGCGGACGCGGCTCACGACCAGCGGTCCACGCATGACGTCGTCGTCAGCGCTATTCCCGCGACCTCGAGAGGCGAGTTCGGACTGGTGACCAGCGCCGGCCGCGTCATCCGACTTCGCTCGATCGACCTGCCAGCCATGCCGGCGGTATCCGGAGTGCCGGCGCTGTCCGCGGGTGCCCCACTGGGAGCCTTCGTCGACCTGCCGCCCAGCGAGACGGCGCTGTGCCTCACCACGCTCGACGAGTCCGGTGGCCTCGCGCTGGCGACCGCTTCGGGCATCGTCAAGCGCGTCATTCCCGACGTCCTCCAGAACAAGGACTCGTGGGAGGTCATCCGCCTCGATGACGGCGACCGGGTGGTGGGAGCGGCCCGACTGACGGAAGCCGACGCCGAGGGCGCCGAGCTCATCTTCATCACCTCGGACGCCCAGCTGCTTCGGATCCCCGCCTCGGCCGTGCGGCCGCAGGGACGCGCCGCCGGCGGGATGTCAGGCGTCAAGCTCGCGGCGGGCGCGGAGGTCATCTCGTTCAACGCCCTCGTCCCTGATGACTCCTCGGTCGTGGTCACGGTTGCCGGCACGGCGGCTGCACTTCCGGGAACCGAGTCCGGCACCCTCAAGGTCACGCCGCTCGCGGAGTACCCCGGCAAGGGCAGGGGCACCGGCGGAGTCCGCTGCCACAAGTTCCGGTCCGGGGAGGACCGGCTGCTGATCGCCTGGAGCGGGCGCGGCCCCGCGCGGGCAGCGACCGCCTCGGGGGTGCCCGTGACCCTTCCCGAGCCCGACGTGCGAAGAGACGGCACGGGGACCCCGGCGCCAGCGCCCATCGGCGGAATCGCAGGTGCCCTGTGAGCGAACGCTGCTCCGTCGACTCCCTCGAAGCGGGCGAGCCGCTGGCGGGAACCGCGCCCCTGGCCAGCGCCTGGATCGTGGTCGAGCATCCCGGTCCATGGGGGCGCGACGCGATTACGACCAGCAGGCTGCCTGCGGCCGTCGCCACGCACCTGTCCGCGACGGCAGGCACCGGCGTCAAGGCCATCCTCGCCCGGCACCCTGACCGGCTCGAGCGAGCGGTCGGGCCCGAACGCCATGTATGGGTGGCTCGCAGCGCACCCGGAGGCGCCCTCCTCCGGCACGGCATCGTGGAGGACCTGGCCGAACTCCTGTCGTGGGATCTATCCGCGATTGGCCAGGGCCGGCTGCCTGCCTTCGGCCGTGTCGAACGCGAGCCGGTGCACTTCGTCTGCACCAACGGAACGCGTGACCAGTGCTGTGCGCTGGCCGGGCGCACGCTGCTGACCACCCTCCTGGCTGCGCGTCCGGCGGGGACCGGCGGTACCGGGCGCGAGCGCCTGTGGGAGTGCAGCCACGTCGGAGGTCATCGTTTCGCACCGGTCATGCTCACCCTGCCGACCGGCGTGGTGCACGGACGCGTCGACGTCGCCGCCGCCGAGGATGTCATCCGGATGGCCGAGGCTGGCGAGGTGCTCGTGCCGGCGTTCCGTGGTCGCACGGGCCTGCTGGCGCCGCATCAGGTGGCGGCCATCGAGGTCCGGAAGCGGTTCGGGATCAACGACGTCGAGGCGATCGACGTGCTGCGCGTCATCGATGGCCGAGCCGTGCCCACTCCTCCCGGAGTGGACCCGCTCAAGGACGTCGAGACGGCCGAGGCCGAGGTCCGGCACGTCGACGGCAGGACCTGGCGCGCCCGGCTCGAACGCGTTCCGCTATCTCGGGCGCGAATGGAGTCCTGCGGCAAGTTGCGGGTCGAGGCGACTCGATGGGACTGCGTGAGCCTGGAGCCGGTCGACCCCTGGAAGTAGCGCCCCCCTTCGATGCCTCGTCACTTGTGGCGGGCCTTCCGGGCCAGAAACCGACCACAAGTGACGAGGCATCGGAAGTGCACAGGCGCTCCTGACGTGGTCGGGTGTCCACCACGTCACGCCGCCAGCTCAAGCCGGCGATCGGGCGCCGGGACCATCGCGCATGCCAGACAGTCGCATGCCAGACAGTCGCATGCCAGACAGCCGCATGCCAGACAGTGCCGAGCCTCGTGACACGCCCAGTCGAGGGGATGCCCCATTCCTGGTCACGGCGACCGGCGCTCAGGATCTGACGCGCTCCGCCTCGCGCTCGCTGCGCTTCCGAAGCCCGAGTCGCGGGCTGCGTGTCCCGGCGCACGTGGCGGACACGGTGGTCACTCGATCGCAGGCCGTGGCGCTGGCGTCACGCGATGATGCAGTCCTCTGGGGACCCACTGCCGCGATGCTTCTTGATCTGCCGCTTCCGTACCGGTTGTGCGACGTCGATGTGCACGTTCTCGTCCCGGAGGGCAGACCTCGACCGCGGCGTACCGGGGTTCGGCCTCGGCAGGCGAACATCACCCCCGACGAGATCACCGTCGTCGATGGCCTTCGTCTCACCTCGCCGGCGCGGACGTTCATGGACCTGGCCCCGCTGCTGGCTCTGCCCGACCTGGTGGCGGTCGGGGACGTCGTCATGCGCACGCACGGCGTGACCCATGCGCAGTTGACCCGGGTGCTCCGCCGGCGACTGCGATACCCGGGCAAGGTCCGCGCCCGGAAGGCGATCCCGATGCTGGACCCACGCGCGGAGTCGCCTCAGGAGTCCAGGCTGCGCGTCCATGTGGTCGAGGACGGGCTGCCGTGCCCGGAGGTGAACGCGATCATCACCGACGAGTACGGGGGCTTCATCGCACGAGGGGACCTCGTCTACGAGCAGTGGCGCATCGTCATCGAGTACGACGGGGCAGACCACGACGATCCGGCTCGGCGAATGGCGGACGCGACGCGACGGACCCTCCTGCGCGAGTTGGGCTGGTACGTCGTGGAGGTCGTCGCCAGTGACCTGCGCCATCCGCAGCGCGCCCGGGCCAAAGTGCGGGCTGCGCTGCGCGCCCGCGGTGCCCTCTAGCGCAATCCCCGCCCGCTCCACCCCGATGCGTCGTCACTTGTGGGGACTTTCCGGCGTCGGAAACCCGCCACAAGTGACGAGGCATCGGAAGGGGGGTCAGCCGCGGGCGGCTTCGAGCAGATCGGTGCGGTCGTGGATCGTGGTCCGGTCGCGACCCCGAGTGGCGCCCAGGGCTCGCTCGGCCGCGTCGATGGACCGCCAGCCGCCGGTCGTGACGACCTGCACGCCACGGTCGGCCAGCAGCGCGTCGATAGCCTCGGCGGTGGGCTCGGCAGGGGCCGGCAGTGTCCCTGCCGCGGCATCCTCCAGCAACGAGGCCACGGTCGCGGTGGCGTCCTTCTTGTTCGTCCCGATGATCCCGGTGGGCCCGCGCTTGATCCATCCCGCCACGTACTCCCCCGGTACCGGCACACCGTCGCGCTCGATCCGGCCATCGACGTGCGGAATGACGTTGCGACCCGAGTCGAACGGCACCTCGCCAAGGGCCGTGCCGCGGTAGCCGACACTGCGGACGACCACGTTCGCCGCGAGCTCGGTGAACTCCCCCGTCCCGGCGGCAGACCCCTCCGGCGTGAGCACCGTTCGCTCGACCACGACCGTCTCGACGTGGTCGGCGCCCTTGAGCTCGGTCGGGCGGGCGAAGAACCGCAGGTGGATCCGGCGGCTCTTGCCCATCGTTGGACGGCCCGCCCACTCCTGCATCACCTTGACGTTGCGGGCGACGGCCTTGTCGGCGGCAACCACCGCTGCGCTTGCCTCATCCAGCTCCATGTCCGCGGGATCCACGATGATGTCGGCGTCGGCAAGCTCGCCGAGCTCGCGCAGCTCCTTCGTCGTGAACGCCGCCTGCGCGGGGCCGCGTCGGCCGAGCACGTAGATGTCCGATACCTGCGACCGGGCGAGCGTGTCGAACACGTGCTGCGGCATGTCGGTGTGGTCGAGCTCGGCCACCGTCTTGGCGAGCACCCGGGTCACGTCCACCGCGACGTTTCCGATACCGACCACGACCACACCCGTGGCGTGTGGGACGAGGTCCTCGAACAGTGCACGGTCAGCGTCCGGGTGCCCGCAGTACCAGGCCACGAAGTCCGTCGCCGCCACACTGCCGGGCAGGTCCTCGCCCGCGATTCCGAGGCGGCGATCGCCGGACGCGCCATACGTGAGGATGATCGCGTCGTAGTGGACGTGCAGGTCGGCCATCGACACGTCCTGCCCCACGCGGACGTTCCCCAGGAAGCGAACGCCGTCCTTGTCCAGCACCTTGTCAAGGGTGTCACGGACGGAGCGGATGCTGAGGTGATCGGGGGCCACCCCGTAGCGAACGAGTCCGAAGGGGACCGGCAGTCGGTCGATGACGTCGACCTCGATCGGGACATCGGTCTGGCTGACGAGGGCGTCGGTCGCGTAGATCCCCGAGGGGCCCGATCCGACGACGGCGACCCTGAGGGCGCGAGGCATGGCTACTCCTGTGGAAGTCCAAGTAGTGTCCTGGCCAACCTAAACCCTGGCGAAGGGTCAACAGGGTCCAAGTGGACAGGTGTGAGTCCCACCACCTCGGCGCCGCGCAGGTTGACCGGCTGATCGTCGACGAAGACGGTGCCCTGGGCCGCGACGCCCATCCGGTCGAGGATCAGCTGGTAGGCCGCCGGATCCGGCTTGTAGACGCCCTCGGTCCGTCCATCCACCAGGACATCGAACTCGTCGAGGATGCCCATCCGGTCCAGCCAGTCCTGGTCGTGGAAGGAGGTCAGGTCGTTCGTCAGCGCGCCCACGGGGATGCCGGCCGCCTGAGCATCCCGAAGCAGGCGCCGAGCCTCCGGCCGGACCAGTTCGTCCTCGCTCCCGGAGTAGAGGTGACTGCAGAGCGCCGGCATCGTGGGCTCCTCCCCGGTGATGCTGGCGAACTCCTGGGCCCGCAGCGCCCAGTACTGGCGCTCGTTCATCTCACCGTCCTGGAACGCCCGCCAGTCCGGGTCGGCCGTCGTGTCGAACGGGCCGGTCCACGCGAAGGTCCCCGGGGCGAGCCCGAGGTCGCGTTCGCCGACGTGGCGCAGCTCGAACGGGGTCAGGAGCACCGGCCCCCCGAAGTCGAAGATCAGGGCGGTCACGATGCGTTCCTCTCAGGTCGGCGGGCCTCGACGACGATGTCGTCGTCCTGCGTGCGGGAGTTCGTGAATCGGGCGCGGGCCCATCCTCCTGCAGGCAGCGGGATCGGCGCGAGCAGGCCCCCGGTCAGGATGACGCAGCCTGCGGTGAGGCGCGGTCCGCGTGGCTCGAGGAGGTCGCGCAGCCAGCCGACCACGGCTTCGAGGTCGGGAACCTGGTCGGCGACCCGTCCCCGGCTCTCGCTGCCGTCGGAGTTGGTGAGGACGACCTCGGCGCTAGTCAGCCAGCCGCGGTCAATAGCGCTCGGGGCGAGAACGGCGGCCGCTGCGGATGAGCCATCCGCCGTGTTGTGCGCCCAGTCGAAGATGTAGTCCGCCCACACGGAATCGACCACCTCGAGGGCGGGGCGCAGTTCACGGATCCCGCCATCGCCATCAAGCACCACGGCGATCTCCGGTTCCACCCGTGGCTGGAGCAGGCTGCCCGGCAGCTGAGCGGGTGACGTGAAGACCATCGCATCGGTCAGGGGGCCGGCATTCGGCTCATCGATGCCGAGTGCCTCCCGCATGGCTTCCGACGTGTAGCCCAGCTTCCAGCCCGTCACGACCTCCCCGGCGGACAGCCGTGCGGACGTCACGATCGCCTGGACGTCGTAGGCATGCAAGGCATCCACGGGCAGGGACTCAGCCGGGATCGGCTCTCCTGCCGCACGGGCCGACAGGATCGCCCGTGCGATCCCCTGGACGGTCTGCACGACGCGCTAGTGCTCGACTTCGGTGATGGTCACCATGTCGAACCGGACGACCTCACCGAACCAGCCGCAACCGCCACACCAGGTCATGAAGTAGCGGGCATCCCCGGCCCAGTACTCGGTGCTGATCCCGCCGTCCGCATCCAGACCGTCTCCGCACATCGGGCAGAAGCGGGGCCGGTCGAGGAAGTGCCGCTCAGCATCCCCCGCGAACCACGCCCCGGGAGGAGGCAGGCGGTGCGGGTCCGGGGGAAGCCCGACCTCAGGCACCCGACCCAGCCTTGGCCTTGTTCGCCCAGGCGTCCGCGTGCAGGTCGAGCAGCTGCTGCTGGAGCGGGCTGTAGCGCATCGATCCGCCGGTGATCCAGGCCTTGGCGAACTCGCTCTCCGCGCCGAACTTGTCCTTCTCGCAGGGCAGCTTGATGATCTCGTGCTTCTCGCGCACGGTGCCGATCGGATCCTCCCCGTCCGCCACCTTCTTCATGTTCTCCTTGAACATCTTGCGCAGCATCGCCACGCCGGCGTCGGAACGGCCGAGGTGCTCCTGCGTGCGATCGGTCACCGGCCCCTGCGAGACCCAGGCCATGATGTCCTGGCCTTCGATGTAGTCGGTGATGAACCGACCGTTCTCGTCCTTCCACAGGTACTCGTAGAAGGCCGGGCGATCCTGTGGCTCCCACGTTCCGCCCTCGGGGGCGTGGTTGGAGTAGAAGAGCTTCCACGTCGTCGTGTCGTCGATCGGCACTCGGATCTGCATCTGGTCGATCCCAGCGCCGCCGACGCGCATGTAGAACGGGAAGACCAGCGGATGGCCGATCTTCCAGTCGTCGTTCTCCTCCGTGCTTCCCTCAAGGACGCGGCGCTTGAGGATTCCCCACTCCATCTCCTCGAAGCCCGTGCGCATGTGCTTCTTCTGGAATGCCTTGGGGGCATCGAAGCCCTCAGTCTGGCCGAGGAACTCGAAGTAGTAGCCGTGCAGCCATTCGACGTGGTGCGGGTCGACCGAGTTCTCCATGATCTGCAGCCAGTTGCATGGCAGGGTCGTGTAGCCGCAGTCCTTGATGCCGTCCATCACGAAGACGTCGAAGCGAGGCAGCTCGGGAGCAGGCTCGGGCCCGACGTACACCCAGACCATGCCGCCCATGACCTCGGCCTTGCCGCTCTTCTGCTTCACCCGGTCGCGGAAGTTCTGGTTGTCGGCCTCCGCCGGCTGCTCGAGGCAGTTGCCGTCGAAGTCCCACTTCCAGCCGTGGTAGCCGCAGCGGATGCCGTCCTCATGCACGACGCCGTAGGTGAGTGATGCTCGGCGATGGGGGCAGGCCTCGGCGACGATGCCGTAGCGGCCGCCCTTCGGCGTCTTGAACAGCGTCCAGTTCTCGCTGAGCAGCCGCACCGTCTTGGTCGAGACCGAGTCGAAGTCCTCCTCGAACGCGATCGGGTACCAGTAGCGGCGGAGCAGCTCGCCCATCGGCGTGCCGGGCCCGACCTGCGTGAGCTCCTCGTTCTGTTCCACTGTCAGCATTCGAGCGTCCCTTCGCGTGCACGGATAGCGATTACGGTCCCGTGGTTCCGTCGGGCGGGCAAGGCTGTCGTCCCGCCCGACGGAACCACGGTATGGAGTTGTGACGTTCGTCCCGCCCGGACCGGGGCGAGTGTCCTGTGACTAGTCCAGGATCGTGACGGTGCCGCTCGATCCGTCGACCCGGATCATCTGCCCGGTGGTGATCGTCGACGTCGCGAAGCCGGTGCCCGTGACCGCGGGCAGTCCGTACTCGCGGCACACGATCGCGGCATGACTCATCATGCCTCCGGTATCGGTCACCGTCGCCCCGATCTTGCCGAAGATCGGCGCCCACGAGGGGGCCGTCAGCGGCGCGACGAGGATCTCGCCCTGCTGGACCTCGCCGATCTGGTCGGCCGAGAAGATCACGCGGGCCGGGCCTTCAGCCGAGCCGGGCGACGCAGCGAAGCCCTTGAGTCCGCCGTCCTCGCTGGCGCCGCCGCCAAGCCATGCCGAGACGCTGTCGGAGGTGATTCCCCACAGCATGACGGTGAAGGGCTCGGTGATGACCTCCGGCGGGACGCCCATGGCGGGCGTGGGCTTCCATCGCCGAGAGAGCGTTGTGGATTCCCCTGCGGCGCTCGATCTCCTGCGGCCAGTAGCCGGGGCCGGCGGCCGGCGCCGGTGTCGCCCACGAGGCGTAGTAGTCCCACAGGGCCTCCTCGACCTCGGTGCGCTTGAGGAAGAAGATGTCGTTCGCCTCGCTCCAGAAGCCCTCCTTGACGAAGAGCTCGCCGAGCTGACGCATCTTGCGCCAGATCACCGAGTGGCTCCAGTGCTCGACGTAGAAGTTGTGGTTCTCCACGTACGGGAACACGACGCGCGCCAGGCCGAGCTTGCCCTGGAAGGCCTCCCGGTCGGCATCGCTGGGCAGCAGCTCGGCGTACTCGTTGACGATGCGGTCGCGCTCGGCCCGGATGGCCTCCATCGGTCGCGCGAGGTCGTCGCCCTGCTGCAGCTTCTCGATGTAGTTGTTGATGAAGTCGAACGGGATGCCGACGTTCTCGATCCAGATCTTGTCCGAGTGGTAGAAGCCCGAACCGGTGGAGAAGTTGAACCACGGCTCGGCCGACTCCTCGAAGGAGGCGATCCACGCCTCGCCCGCGGGGCTGCCCTTGAGTACCTCGCAGGTGGCCTCGACGTCGCCCCCGGCGAAGGCCTCGGCCAGTCCGGTGTCCACCGCCATGTGGGCCAGTCGCTTGAGCTCCTCGTCGGGCCGGAAGAGGTCGACCTCGACGCCCGCGACCATCTTCGCGATGGCCAGGTCGGGGATGCTCGGCCAGGACTGCTTGCAGAAGCCGAAGAAGTCCAGGTACGCGGCGTAGCCGAGGTTCAGGAACTCGAAGTGGTACTGCCACAGCTTCAGCGCGAGGTCGACGAGGCGGTGGTAGTCGGCCTGGATCTTCCAGCCCGACCCGACTCCCGCGCCGGACTTCACGACGAGGTCGGCGTCCTCGAGCTCCGGCAAGCGCGTCGAAGTTGATGGTCTCGAGCTCCTTGACCAGGTCGCGGATCTTGATCATCCACTTGTCGTAGAGGTCGTCCCAGTTCATGAAGTAGAAGCCGGCGCGATCCATGAAGTTGGCGACGCGCGCCTCGATGTCGGCCTCCGGGGCGGGAACCGGCGTGAGGTACGCGTATCCGTTGAGGATCCGGAAGTCGATGCCGTTGGCCGGCGGAACCTGCAGATGCCGGGTGTTGTACTGCGAGAGCGAGGCGATCGCGAACTCGTACAGCGTCGCATCCCACGGGCGCAGCGCCTGCGGCCAGTGGACGCCGTCCTGGAACCAGAACATCGAGTCCTCGTACTCACGCCGGCCCTCGGAGAAGAGCGACGAGTACGTGTACAACTCTTGCCAGCCCTCGGCGCCTTCAGGCGTCTCGATCTCGAACGGGCTGGGGAACCGATCAGCCATGCGTACTCCCTCAGGTGATTGCTACAGGTGGATGAACCGGATTATCAGTCTTTCTTGGCGTGCAGGGGCGACATCAGCGTGGAAACGATGCTCGTCATGAAGTCCCCACCCGTGGCGGCGCCGGCCGCGGTGGTGATCTTCTTGCTCCACACGGTCTCCGGACGTGCCTGCAGGAGGATCACGTTGTGGCCGTCCGGCAGGTCCGCGTCGAGTGCCCACTCGATGTCCTGCGGAGACCCGTAGTGCCGTCTCCGCCGTGCGGGCCAGGCGGGCAATCGCCTTGATCTGGTCATCCGTCAGGGAGGGCGTGCTGGCCCGCTCCTCCTCGACCTCGACCTTCTCGACCGTGTCGTGGTCCGTGAGCCGGTACTCGTGCTCCTTCTTCGAGACCGCGCGCCGGCTGATCTCGTACAGGACCTTGTCGACGAGGTAGTTGTCCGGGGTGACCTCGCCGGACACGACGCCCTCCCCGAAACCCCACGCCGAGTCGATGGCCACGGTCGAGCGGTCGCCATCCGCCGGGTTGAGGGTGAAGGCGACGCCGGCCGACACCGGCCGCACCATCTTCTGGACGACGACGCTCATCTCGACCGTGCGATGGTCGTAGCCCATCTCCACGCGATAGCAGGTCGCCCGGTCGGTGAACAGGCTCGCCCAGCAGCGCCGAACGGCGTCGACGACGTTGTCCGCCCCGCGGATCCAGAGATAGGTGTCGTGCTCGCCGGCGAAGGACGCATCGGGAGAGTCCTCGCTGGTGGCTGACGACCGCACGGCGACGGGTACGTCCTCGACGCCGCAGCGCCGGCTCAGCTCGGCGTAGGAGTGACGCAGCGACTTCTCGACCGCGGGATCCATGGGCATGGTGCGGATCACGTCGCGGATGGTGCCGCACCGATCGCTGACCATCGCCATGTCATTGACGTCGAGTCCGAACAGCAGGCGCGCCAGGCTGTTGTCGAGTTGGGCGGCATCCCGGCACAGGCGGAACGCCTCCGTGGTGAGCGCGAAGCCCGGCGGTACCGGCAGTCCCGCCCCGGTCATCTCTCCCAGGCTGGCAGCCTTGCCGCCCACCTCGGGCTTCATGCCCTCCCAGTAGCTCTCGAACCACATGACATTGCTCATGCTGTCTCCTCGCGAAGTGATGTGGGCAGGGCGCGGCCGGAAAGGCCCTCCCACCAGTCGGGCAGGTCGGCCAGTGGAGGGATCTGCACCTCCGAGACCCGGTTTCGATAGGCAAGGAATGCCCCCGCGTCGCCCTCGAGGAGCTTCACGATGACCTCCTCGGTGTTGTAGGGCTCGCCCGGGTCGTATCCGTGGGCCGCCATCGCGAACACCCGGATCGGCCCGGAATGCGTGGCCACGATGATCCGCTCGCCCGGGTACTCCGCCTGGATGCGCAGGATGCCGGCCCAGAAGCGCCGGACCGTCGCCGATGGTGGCTCGAAGCAGAGCATCGGGATCTGGGTCCAGTACGTGATCGGGTCGCCGCCGCCCTGCTGCGTCCGCCAGAAGCGGTCGACCTCCACCAGCCAGAGCGGGCGGTCGCCGTGCGCGACGCGTTCGTACTTCTCCATCTCCTTCTGGTAGAGCCGGAAGGCACCCGTGACGTCGCGAAGTCCGTCCGGCGTCCAGACCTGGAAGTTGCGGAACTCCGCCATGCCGTCCACGTCGGACACGTCGGCCGTCCGGTTCCACATGGTGAGGCCGTCCAGCAGCCCCTTGCGAATCTGCTCCGCGGTCTGCCGAGCGCGGTTGGTGTCCGCGCAGACGATCCGGACTCGCTCACCCTCCTGGATGCCCTTGCTGATGTCGAAGCCTCGACGATGCGCCTGCCACGAACCGAGCGGCGTCAGCCCGCTCTCCGTCGAGTACCCCTGGGTCTCGCCGTGCCGGATGATGTGCACCTGCGTCACGGTCCGAGGCCCCGCCTGCACCGCGTCCTCAGGCACGATCTCCTTGGTCTTGGTGATCAGCGCCCGCGCCTGTGTCACCCCGAGGTCGCGGCCCTCCCACTCGGGCAGGGGCGCTTCCAGGGCATTGGCTCCGCTGCGGCGGTCCCGGAACCGTCGAAGGTACAGCGGCGTGGTGCCGTCGCCGTCCCGATCCGCGACCTCGTGCGGCTTGCCGCCACGGTTCTCGCGATCCAGGTACTTCTGCAGGTAGGCGGGAGCATCGGGCCGCTCGGTGCGCGGCAGCGAGACGCCATCGGCTGCCGACGGCTCGCGAACGTCTGACGTCGTCATTCCCATCCCTTCAGCTGTGCGTGGTGAGGAATCGCTGGTTCACGACCCCGTCGTAGTAGAAGATCGCCCGGCCCATCTCGGACTCGGTCCAGGTGACGGGCGGCTCGTCGGGATCCACCTGGTACCCGCCGGTGAAAGCCTCGTTGCGGTTGCCGGCGGGATCGAAGAAGTAGATGCAGTGCCCCCGCGTCGCCCCGTGGCGCGTCGGGTTCGTCTCGATCCGGACGCCGTGGTAGGCCAGCACGTCGGCGACGTTGCGGATCTCGTTCCAGTCATCGACCCACCAGGCGAAGTGGTGCAGACCCCGGTCCTGGCCGGTCACGAGCGCGATGTCGTGACTGGCGTGGGAGACCTCCAGCCAGGTCGCGACCTGGAAGCCGTCGTCCCCCACGACCTGCTCGGTGAGGTGGAAGTCGAGTACGTCGACGAGGAACCGTGTGTTCAGGCTGACGTCCTCGCAGGTGAGGAAGATGTGGTCCAGCCGCGGCGGCGCGAACCCGACGAGACCCAGCGGCTTGGGCGGGGGGTTGGTGTTCGGCAGCATGTTGCCGACCTGCTCCATCCCGTGGACGAGCTCCATGACATGGCCACTCGGCATCGCGAACCGGATCGCCTCGCCATGGCCCGGGCCGATCTCGTCGCGTCCGAACCGGACGACTTCGATGCCAGCGTCCGTCAGGCGCGCGGTGTACGCATCGAGATCCTCGGCGTTCTCGACCTTCCAGCCCATGTGAGCCAGGCCGTAGGTGGGGGCGAACGTCAGGATCAAGGAGTGGTGCTGGTGCTCGTCCCAGCACTTGAGGAAGACCCGGTCGGGCTCACGGGCCGTCTCGTACATGCCCACGACCTCGGTGTAGTAGGCGGTGGCCAGCTCCAGGTCGGGAACGCGGATCTCGACGTGCGACAGGCGCAGGATGCTCATGTGTGCACCGACATGAATCGCTGGTTCAGCTCACCCTCGTAGTAGAAGACGGCCCGGCCGATGTTGTCCTCGGTCCACGTGATCGTCGGGAAGTCCGGATCGGGTCGGTATCCGCCGGTGAAGACCTCGTTGCGGGTACCCAGCGGATCGAAGAAGTAGATGGTGTTCCCGCGGGTGATCCCGTGCCGTGTCGGGCCGACATCGATCTGGATCCCGTTGTAGGCCAGGATGTCTGCCGACCTGCGGACGTGGTCCCAGTCGTCCAGCCACCAGGCGAAGTGGTGGAGCCCGCCGTTCTGGCCGGTCACGATGGCAAGGTCGTGGGGACTGTGCGACGTCTCCATCCACACGGCGGTCTGGTGCCCTGCCCCGTCGAGCAGCTGCTCGGTGAGCCGGAAGCCGAAGACATCCATGTAGAACCTCGCCGAGTCGCCGACCTCTTCGGCAGTCACGAGCAGATGATCCAGGCGCGGCGGCGCGATGCCCTTGAGCCCCTCGACGAAGGGGGCCGGATTGAGCGGTGCCGTCGCGCGTCCGACCATCTCCAGATCGTGGACGAGCTCCATCTGCTGCCCCGACGGGGTCTCGAAGCGGATCGACTCGCCCTGGCCGACCGATTCCCCCTTGGAGACCCGGCGCACCGGATATCCCCACTGCTGGACCTTGTTCTCGTACACGTCGAGGTCGGACTCACGCTCGACCCGGAACGACATCTGGTCGAACCCGACCCGGGGGGCGTAGCGCAGACGCAGGGAGTGGTGGTTGGGCTCGTCCCAGCACTTCAGGTAGACGGAGTCCTCGTCGCGCTCGGTCTCCAGCAGGCCGATCACCTCGGTGTAGTACGCCGCCGCGAGATCGAGATCGGTGACGGTGACGTCAACGTGACCGAGCCGAAGGATTCCCATGCATACGCTCCCGGTGGACTGGCGGATCGGCACTGGACGAGTGCCGTGTGACGTGAGCCACGACGTTAGGCGCATTCCGTCCCGCATGGAAGTACGCCGTCCCATATGGCGGGACACGTGGTGCTAACGTCCGGGCGATGGACGCACCCACGCCGATACCGCCGCCCGCGGCCACCGCACACCCCGCCCCCGAGGCGATGCGCACGGCCATGGCGGACTACGTACGTGCCGTGCACCAGGCCTATCTGGACGCCGCGGCCCCCCTCCCCCCTGCCGAACGCGGGCGGCTGCCGCTCATTGCCGCCGGGTCCGTGACGGTGCTGGCCGTGGGGGCGCGCAACCTGCATGTCCTCGCCACGGTAGAAGCACTTCCGGCTCCCCAGGGGCCGGAAGTGCAGGTGGCGGACTCCATCGGAGACCTGGCGTGGCAGCTGCGCTTCTTCGATCCCGTCATCGTGCCGAGCCTCGGGCTCGTGGACGAGTCCGTCGAACCACAGCCGCAGGGCGTCCGCGAGGTCCTCGGCGTCCGCACCGTCGTCTACCACCTGACGGTGCCGCCGGGTGGCGGACTCTCCCCCCATCACGCCCTGCACGCGGGGACGGGCCTGGCCCACTCCCATGCGGCGGCGCATCGCGATTTCGACAGCATCGCCGCGCTGGTACCCGGGCAGGCCGACCTCGTGGCCGAGATGCGGGGGGCGGCCGTGGCCGGCCTGCCGGCCGCCCAAGTCCTGCTCGCGCGGGCGATCGCCCCCGCCAGCCCTGAACTGGCCGAGCTTCCCGTCAGCGGGGCCGATGCGGACGACACCCGGCGTGCCCTGCTCGTCGCCCTGCGGAAGGTGAGTCCATGACCGACGACACCATCGACGACGATGCGGCAGATGACATCGCGGCGGATGACGCTTCGGTGCCGCCCGCGACGCGGCGACAGCACTCGACGCTGTCCAGCGTGCGGAACGCAGCCCGACTGCTGAAGGAGTTCTCCCGCGGGAGTCGCGAGATCGGCGTCACGGAACTGTCCCGTCGTCTTGGCATCGGCAAGAGCACCGCCCACCGGCTCCTGAACACCCTCGCCGAGGAGCGCCTTCTGGAGCAGGACCCCGATACCGGCGCCTACCGTCTCGGACTGGCGATGTACGAGCTCGGGGCATCCGTGTCCATGCACACCGATCTGCACGAGGCCTGCTCCCCGGTGATCGATCAGCTGCGCAACGCCACGCGTGAGACGGTGCAGGTGGCCGTGCTCGATGGACGCGAAGTCGTCTACGTGGAACGACGAGAGAGCCCGCAGACGCTGCGTCTGTTCGGACGAGTGGGACACCGGAACTACGCGAACTGCACCAGCACCGGGAAGCTCCTGCTCGCGTTCCTCCCACCGGAACGACTGGAGCAACTGCTGGACGGGTGGGTGTTGACTCCAAGGACCGAGTACACGATCACATCCGTCACGAGGCTGCGACAGGACTTGGAGACGGTGCGCATGCGCGGCTGGGCCGAGAACGTGAATGAGGCTGAGATGGGTGTGGCGTCCGTGTCGGCACCGATTCGCAACGGGCTCGGCGAGGTCGTGGCCGCCGTCTCGGTGGCCGGTCCGCTGCAGCGACTCAGCGGTGACTCGCTCAAGCGATTCGCCCGACCCACCGTCGAAGCCGGACTTGCCATCAGCCGGAGGCTCGGCTTCCGAGATTCATCAATGGGAAGGAACACCACATGACGGCGCTTCTCGCCGACGAGCAGGCGCGTGAGTTCGCCCTGCGCCTGTACGAGGCCCGGCAGACGGGCGTGCCGATCGCGGCCTTCACGGACGATCTGCCCGACCTGGGAATGCTGGACGGCTACGCCGTGCAGACCCACCTCGTACAGATGCTCCTCGCCGATGGCGAGTCGATCGCGGGCTACAAGTTGGGGCTCACGAGCACCCCGATGCAGGAGCTCCTCAAGGTGGACCAGCCGGATTTCGGGCCGGTGTTCGCCTCGGGGGTGTTCGCGGACGGCGTGGTGCTTCCGGTCGATGCGTTCATCGCGCCCCGAGTGGAGGCGGAGATCGCCGTCATCCTCGATAGAGACCTGTCGGGTCCTGGGTGCACCGCTTCCGATGCCCTGAGCGCGGCCCGTGGCCTCGTGGCGGCGGTGGAGATCGTCGATTCACGCATCAAGGACTGGAAGATCAAGCTCGCCGACACCGTGGCCGACCTGGCCAGTGGCGGGGCGATCGCGCTGAGCTCGCTGGTGGTCCCGGTCGACGGCTTCGATCCGAAGCTGGTGGGCATGGTCTTCACGAAGAACGGCGAACTCGTGGCTACCGGCGCCGGCGCCGCCGCGCTCGGCGATCCGTTCGCGGCGGTTGCGTGGCTGGCGAACACCCTGGCTCCGATGGGCGTGACTCTGCCCGCCGGATCCGTCGTGATGACGGGCGCCTTGCACGCGATGGTCCCGGTGGCACCTGGTGATGTGTTCCGGGCGGAGTTCGACCGACTTGGTCCGATCACGGTTCGCATGGCGAACGTTGAGTCGCCCATGAGTCGGCGAATGTGAGTCGCCCATGAGTCGACGAACGAATAGAGGAGATGCATCGAATGCGTTGTGTGATTCTGGGTTCGGGGAACATCGGTACCGACCTGATGATGAAGCTGCTCAAGGGCACGGAGGCCTCGGGCACCGGGGTGACGCCGCTGGAGCTGGTGGCCCTGGTCGGGATCGACCCGGCCAGTGACGGGCTCGCACGTGCGAAGCGAGCTGGGCATCGAGGGGCCGCACGAGGGTCCGCAGTGGATCCTGGATCATGCCGATGACATCGACATGATGTTCGACGCGACGAGCGCGTACGTGCATGTGCGGCACTACAAGCAGTACGCGGAGGCGGGCATCACGGCGGTGGACCTGACGCCGGCGGCGCGGGGGCCGAAGGTGATCGCGGCCGTGAACCTGAACGAGCACCTGGATGCGCCGAACATCAACATGGTGACGTGCGGGGGGCAGGCGACCACGCCGATGGTCTACGCGGTCCGCCGGGCGATCGACACGCTGCCGTATGCGGAGATGGTCTCGACGGTCGCGAGCAAGTCCGCGGGTCCGGGGACGCGGCAGAACATCGACGAGTTCACCAAGACGACGTCGACCGCGCTGCGCGAGATCGGCGGCGCGGAGAAGTCGAAGGCGATCATCATCCTGAATCCGGCGGAGCCGCCGATCATGATGCGCAACACGGTGTTCGCGGCGCTGCCGGAGGGCACGGACCACGATGCGGTGCTGGCCTCGGTCCTCGAGATGGAGGCGGACGTGCAGAAGTACGTGCCCGGCTACCGATTGAAGAACCCACCGGTGATCGAGGAGGGCCCGTTCCACACGCCCGGCGGAGTGGTGCCGCATCGCGCGGTGATCCTGCTCGAGGTCCAGGGCGCGGGCGACTACCTGCCCCCCTACGCGGGGAACCTGGACATCATGACGGCGGCGGCCCAGCGCGTCGGTGAGGCCATCGCCCATCACAAGACCACCCAGACGGCAGGAGCGAGCGCATGACCGCGACCCTCGGCAGCACGACCCCCACGACCCCCGTGCAGACGGACTACCGGCTGATCGACTCCACACTGCGCGACGGCTCCCACGCGATCAGCCACCAGTACTACGCCGACGACGTGGTGAAGATCGTGCGGGGCCTGGACGCCGCGGGCGTGCAGGTCATCGAGATCGCGCACGGCGACGGCCTCGGCGGCTCGTCGTTCAACTACGGCTTCAGCGCGGTCCCGGAGAAGGAGCTGATCGCCCGGGCCTGCGAGGTCACGCAGAACGCGAAGATCGCCTGCCTGCTGCTGCCCGGCATCGGCCTGGCCGACGACCTGCGCGAGGTGAACGAGCTCGGCGTCCAGGTCGCCCGGATCGCCGTGCACTGCACCGAGGCCGACATCACCGAGCAGCACATCAAGGTCGCCAAGGACCTCGGCATGGAGGCCATCGGGTTCCTGATGATGGCGCACATGAACTCCCCCGAGGGCCTCGTCGAGCAGGCCCTGCTCATGCAGTCCTACGGCGCCGACACCATCTACATCGCCGACTCCGCCGGCGCCATGACCACCGAGGACGTCCGCCGCCGCGTCAACGCCCTCACCAGCGCGCTGGAGGTCCCGGTCGGCGTCCACGCCCACAACAACCTGTCCATGGCCGTCGCCAACTCCATCGCCGCCTACGAGGAAGGCGCCAAGAACCTCGACGGCACCAGCGCCGGGCTGGGAGCCGGCGCCGGGAACTGCCCGACCGAGATCCTCGCCGCGGTGTCCACCAAGTACGGCATCGAGACCGGCGTCGACCCGCTCGCGCTCATGGACCTTGCCGAGGACGTCGTCCGCCCGCTCATGCCCCGCCAGCAGGTGATCGACCGAGCGGGCCTGATCCTCGGATACGCCGGCGTCTACGGGTCCTTCCTCCTGCACTCCCAGCGAGCCGCCGAACGCTACAACGTCTCCCAGGCCGAGATCCTCCTCGAGCTCGGCAGGCGCCAGGTCGTCGGCGGCCAGGAGGACATGATCATCGACGTTGCCCTCGAACTCGCCGCCAAGCACGCAGCCCAACAGGCCCAGGACAACGGAGCCCAGGCATGACCCTCCCCCTCGATGACATCGCTCGCACCCTGATCGATGCCGCGGAGCGGCGGTCGGCCGTGGAGCCGCTCACCAACACGCTACCCCGACCTCGACTCCGGACACGGCCTACACCGTCCAGGACGCCGTCGTGCAAGCCCGCGTCGATGCGGGCGCGGTAGTGGTCGGCGCCAAGCTCGGCCTCACCAGCGTCGCCAAGCAGCGTCAGATGAACGTGTCCGAACCGCTGTACGGCTGGCTGACCGACGACATGCAGCTCGACACCGGCTCGACCATGACGTGCTCGGACTACATCCAGCCGCGGTGCGAGCCGGAGGTCGCCTTCCTGCTCAAGGAGGACCTCGCCGGACCGCAGGTGCTGGCGGCCCACGTCCTCGCCGCGACCGAACTGGTCTTCCCCGCCATCGACATCCTCGACTCGCGATTCGCGGGCTACAAGTTCACCGGCAGTGACGTGATCGCCGACAACTCGTCCTGCGCAGGATTCGTCTTCGGCGGGCAGGGCGTCGAGCCACGGGGCTTCGACCTGCGGCTGATCGGCTGCAGCTTCGAGAAGAACGGCCGGCTACTGGGGACGGCCGCTGGCGCCGCTGTTCTCGGCCACCCGGCGGCCAGCGTCGCGTGGATGGTTCGCCGGATGGCCACCCGCGGTCGTGGCCTCAAGGCGGGGCAGGTCATCATGGCCGGAGCCTTGACCGAGGCGGTGGCCGTCTCCCCCGGCGACACCGTCGTTGCCCGTTTCGACCGGCTCGGCACCGTCGAGCTGGCCTGCCGCTAGATCCCGACAGGAGTCATCCCATGCCGTTCATTCAGGTGACCATGATGGAGGGCCGCACGGTCGAGCAGAAGCACGACCTGATCAAGCGGCTCACCGATGCCACGGCCGAGGCGCTGGGCGGCGATCCCCAGCGCATCCGGGTCGCGATCTACGAGGTGAGCACCGACGACTGGGGCATCGGCGGCGTGCCCGTCTCCGTGCTGCGGCCCAACGGCTGACGATGGAGGTGCACAAGGTCGTGCATCTCGACGAGTTGCACGACTCGCGTGCTCATCGGGTGGTGCTCTCCGGGCAGCCGATCCTGCTGACGAAGATCGATGGTGAGCCGCACGCCATCACCGACGTGTGCCCGCACAACGGGTCGTCGCTCTCCGACGGCATCATCAAGGACGGCTGTGTCACGTGCCCAGCCCACCTCTGGCGCTTCAGCCTGCGTGACGGCGAGCGTCAGGGCACGCCCGAGGTCAGACTGCGGGTGTACCCGACCCGCCTGACCGAAGACAACTGGGTCGAGGTCGAGGTGCCAGAGTCGGCCCCGGTCCGCTCCTTGCGGGAAGCGCTGCTTGCCAGCGCCCGCGGCGAGGACGTTTCGTCCTACTGACGCGGACTGCTCAGACCTCCATCGGCTGGAGGCGGCCGGTCTTCACGTCGAGGATCGCGCCGCCCACGACGAGGTCGGGGGGAAGCAGCGGGTAGGCACGGATGCGCACGACGTCGGTGATCAGCGCCCCTACCTGGTCGGTGACCGTGCGGATCTCGATGCTGCGGGTGTCGACGCCGGACTTCTCGGCGATCAGCCGGTGGACGTCGGCCTCCTCGCCGCTGGCCATCTTGCACTCCGTGTGCGGCATGACGAGCACCCGGTTGACCCCCAGCAGGTAGACCGCGAGGACGAGCGTGCGCAGGACGTCATCGGTCACGCGCGCACCGGCGTTTCGCAGGATCTTCACGTCGCCGGGCTTCATGCCCAGCACGTTGAGCGGGTCAATGCGGGAGTCCATGCAGGTGATGACGGCGAGTCCCTTGGCGGCCCATCCGCTGAGGTCGGAGGCCGTGTACCGCTCGGCGTACTCATGGTTGGCGTCGAGCACATCCGTGAAGGCCTGCACCGGGAACGGCTGGGTGATCGCTGTCCGCGACAAAGGCATGCGTCGAGCCTACAGTTGTTCGGAGGAGGTTCCGGATGGCCGTCCAGACCCGACCTGGGGAACTTGATGATGCCCTGCCCGGGCGAATCCGGGCGATTCTGGATAGCCTGCTCGATCCGCATATCCTTCTGACCGCCGTCCGGGACGAGAGCGGGGGCATCATCGACTTCGTCTTCGCGGATGCGAATCCGGCGGCCTGCGAGTTCAACCAGCTCCCCTGCGGGGAACTGGTCGGCCGACGCCTTCTTGACCTCCATCCTGCGGCCGAATCGTCCGGCCTGCTCGCGATGTACGTCAACGTCGTGGAGAGCGGTGATCCGCTGATCCTGGATGACTGGTCGTATCCACAAGACCTCCTCGAAGGAGAGACACGGCGCTACGACGTGCGCTGCGTGAAGGTGGGTGACGGCCTGACCCAGACCTGGCGTGACGTGACCGATCACTACCGCATGCACCAGTCGCTGGCGCTACGCGAGGCGGAGTACCGCCTCCTGGCCGAGAACGCCACCGATCTCGTCTACCGCACGGATACCAATCAGCGAGTCACGTGGGTGTCACCCTCGGTCGAGAGCGCACTCGGATGGGCGACGGAGGACTTCGTCGGCCACCGCATGGCCGACTTCCTGCATCCGGAGGACGCCGAGCTGGTCGCCGAACAGCGCGATGCCGTGTACCGCGGAGACGCTCTTCTCCCTTCCCGAACTCGACTGCCCCCCTTCCGCATGCGCACGAGTGACGGTGGCTACCGCTGGATGACCGGCACCGGCACGAGCGTGCTGACGGATAGCGGCGCCGTCGCCGGCTTGATCTTCGGCCTGCACGACGTCGACGACCTGGTCCAAGCGCGGCTGGAAGCCGAGGTTGCGCGGACGAGGGAGAATCGCACGCGCCTTTCGATGGCCGCGGCCGCTATCGGCATGGCGCTGATCGGCCCGGACCAGCGATTGACCTATGCCAACCCCGCCATGAGCACGATGCTCGACTACCCACTGGGAGCGCTCGAAGGCCTCACCTTCCGGGATATCACTCACCCCGACGATCTCGCCAAGGGGGTTGCCGCGGTGAAGGACGTGCTTGCCGGGCTCCGGGACTCCTTCACCCAGCGGAAGCGCTATCTCCGGCGAGGTGGCGAGGTCATCTGGGTCGACCTCTCCGTGGCGGCGGTCCGACAGGACGATGGCTCCCTCGATCACTTCGTGGCGCAACTGGTCGACGTCACCGATGAGGTGCTGAGTTCTGCGGCTTTGCGCAGCACCACGGAGAAGTTCCGCCTGCTGGCCGAGAACGCCTCGGACGTGGTCTTCGAAACCGACCTCGATGACGTCGTCACCTGGATAGCACCCTCAGTCACGAGGGTGCTGGGCTGGCCCGCAGAGTCGATCGTCGGCACCCACTCGCTCGACTTCGTCCATCCCGACTTTGTCGAGGTCGGCCGTGAGGTTCGGCAGCAAGCACACGACGGTGGCTATCCCGCGGCATTGAGCACTCGCTACCGCACAGCGGCCGGAAGCTTCCTCGACGTGTCCACTCTCATCCGACCCGTCATTGACGACACCGGACTCGTCACCGGAACGGTCTTCGGCCTTCGGGACATCACCGACGAGCGCCGAGCACAGATGGCGCTGGAGTACGGAGAGAGGCAGTTCAGGCTGGTAGTGCAGGCAGCGCCGCAGGGCATGGCGGTCTCGACCTCCGACGGTGTCATCGTCATGACGAATCCCGCTTTCTGTGACCTGCTCGGCCGTGCGGAGTCCGAGGTTCTAGGGACGCTCGCTGATGGACTTTCTGACGCCGGAGGAGGCCGCCAGCGACCGCCGCCTCTTCGCAGGGCTCGCCGAGGACTCGCCGACGCTGCGTCTGCAGCATCGGCTTGTGTCCGGCGACAAGGAGGTCTGGGTCGATCACGCCGTGAGTCTCTTCGGCGACCCCGCTGGGTCCGAGATGCTGCACGTCCACCAATTCGTCGACCAGACAGCCACTCACCGCCTGCAGCTCGAACTCGCTCACCGTGCCAGTCACGATGAGCTCACCGGGTTGGCGAACCGAGGCGAATCACTAGCCCGCCTGACCGCACACGCGGCTGACCCCACGGACCCAGTGAGCCTCCTGTTCTGCGACATCGACAACCTCAAGCTCATCAATGATCGATACGGCCATCCCACCGGTGACGTCGTGATCGCTGCTCTGGCCGAGAGGCTCACGCACGGGGTGCGGCATGCAGACTCGGTTGGGCGGATCGGAGGAGACGAGTTCCTCGTCATCCTCGCCGACGTCGGGTCGGCCTCCGAGTTGCACCGCATCGCGACGAAGCTTCAGGAAGACGTCAGCCATCCCGTCAAGACCGAGAATCATCTGGTCGACCTGACCCTCAGCGTCGGTGCCGTCGTGGCGCGACCGGGCGAAGATCCCGATGCCATCCTGGCTCGCGCCGACCGCGCGCTCTACCGAGCCAAGGAGCACGGCCGGAACCGGGTGGAGGTCGACCAGGGCGGCTGACACCACGGACCACCGCGGTGGGAGGCTAGCGCCCATGCGCCCTGACGCCTCGGCCTCGATCGAGGAGATCACGGCTCTCGCAGACCCAGCAGCGCGCAATCGAGCCATCACCCGCCTGTACGTCCGACTGAGTCGGCGGGTGGCAACGGCAGCGGGAACGCAGGACGCCAACTGGCTGACATTCGGCGCGTGGGCCAGCGCCTCCGCGGGACGCTTCATCCGAGGCGAGGGTCTGACGGGCGACTGGGGAGCCGAGGCCGTGTCCGCCGGGAACACCGCGATCATCATGGACATCGCCCCGCGGTTCACGACATTCCTCGATCTGTATGAGCGCCACCCGGCCTCGGGGAAGTTGGACGAGATCGCGGACGTGGTTTCCGGCACGCCTGGACTGAACGACACTCCTGAGCTCCGCGACGCCTTCCAGTGCTACGCGCGGGCAATCGCGTGCTCGGCTGATCCTGAGCAGGACGAAGACCACGCCCAGCTCATGCTCCGAGCCAACGTGGGCATCGCCCACCACGAGCAGGACTTCGCCGACTCCTTCGTCGACGCCGCCATCCCCGGGCGCGGCCTGGTCGGGCAGGCCGCCTCCGCGTTCGTCACGGTCACCATCCCCGACGGCTCATTGATGGTCACCCGTGACATCCCGTCACCGGAGTACCTCGATGGCGCCCAGTGGCCGGCCGCGCTCGCCCACCTACGCGACCCCGCGCTCCTGGAGATGGCCCACCGGTATGGCCAGGACCCGGAGTCGGACCGCTACGCCAACGCCACTAGTTGGGAGTCCTTCGAGGAGCGGATGGGCTTCATCTTCTGCTTCTTCCGGGCCTATCAGCGCGATCCGAGCATGCATCGCGATCCGCTGACCTGATCTGAAGCAGAAGAGTCAGGGGACCTTGGCGTCCATTGACACGACCTGATTCCGGCCGGCGGCCTTGGCCTGGAACATGGCGTCGTCGGCACGCGCAATCAGGTCGTCGATCGACTCCCCCGGCCGCACCAGCGCGACTCCGATGCTCATCGATGTCGACACCGTGCGCTCATCGATGTCAATCGGCTCTTCGACGGCCCGCCGGATGCTCTCCGCGACCGTGACGGCGTCCGACAATTCATGGACCCCACCCAGGATCACCAGCATCTCGTCCCCTCCGACGCGTGCCGCGACATCCTCGCTTCGAATAGTTGCGTTGATGCGCGCCGCCACCGTGCGCAGGACAATGTCCCCGACGGCATGCCCCCATGCGTCATTGACCGACTTGAACCGGTCCACGTCGCAGAACAGGACGGCGTACTCGTCGCCGGTACGACGGGCGGGGCCACCCAGCGTCGAAAGCCGTTCCAGCACCTCCTTTCGGTTGATGAGCCCGGTCAGCTCATCGTGGCGGGCCCGACGCTCCAACTCGCCCAGAGCCGCCACCTCGCGATCGATGGTGCGGAACGACGCCACGACGCCAGCTGGGTTGCCTGCCACGTCAAAGAACGTTGACGCATGCTCCTCGACCCAGTGGTGGCGCCCGTCACGATCGCGCACGCGGTAACGCTGGACGAGTTGGCCGGCGGCCTCGATCCCGGCACGTCCTGCCTCGAAGTCCGAGCGGTCGGCGGGGTGCAGATTCTCGGTAAGGGAAAGCCCGACCCAGTCGGATGGCGCCCAGCCGAGCATCGCGGTCAGTGACGGTGACACCCACTCGATCACGCTGTCGCGATCGCGCATGACGACGTCCGAGACGTTCTCCGCCAACAGCCGGTACTCCTCCTCTGAGGCGGCGAGAGCATCTATCGTCGTGCGCTGCTTCGTGACGTCCCGCCAGATCAGACTCAGTGAGTCTCCGAAGCGCACTGCCCGAATGTCGAAGCGACGGTCAGTCCCGGTGAGCTCGAAATCTGGGTACTCGAAGTCCTCCATGACGAGCGGTTCACCGGTCTCCATCGCTCGCGCGTACAAGGCTGTGAGTCCGGAGCTCTCATTCCCCGGTAGGCGCTCGGAGATCAAGGTGCCGAGGGTCTCGTCGCCGGACTCGTGCCGAGGAAGGTGCAGGCTGCCTCATTCACGTCCTCGAAGATGAAGTCGACGATGCGACCCGAGCCATCTCGCACCGGGCGCAGCACTGCGTGCGCATCGAGCATGGAATCGAGAACCGTGCGCAGGAACCTGGCGTCGGCGCGGATCCGATCGCGGGCCTGAGCGAGGTCGTCGACGTCCAGGAGCCTGCCGAGCACCCCCTCGGGGTTTCCGCGGCGATCCCGTAGGGCCTCGACGGTCCCCTCCATCCACAGATAGCCGCCATCCCGGCGTCGGACTCGCACGAGCGCGCTCGGCAGGTGCGAGGCGCCCTCGGAGCCGGCAAGCACGTCGCTCAGAAACGGGATGACCACCGCGCGGTCTGCGGGATGGCACAATTCGTCGACGACTGCCCCCGCCATCTCGTCGATGCCCCACCCCAGCACCTGACTGAGATTCGGCGACACCCAGGTGACGCGCCGATCGAGATCGGCCGTGAACAGAACATCCGAGGTGTGATCGGCGATCAGGCGCAGCTGCTGCTCGGCACGGACCCGCAGGTTCATCTCGCGCATCGAACCGACCACGCCGACCTGCCCCACCTCGTCGGTGACGGACCCAAGGGACACCAGAATCCACAGATATTCGCCCCACTTGGCAACGAGTCTGAACACTCCGCGCCCCGGATCGTCATCGGCGGCCCGGGCGAGAAGTTCCTTCAGATCGGCTACATCGTCGGGATGGCAGTAGTCCACGAGGGGCATGGCAGCCATCTCGTCCGGCGACCATCCGAGGATCGCCTCGACGGACGGCCCCACCCAGTGGACGACTCCGTCGAAGGCGTGGAAGAGCGGATCGACGGAATTCTCAGCCACGACGCGGTACTCGTCCGCGGGGTCGGGGATAAGCCCCAGAACCGGATCCCGAGGTGAATCGGCGGCGAACAGGCTGCTCATCGTCACCTCCACCAATTGAGAGGAACGCGTCCGTGGACCGACGGCTCTCTCAATTCTGTCACGGCTCAGGAGGCAGACTCCATCCAGACAGTCAGGCGTCGATGCGCTCCCGGTCGAGCGAGGCGGCTCCCTCGACGATGAAGTCCTTGCGGGGCGCCACGTCGCTGCCCATGAGCAGGTCGAAGACCGCCTCGGCCGCCTCGGCATCGTTCATCGTGATGCGCCGCAGCGTGCGATGTGCCGGGTCCATCGTGGTCTCGCGCAGCTGCGAGGCGTCCATCTCGCCGAGGCCCTTGTACCGCTGAACGGGTTCCTTGACCCGGCGGCCCCGCTTCTCCGCATCCTTCAGCACCGCATGCAGCTCGGCATCCGAATAGGTGTAGACGATCTCGTTCGCCTTGGAGCCGGGCGAGATGATCTCGATGCGGTGGAGCGGCGGCACGGCCGCGAAGACCCGTCCGGCGTCGAGCAGCGGCCTGAGATAGCGGTGGATCATCGTCAGCAGCAGGCACCGGATGTGTGCGCCGTCGACATCCGCGTCAGACATCAGGATGACCTTGCCGTACCGGGCCTGATCGAGGTCGAAGGTGCGTCCCGAACCGGCACCGATCACCTGGATGATCGAGGCGCACTCGGCGTTCTTGAGCATGTCGGCGAGCGAGGACTTCTGGACGTTGAGGATCTTGCCGCGGATCGGCAGCAGCGCCTGATAGTCCGAGTTCCGGGCCGTCTTGGCAGTGCCCAGGGCGCTGTCACCCTCGACGATGAACAGCTCGGACCGCTCCACGTCATCGCTGCGGCAGTCCACGAGCTTCGCGGGAAGAGCCGACGACTCGAGCGCGGTCTTGCGACGCTGGGTGTCGCGGTGGGCGCGTGCCGGCACCCGGGCCCGCATCGCGTTTGCCGTCTTGTCGAGCACCGCCTTGGCCGCGGCCTTCTCGCCCCGAGGCGGTGACTGAGCCACGCGTCAGCTCCTTAGTGACCACCTTCGCGACGATGCGGGATGCGGCCGGGGTGCCCAGGATCTCCTTGGTCTGACCCTCGAACTGCGGCTCGGCCAGCCGGACCGCCACGACTGCCGTCAGACCCTCCATGACGTCGTCCTTGGTGACGTTGTCCTCCGACGCGCGCAGCACCTTGGCGACGCGCAGCTGGTCGTTGATGACCTTGACGATGGCGCGCTCGAACCCGGCGACGTGAGTGCCGCCCTTGGGCGTGGCGATGACGTTGACGAACGAGCGGAGGGTGGTGTCGTATCCCGTGTCCCATCGCAGCGCGATGTCGACGCTGAGGTCGCGCTCGACCTCCTGCGACGTCAGGTGCCCCTTGTCATCGAGGACCGGCACCGTCTCGTGGAAGTGTCCCTGCGCCATGGAGTCGAATCACCCCGGTGACCGCCGCCCCCCATGGACTCGACGAATTCTCCGATGCCGCCCTTGTGCTGGAACGTCTCCGCCCAGACCTCCGCGTCCCGCTCATCGTCGAGCGTGACCGCGAGCCCGGGCACTAGGAAGCTGCGTCTGCACCAGTCGCTCGCGGATCGGAGCGATGTCGTAGGCCGCGTCCTTGGTGAAGACCTGCGGGTCGGCCCACCAGCGCACCCGCGTGCCGGTCCGGGTGCGCGGGACGGTGCCTATGACCCGAAGGCCCGACTTGCGCTGGAAAGGCGCGTCAGGACCGTCGCCATCGAAGACACCCGGTACGCCGCGACGGAAGGAGATCGTGTGGGTCTTGCCTCCCCGATCTACTTCGACGTCGAGTCGCGCCGACAGCGCATTGACCACGGAGGCTCCGACACCGTGCAGGCCACCCGAGACGGCGTACCCCGTCCGCCGAACTTGCCGCCGGCATGAAGCTTGGTCATCACGAGTTCGACGCCCGACAGTTTGGTTTTGCGCTCTGCGTCGACGGGGATGCCGCGGCCGTCGTCGCGGACCTCTACCGAGCCGTCCGTGCGCAGGATCACCTGGATCTTCTTGCCCAGCCCCGCCATCGCCTCGTCGACCCCGTTGTCGACGATCTCCCAGAGGCAGTGCAGGAGGCCGCGACCGTCGTTGGAGCCGATGTACATGCCGGGGCGCTTGCGCACGGCGTCGAGGCCCTCGAGTACGGCGAGATCCCGGGCCGAGTACCCGCTCGCTGCCACCTTCGTGTGCGCCACGGCGTCAACCTACCCAGCGGCCGACGACACCGCAGGAGGACGCCTGCGTCCCGCAATCGGACGAGTGTGTTTGTCGGGTGGGTGCCTTGTGAGGTCCCCTCACAATTCTCGGCTCTGGGCGAACCGGCCCTCGGCGTGGCGTAGTGGGAACGGTGAAGGCATGTAAGACTGTGGTACTCGAGGACACGTTTCGGGACGACGAGGGAGGTTCCACGTCATGCCACGACGCTCACCGCGACACCCCCCAAGCCGACCGACCGTTGCGACCGATGCAACGCCCAGGCTTACGTTCGCGTCGTCCTGCCGGCGGAACCGATCTGCTGTTCTGTGGCCACCACTGGCGGCCGTCACGAGGACGCGCTTCGTCCCCAGGCGTCGAGATCGTCGACGAGACCGACCGACCTCACGCCGACGCGTAGTGCAGCCCGCATCCGCGACGGGCTAGCCCGCCCTGCGCGGTCTCTCTGACCCCGGGTAACCCTCGAACTTCGGTGAACGCTTCTCCATGAACGCGCGCACGCCCTCCTGGTAGTCCTGACTGGTCCACGCCGCCCGCCGGAGTTCCGTCAGCCGCTCGAAGTCATCGCTGGTCAGGGATCGTGCGTCGGTCAGGGCCGCCATCTCCCCCTTGATCGCTCGGACCGCCAAGGGAGCTCGCGAGCGCGATCCGGCGGCCGAGGTGCCGCGAGGTCTCAGTCAGCTCCTCGACGTCTGCCACCAGTCGGTTCACGGCCCCGAAGGCCGGCCGCATTCGTCGGCACTCATCGGGTCCGCCGTGAAGAACAGCTCCTTCGCCATGTTCAGCGGCAAGTGCGCTGAGCACGTGAGTGACACCTGACGTGTTGTAGGGCACTCCCGAGACGAGCCGGGGTGATCGCGAAGGTCGAGGTGCGCACGGCGACGACCAGATCGCAGGTGAACACCAGCTCGCACGCACCGCCCCACACTCCGCCCTCGACGGCAGCGATGACCGGGAACGGTGCCGGCCGCAGCCGATGCAGGAAGCCCTCCAGTGGATTCGTCCAGGTCAGTGGGTCGGAGCCGTCGAGCGGCAGAGCGTCGATGGCGTACCCGGCCGACCAGGTGGAGACTCCGGGCTCCGCGCGGAGGATGAGCGCTCGGCACCTCGCTCGGCTCGGCAGCTGCGGGCGCACCGAGCTCGGTGCAGCCCAGGGCCAGCAGCTGCGCCCGGTCAGCGCATCGCGCCTGCGCAGCGTGAGCCGGGTCGTGATCCGGTCGACGACGCGACCTCCAGGGCAGCATCCTCAGCTTCGTCGGCACTGCGCTCACGCCACGACCCTAGACCGCACTCACGCGACCCCGAGCATGCTCGTCACGTGGTGAGTTTCGAGCGCCCCGGACCCGCCACGAGATGACCGACATCGAGTCAGTCGAGGTAGTCGCGCAGCACCTGCGAGCGTGACGGGTGGCGCAGCTTCGACATCGTCTTGGACTCGATCTGGCGGATCCGCTCGCGGGTGACGCCGTAGACCTTGCCGATCTCGTCGAGCGTCTTGGGCTGGCCGTCGGTGAGGCCGAAGCGCATGCGCACGACGCCGGCCTCGCGGTCGGACAGCGTGTCGAGGACGGACTCCAGCTGCTCCTGCAGCAGCGTGAAGCGACACGGCGTCGGACGGCACGATCGCCTCGGAGTCCTCGATGAGGTCACCGAACTCGCTGTCGCCCTCCTCGCCGAGCGGGGTGTGCAGCGAGATCGGCTCGCGGCCGTACTTCTGCACCTCGACGACCTTCTCGGGCGTCATGTCGAGCTCGCGTGCCAGCTCCTCGGGCGTGGGCTCGCGGCCGAGATCCTGCAGCATCTGGCGCTGGACGCGAGCCAGCTTGTTGATGACCTCGACCATGTGCACCGGAATGCGGATGGTGCGGGCCTGATCGGCCATGGCGCGGGTGATGGCCTGGCGGATCCACCAGGTCGCGTACGTGGAGAACTTGTAGCCCTTGGTGTAGTCGAACTTCTCGACCGCGCGAATCAGGCCGAGGTTGCCCTCCTGGATCAGGTCGAGGAAGAGCATGCCGCGACCGGTGTAGCGCTTGGCCAGCGACACGACGAGGCGCAGGTTCGCCTCGAGCAGGTGGTTCTTCGCCCGACGACCGTCGGTGGCGATCCACTCCAGGTCGAGGCGGGTCTTCTTGTCGACTTCTTGCGCCTCGTTGAGCATCTCCTCGGCGAACAGGCCCGCCTCGATGCGCTTGGCGAGCTCGACCTCCTGCTCGGCGTTGAGCAGCGAGACCTTGCCGATCTGCTTGAGGTAGTCCTTGACCGGATCGGCGGTCGCGCCGGCGACGGTGACCGTCTGGACCGGCTCGTCGGTGTCGTCGACATCGGAGATGACGAAGCCCTCGCTCCTCCCGGCCGCCGGCCTTCTCCTCCTGTCTCGGCGGCCTCCGTCGACCGTCGCCAGATCCTCCGCGAGGTCCGCCTCGAGATCGGCCTCCAGCTTCGCCGCCTCCGCGAGGGCGCCCGCGTCGACATCGACACGGCGTCGAGGTCCGACCGCGACCAGGCCGTCCTCGGTCTCGACGACCTCGACGACTGGTCCTTCGGCGATCGTCCCCTTCTTCGCGGCGCGGCCTTCTTGGCGGCGAGCCTTCTTCGCGGGAGCCGCCTTCTTCGCGGGAGCCTTCTTCGCCGCGGGGCCTTCTTCGCCGGGAGCCTTCTTCGCGGGAGCCTTCGTCGCGGGGCCTTCTTCGCGGGAGCCGCCGTCTTGGCTCGGCGGAGCCTTCTTCGCGGGGGCCTTGGTCGCCGGAAGCCTTCGTCACGCCGCCTTGCGGGCGCCTTGGCGGCCGGAGCCTTCTTCGCGGGAGCCGCCTTCTTCGCCGCGGGCTTCGCGGCGCGGAGCCTTCTTCGCCGGAGCCTTCTTCGCCGGGGCCGGGGCCTTCTTCACGGGAGCGGTCTTGGTCACGGACTTCTTCGCTGCGGGCTTCGTTGCCATCGAGATGGGAGTGCCTTCCTCGGGTTGACCCACGACAAGGGCCCGTGTCAAGCCTTGGGCTTGGAAACGGGCCGAGATTCGCCTGTCATTGTGCCATGCCCTCCGGGGCCGGATCACCCCGAGGGTCCGTCGCGGGTCGCCGAGCAGGGCCCGCCCCTCCCCCACCTCGATCCGTCGGACCTGCGCTCTGGCTCACGGGCTCGCGCACCGGGAACGGTCCGAGCCCGTCCACGACGAAGGTCGCCGACCAGGTCGCCGTGCAGGCCACCCGGTAGGCCCGCCGGCCCGGGTAGGCGTGCGCCACCCCTGCCTGCGGATAGCGCCCGCCCGGGTCGCCGTGTCCTGCGTGGCCCGTCGCCGAACTGCCACGACCACGCGGGCGTGGCGCGACAGGTCGACCTGGCAGGCCGAGCGATCCTCGAGCCGAGTGCGCTCCCGGCCTGCTGGCCGGAGTCGAACACCACCGGGATCTGGGTGACGGATTCCTTGCGTGGGCTGGAACCTCGGGAGCGAGCGCGCGGTATTCCCTCGCTCGAAGCGCGCGCGACCGTCCGTCCGCCTCGGACACGGTCACGCGGACCGACCGGCCGGATGCACACGAGTCCGATCTCGCGCCACGCCTGCCCCTCCGCCTGGAACCAGGTCCGCAGGAGGCGCCCGCCGGCCGGGCACCCGCGCACCACGCTGAGGCAGGTGGGCTCGCCGTCGAAGGCGTTCCCGGGACCGGGACCCGCGCACGGGGTCGTCAGCCGCCACCGGCAGCCCAGGCAGCGCGGCCACCTGCTGGCGCGGTCCCCGTGCTCGACGCTCGCCGGGAGGAGCAGCCCGCCGCGTGCCGACGTAGGCGTCGCGTTCGTCGTCGTCCCGACCCGACGTCGGTCCCGGTGCCGACCGCGCGCCGGGCCGCCGTGCGCGGCGGCGAGCCAGTGCACGACGACCGTCGATGGCGCGACCACGAGGAGCCGCCGTGAGCGAGCAGGACGCAGCGAGCGGTCGGCGCACCCAGTGACGGTACGTCGCATGGAGCCCCGGCGCACGAGGATCAGCGCGCCTGTGGACGACGCCTAGCGGGCGTCGCTGCGGCGGACCCGGTGGAGGGCGTGCGCCACGAAGACCCCCACCTGCTCGTCCTCGACGAGGAAGCCGTCATGGCCATAGGGCGACAGGAGCAGGTGCAGCCGATCGGCACCCGGGGTCAGGTCGACGATCTCCTGCTGGAGCCGCACCGGGAAGAGCCGGTCGGAGTCGATGCCGACGACCGTCAGCGGCGCCTCGATCGCCCCCGAGGGCCGCGGCGCGTCCCGCCGCGTCCGCGCCCGAGGTCGAACAGGCTCATCGCCCGGGTGAGCGCCGACGTAGGTGTTGGCGTCGAACCGCCGGGCCAGCTTGTCGGCGTGGTGGTCCAGGTAGGACTCGACGGCGAACCGGCCATCCGTCGTACGGGTCCTCGCCGTCCTGGGCGCGTTCGCGCCCGAACCGCTGGCCGAGCTCGGTCTCGCATCGGTAGGTCAGGTGCGCGATCGCGTCGGGCGATGCCCATGCCGACGTGCGGGCCCTCACCGTCGGGTCCGCGTCGTAGTAGTCGCCGCCCCGGAAGGCCGGATCGGCGAGGATCGCGTCGATCTGCACCGCATGCGTGCCGATCTGGTCCGCGCTGACCGCCGCGGTCGAGCCGAGGACGAGGCCACCGCGCACGCGGTCGGGGTGACGCGACCATCCACTCGAGCACCCGCATGCCGCCGAGCGAGGGACCGAGCATGAGGGCCCACGTCGGTGATGCCGAGCACGTCGGTCAGCCGGTACTCGACCTCGACCATGTCGCGGCCGGTGACGACCGGGAACCTGCTGCCCCACGGCCGGCCGTCGGGGGCGAGCGACGACGGGCCGGTGGTGCCCTGGCAGCCGCCGAGCACGTTGGCGCAGACGACGAACCACTCGTCGGTGTCGACGGCGCATCCGGGGCCGACGAGGCCGTGCCACCAGCCCGCCGGTCGGTGGCCGGGACCGGCGCTGCCGGCGACGTGCGAGTCGCCGGTGAGGGCATGGCAGATGTAGACCGCGTTGGAGCGGTCGTCGTTCAGCGTCCCCCAGGTCTCGTAGGCGACGCGACTCCGGGATGATCGCGCCCCGGACTCCGTGGTGAGGTCGCCGACCTCGACGAACTGGCGCTCGCCCGACGGGGTCCGCCTCCCGCCAGGCACCGCTGGCGGGAGGCAGACCCTCGTAGGAGAGCGGGCCGTACTCGGGCAAGGTCAGGCCTGCTTCGCGGCCCGGAACCCCGCGTCGAGGTCGGCGAGGATGTCGTCGATGTTCTCGATGCCGACCGCGAGCCGGACCAGGCCGGGCGTGACGCCGGCCGCCGCCTGCTCCTCGGGGGTCAGCTGCGAGTGGGTCGTCGACGCCGGGTGGATCACGAGGCTGCGCACGTCGCCGATGTTGGCCACGTGGCTGTGCAGCTCGAGCGCCTCGACGAAGGCGCGCCCGGCCTCCACGCCGCCCTTGATCTCGAAGCTGAGCACGGCGCCGGTGCCGAGCGGCGCGTACTTCTGGCCGCGCTCGTACCAGGGGCTCGACGTCAGGCCCGCGTAGTTGACCGACTCGACCTCGTCGCGGCCCTCGAGCCACTCGGCGACGACCTTGGCGTTCTCGACGTGCCGCTCGATGCGCAGCGACAGCGTCTCGAGGCCCTGGGCGATGAGGAAGGCGTTGAACGGCGACACCGCCGCACCGAGGTCGCGCAGCAGCTGCACCCGGGCCTTGAGGATGAAGGACAGGTTGGCGCCGAACGCCGAGCCGACGCCGAGGTCCCGGGCGTACACCAGGCCGTGGTAGCTCGGGTCGGGCTGGTTGTAGTTCGGGAAGCGCTCGGGGTACTGCGCGTAGTCGAAGGTGCCGGCGTCGACGATGACGCCGGCGACGGACGTGCCGTGGCCGCCGATGTACTTGGTCGCCGAGTGCACGACGATGTCGGCGCCCCACTCGAACGGGCGGATCAGGTACGGGGTCGCGACCGTGTTGTCGATGATGAGCGGGACGCCGACCTCGTGGGCGACCGTCGCGACGCGCCTCGATGTCGAGGATGTCGTTCTTCGGGTTGGAGATCGACTCGCCGAAGAACAGCTTGGTGTTCGGCTGCACGGCCGCACGCCACGACTCCGGATCGTCCGGGTTCTCGACGAACGTGCATCGTGATGCCGAGCTTCGGCAGCGTGTAGTGGAAGAGGTTGTAGGTGCCGCCGTACAGGCTCGGGCTGGACACGATGTGGTCGCCGGCCTCGGCGATGTTCAGGATCGGCGAGCGTCTCGGCGGCCTGGCCGCTGGCGACGAGCAGCCCGGCCACGCCGCCCTCGAGCGCCGCGATGCGGTCCTCGACGACGGCCTGGGTCGGGTTCATGATCCGCGTGTAGATGTTGCCGAGCTCCTTGAGCCCGAACAGGTTCGCGGCGTGCGTCGTGTCATTGAACGTGTAGGACGTCGTCTGGTAGATCGGCAGGGCGCGGGCGTTGGTGGTGCCGTCGGGCGACTGGCCGGCGTGGATCTGCTTCGTCTCGAAGGACCAGGCGTTGCTCATGTGGGGCTCCTTGGCATCCGCCGGCGGGCGGGGCTGGGGCGGCCGATGTGGTAGGCGGTGCGCGGAGGCGCGCGGGATGGTTCGGGGTGCCCGGACGGATCCGGGCCGGGTTCCGCTATGGCGTCGCCCTCAGGCGACGTGGCTCAGCGGCTCTCATTCGACAACAACAGCACATGTCAGACCTCGCACACTCCGGGGTCTTGCCCTGTGCAAGACCCGCGCTTGCCCGCTGAGCGGGCCAGGTCTTCATCCGGAGCACCCCACCGCGGTGGAGGGTTGCCGTCCAGCTAGCCGGAGCTGTTCGCTGGAACTCTTGACCTGCGGGAAATACCTAGCCGCCGCCTGCCAACTGGGCGCGCTCGGCACGCCGGTGGCCTCGGCCGCCGCGCTGCCGTCAGCGCGACCCGTGCCGGCAGTCGTCGCGCGGCAGGGCGGCCATGATCTCCCGCCAGGCCGTCGGCGGCAGGCCGGCCCGCAGCGAGGCCGCGACCAGAGCGGCGAGCGAGTAGTCCGGGTCGTCCGCCGCGCCCGGTCGACGGCGATGAGCGCTCGCGCGCCGTCCCCGAGCAGCCACGCGAGCACGGCGGAGCACGTCGCCACCGGGGCCACGGGCCCGCGTGGTGCGACGCGCACGCAGCAGGATCATCCGGTCGAGCGCGACGCGAGGCCCTCGGACTCCACCGGGCGAGATCCCACAGCAGCGTGTCGCGAACGCGGACGTCGGCCAAGGACGCGAGCATCCGCGCCGTCTGCGCTGGGTCCTCGACCGACGTCTCCGACCCCGTGAGGCAGTCGACGGGCCAGCGAGTCGAGAGCCGCGTCCCGCCAGGCCTCCACTCCGGACGGCGTCCGGTTGCGTCGAGATCGTCCAGGCGGTCGCGCGACCGCCGCCGCCCGAGTCGGATCGGGGTCCAGGGTGGCGGCGACTGCTGATCGGTCCGCGAGCGGAGCGCGGCCCAGCAGCGTGAACTCGGCCGCCACGCGATCCGTGACCTGCGTCCACCCTCCGCCCTTCGTCAGGCAGCAGTCCGAGTCCGAGCACAGCAGGCTCCACCAGCGGTCCCCTTCGACCCGGAGTGCGTCGCGCACCGCGATCGAACGCGCATCCGCCTCTCGGATCACATCCGAGACTCCCTCGCCGACCAGGTCTGTCGCTGCGGCGAAGACGACGACGATGAGCTCATCGGACTGGCTCGCGGCGGCGTGCGACCAGATGGCCTCCCGCCAAGCCGGCAGTTCGTCGATGCTGCCCGGCAGGTCGAGCCGCTGCGTCAGCAGGATGCGCCCGCGGGACAGCCAGACCAGAACTGCGCTCTCGCGGGGCTCGAAGCCGAGCAGGTACGGGATCGCGCAGACCAGTGCATCCGGGCTGCGGAGCGTCACGGCGTCCAGAGCGGCGGGCGCGGTGGCCGCTTGGCGACGGCGGGCCGCCCGGGAATCAGATGGTGTCGATGTCATTCACCGATGGTGTCGAGACGCCACGCTCCACGCGCGACCGCAGGATGCCCTGCGGATGGCCGCCCGCGGTCCTCGTCGACTGTGGACACCGAGTCGGTCGGGGACCCTTCCAGCCCGCGGCTGAGTCGACAACCTCAGCTGGCCGACAGCCGAAGATCGACAGCAGGTCGTCGACGGACGACTGCCGCTCCGCCGGATGCCGCAGGCGCTGGCCGCTGCGACGGTGTAGTGGTTGCGTCGCCCCGAACGCTGCTTCCGACGTAGCCGGCCCGCTCGAGGTCACCGACGATCAACTGGATCGCGCGCTCGCTGATGCCGACGCGCGCAGCCAGTTCGCGCAGCCGCGCGTCCGGCGACTCCTTCATCGCCACGAGCACATGCCCGTGGTTGGACAGGAACGTCCAGCCGATGGAGTCCTCGCGCACGCGGTCGTCTGTGCCGGACATCGGCGCTAACCCTCCGTGGCGACGCCGTCGAGGTCGATCGACAGCACCTGGCACGGCCAGGCCCCACTGGGCGCGTCCACCCAGACGGTGTGGCCGGTGCGCGTCCCGACCAGGGCGATCGCCAGTGGCGACGTGGCCGAGATCCGCTCCTCGTCCAGGAACGCCTCGTCGGGATGGACCGGGCGCACCCACGCCTCGTCGCCGTCCTCCAGGACGACCTTGACCCGCATGCCCAGCTCGACCCGACCGTCCGTCGCCGCCGGATCGATCGCGATCACGTCGGCCTGCGCCAGCAGGATGTCGATCTCGACTGCCTCGGCGGTCAGCCGCTCGAACTCGGCCACCACCCGCTCGTCGCGCTCGGTCTCGACCAGGAGCGGACGGATCTCGGGCAGCCGGCGCTCGCGGATGTCCGCGGCGCGCTGCTCGAGCCGGGCGTAGCCCTGCGCGCGTCAGTTGCGGACGCCCGCCGACCTCGCCGGGTCGATCCGGTCGGGTAGTCGTGCCTGGCATGGTTCCTCCGCACGTCGATTCGATATACGCAGTCTACTTCGTCTTTTCGCTGTCGACAACCTCAGCCACCCCATTGGGCACAGCGTCCGCACGCGGGTCCGCGCTGCCGCTGAGCAGGATCCAATCGGGGTGCTTGGGGACGATGGCGTCCCCCGACGACTCCCCCCGCAGCCGTCTGAGCACCCAGGGCGCCAGGTGGCCGGTGGTCCATCGGGCATGGGTGCCGGCGCGCCGGCGAAGCGGCGCCCGGGGCCCCGGCACGGCGGGCGTCCGCCAGTCCTCGTCACCGAGGCCCAGCGCCTCGAGCGCCGTGCGCGCCGCCAGTCGATGGCCGGCCGGCGACAGATGCAGTCGGTCCTCGTCCCAGAGTCGCTCGTCGTCGTAGGCGGCCACCTGCCAGAAGTCGACCACGTAGCACTCGTAGGCATCGGCGATGGCGTGGACCGCCGAGTTGTACCCACGGATGCGCTCGCGGACCCGTGCCATCGCCATCGATCGACGAACCGGGTCGCCGAACGCGAAGATCAGGACGTCGGCCCCCGCGCCCCTCAGGTCGCGAACGCCGTTCTCCAGCGCGGTCGCGACCGAGTCGAGGTCGAAGCGGGGGCGCAGGGTGTCGTTGACGCCGACGGCGAGGCTGGCCAGGTCCGGGTCGCAGGCGCACGGCGGCCGGCACCTGCTCGTCGATCACCTGACGCACCAACCGGCCGCGAACGGCGAGGTTCGCGTAGTGGATCCCGCCGTCCGCCCGCGGCCCGTCCGGCGAGCTCCAGCGCCAGCCGGTCCGCCCAGCCGACATGACGGCCGTCGGGCCCGTCTCGTCCATCAGGCCCTCGGTGAAGCTGTCACCCAGCGCGGCATAGCTGCGCCACGGGCGAGCGGGCGGATTACGATGGCGGCACGCCCACAGGATAGGTACGGGGCCGGGACGAAGATGACCTGGTCGTCGAAGGCTTCCCCTCCCGCGACGACCAGGTCGGTGCAACCCTAGGGAACGGACCTTGCGCGCCGCGCAGCGACACGCCGACCGGGTGCGTCGGACTCCGAGTCTGGTCAGGAGGTCGCCGGCTCGGCCGGCGTCCCGTCCTCCGGCTTGACGGTCGCAATGGCCCGACCGGCCTTCCGGAACCACGTGACCAAAGCGATGATGCCGATGATGATCTGCGGCACGTAGGACGCCGCACGCCACACCAGGTCGGCCGCGGTCGCGTCCCCCGCCGATACCCCGACGCTCTGCAGAAGCGAGATCATCAGGGCGTCGACGGTGCCGAGGCCACCGGGCGTGATCGGCACCATGAGCATGATCTGGCTCGTCGCGAACGCGCCGAAGGCCGCGATGACGGACGTGCCGGGCTTGTCCCAGCCCTGCACCCCGCGCAGCGCCACGTACAGGATCAGGAACTGCGTCATGATCACGGACAGCTGCGCGATCGTGATGCGACCCCAGCGCGACTTCAGCAGGCCGTACATGTCGGTCCGGAACTTCGTGATCGGTCCGACGACGTCGAGATCCTTGAGCGCGGAGATGCGGCCCCGGAACGGACCGATCACCTTGTTGGCGAGGTGGCCGACCTTCAGGGCCAGTGATGGGGAGCGCATGACCAGGACGAACGCCGTGATGCCGACGACCAGGATCGCCAGGCCCAGCGGCGCCACCCACGCGTACTCGAGGTCCCCGCCAGAGACGCTCAGGGCGGCGATGCCGAGGATCGGCAGCCCCAGGCTGACGAACATGCTCCACAGGCCCACGGCGGTGATCGCGGATGTCGCCACGGTCCCGGGCACCTTGTAGGTCGCGAGCATCGCGTACTGCACGGCGAGGCCGAACGCGCCGCCTGCGGGGACGCCGTTGCTGATCGCGAAGGCGGCCTGGTTGACCTGCTGCGATCGCCAGTACTTCAGGCCCGGAGTTGCCGCCATGAACGGGAACCCGTAGGTGAACAGGTAGATCAGGACCGAGACCCCGATGATGATCTTCGCGCCGAGCGTCATGGCCGCAAGGGCGTCCGCGGCGGACGCGTAGTCGCCGATCTGCGGGATCACCTTCCAGAAGATGAGGACGATCACGGCAAGCCCGATGACTCCCAGGATGATCGACTTCTTCTTGTCGAGTTTGGCAGTGAGGGGGGCGGCCGGTTCGCTCATGCGGGCGAGCCTGCCACATCCGGCCACGGTTCCGGTGACGCCCATCCCGAATACCCGGCGAACAGGGGGGCACCGCAACGGCCGGAAGGGGCATTGGGCAGGATGCAGTCATGCGGCTGGACCACATCTCGTACGCGTGCACCACCAGCGAACTCCCCGACGTCATCCAGCGCATCGGCTGTGACCTCGGTGCGACCTTCCTCGACGGTGGTCGTCATCCGTCCTTCGGCACTCGCAACTTCATCCTGCCGTTGGCGAATGGCTGCTACATCGAGGTCGTGTCCGCTCTCGATCATCCGGCTGCCGACAAGGCCCCCTTCGGACGCGCGGTTGCTCGCCGCGCGCAGGACGGCGGCGGTTGGCTGAGCTGGGTCGTCGCGGTCGATGACCTGGCGCCGGTCGAGGCTCGCCTTGGTCGCGAGGCCAGGTCCGGACATCGCATCCGTCCCGACGGACTGGATCTGTGCTGGCGCCAGATCGGCGTCCTCGACGTGATGGAGAACCCGCAACTGCCGTTCTTCGTCCAGTGGTCGAGTCCCGCCTCGGACCACCCGTCGACCGGTGGATCGGGCGTGGCCATCGAGCGGATCGAGATGAGCGGCGACGCCGAGGCCATCGCGACGTGGCTGGGCACCGGGCATGACGTCCCCCTGGACGGGATCGAGGTGACCTGGGTCGACAATGACGAGCCCGGGCTCGTGGCGCTCTGGTTCTCCACGCCCGCATGGTTCTGTCCGGATCGACTGACGCCCAGATCGACTGACGCCCAAGGAGTTCCCATGTCGGCCTTCACCCCTGTCCCGTTCGCCAGCATGCGCTGGGAGAAGAACGTCCTCGGCTCAGAGGTCACGCGCCTGCGCACGGACGGTGCCATGCTCACCGTCGTCCACGGCCGCGCCGGCGACATCGTCCCAGCGCACGGCTACAGCAAGGGCTGCGTGACCTACGTCGTCTCGGGTCGCATCCAGGTCGATGACGCCGTGCTGGGCCCGGGCGATGCCGGCACCTATGCCGCCCCCGGCGGCTACTTCGCGGTGAAGTTCCTCGAGGACTCCACGTATGTCGTGGCCCGGGCATCCCACGACGAGATCACCATGCCCGATATCGGAGAGCGCGCCGCGCACAACCTCGACGCCTGACCGGCTATGTTCGCCTCATGAGCGGCCCGGCCCCGGCCAACAACGACTCCGCCGGGGTGCCCGGCACCCTGCGCGTCACCGCCGGGATCACCTGGCGGATCCTCGTGGTCCTTGCCGGCTTCGTCGTCGCCGGCTACGTGCTCAACATCATCTTCCCCGTCGTCTTCGCTCTCTTCTTCGCCCTCCTCATGACGGCCTGGACGCAGCCGCTGATGAACCTGCTGCACCGGTTCCTGCCCAAGGTGCTGTCGATGATCATCGCGCTGCTCGTCATCGGAGGTGCGGTCGTCACCATCGTGGTCGTCGTCGTGCGCTCCTCCATCGGCGAAGGGCCGAAGCTGGTCGAGTCGATGTCCGGCGGCGTCACTGAGATCGAGACGTGGCTGAAGAGCGGCCCGTTGCAGCTCACCGACGACAACATCAGCAGCCTGCTGAACCAGGCCACGGACTGGGCGAAGACGATGGCAGGCGGCCTGCTCGGGGACGCCGTTGGAGCGCTCGGCTCGATCGGCACCCTCATCATCGCGGCGTCGGTGTTCTTCTACGGCGTGGTGTTCTTCCTGATGTCGCCGACCACCATCTGGGGCTGGCTGATCAGCTGGATGCCGCGGCGCCTCCAGACCCCGGTTGACGTGTCCGGGCACATGGCATGGGACGCCATCTCCGGGTACACGCAGGGCATCGTGGTGGTCGCGTTCGCCGATGCGCTGCTCGTCTTCATCGGCCTGACCATCCTGCAGGTCCCCTTGGCCCCGGCATTGTCGGCCCTGGTCTTCATCGGGGCCTTCATCCCCGTCATCGGCGCGCCCATCGCCACCTTCTTCGCGGCCGTCGTGGCGCTGGCCGAGCGTGGGCCGGTGGTCGCGCTGCTCGTCGTCGCCCTGACCGTGGTCGTCGGCTCGTTCGACGGCGACGTCCTCCAGCCACTGGTCATGGGCAAGGCCGTCAGCCTGCACCCGCTGGCCATCGTCTTCGCCATCGCCGCCGGCGGCATCGCCATGGGCATCGTCGGCGCCCTCATCGCCGTGCCGGTCGCCGGCGCGGTCTACAAGGTGGCCAAGTACCTCACCGGACGCGATCCGGACAACCCCTTCCCCCACCCGAGCCGGTCCCTGAACCTGCCGTCTCAGCGGGCTGACCGCGCGACGTGGCAGTCGGCGAGGTGATCGTCGACGAGTCCGCAGGCCTGCATGGCGGCGTGCATCGTCGTCGGACCAACGAAGCCGAAGCCTCGTGACTTGAGTGCCTTGCTCAGCGCCAGGGACTCCGGCGTCGTCGCCTGCACGTCGCTCATCGTCGCCGGCCGATCGCGCGTCGACGGGGCGAACGACCAGACCAGCTCGTCCAGGGAGCTGCCCTCCGCCTGCATCTCCAGCAGCGCGCGGGCGTTCTGGATCGTGGCCTCGATCTTGCGTCGGTTGCGAACGATCGACGCGTCCGCCATGAGCCTCTCGACGTCCGGCTCCTGGAAGTCGGCGACCGCCTCAGGATCGAACCCAGCGAACGCGGTGCGAAAGCCACGACGCTTCCGAAGGATCGTCAGCCAGGACAGGCCGGACTGGAACGCCTCCAGGCTGATCCGCTCGTAGAGCGCCACATCGCCGTGGACCGGCCGACCCCACTCGGCGTCGTGATACTCCCGGTAGTCGTCGGTCGAATCGGCCCACGGGCAGCGGGGCAGCCCGTCGGGTCCGATGGTCACCGTCTGCATGCTCGGACCCTAGGCGATGTGGTCCAGCGCGTTGGCGAGGATCGCGTCATGCACGTACGTGGCCAGGCCGGGCCGACGATCGTCGTAGTGGGCGGCGAACCTCGGATCGGCGACGTACATCTCCGCAAGACCCACCTGCATCTCGTGGGAGCAGGGGTAGAACCAGGTGTCGATGTGGCGTCGATGCTGCTCCGCCGCCGCCTTGGCTCGCTGCCCGTCGGGTTGCTCGCCGGTGGCCAGGCACGCGGCGAACTCGGCCTCGATGGCCTCCTGCTCGCCGCGCATGCGGGTCCAGTCGTCCTTGCCGTACTGCCGACGTCCGTCGATGCGATTCGCGGTAGGCCTCGGTGTCGCCCCAGCGCTCGTGCGCCTCCTGCGCGTGCTGCCCCGGGTCTGCATCGCCGAACACCTCAAGGATCTCCTCCGGGTCGAGGTTGATGCCCATCTGCTGTGCCTCCCATGCCTTCCGCAGCGTCGCGCGCTGCTCGTCCAGTCGTGCGGCGCGCTCGTCCAGCAGGTCCAGCTGCCGGCGCAGGTGGTCGGCGCGGCCGAGGCCCTCCATCTGCAGGATCGTGGCGATCTCGGCCAGGCCCATGCCGCACGCCCGGTAGGCGAGGATCTGCCCGAGTCGATCAGCGTCCGCGGCCGAGTAGTGCCGATAGCCGGCGTCGGAGCGACCCGACGGGACGAGCAGTCCGATGCTGTCGTAGTGGTGCAGCGTCCTCGCCGTGACGCCGCTCATGCGGGCGAGGTCGCTCACCGTGTAGCGAGTGGTCGTCTCCATGGTCACGACGGTAGGCCCTGACGTGACGTGAGGGTCAAGCCCGCCGACAGCCTAGGACGCGGGAGCGTCCTGGCACTGCGGCGCCGCGTCGAACGCCTCCTGCAGCTCACCTGACGCCGTCGACGTCGCATCGGTCACCGTCGTCACGAGCGCCTGCCCGGCCTCGAAGGCAGCCTTGGCCGCCACCAGCGCCTTCCCCGCCTCGGCCACCCCCGTCAGGATGTCGTTCGCCGACATCATCGCGTCCAGGCTGGTGGTCGTGGCATCGACGGCCTCCGATGCGTCGTCCTTGGCCTTGGTCACCGACACCACGAGGTCGTTGGCGGCCACGAAGTCCACCGGTGCCCCCGCGAGCGTGGTACCCAGTCGATTCGCCGCGTCCGCAACCGACAGTGCCTGCACCCTGAGCTGGCGATCGATCTGCTCGAGCGCCGACCGATCCGACGTGACGTCGTAGGAGAGGTTCCGCCCGAGGGCGGACACCGCGGCCGTCAGGTTGTCGCGTGCATCGCACACCTCGCCCGCCCACACCACCGACGAGGGGGTCGGCGTGGGCGTCGGGCTGGGGCTGGCGGCCTGGCGTCGGCGCCCGAGTCAGATCCGCAACCGGAGGACACGAGAGCCGTGGCCAGCAGTGCAGCCACCAGCAGCGCCGGGCGCCTCACGGGATCTCCGACTGAGCAGCCCACAGGTTGATGTCGGCGTCGATGGCGAACTCGTCGATCCGCTCCAGCTCGTCGTCGCTGAAGTCGAGCCGATCGACCGCCTGCGCCGTCTCCTCGAGCTGCGCCACGCTGCTCGCCCCCAGCAGCGTGGACGTGACGCGCGCATCGCGCAGCGTCCACGACACCGCCATCTGCGCCAGCGACTGCCCGCGAGACTCCGCAATGGCCGCCAGTCCCCGGATCCGATCGAGGTTCTCGTCCGACAGCATGTCCGTCGACAGGGACTTGCCCTCGGAGGCTCGTGACCCTTCCGGCACGCCCGCGAGGTACCGATTCGTGAGCAGTCCCTGCGCGAGTGGACTGAAGGTGATGGCTCCCGCCCCCACCTCCTGCAGGGCGTCCAGCAGTCCGTCCTCGATCCAGCGGTTGAACATCGAGTACGACGGCTGATGGATCAGCAGTGGCGTGCCCATCTCCCCCAGGATCCGCGCCGCCTGCAGGGTGCGGCTGGGCGAGTAGGACGAGATGCCGGCGTAGAGCGCCTTGCCCTGCTCGACGGCGGTGTGCAGTGCGCCCATCGACTCCTCAAGCGGAGTGTCCGGGTCAGGGCGGTGGTGATAGAAGATGTCGACGTAGTCCAGGCCCAGTCGCGACAGGCTCTGGTCGAGGCTGGCCAGCAGGTACTTGCGGGAGCCGAGGTCACCGTAGGGCCCTGGCCACATGTCCCAGCCGGCCTTGCTGGAGATGACCAGCTCGTCCCGCAGGTCCGCGAAGTCCTCCCGCAGGATGCGCCCGGCGTTGACCTCGGCCGCGCCGTACGGCGGCCCGTAGTTGTTGGCGAGGTCGAAATGCGTGATGCCCAGGTCGAAGGCCCGACGCATGATCGCCCGCTGGGTCTCGATCGGGCTTGTCGTCGCCGAAGTTGTGCCAGAAGCCCGAGCGTCACGGCGGGGAGCTGCAGGCCGCTGAGGCCACACCGCCGGTATGGCATGCGGCCGTCGTAGCGGAGATGGTCGGGCAGATAGCGATCAGGATTGAACATGGCCCGATTCTGTCACTGACGCCCGGTCACTGCCGCCAGGACGACAGCACCCGCTGGTACTGGGCGCGCTCGTAGGCACCGGGATCGTCGACGGCATGCTGGGCCACGCTGCCGCGCAGCTGGTCAACGGACTCGTATTCGTTCACCTGCATCCACTCCACCAGCTCCGCGAGCAGGCCGGCCGCACGCTGCGGCCCCTGGCGCAGCACCTCCGACGCCGTCATGACCACGTCGGCGCCCGCCAGCAGCGCCTTCGCCAGGTCGGCTCCGGACGCCACCCCCGACGTGAGAGCGAGGGATGTCCCCGGCAGCTGCGGTCGCAGGATCGCGATCCAGCGCAACGGCAGCCGCAGCTCCCCGGGGCGGGACAGCTCCAGGCGGGGAGTGACGTCCAGCGTCGTCAGGTCCAGATCGGGCTGGTAGAAGCGGTTGAACAGAACCAGGCCGTCGCCGCCCGCGTCCACGATTCCGCGGGCCATGTGGGCGAGCGAGGAGAAGTACGGCGAGAGCTTGACGGCCACCGGCACGCTCACCGCATCGCGCACGGCTCGCACGAGGTCCAGGTAGCCCTGCTCCACCGCCTGGGCGGACTGGAGCGGATCGACCGCCACGTCGTACATGTTCGAGCTCGATGGCCTGCGCCCCGGCCTGGACCAGTTCCTGCGCATAGCGCACCCACCCGCCCGCGGACCGACCGTTGACGCTGGCGATCACCGGAACCGACAGCCGCGCGGCGGCCTCCTCCACCAGGAGGATGTGTCGTTGCAGGCCCAGATGGTCGAGGTCGACGTCCGGGAAGTAGTCGGTCGCCTCTCCGAAGACGCCCGAGCCGGCTTCCATGCGGTCGTACAGCGTCAGCGCCTCGTTCTCGACCTCCTCCTCGAACAGGCTCGGGAGCACGACTGCGCCGATCCCCGCCTCATCGAGCCGCATCAGGGAATCCAATTTGCCCGTCACGGGCGAGGGCGAGGCCACCAGTGGCGATCGCAGGGTCATGCCGAGATAGTCGGACTGCAGCGGATTCACCGTTCCTCCTCGTCGGTCGTCGCGATGGCCAGTCCGCCCTCACCGAGGACGAGCGGCGGCTCAGGTGGATGCTCGACCTCGTGCTCGTCGACCGGGATGCTGCGCTCGACGCCGGCGAGCTGCTCGTAGTAGTGCCAGCGCTCGTCCACGTCCGCCTGCGCCAAGGCCTGCAGGTGCTCGGCACGATCCGGATCCGTGCGCTCGAGGACGGCGAACCGGGTCTCGTTCTCCATGAACGAGCGCAACGGGACCGACGGCGCCTTGGAGTCCAGGCTGAACGGGTGCGTGCCCGGCTCGGGGCTCGGGTGATAGCGGTACAGCGGCCAGTATCCGGACGCGACCGCCTGCTTCTGGTGCGACATCGAGGTCGACATCTCGATGCCGTGGGCGATGCAGGTGGAGTAGGCGATGACGAGGCTGGGGCCCTCGTGGGCTGCCGCCTCGCGGAGGGCGCGGACCGTCTGGATCTCGTTGGCCCCGACCGCGATCTGGGCAACGTAGACATCGCCGTAGGCCTGGGCCAGGAGACCGAGATCCTTCTTGCGCGTGCCCTTCCCATCGCTCGCGAACTTGGCGGTGGCGCCGCGGGGCGTCGCCTTGGACGCCTGGCCGCCGGTGTTGGAGTACACCTCGGTGTCCAGCACCAGGATGTTGACGTTGCGGCCACTGGACAGGACGTGATCGAGGCCACCGAATCCGATGTCGTAGGCCCACCCGTCACCGCCGACGATCCACAGCGCGACCGGGACGAGGGCGTCGGCCAGGCTCGCCAGCGTGGTGACCTCGGGCCCCTCGAGTGCAGCCAGCCGCTCGCGCAACTCGGTGACCCTCTCCCGCTGACGGACGACGCCCACCTCGTCCGTAGGACCGGGCTCGTCGTTGAGCAGGTCGTGCGCGAGGTCCTCCCCCACGCGATGCGCCAGCAGGGCCAGCAGGCGTCGAGCCTCCTCGCGCTGGGCATCGGCGCCCAGGCGGAGGCCGAGACCGAACTCGGCGTTGTCCTCGAAGAGGGAGTTGCTCCAGGCCGGTCCACGCCCGGCCGCATTGCTCGACCATGGCGTGGTGGGCAGGTTGCCGCCGTAGATGGACGAGCAGCCGGTCGCATTCGCCACGATCATGCGATCCCCGAACTGCTGGGAGAGCAGCTTGACGTACGGTGTCTCGCCGCAGCCTGAGCAGGCACCGCTGAACTCGAACAGCGGCTGCAGGAGCTGGGAGCCCTTGACGGTGTCCTGGCGGACCAGGCCGCGGTCGACCTCGGGAATCTCCAGGAAGAAGTCGTAGTGGGGACGCTCGACGTCGCGATGCTCGAGCGCCGGCAGCAGATCGATCGACTTGTGCTTGACCTCGGACTTGCTCCGAGCGGGGCACACATCCACGCAGATGCCGCAGCCCGTGCAGTCATCCGGTGCCACCTGGATGGTGAGGCGCATCCCGGCACCGAGCTCCCGCCCGGAGTAGGGCTTGCTCTTGAAGTCCTCGGGAGCGGTGGCCAGGGCGTCCTCCGGATACGCCTTCATGCGGATGGCGGCATGCGGGCACACGATGGCGCACTTGCCGCAGTCGATGCACAGATCCGGATCCCAGATCGGGATGGCCTCGGCCAGGCCGCGCTTCTCCCACCGGGCCGTCCCGGTCGGGAACGTGCCGTCGACGGGCAGCGCGCTGACCGGGAGGAGATCGCCCTCCCCGGCCAGCATCCTCGCCGTCACGTCGCGCACGAAGTCCGGCGCGCCGCTGGAGATGCCCGGCATCCGGTGATCGACGGAGGTCGCTGTCTCCGGAACCGCCAGGCGGTGCATCGCCTCGAGGGCTCGGTCGATGGCCGCGTGGTTCCGCTCCACGACGGTGCGTCCGCGTCGGGCGTAGGTCTTCTCGACGCTCTTCTTGATCAACGTGATTGCCCGGGACTCGTCCAGCACCCCCGACAACGCGAAGAAGCACGGTTGCATCACGGTGTTGATACGGCTGCCCAGGCCCACTTCACGGGCGACGCGTCCGGCGTCCACCGTCCACAGCTGGAGGTCCTTGTCGATGATCTGCTGCTGCACCTCCGCAGGCAGTCGGTCCCACACCTCATCCGCGGGATAGGGCGCGTTGAGGAGGACCGTGGCGCCGTGACGAGCTGAATCCAGAACCGGCATGCGCTCGAGCAAGCCGAACTGGTGGCAGGCCACGAAGTCCGCCTCGTCGATGAGATAGGTCGAGTGGATCGGGTCCTCGCCGAAGCGCAGGTGCGAGACGGTCACCGACCCCGACTTCTTCGAGTCATAGACGAAATAGCCCTGCGCGAACAGATCGGTGTTCTCGCCGATGATCTTGATGCTCGCCTTGTTCGCGCCGACGGTGCCGTCGCTGCCGAGGCCGAAGAAGACGGCCGTCCGCGCGGTGGAGGTGACGTCCAGGTCCTCGTCACGCGGGAGGGACAGGTGCGTGACGTCGTCCACGATGCCGACGGTGAACCGTGGTCGCGGGCTGGACGAGGCCAGCTCGGTGAACACGGCAGCGGCGTCGCGGGCAGTGAACTCCTTGGACCCCAGGCCGTACCGGCCCCCGATCACGCGCACGGACCGCCCGCTCTCCTGCACAGCCAGGCTGACGTCGAGGTGGAGCGGTTCTGCCGGGGCACCGGGTTCCTTGACCCGGTCCAGCACGCCGATCGACGTCACTGTGTCGGGGAGCAGGGCCATCAGCTCATCCGCGGGGAACGGGCGGTACATGCGCACCGTGACCATTCCCACCCGATCACCGCGGGCCACCAGCGCATCCACCGCTTCGCGGACGGCGCCCGCCCCGGACCCCATCAGGATCACGACCCGCTCGGCGTCCGGCGCCCCGTGATACTCGATCAGGCCGTACCGCCGGCCGGTCCGCTCGCCGAGCTCATCGAAGACGCCTTGAAGGATCTGCGGGACGTCGTCATAGAAGGGGTTGGCGGCCTCACGCGCCTGGAAGAAGACGTCGGGGTTCTGGGCGCTGCCCCGAAGGACGGGGCGTTCCGGGGTCAGGCCCCGCGCTCGATGGTCAAGCACATCGGCGGGACGGATGAGCGCGCGCAGGTCGTCATCATCGAGCACAGCGATCTTGTCGACCTCGTGCGAGGTCCGGAAGCCATCGAAGAAGTGCAGGATCGGCACCCGCGAGCGCAGGGTCGCAGCATGGGACACCAGAGCAAAGTCGTGGGCCTCCTGGACGCTGGAGGCGCAGAGCATGGCCCAGCCGGTGCCACGGGCTGCCATCACGTCCGAGTGGTCGCCGAAGATGGACAGGGCGTGCGTGGCCAGGGCCCGGGCCGCCACGTGGATCACGGCGGGAGTCAGCTCACCTGCGATCTTGTACATGTTGGGGAGCATCAGCAACAGGCCCTGAGAGGACGTGAACGTCGTCGCGAGGACGCCCTTCTGCAGGGCGCCGTGCAGGGCGCCGGCCGCGCCCCCCTCCGACTGCATCTCCACCACATGCGGCACCGATCCCCAAAGGTTCGGGCGCCCGGCTGCGCTCCACGCATCGGCGAACTCGCCCATGGGTGACGCGGGAGTGATGGGATAGATGGCGCATACATCGCTGAGGCGGTGGGCTACCAGCGCCACCGCCTCGTTTCCGTCAAGACATCGCCACGATGCCACAGGCCACCTCCGGGGTTGGACCATCCGACGCTATGGCCCATCCAGAGCAGCCAATAGGGCCGTACGTCCCACCGGGCACCGCCGAAGGGCGCGATACTTACTCCCAGCGGGGGATGAGCGCAAGGGAGCCATGCCCATGACGACATCGTCCGACCCGACGTCGGTGACCGCGGCCGTCCTGACCGCGCCAGGGCGCTACGAGCTTCAGCACTTCCCCCGACCGGTCCTGCCCGACGGCTCGCTCCTGATGGAGATCGAGATGTCCGGCATCTGCGGGACCGACAAGCACACCTACCTCGGCGAGACGAAACAGTACGCCGGCACCCCGGCGGAGACGGATACCCCGTTCCCGATCATCCAGGGGCACGAGAACGTCGGGATCGTCTCCGAGATCACGCCCACCGCGGCCGAGGGCCTGGAGTTCTACGGCCGGCCCCTCAAGGTCGGCGACCGGATCACGATGTGCCCCGACCTCGTGTGCGGTCACTGCTACGAGTGCCGCCATGTGATGGGCTACGTGTGGTGCGAGAACAGCGAGTGCTACGGCAACTCGCTCACGTCCGCTCAGTGGCCGCACCTGCTGGGCGGCTGGTCCGAGCAGATGTTCATCCGACCGGACACGTCGGTCTACAAGGTGCCCAGCGGGCTCAGCCCACGCGTTGCGGTCCTCGCCGAACTGATGGCGTGCGCGGCATCGCTGGACAAGCTGAAGGAGTTCTCGTCCATGTCCCACGAGGGCTTCAACTCCGGGGACACCGTCGTCGTCATCGGCTCGGGTCCGCTCGGGCTCCTCCACATCGCCAAGGCGGACATGATGGCCGCGGGGCAGATCATCGCCACCGACCTCAGCGAGACGCGACTCTCCTTCGCCAAGAAGATGGGGGCCGACGTCACGATCAACGCATCCACGACGTCGTCCGAGGAACGGATCGAGCAGGTGCGAGCACTGACCCGCGGACGTGGCGCCGACGTCGTCCTGCACATGGCCAACACGCCGGCCTCGTTCGTCGAGGGAATCGAGATGCTCAAGCGCGGCGGGATGATGCTGGAGATGGGCAACTTCGCCGACACCGGCGAGGTGGCCATGAACATCCATCGGCACGTGTGCAGCAAGAACATTCGCCTCATCGGGCTGACCAACCACCCGTCGACTGGGTACGGCCCGGCACTCGCGCTGATGGAGCGCTACGCCGACCGGTATCCCCTCGAGGAGATGGTCAGCCATGAGTATGCGCTGGCCGACGTAGATGCGGCCATGCACATGAGCATGTCGCCGGAGAGTCTCAAGGTGGTCATGACGCCCAACGGGCCCATCACAGGCGCGTGAAGACCTCGTCGCGCTCCAGGCGTGGGCTGCGCGGATAGGTCCCACCCTCGGCGACGTGGCCGAGGTTCACGACGAGGAAGGACTTCACCGGCCCCCCGCCGAAGAACTCGGCGTCGATGCCCGCCTTGTCGAAGCCGCCCATGGGTCCGGCATCCAGGCCCGCCGCCCGCGCGGCGAGGATGAAGTAGCCGGCCTGCAGGGTGGCGTTGAAGCGAGCCGCCTCCGCGCGGGACGTGTCGTCTGCGAACATCTCGCGCGCGCCCGGAACGTGCGGCGCCACGCGCGGCCAGGGTCTCGTGGAAGTCGGTGTCCGCGGCGAGGATCGCCACGACCGGAGCCGACGCCGACTTGGCCCGGTTGCCCTCGGCCAGCAGCGGCAGGAGCCGGGCCTTGGCCTCGTCGGACGACACCAGGACGACGCGCAGGGGCTGCATGTTCATGGCGGTCGGCGGGAAGCGCATGAGGTCGGCGATGAGGTCCAGTTGGCCAGCCGAGACCGGCTCGTCGGTGAAGCGGTACGCCGTGTGCGCCTGTCGGAAGATGCGGTCGGCAGCGGATGGGGTCCAGGTCCGTGCCGGCCGGGACGAAGTGGTCGAGGATCGCGCTCATCGGTGCCTCCTATAGTTGATATCTCAACTATATATGATGGTTGCCCGTTCAACCACTTGTCGCCCGTGTCCTTCCTCACACCCCCGGTGTAAGCGCTGACATCGAAGGAGGGACCACAATGAGCCTGTGGACGTCAGCGAGATCCTGCGGGGCTGGGCCGACCTCGCCGCCGAACAGCCCCTCCTCCTGCTCACCGTCATCCTCGCCATCGGCGGAGCGCTGGGTTCGGTGCGCATCGGCAGCTTCTCCCTCGGCCCCGCCGCGGTGCTGTTCACCGCCCTGGCGTTCTCGGCCTACGACGACCGGCTCCGCCTTCCCGCCATCCTGGGCATCTTCGGGCTCGCCGTCTTCGCCTACGTCATCGGCGTCGGGGCCGGGCCCTCGTTCTTCGCTGCCCTGCGCACCGGCGGACGCAGCCTCGGGGTCGTCGTCGTCGCGCTGCTGGTGGGTGCCGGCGTCACCGTCGTGGTCGCGCGCGCGATGGGCCTGGACGGTCCGATCCTGTCGGGCATCTATGCGGGAGCCCTGACGAACACCCCGGCGCTGGCCGCCGCGACCGAGGCCTGGGCCTCGGACCTGCCGACCGTCGGCTACTCGGTGACGTACCTGTTCGGCGTCCTGGGCATGCTGCTGGCGGCGATGATCGGGATCCGCATGGCACCGCCGCGGGCGGCGCTGGTACCGGTCACCGACGACGCCCCGCCTCCCACTCTCGACGGGATGACCGTGCGCATCGAACGTTCCGGCCTGCCGGACCTCGGCACGCTGGCGGAGCAGTACGGCCACCACCTCGTCTTCTCGCGCATCATGCGCGGGGATGCCCCGGGCCACCCGGGCGTCGTCGACATGGCCACCGACGACGCCGATCCCCGTGCCTGGCGACATCCTCACGGTGATCGGCGACGCTGACACACTCGACCGGTTCGTGGCCGAGGTCGGGCATCCGTCGTCGGTCGCACTCACGCTCGATCGCTCCCAGGTCGACTACCGGCGAATCGCCGTCTCCAACTCGGCCGTGGCCGGAGAGCCGCTCGGCGACCTGCGCCTACGCCGCCGCTTCGGCGCGGTCGCGACCCGCGTCCGACGCGGCGACGTCGACCTCCTCGCCACCGACGACCTGGTCCTGCAGGTCGGCGACCGGGTGCGCGTGGTCGCCCCTCGCAACCGCATGCAGGACGTCACCGAGTTCCTCGGCGACTCCGAGCGTGGTGCGTCGGCCTACTCGATCACGAGCCTGGCGCTCGGGCCTGGCGCTGGGCGTGCTGCTCGGCGAACTCGAGTTCCCGCTGCCGGGCGGAGCGGCCTTCGCACTGGGAGTCGCCGGCGGTCCCCTGCTCGTCGGGCTGATCGTGGGTCGCGCAGGGCCGAACCGGCCCGATCCTGTGGACCCTCCCCCACTCGGTGGCGTCGACCCTGTCCCAACTCGGGATGATGCTCTTCCTGGCCTATGCCGGCACCAACGCCGGCTCCGCGCTCGCCGAGGCCCTCGGCAGTCCGACCGGTCCTCGACTCCTCGCCGTCGGCGCAGTGGTGACGACGGTGACCGCCGCGACGGTGATCCTCGGCGGTCGGCTGCTGGCGGGCAATTTCGGGCCGCGACTCGGCGGCATCCTGGCCGGCACGCAGACCCAGCCCGCGGTGCTGGCCTACGCGAACGAGTCCACCAAGGACGACCCGCGCGTCAACCTCGGGTATGCGCTGGTGTACCCGGCCGCGATGATCGTCAAGGTCGTCATCGCCCCGCTCATCGGCCGCTTCTAGCCCCGCCACCCTTCGTTGAGCGTGCACTTGTTGCGGGTCTCCGCCCGTCCGGAACGCCCAACATCTGCACGCTCAACGAGCGGGGCGGGGGTCAGATCGAGAAGTCGACGGCGTCCATCTCGAGTTCCCACTCGCCGCTGGCGGTGCGCTGCGGACCATGGACGTGATGGTGCTCGTGCCCGAGCACCTGGGACTCCAGCTCCTGCACGCGCAGCATCAGCGTCGAGACCGCCAGCCCCATCGGGTCCGGCGCCGTGGGACTGTCCTGCTTGGGACGGGTGTCCTCCACCGGCGCCGTGCCGTGCGCGATGACCTGCCCGGGCACGCCGACGACCACCGAGTGGTCGTCGACCGACCGGACCAGCACCGCGTTGGCGCCGATGCGCGAGTCGGCGCCGACCGTCACGTTGCCGAGCACCTTGGCCCCCGCGCCCACGGTGACCCGATCGCCGATCGTGGGATGCCGCTTGTGATGCTCCAGGCTCGTACCGCCGAGGGTGACCCCGTGGTAGATCGTGACGTCGGACCCGACGACCGCGGTCTCCCCGATGACCACGCCGGCTCCGTGATCGATGAACAGTCGGGGCCCCAGCGTGGCGGCGGGGTGGATCTCGATGTTGGTCCAGAAGCGAGCCGCCTGCGAGAGCGTTCTCGCCGGGAGGTACGCCCCCCGCTGCCACATGGCGTGACTCACCCGGTGCGACCACACGGCATGAACACCCGGGTACAGCAGGGCCACCTCGATGGGAGTCCGCGCCGCCGGGTCACGCTCGACGACCGAGGCGATGTCGCTGCGCATGGCCTCCGCGACGCGTCGCCCGCGCCGACGAAGGCTTGCGACGACACCGCCGGCGGGGCTCATTCGCCCAGGCCGGCGAACAGTGCCGTGGAGAGGTAGCGCTCGCCGAACGACGGCACGATGACGACGATCAGCTTGCCGGCGTTCTCGGGACGCTGGGCCACGGCGCGTGCGGCCCACAGTGCCGCGCCGGACGAGATCCCGACCAGCAGCCCCTCCTCCACTGCGGCCCGGCGGGCCATGGCCATCGCCTCGTCAGCCTCCACGCCGATGACCTCGTCGTACACCTCGGTGTCGAGGATGGCGGGGACGAACCCCGCACCGATGCCCTGGATCGGGTGCGGCCCCTTTGCGCCGCCGGCGAGGACGGGCGAGGCGGCCGGCTCCACCGCGATGATCTGAACGTCGGGGTTGCGCTCCTTCAGGACCTGGCCGACTCCTGTGATGGTGCCGCCGGTGCCGACCCCCGCGACGAGGATGTCGACCTTGCCGTCGGTGTCGTTCCAGATCTCCTCGGCCGTCGTGCGCCGATGGACGTCGGGATTGGCAGCGTTCATGAACTGCTGCGGCATGAAGTACCGGGGGTCGCTGGCCGCGAGCTCGGTGGCCTTCGCGATCGCCCCGCCCATGCCCTCGGGCCCGGGCGTGAGGATCAGCTCGGCGCCATAGCCGCGCAGCAGCATGCGTCGCTCGACGCTCATCGTCTCAGGCATCGTCAGGACGATCTTGATGCCGCGGGCGGCACAGACCATGGCCAGCGCGATCCCCGTATTGCCGCTCGTGGGCTCGACGACGATGGTGTCCGGGCCGATGAGGCCCGCCTCCTGTGCCGCATCGATCATGGCGACGCCGATCCGGTCCTTCACGGAGTGCGCCGGGTTGAAGAACTCGAGCTTGGCGGCCACCTCCGCGGATGCGCCGTCCGTGATGTTCCGGATCCGGACGAGGGGGGTGTTGCCGACCAGCTCGGTGATGTCATTCGCGATACGCATGTGATTGATCCTTCCACTACCTGCCGGCCATCGCCAGATCGGGTGCGCACTGGTGGTGCACACTGGCACCGTGCAGCCGCCGCCCAGCCCCGAGGAGCGCGCCCTCGCCGCAGTCGACGCCACCGGGCTGCGAGTACCGTCTCGTCCGCCACGGCCGGGTCGGCAGCCTCGCAGAGGCCGCGGTTGCGCGAGGCGTCGAGCCCCGCGACGTCATCAAGACGATCGTGGTCCGCAGGGCGGAGGACGACTACCTGCTGGTCCTCGTGCCGGGTGACCGCACGATCTCCTGGCCCAAGCTCAGGGCCCTGCTCGGCGTGAGTCGACTCTCGATGCCTGACGCCGCCACGGCCAAGGACGTGACCGGCTTCGAACGCGGCACGATCACGCCGTTCGGGACCCTGACCGCACTGCCGCTCATCGCGGACGAGCGCATGGCCGGTCGGGAGGTCTCACTGGGCGCGGGGGCTCATGGCGTCACCGTGATCGTCGATGCTGACGATGCGCTCGGAGCGCTCGACGCTCGCATCGCCGACGTCACCGACCCCGAGCCGCAGTAGACACGCCCCGAGGGGCACTCGCCATCACGTTCGCCCGAGTCCTGCGCCGATCCACGCCCGAACGAGGCCCCGCACTTCATCGGCGGCCGGCTGGCGCGGGTCGTCGCCACAGGCCCAGCGGTAGATCGACCCCGTCGGTCCCTCGATGTCCCCATGCCCGGCCCCGGCACGACGACCGTCTCCACGTCACCGGATTGAGCGGCGAGCCAGGCGGCGAGGGCGCCGTTGCGGTTGCACCGACTCGGCGGCGCGCACACCGCACGGACGGACACGCCCGACAGGCTCGGCCAGGCTCGGCGGATCAGCCGGGTGGGGCTGTCCACGCCGTCGATCATGACCAGCGAGGAAACATCGGCCCCTCGGGCGACGAAAGTGCCGGCTATCCAGGCACCGGCGGCAGCTCCGGCCGAGTGACCGGCGACCACGACGGGGCCTTCGGCCAGCTGCTCGCGCAGGCGATCGGCCACCCTCGCCACGTGGTCGGCGTTGTTCGTACTGCTCGGCCACCACAGTGATCCGAGGTGCGGGCGCAGCACACGCGCACCCATCTCAGCGCAGTCAGCCGACAGTGCGTCGAGCGCCGCGGGTGACCGGGTGAAACCGTGCACCAGCACGACGGTTCCGATCGGCTCGTCCTGCGGATCGTCCCGGACGATCCTCACGCGTCGAGCCTCACGCGTCGAGCCTCACGCGCCGGGGCCCTTCATCGCGAAGACGGCGTCCTTCCCGCGACGCTTGGCCTCGTACATGGCCCCGTCTGCCCGAGCGACGATGTCGTCGACCGTCTCGCCGGGCTCGGCCAGGGTGACCCCGACGCTGGCGGTCACCCGCACGCCCCCTCCGATGGCATCGAGCGGCTCGGAGATCCGCTCGCGCAACTTCTCGGAGATCCGGATCGCATCATCGAGGCCGCGCACGCCGTTGAGGACGACCAGGAACTCATCGCCGCCCGAGTCGGCTCACGACGTCGCCGGCACGCACCGTGGCCTGCATTGCTTCGGCGATCCGGCGCAGGAGCGCGTCTCCCGACGGTGTGCCCATGGGTGTCATTGACCGCCTTGAACCCATCGAGATCGCAGAACGCCACCGCCAGCCGCGACCCCCTGCGGGCGTGACCGGTCAGCATCCGCTCCACCTGGTCGAACAGCTCGATCCGGTTGATCAGGCCGGTCAGGGCATCGTGACGGGCTCGGGACTCCAGGGCCGCCAGCGCCGCCACCTCCGCATCCACGACCCGGGTCGAGAGCATCAGTTCCGGGGAGCCATCTGCCTTGTCCGAGACGAATCTGCCTTCAGTGTCGACCCAGTGATAGCCGCCGTCCTTGCGTCGCAGTCGGTACCGCCGCCTCCTCAGCACCAGTTCCGGGTGTCGCACCCAGGCGGCCGCGATCTCGTCGATGTCGTCGGGATGGACGAGGGTCAGCGGATCGATCCCCGAAAGCTCGTCGGGCTCCCAGCCGAGGACTCGAGTCACCGAGGGTGATACCCAGACGATCACTCGATCGCGCATCAGGGTCACGACATCGCTGGTGGTCTCGGCGAGGAGGCGGAACCGCTGCTCGGAGTGGGCCAGCTCCTCCCGTGCCTGATGTCGGTCCGTGACGTCCCGCCAGGTGTAGGACGCGCGGTCCTCATCGATCTTGACGATGCGGATGTCGACGATCACCCGCCGACCGCGCGAATCGACATAATCCATCGTGGGTTCGTCGTTCCACAGGCCGGGTCGTCCGGATGCCATGACGCCGATCGTGTCCGCGAGATCGGCCTCCCCCTCCTCGCGGCTCGGAGCGACCTGCAGCATCGTGGACCCGATCAGCTCCTCGCGCGTGCGTCTCTCGAATGCCAGGGCCGCCTCGTTCGCGTCCTCGTAGAGAAAGTCAACGATTGTCCCGTCAGCATCTCGGATCGCTCGAAACAGGACGTGCGGATCCACCTGCGCGTCCATGACGGCACGCAGCAACGCGTCCGCGTCGGCGCGAAGAGTGTCTTGGTCCGGCATGCGCGAACCTTCCGTCTACGCCCAGCAGCTCAGCTGGCCAGTGCCTGCCAGGCCGAGTATCCGCCGAGCAGGTCGGACACGTCCTCGAAACCACGCGAACGCAGGAGTGAGGCGCCGGCGCTCGACCGGTAGCCGCCAGCGCAGTAGACGACGGTCGGCCGGGCGGGATCCAGCGAGTCGAGGTGCGAGACGAGCGTGCCGAGCGGCAGGGACACCGATGGCGCGATGATGCCCACGTCGAGCTCACCGGGGTTGCGGATGTCGACGACCTGAACCCCCGGCGTGGAGGCGAGGATCGACCGGAACTGCTCAACGGTCAGGCGTGAGGCCCGCTCGACGCGTTCCGGGTGGTCTGCCATGACCTGCAGGGCGGAATCGAGGTAGCCCACCACGTTGTCGAACCCGATGCGGGCCAAACGGATGAGGGCCTCCTGCTGCGTCCCGTCATCGCAGACCAGGACGATCTCGCTGTCCGGCACCACGACCGAGCCCGCGTACTCGGCGAACCGGCCGTCGAGGCCGACGCTCAGGGCGCCGAGCAGATGGCCGGCCGCGAAGTCGGCCGCCGGACGGGTGTCGATGATGACGGCGCCGGCGTTGACCGCAGCGTCGACATCGGCGAGCGTCATCGCGGGGGCGGGACGGGTCTCGTCGAGCAGGTCGCGGTCCTTGCGGTTCTTGATGGCGTCGTAGACGAAGTAGCCAGGCGCCGCAGGCTGTCCCTCGGTGACCATGTCGACGAACGACTCCTCGCTCATCGGCTGCAGGGCGTAGTTGAAGGCCCGCTGCTCCCCCATCGTGGACATCGTCTCGGTGGAGAGGTTCTTGCCGCACGCCGAGCCCGCACCGTGAGCCGGGTACACCTTGACGCCGTCGGGCAGCGTCATGACCTTCTCGCGCAGCGAGCGGTACAGCGAGCGGGCCAGGTCGTCGGCGGTGTGTCCGACGGACGCCAGCAGGTCGGGGCGGCCCACGTCACCGATGAACAGGGTGTCGCCGGTGAAGACAGCGGTCGGCTCGGTCGCCGCGAGCGAGTCGTAGGCGGTGATGCAGATCGACTCGGGCGTGTGACCTGGAGTCTCGAGGATCTGCAGCCGCACCTCACCGAGGTCGATCCATGATCCGTCGGCCAGCTTGAGCGCTGCGAACTCCACGGGCGCCGCGGCGCCGAAGACGATCTCCGCCCCGGTTGCGGCGGCCAGCTCGAGGTGGCCGCTGAGGAAGTCGGCGTGCAGGTGGGTCTCGATCACGTGGGTGATCCGCAGGCCCAGGCGCTCGGCGTCAGCCACGTACTCGGCGATGTCGCGGCGTGGATCGATGACAACGGCGGTGCCGCTCTCCTCGTCGCCGACGAGGTACGAGGCATGCGACAGGCACTCCAGGTAGTACTGATTGATGATCACGTGGTCTCCCGACTCAACTTGCCCTGCTGTCCGAATGTCCGTACATTAACACCCATGGTCACGGATGTCACGCCGAGCAGTACGACCGATCTCCAGCGCCCCGACCGGGACTCGCCGATGCCGCTGTGGGCGCAGGTCAGCGCCGACCTGCGCCGACGGTGCGCGAACGGCTGTTTCGACCAGGGGGTGCCCGGTGAGCACGTCCTGTCCGCGGAGTACGACGTCTCGCGACACACGATCCGAGAGGCCCTGCGGGCGCTGCGCTCCGAAGGAGTGATCAGCAGCCACCGGGGACGCGGTTCGGTGGTCCGGCCCGGCTTCTCACAGAACGTCGGATCGGTCTACTCGCTGTTCCGCTCCGTCGAGACCCAGGGCGCCGTGCAGACCAGCACGGTGCTGCGCCTCGAGACGACCGGCGACCAGGCCGTCGCTCTCCGCCTCGGCCTCGACGCGGACGCTCTCCTGGTCGTCCTCGAACGGGTCCGGTACGCCGACGGAGAGCCGTTGGCCCACGACATCGCCTGGCTTCCCCACTCGCTCGCCCATCCCCTCCTCGGCGTCGACTTCGGCCACACGGCGCTGTACGACGAGCTCGCAGCCCGCCTCGACGTGCACGTCGACGCCGGAACTGAGCGCATGTCGGCCTCGATGCCGGATGCCGAGCTCCGCCGGCACCTCGCCCTCAAGCCGGGGGTGCCGGTCCTTGACATCGAGCGCCTGGCAACCACGCGTGGGCGCCCGGTGGAGTGGCGGGTCACGCACGTGCGCGCCGACCGGTTCACCGTCGAGACCGAGTGGAACTCGATGAAGGGGCTCAGCCTCTCCGGCACCGCCACCACCGAGCCGTCGCAGGCCTCCTGACCCGTACCCCTACCAACCCAAGTAGCCCCTACCAGCAGCGAAGGACGCCAACCATGAGCACCGGAACGATGAGCACAGGAACGATGACCCCGATCCCCGCGACGCAGGTCCCCGCACTGCTCGACCAGGGTGCCGCCCTGATCGACGTCCGGGAGCACCAGGAGACCGCCGCGGGCAGCGCGCCTGGAGCCATCTTCATCCCCTTGCAGCAGTTCTCCCTCGATGCCCTGCCAACCGATCGACCCCTCATCTTCATCTGCCGCAGCGGGAGTCGTTCCGGCGCCGCCGCGCACGCCCTGGCCGAGATGGGCTTCACCACCTACAACGTCGTCGGCGGGATGGGGTCGTGGTCCGCAGCCGGGTTCCCGGTCGTGGCCGAGGACGGTCGCCCGGGCATGGTCCGATAGCGGGTGCTCGCCCTCGCCACGTTCCTGTCGGTCTTCATCGGCATCGCCCTCGGCCTCCTGGGCGGCGGCGGATCGATCCTGACCGTCCCGCTGCTGGTGTACGTCGTGGGCATGGACGCGAAGCAGGCCATCGCGTCGGGCCTCTTCGTGGTCGGCGTCACCTCCCTGGTCGGACTGGTCAGCCATGCGCGGGCCGGTCGTGTGAGGTGGAAGACCGGCCTGATCTTCGGTGCGGCCGGCATGGTCGGCGCCTTCATCGGCGCCCGGATCGGCGCCCACCTGCCGGGCACCGTGCTGCTCGTCGCCTTCGCCGTGATGATGCTCGCCACGGCGATCGCGATGATCCGCGGTCGCGGGCCGGCACCCGACCGGACCCGCACCGACCTTCCGGTCTTCCGCATGATCACCGACGGTGCGCTCGTGGGCCTCGTCACCGGAACCGTCGGTGCCGGCGGCGGCTTCCTCGTCGTGCCGGCTCTCGCGCTGCTCGGCGGCATGCCGATCGCCCTGGCCATCGGCACGTCGCTGCTGGTGATCTCCATGAACACGCTGTCGGGGTTCGCCAGCTACGCCACCGCCATCACCATCGACTGGCGCGTCACGCTGCTGATCACCGGTGGCGCCGTCGTCGGTGCCCTCGTCGGCAGCCGCCTCGCCGGTCGCCTGTCGGCGGAGACGCTGCGCAAGGCGTTCGGATGGTTCGTGCTCGGCATGGCCGGCGTCATGCTCACCCAGGAGACCGGTCCCGCGGTGCTGGACTTCGCCCGCGAGTCGGTCCTGCACGCGAGCCTCGCCGTTCTGGCCGTCGCCGCGGTCATCGCTCTGGTGGCCCTCCTCCTGCTGCGACCCAGGCGTCACTCGATGCCGGTCGCCCCCGCGTCGACGACGAAGCCGCCGGTCCCCTCCTCGTAGGAGCGCGGGTCCTCCTTCGGCTCCAGGTGCGTGTGCACGTGCGTGCCCGGCAGCGCCGACACCACGTCGACCTCGATCCGCTCCAGCAGATCGTGGCCCGCGGCAACGGTCCACGCTCCCGGGACGAGCACGTGCATCGACACGAACCGCTCCCGTCCTGACTCGCGGGTCTGCACGGCGTGGAAGGAGACGTCACCGCGCGGGTAGTCCCCGGAGACGCCCTGGAGGGCCGCGACGAGCAGGTCCACGTCGGACTGCGGCAGCGCATGGTCCATCAGGCCGCGGGTGGAGTGACGCACCAGCACGCCCCCGGTCCACAGGATGTTGATCGCCACGGCGATGGCGACCAGGGAGTCCAGAGCCAGCCAACCGGTGAGGGCGACGATCCCGACTCCGACGACGACGCCGATCGACGTCCACACGTCGGTCAGCAGGTGCTTGCCGTCCGCGACCAGCGTGATGGACCGATGCCGTCGCCCGGCGCGCAGGACCAGGAACCCCACGACGCCGTTGATGACCGTCGCAAGAACGGTGATGGCAAGGCCGATCCCGAGGTCCTCGAGGGGCTGGGGATTCAGCAGGCGCTGGACGGCGGACGCGACGATCAGTGCCGCGGCCACCACGATCATCAGGCCCTCGGCCCCCGCAGAGAAGTACTCGACCTTTCCGTGGCCGAAGTGGTGCGTGTCGTCGGCCGGACGCGACGCGACGCGGATCGCGAAGAGGGCGAGCGCGGCCGCCACCAGGTTGACGACGGACTCCATCGCATCCGACAGCAGCCCGACGGAGCCGGTCAGCAGGTAGGCACCCGACTTGAGCGCGATCGTCGTGACGGCCGCCGCGATCGAGAGCCACGCCCACTTCGCCAGGCTGGGAGCCGGTGTGGCCTCGCGCTGGTCCGTGTGAGCGTGCACCGTTCGATGCTAGTCCCGCAACCCGCACCGAATGGGGTCCAGCGTGCGAGAGGGTGTCGCCATGACGGTCCACGATCCGCACCCCGACAGCGCCGCCCTCGCCCACTCCACCGTGGCCGAGCTGGCCGCCGCCCTCGACGCCGGGACGCCTCACCGCCGCGGACGTCACCGCCACCTACCTGGACCGCATCGACGCGCTCGACTCACCGACCAGCGCGACCGCCCTTCGTTCGGTCCTCGCGGTCTCGGAAGACGCGGGCACGATCGCGGCGGAGCGCGACGCCGAGCGCCGGGCCGGGCGCCCCCTCGGCGTCCTCCACGGCATCCCCGTGCTGGTGAAGGACAACATCGAGGCCGTCGGCCTGCCCGGGTCGGCCGGCTCCCTGGCGCTCGTCGGGCGCGCGGTGACCGCCGATGCCCCGCTGGTAGCGCGCCTGCGCGACGCCGGGGCGATCATCCTGGGCTCCACCAACCTCTCCGAGTGGGCGAACTTCCGTTCACCGAACTCCACGAGCGGATGGTCGGCCGTCGGCGGGCTGACCGGCAACCCATGGGCGCTGGATCGCAGCGCCGGTGGATCCTCCTCCGGCTCAGGCGCCGCCGTGGCAGCCGGCCTCGCGCGGTCGCCATCGGCACCGAGACCAACGGCTCGATCACCTGCCCGGCCGCCCTCAACGGCGTGGTGGGCCTCAAGCCCACGGTCGGCTCGGTCTCCACCGCGGGCGTGGTCCCCATCAGCGCGAGCCAGGACGTCCCGGGTCCGCTCGCCCGCACCGTGCGGGACGCCGCTCTGGTCTACGAGGTGCTGTCCGGGCGCGCGGACTGCGTGGCGGCCTGCTCGCCGGACGCCGCTGCACCCCTCACGGTGGGGGTCGTCGACGCGTGGCTCTCCGGCGATGCCCGCACCGACGCGCTGTTCGCCGAGGCCGTGTCGCTGCTCGACGGTCTGGTCGCGGAGGTGCGCGCGGTCGACGTACCGCCCAACGACTGGCAGGTGAACACAGATCAGGTCGCGGTCCTCGTCGGGGAGCTCCTCGACGACATGGACGCCTACCTCTCGGCACGCGACGGGGACGGGCCGCGCTCCCTGGCCGAGGTGGTCGCGTTCAACGCCGCGCACGCCGCCGACGAGCTCGCCGCGTTCGGGCAGGAGTACTTCGAGGACGCCGTCGCCGGAGGGGGTCAGGGCGTCGGATGCGTACCGCCAGGCTCGCGCCCGCAATGTGGCATGGGCCCGCGACGAGTGCCTCGGCCCGGCGCTCGCCTCCGGAGTCGACGTCCTGGTCTCCCCCGCCTACCGCCCGGCCTGGAAGTCCGATCTCACCCACGGTGACCAGGTGTCCGGGGGCGGTGGCGTCTGCACGCCGCCCGGCCATCCTGGGCTGGCCGATCCTCACGGTGCCGATGGGCACGGTGGACGGGCTCCCCGTCGGGCTTCTCGATCGTCGGTCGCGGCGGGCTCGGAGGCGCAGCTGATCGCCGCGGGACATGCCCTCGAACGGGCGCTCGGCCTCGCCGAGGCGGGGGCACTGCGGCCCGCATGGCGCCCGCCCATCCGCGGCTGAGACGCGAACCGGCCGCGCCACCCCAGCGGGGCGACGCGGCCGGTTCCACGGCGCTACGAACTCTTCTTGGGCAGGTTCAGCTTCACGTACTGCACGGCCACCTGGTAGGCGCCGGGAGCGCCCCAGGCGTACGCGATCGTGTTCCAGCCCTGCCGCACCTGGAGCGGGCACCGGGCCGAGCGCGACGCCCGCGAGTCCTGCCTCGGGGAGACCGGCGGCGGCCTGGTAGACGCCCTTGGCGAGTTCCGCCTGCAGCTGGTTCCCATTGCTCAGCGGGCTGCCGGACGCCGTGGTCCCGTTGACGTAGATGTTCACCGGCGGCGCTGCGGCGATGTGACGAACGGTGACCCGGCCCTCACCCTTCTTCTGATTCTTGCCCTTCAGAACCGGCGCCTGGTTGTTGGTGAAGACGTTGAGGGTCGGTGCCACCGCCGTGGCCGGGTCCGTGCTGCCAGTGAGGTAGAGGTTCGCCGTCACCGTGTAGTTCTTGCCGTTGACGAAGGTGGCATTGGCCTGCAGTACCGGGGTTCCGGTGGAGTCGGTGACCGTCGCGGGGAAGATCTCGAGGTTGTAGTCGCCGCCGGGCACCTTGACGGTCTTGAGAGTCCCGGGCGCGAAATCGTCGATCAGCAGCGTGTCGTTGGCGTAGACGTCCACGACGAGGTTGGGTACCCCGTGAAGCACGGAGACGGTGGCCGTCTTGGGCTTGGGCTTCTTCGCCGCCGTCGCGGGACTGGCCGCGACGAGACCGAGAGGCAGAGCGACGGCAGCGGACACCGCGGCCACGCGCAGGAAACGCTTTCGCGAACATGTGATCCCCTTCGTCGTCCGCCCGAGAGCGGTGGTGGGTCGCCGTTGCGTCGGCCCCAGGTTCCGGCAACATCAAGGGTGATGCGGGTCCGTCCCCCGACGCAACTCGGGACTCGCCGTCAGGCCGTCCGGCCCCTCGGAGACGACCAGGCATGCGCCGCCACGACCCTTCGCGGCACGCAGGGCGCGGCGCGCCTCGGCGCAGTGCGTCGGCAAACTCGGTTCCCTCGGCCCACATCGCTGCTCCCACCGACATCGTCGCCGGCACGAGCCCCGAGTCGGTTCGGATCGGGTTCGCGTTCACCTTGTCGGTGATGAGCGCGAGCGTGGCGGTCGCCGTCTCCAGGTCCCCGGCGATGACGACCAGGAACTCGTCGTCGTCCCATCGCGCGACGGTGTCCCCGGCCGCCAGCGCATACCGAGTGCGACCGCCGACCGCGAACAGCGAGCACGTCACCGACGGCACGCCCGCGCGCATCGTTGATCCCGGCGAGGTCGTCGATGTCGATGACCGCGACGACACGGGAGCCTCGCCGGGAACCGCTGGCAAGCGTGCGGATCAGGGAATCCCCCGTGGGCAGTCCGGTGAGCTCGTCGGTGTCGCGGTCGGGGACGGAAGGTCCGGCCACGTCAGTGGAGGTCCGTCGTGCCGGGTGGCGGCGTGCGGCCGTCGTCCTCACCTGACTGACGATGATGGCGAGGCCCGCAGCCACGATCACTCCCACCAGCACCGGAATCGCCTCGGAGAACGTCGACCCATAGGCGGCGGCTGCGGTGATACCAGCTGTGGCGACCGTGACGATCGCCACGATGCTCGTGGCCAGCACCCCGGCGAGGAGGGCGGCGAGCATCGGGACGACCGCCATGAAGGCGATGACGACGGCCGGCTGTTCGGCGTTCACACCCACGACGGCAAGGCCGGCCAGGAGGAACAGCGGGAGCACAAGGCCCAGGAGGACCTCCCGCCGACTGCCAAGCTTCACGCGCACCCCTCCCACGCTCCCGCCGTCCGAGCAGCTCCCGCGGTTCGGCGAGCCGCTTCCCGACGCCAGGCGTCAAGCAGGCCAGATCCTCCGGCCGCCGCCGCGCGGCACGATGCCATCGATCTCGGACATCTGCGCGGCTGAAAGCAGGGGCGCCAGCCCCGCGGCCGCGTTGGCCGCCGCCTGCCGTCCGTCGCGGGCACCCGGGATCACCGTGCTGACCGCCGGGTTGCTGCGGACGAACCGGAGGGCGAACTCCGCCATCGTCTGCCCCTCGGGAACGACTGACCGCAAGGCGTCGACGACCGCCAGGTCCTGGAGGTACTGCGCGTTCTGCTCCGGGTCGTCGATCCAGGCCTTGCGGAAGTCGCCCTCCGCGAACACCTGCTCAGGTCCGAACTTCCCCGCCAGGAGACCCATGGCGATGGGACCGCGCACGATCACGCCGATCCCGTGCTCCTCGCAGTAGGGCAGGATCTCGGCCTCCGGGCGTCCGGTTGAGGATCGAGTAGTCGATCTGCAGGACGTCGCAGTCGCCGTCCGCGTTGAAGTACCGGATCAGGTCGAGGTCGCTGGTGCTGACGCCCCAGGCCCGGACCTTGCCCTCGTCCTTGAGCCGACGGAAGCCCTCGATGAAGACGTCGGTGTTCGGCTCGCGGTAGTTGATGTGGCACTGGATGACGTCGAGCACGTCCGTCTGCAGTCGGCGCAGGGACCCCTCGACTCCGGCGACCAGCCGGTCGACGGTGCTGTACTGCGAGACATCCGCCTCTCGGTCGAAGTCGATCCAGCCGATCTTGCTCGCCACGATGAAGCGGTCCCGCCGCCCGGCCATCGCCTGGCCGAGCAGCTCCTCGGAGTGTCCGGCGCCGTAGACGTCAGCGGTGTCGAAGAAGGTGATGCCGGCGTCGAGGGCCACCTCGATGGCGTCAAGGGACGCCTGGTCCTCCCCCGGCCCCCATTCGCTCCCGGCGACGGCCCACAGCCCCAGGCCCATGTCGGTCACCTCGATGCCGGAACGCGCTCCGAGCGGCCGCATTGTCATCCCAACGTCCATCGTGGACATCACCGATCCTCTCCGTGTCCTGACCACCGTAGCCGCCGCCTCCGCTCCATCGACGGTGCGAAGCGGCCCGCTGGGGCGCTACCCGAGGACGGCGATCGGCGAAGGCGGCTCCCGCCGCCCGGCACGCTCGGCCCCGATCCCTGCGGCGACGACCAGCGCAATGCCGACCACCTGCCACGGGCCGGGCACCTGCGACAGCAGCACGACCCCCCACAACGTGGCGATCGCCGGCTCCAGTGCCATGAGGGTGCCGAACGCTGCCGCCGTCAGCCGGCGGAGGGCGACCAGTTCCAGCGCGAAGGGGATGACGGGCAGGAGGATGGCCAGGCCGATGGCCTGGAGGATGACGACCCCCGTGATGTTCCCCCAGGCCTGCGGAATGCCGATCACGCTGGTTGCGATCGCGGCCACGGGGATCGAGACGGCCAGTGCCTGAATGCCGCTGAACCGGTCCCCTGCCGCCTGGGTGAGCAGGATGTAGGTGGCCCAGCCCGCCGCCGCGACGAGAGCCAGGGCCACCCCCACGACGTCGACCTCGCCCTTCCACGGCTCGGTCAGCAGGAGCACGCCGATGAGGGCGAGCGCCGGCCAGAGCAGGCCCCTGCGGTTGTGGGCGCGGAAGACGGCGACGCCAAGCGGGCCGAGGAACTCGATGGCCACGAGCGTCCCCAGCGGGATGCGATCGAGGGCGAAGAGGAAGGCCACCGTCATGACGCCGGTCACGAGCCCGAGCAGCACCGCGACCCGGAGGTCTCGCCGCGAGTAGGTCCGCAAGCGCGGGCGGACGATAGCCAGGAAGATCAGCCCGCCGGCGGTGAGGCGCAGCCACGCGGTGCCGCCCGGACCAACGTCGTCGAAGAGCCGCGTTGACAGGGCAGCGCCGAGCTGGATGGTCACGATCGCCGCGACGGCCAGCCCCCATGCAGGCACGCGGTCGGTCATGGTGGCCGAGGTTACGCCTGCGCCGAGGGCGTCAGAACGCGTAGGCGCCGAAACGTCCCCAGGCCACGAAGACCGCGAGCAGGCCGAGCACGACCACCGGGATGATCGCGGCGGCGCCATCACGACGCCTTGCGTGGACGATGAGGGCACCGAGCATGTCGATTGCGAGTCCGGTCGCCGCCAACGGCACCAAGATCGTGGCGATACCCGTGATGGCGGGCAGGATGAGGCCGATGGCCCCGAGGATCTCAGCGACGCTGATGGCCCTGATCTGACCCTGCGAGAAGTCGTTCGCCCATGGCATCCGCTGCACCAACTGCTCGCGCGAGGTGGTCAACTTCATGAGGCCGGCGGCGAGGAAGGCGACGGCCAAGACCCCGGCGGCGATCCACAGTGCAGTGCTCATTCGAGACTCCTTCGTGGGGTACCACGGCAAAGTACCGCGATTCGATTGAACGTTCAAGCACTAACCGCCAGCGGCGCGTCCTACGATGCGACCGTGGAGATCGTGACCCCGCGCCTGCGGCTCCGCCCGCCGCTGCCGGACGACGCTCCCGCTGCGTTGCAGATGCTGCGCGACCCGGAAACGAGGCGCTGGAATCCGCAGGCGGACGTCGTCGACGAGGCCACTGCGCTTGAGTGGTGCGCACGCATGGCCGACTGGTCGGCGGGAGACCATGCGACCTTCCATGCCGTCGATGCGAGCAGTGGTGCGTTCGTCGGATACGTGTCGGTCTTTGCCATCGACCCAGAGCATCGGACGGCGAAGGTCGGGTACCGGATCGCCCCGGCGAGCCGGGGCCGGCGGTTCGGGGCCGAGGCCCTGGGCGCGGTCACGCGACTGGGCGTTCCGCGAGCTCGATCTGGCGCGGATTCAGCTCGAGCATGCCGTCGACAACCCGGCCTCGTGTGCGGTCGCAACAGCAGCGGGCTACCGGCTCGAGGGCCTTCTCCGCTCGTCGTATCAGGCGCCGGACGGGAGTCGGCACGACGAGCACGTCCACGGCCGGCTGGCGAGCGACCCGGGATAGCCGCGTCGGGTCGACCCGCACGCTAACGGGGTGGTCGGGGATCGCGCCCTAGGCGTAGGTTCTGCGCATGGTCGAGCGGATCAACTCACGACAGTTCCACGAGTCCGAGGGGATCGACGACTGGCGCGTGCTGTACGGCCGGGCCTTCGCCAACTTCCGGACCGGCTCGTTCGCCAAGGGCGTCGCCCTGGTGGACGCCATCGGTGCCCTGGCCGACGCGGCAAACCACCACCCCGACATCGACCTGCGCTACCGGGACGTCACCGTCCGGCTCGTGACACACGAGGTCGGTGGCCTGAGCGCCCGTGACGTCGATCTGGCCCGCGAGATCTCCGCGGCGGCGCGGGAACTGGATGTCCGCGCCGATCCGACCGCCGTGCAGCAGGTCAACCTCACGATCGACGCACTCGTCCGCAGCGACGTCATGCCGTTCTGGCGAGCCCTCCTGGGCTACCGCGATGAGGGCGACGAGGACCTCGTCGATCCGCATGGCCGGCGCGCCCGACCTCTGGTTCCAGCAGCTGGACGTCGCCCGGACCGAGCGCAACACGATCCACGTCGACGTGGCCGTTCCGCACGAGCAGGCCCAGGCGCGCGTCGATGCGGCACTGGCCGCCGGCGGCCAGCTCGTCACCGATGAGCACGCGCCATCGTGGTGGGTACTGGCCGACGCCGAGGGCAACGAGGCCTGCGTGGCCACCTGGGTGGGGCGCTGGTGGGAGGAGTGATTCTCGGGCGCCCGCGACGAGCGGTCGCTCAGACCGACGCGCTCCCACACCACGATGGTGTTGCCCTCCTGGCTGTAGACGTGCGCCATGCGGTACCCGTTGGCATGACGTTCATTGGCCGCCGACGTGAACTTCTTCATGTTGACCGAGCCCTCATTGACCTCGATCTCGTAGAAGGGTCCGCCCTTGCTGCCGCCGCTGAACCCACCGATACCGAACACCGTCTTCTCCCTCGATCGTCCGACTTGGCAATCTTGTCCTAGTCCTGCTGTGGATGCCGGTCGGCGGGCGCGCCGTGGCACTTCTTCCACTTGCGGCCGCTTCCGCAACTGCACCTGTCGTTCCGGGCACGATGGGCATCCTGGGCCGCGTACCAGTCGCGCAGACCCGTGGCGTCGGCGCCGCGGCGCAGGAGTCCGGCCATGACCTTCATCGGCTCGTCGACGTGGCGGAAGAACTCCTGATATCCCTCGCAGAGGTAGTGCAGGCCCGGCTCGCCGTCCGGAGTCGTCAGGAAGCGATCCTTGGGGCACCCGCCGTTGCAGGCGAAGCGCACGTCGCACGATCGGCAGTAGGCGGGCAGCGTGTCGAGCTTGGCCTGGCCGAAGGCGCGCTGTGCGGGTGACTCCACGAGTTGCAGCAGGGTGCGGCCCTCCGTGATGTTGCCCAGCAGGTAGTCGGGGTCGACGTAGTGGTCGCACGAGTAGAGATCGCCGTTGTGTTCCAGGGCCACGGCGTCACCACAGGTCCGCGCGTGCACGCACATCCCTGCTTGGTCCATGCCCAGCCAGTGCGCCAGGGAGGTGTCGAACATCTGCACGAAGACGTCGCCGACGTCACGCCGGGCCCATTCCTCGAACACGTCGATGAGGAACCGTCCGTACTGAGCGCCTGACACCGACCGACGGCTGGCGCGCTCGCCGTCCTCGTGCTCGACGATCGGGATGAGCTGCATGAAGGTGGCACCCAGCTCGTCGCGCAGGAACGTGTAGACGCCTCGACCGTGGTCGCCGTTCGCGGAGTTGACCGTGACCAGGGCATTCCACTCGACGCCGTGCCGCTTCAGGGCGTCGAGGCCGGCGATGACGCGGTCGAAGGTGGGCTTGCCGCCCTTGTCGACGCGGTAGGCGTCATGCATCTCGCGCGGGCCGTCGATCGACACCCCGACCAGGAACCCGTGCTCGGCGAGGAATGCCGCCCACTCGTCGTCGATGAGCGTCGCGTTGGTCTGGAGCGTGTTGAGGATCCGCTGGCCGGGGGCGGCGTGCTTCGCCTCGAGCTCGAGGGTGCGACGGAAGAAGTCGATTCCCATGAGGGTCGGCTCCCCGCCCTGGAAGGCCACGACGACCTCATCCGCGCCGCGCTGGGCGGCGAGGAGCTGGCTGATGTAGGCCTCGTGCACCTCCGGCGGCATGCGGAAGCCGCTGCCGGGGTACAGCTCCTCCTTGGACAGGAAGAAGCAGTACTCGCAGTCCAGGTTGCAGATGGCACCCGTCGGCTTCGACATCACGTGGAAGACGCGCGAAGCCGTGGACATGGGGTCAGTCAAGCAGGAACCACCCGCGCACCTGCGCCTCGTGGTCGACGTATCGCTCGCCGGAGAGGTCGACGACGACCTTGTCGATCATCCCGCCGGTGAAGGGGTACGGCGCCTCGTACTCCGGCGTCACGGCGGATCCGCTGTCCCGACCCACCGAGATGCCGTCTCCCGTGAGGCAGAAGTAGCCGGGCTGGGTGGTGATCTCCGCTGATCCGACCTCCTCGGCGTCGACGTAGAGCGTCAGGGTGCCCGTGGCCCCAGGCATGTGCGGCTTGTCGCTCTTGCCGGTGGCCACGAACTCGGCCACGCACAGGTGCTCCCCCGGCGTGAGCTCGCGGTCGGCCACCACGTCCTGCAGGTAGGTGCCGACCCAGTTGAACGTGTACCGAAGCCGTCCGTCCTTCACGTAGAGGCTGTGGCCGCCCGCGACTCCGCCCGCCGCCCACAGCACTCCGGCCGCGTCCGGCTTGTCGACGGCGACGCCCGCAGCGATCGTGTAGGACCGCCCGGGGATCATCGGGCCCGCGGACTCGGGTACGTCAGCGCAATCGGGGTAGAACACGAACTGGCTGCGATCCTCCGCTGCGCGCGGGCGTTCGGCCAGCACCTGCTCGATCGCCGACCGGTCGTCCAAGGGCAGCCCGTTGTACTTGTCGGCGCACTCGAACCACAGGGCCTTCATCGCCTCGAGTCGCTCGGGCTCGTCGGCGGCGAGGTTCGTCGACTGCGAGCGGTCCACGTCGAGGTGGTACAGCTCCCACTCGTCCTGCTCGAAGTGACCCCAGCTCGACAGCGGCGGGTGGACGGTGCACGCCAGCCATCCCTCGTGGTAGATCGCCCGCTGACCCAGCATGGTGAAGAACTGCGTGGACTTGCTGGGAACGCTCGGGTCCGTGAGGGCCGCCGCGAAGCTCTCCCCCTCCATGGGCAGCTGCTCGTAGCCGTTGATGACGTCCGGCGGGGTGATGCCCGAGGAGGTCGTAGATGGTCGGCACGACGTCGACGGCATGCACGTACTGGTGCCGCACCTCGCTGCTCGCCTCGATCTTCGCCGGCCACGAGATCAGGCAGATGTCCGCGGTTCCGCCCTCGTAGCCGGCCCATCGCTTCCAGTAGGGGAACGGGGTGTCGAGCGCCCACGCCCACCCGGTGTTGTAGTGGTTGTTGGATGCCGGCGTGCCCAGTTCGTCGATGTGCTCGAGGACGAGTTCGGTCGTGTCGGCGATCCCGTTGAAGAACCGCCATTCGTTGAAGGTGCCGTTCGGGCCGCCCTCGCCGCTGGAGCCGTTGTCCGAGACGGCGACGATCAGGGTGTTGTCGAGCTCGCCGGCCTGCTCGAGGTAGTCCAGGATCCGGCCGAGGCGGTCGTCGTAGTACGTGATGTAGCCGGCGAACACCTCGGCCATCCGCACGAACAGCCGCTTCTCGTCATCGGAGAGCGACTCCCACGGCCGCACGGTGTCGAGCATCGGCCACGGCTCACCGTTCGGGTCCGGTGCGGGCCGGCTCGCCATGCGGGTTGATGTCGGACAGCACGGTTCCCTCGGGCAGCAGCCCGAGCTCGACCTGCCGGGCCAGGATCTCCGGGCGCATGGCCTCATAGCCCGCGTCGAAGACGCCCTTGTACGCGTCGGCCCACTCCAGCGGCACCAGATGGGGGGCGTGGCCGGCCTGCGGCGCGAAGTACATGAAGAACGGCTTGTCCGGGTCGATGGTCTTGGCGTCCTGGATGAACTGGATCGCCCGGTTCGAGAGGTCATCGGCCAGGTGGTAGCCGTCCTCGGGTCGCGCGGGCGGCTCGATCGGGTGATTGTCATGGACCAGGTCCGGGTAGTAGGAGTTCGTCTCGCCGCCGAGCCAGCCGTAGTACCGCTCGAAGCCTCGTCCCAGCGGCCACCGGCCCTTGTAGGCGGCGACATTGCACTCTTCCCCGGGAGTCAGGTGCCACTTGCCGATGCAGTACGTGTTGTAGCCCTGACCAGCGAGGACCTCAGAGATGAAGCCGCTCTCGAACGGGATGCGGGTGGAGATCCCCGGGAAGCCGGAGGCGAACTCCGCGATCGTCGCCATCCCGTTCGTCGTGGCATTTCGACCGGTCAGCAGGGACGCGCGCGTCGGGGAGCAGAGCGCGGTCGTGTGGAAGTTGCCGAACTTCACGCCCATGTTCGCGATGCGCTGCATCGTCGGGGTCTTGATCGGCCCACCGAAGACGTCCATCGCCCCGTAGCCGACGTCGTCCCAGGCGATCATGAGGACGTTGGGCGAGCCCTTGGGCGCCTTCGGCGCGAGGTACGGCTCCCAGTCGGGCACCGAATCCCGGACGTCGAGTTCGATCTTGCCCTTGAACTCCTTGGTCATGACTCCCCTGCCTCCGCTAGGCGTACTTCCCATCCATTCAACTCCCCTCCCATCGCCTCGTGCATCACCCGATCGGGGTGGGCGGCGACGCTTCTCGTTCGCGCGGAGCAGGAGCGGCGTCATGGTCAGGGCGTCGCCTTCGAAGTCGACGTCCTGCGTCTTGACCGTGCCGGCGGTCCGCCCGGGCGCCGCCTGGTAGGACCAGTACATGTTCGTGTGAGCGATGACCTGCTCCGGCGGGGGCGCGCCCCACGACGTCAGGTCCTCGGTCGTGTGCGCGTCACTCACGAGCGTCGCGTCGTATCCCCGGACGAGCGCTCCGTGGAGCGTCGACCGGACGCACGCGTCCGTCTGAGCGCCGACGACGAAGAGATGGCCGACCCCGAGATCCGCCAGCACGGTCTCGAGGATCGTGGCCTCGAACGAGTCGCCGTAGTTCTTCTCGACGAGAGGCTCGGCGTCGCCCGGAACCAGCTCGGGGACGATCTGCCACTCGTCGCTGCCCCGTGCCAGGCCGTCGTCCGAATGCTGGACCCAGACCACGGGGACCCGCTCACTCCTGGCCTTGTCCACGAGGCTGCCGACATTCGCCACCACGGCATCCCGAGCGTGCGCCTCCCCGACGACGCCGTTCTGCACGTCGATGACGAGGAGCGCGGTGTTCGGCCGGTCCTCGAGTGTGGTCATCGTCTCTCCAGTGTGTTCATGCCTGCCATCCTCTAGGAAACCTAGGAGCGCCGCCAGAGAGCCGCAGCGCGTTGGCTCGACCTCGGGGCCCATGGCGGCCGCCACGAAGGCGGCCGAGTCGCTCTCCGCCGCACAATTGGCGTATGTCCAGCGCGTCGCTGCCCGAGACCGTGCGACCCGCAGTCTGGAAGCCAGTCGACGGCAAGCCGAAACCGAACCTCGCCGGTACCCACGAGCGCGGCGTCACCATGGCCATCGACGACTTCGGCACCGGCTACGCCTCGCTGATCTACCTGCGCCGCTACCCCATCGACGTCATCAAGATCGACCGCAGCTTCGTCACCGACACCACGCAACCGGAACACGCGATCGCCCGATTGTCGGCATCATCACCCTCGCGGACGACCTGGGCATGACCGTCACCGCCGAAGGCGTCGAGCATCCTGACCAGGCCGCCATCCTTCGCGACATGGGCTGCCCCGGCGCCCAGGGCTGGCTCTACTCCAAGGCCGTGCCTGCCGACGAGAGCCACCATCCTCCTTGACCACGTCTACCCGCACTCCTGACCCGGGCGGAGCCTGTCAGACCCCTCTGTGGAGTCGGATGCGGGCAGTGATCCACTTCTCGATGCCCACCACGAAGAACACGGCGGCTCCCAGGAGTCGTGACCAGGAGCCAGTCGCTCGCCGGCAGCGCCGGCGGTCTGAAATGCCGTGTTCATGAACGGCACATATGTCAGTGCGACCTGCAGGGCGATCATGACGGCCACGCCGAGGAGCAGGAGCCGGTTGCTGAACAGGCCCACCGATGACCACCGACTTGTCGAGTGCGCGGCAGTTGAACAGGTAGCCGATCTCCATCGCGACGAACGCATTGACCGCGACCGTGCGCGCCTGCTCCAGCGTGGCGCCGCTCGACGAGAGCGATCTCGTAGACCCCGAACGCCCCGACGAGCATCAAGGTGCCGACGATGATGATGCGCCGGACGAGGACGCCGGTCAGGATCGGCTGCCGTGGCGGGCGGGGCGGACGGGCCATGATGTCCGGCTCGGCGGGTTCGAAGGCCAGCATCAACCCGAGAGCAACGGCCGTAGTCATGTTGATCCACAGGATCTGCACCGGCAGGATCGGCAGGGCAACCCCGGCGACGATGGCGGCCAGCACGACCAGTCCCTCGCCGAGGTTGGTGGGCAGGGTCCAGGTGATGAACTTCGTCAGGTTGTCGAAGACTCCGCGGCCCTCCTCGACGGCGGCCTCGATCGAGGCGAAGTTGTCGTCCACCAGGACCATCGCGGACGCCTCCTTGGCGACCTCGGTGCCGCCCTGGCCCATGGCGATCCCGATGTCGGCCTGCTTCAGTGCGGGTGCGTCGTTGATGCCGTCGCCGGTCATCGCCACGACGTGACCGGCGCGCTGCAGTGCCTCGACCAGGCGAAGCTTCTGCTCGGCGGACACGCGTGCGAACACGTCCACGTCCTGGATCGCGTCGGTCAGGGTGTCGAGGTCGATGGCGGCCATCTGCTCGCCGGTCATCACCGTCGGGTCGCGGTCGTCGGCCTGACCCAGGCCGATCTGCCGGGCGATGGCCTGCGCGGTGCGGGCATGGTCCCCGGTGATCATCTTGACGGCGATCCCGGCGCGATGGCACGCAGCCACGGCCCGGATCGCCTCCGGCCGTGGCGGATCCTCCATAGCCTGCAGGCCCAGGAACGTCATCGGGGTCATCGGGCAGTCGCTCACCGTCGAAGGCCCAGCCCTTGGGAACCTGGCCCGAGGCGAACGCGAGCACTCGCAGGGCCTGGGCGCCGAAGTCGGCGAGCCGTTCGTCCACCTGCACGCGGTCCAGCGGTTCCGTCGAGCCCAGAGCGCGTGACCTGGTCACCGCACAGTCGCAGGACCTCCTCCGGTGCGCCCTTGACCAGAGACGGTGTTGGTGTCCGCGTCGGGAACCTCGTGAAGGGTCGCCATGAAGCGTCGATCGGAGCTGAACGGGAATCTCGTCGAGGCGCGGCCACTGCATCGCCCAGTGGGTCGGGTCGACGCCCTGGGCGAGCGCGGCGGCGAACAGTGCGGTCTCGGTCGGATCACCGATCCCGGCCGGCCGCCCGTCGGCATCGGTGGTGTGGACGGCGTCGTTGCACAGCGCCCCCGCGACCAGGCAGCGTCCATGACGTCGTTGCGCCGGGCCGGCGATGTCGTGGGTGGCACCCGCCGCGTACACGAACCTGACGGTCATCCGGTTCTGGGTCAGGGTCCCGGTCTTGTCCGTGCAGATCACGGTCGTGCTGCCGAGGGTCTCGGCGGCAGGGAGCTTGCGGATGATGGCGTGCCGACCTGCCATGCGGGACACGCCGATCGCCAGCGTGATGGTGACGGCGGCCGGCAGCCCCTCCGGGATCGCACCGACGGCCAGCGCGACGGCGGCCGTCACCATCTCGGCGGCGCTCTCGCCGCGCAGCAACGCCGATCCCGAAGGTGAGGGCCGCGAGGGCGATGATCACGCCGGTGAGCCACTGGCTGAACCGGGTCAGCTTGCGGGTCAGCGGGGTCGCGACGCCGGCGGCCTCGCCGACGAGCTGATGGATCCGGCCGATCTCGGTCTCCACGCCCGTGCCGACGACCAGGCCGCGACCGCTTCCGGCGGTCACCAGAGTGCTGGAGTAGGCCATGTTCGAGCGGTCGCCCAGCGAGGTCGCCGCTGGCAGGAGCGCGTCCTGCTTGTCGACGGGGACCGACTCGCCGGTCAGCGCTGACTCGTCGATCCGCAGCTCCCGGGCCATGGTCAGGCGAAGGTCCGCCGGGACCTTCTCCCCGGCCTCGAGCAGCACCACGTCCCCGGGCACCAGGTAGCGGGAATCCGTTGCGTTCGGGCTGGCCGTCACGGATGACCGTCGACTGCGTCCGGGTGAACTCGGCGAGGGCCTCCAGCGCCTCGCCGGCTCGTCGCTCCTGGATGAACCCGATCGCGGCGTTGACGAGGACGACGCCCAGGATCACCGCGGCGTCGACGAGGTCCCCGATCGCGACCGTGACAGCAGCGGCGGCGAGGAGGACGTAGATGAGTGGGCTGTTGAACTGCAGAAGGAACTGCACGATCGGCCCGTGATCGGGCGTTCGGCGGCAGCACGTTGGGCCCGAAACGCTCCAGCCGTTCGGCAGCCTCCTCGCGCGTCAGTCCGCGGTCAGCGTCCGTCTCCAGGAACAGCACCGTCTCGTGGACGGGCCGCTCGTGGTGAGTCGTGACCGGCAAGGTCAACGGTCACCGTCGTCGTCACCGCCGTGCGGATCGCGAACCAGCAGGACCGAGCAGCTCAGCATGCCGAGCGACGGCACTGGCGACCGACCCGACCCACAGCGCGAGAACCCGGTCATCCCACTGGTACCGAGCACCACCAGGTCCGGTCCGCGCACGTCCATGTACTCGAAGATCGTCACGTGAGGGTTGACGTGAGGGCCAGACGGTCAGGCTCGACCACCATCGGCTGTCGCCTCCGCGCCCACCGCGCTCAGGGCCTTCGGCCGCCTCACCACCGACGGCCAGATCGTCGTGCCCCTGCACCACGCCCAGGACGGTGACGGACGCCCCGAGACCCACGGCATCGGCGCCAGGAAGGTCGACGGCCGCGTGCGCGTGACGCGATCCATCGACGCACACCAGCGACCGAGCGGGTGGCGCACGGACCGCCGCGCAATGAGCAGCGGAGCCTTCGGGCAGCGCATCAGCCACTCCGCGGTGCTGCCCAGGTGGAGCGCCTTGAGCAGTCCCTGGCCGCGGGGGCCGACCACCACCAGATCCGACGCCGGCGCGCCCGCCCAGGATCAGGCGTGGGTCGTTGTCAGCAGCCAGGTGCGATGATCGACGGCGAACTCGCACGATCCGGTGCCCGTCCGGGGTTCGGGCGGATCCCACGGATGCGGCTCGGTGTAGCCCAGGGGCGAGGCCACCGATCGGGTCTTCGGGATGGTGACCGTCACCACCTCGACGGCCCACTGCGGCCAGGGATGCGCCGTGATCCAGCCCCATGCGGCATCGGCACCCGACGAACGGTCGTCACCGAAGGTCAGCGTCCGCGTCCGGGAGTCCATGACCCCTCCTCAGCGTGCGTTGGGCAACTCGGCCGTCTCTTCCAATCGATCACATGGGCGATGGGCGGGCAAGGGTCATTCGTCCCGTTAGCCCGTTGCCCGCTACGCACTCGATCCAACGGTTGAGCCCCGATTCATGGGGGCGGGGCTCAGCGCTAGGGGCGGCTGCGTTCCCTATCAGGTGCCAGCGGAGGAGGTGTGCCCGTCCACCGGCAACCCGAGGATGAGCGTCTGTCGAGCGCCGTGAGACCTGGAAGCGCCACCTGCTGCCAGTTGACCGTCCCCTTCCTGACGATCTGGTCGAATCGGGATTCGGGCAGGTGCGCGACCAGACAGGGCGCCTCTGCACCGAGGTCGCCCGAGATGTCGCGCTCGAGCGGAGGTCGCACCCGCGATGGGCACCTGCCACCTGTGCTGTCCTGACTCTCGAGAAGCAGCCACGCGACGGGTGCTGACCAGGAACTGGTGGACTACTGACTGGGCGGCCTCAATAATGGCGGGATTCCGTAGTTGGTGGTCGCGGGCGTCGATCGAACGGCTGGTGGGTAATGGAGGAGTCGGCCACGCGACTGCGCGATGCCGAGGATCGCATCGAGCGACTAGAGATCGAGCGGGTGCGGGCCGAGACTCTGTTCGCCGTGGCACAGATCCTGGCTCGGACTCTCACGCTGGAAGAGACCTTCGAGACGATCCTCAGCCAGCTCGATCGCGTGGTCCCCTATGACAGCTCGTCGATCCAGGTCGTCCAGGGAGGGCTGCGAGTGATCGTCGGGGGCCGGGGGTTCGAGGAGCCGGAGAAGATCCTAGGCCTCGCCTTCGACCTGGACGACGAGACCGATCCCAGCTTCGAGGTGTTCCGTTCCCGCCGGCCGCGGGTGATTGGCGACGTGTCGCGGCTACGGCACTTTGCGAGGCTCGGCTCACGGCGGAGGGCGCATCCGTGGCTGGATCTGCGCCCCGCTGATCTTCAGTGACGAGGTCATCGGGGTGCTGACGCTCGACAAGTACGAGCCAGACGTCTATGACGAGGAGGCAGCAGACCTGGTGACTGCCTTCGCAGCGCAGGCAGCAACGGCCATCCACAACGCGCGCCTCCTGGAGACCGAGCGGGACGCCCGGCAACAGGCGGAGACGCTGCAGACGGCGGCACAGGCGTTGGGGAGCTCGTTGCGGCTGGATGAGGTGTTCGAGCTCATCCTGACGGAGCTGCGCAAGGTGGTGCCCTACGACAGCTGCAGCGTCCAGCAGTTCGACGGCAAGGACATGATGATCGTCGGGGGCCACGGGTTCGAGAACCTCGACGAGTTGATCGGGCAGCGGTTCGACCCGACGGGCCCCGACGATCCGGCCCGCGCCGTGGTCGAGCACCGTCGCCCGATCATCGTCGCGAACGTCTCAGAGACCTTCGCTCACTTCCGCAGCGATGAACACGGCCGAGGTCGGGTCAAGGGATGGATGGGGGTGCCGCTGCTCGTCGAGGGCAAGCTCATCGGGCAGCTGACTCTCGACAAGTTCGAGGCGGACTTCTACACGGAAGAGCATTCCCGGATGGCCTCGACCTTCGCGGCATACGCGGCGACCGCGATCGACAAGGCGCAACGCGTCGCCGAGCTCGAGGACGCTCGACGGGAGGCGGAAGCCGCCGCGCTGGCCAAGAGCGCCTTCCTGGCCACCATGAGTCATGAGATCAGGACGCCGATGAATGCCGTCATCGGCATGACCGGCCTGCTGCTGGGTACCGAACTCACCTCGGAGCAACGCGAGTTCGCCGAGGTGGTGAACTCCAGCGGTCAGGCACTGCTGCACGTCATCGACGACATCCTCGACTACTCCAAGATCGAGGCCGGTCGACTGGAGCTCGAGCGAGAGCCGTTCTCCCTCGTCCAGTGCATCGAGCAGGCACTGGACATCGTGTCGACCCGGGCCGCCGACAAGGGGGTCGAACTCGGGCTCGTGGTCGCAGACGGCGTCCCGGCCCTCATCCTCGGCGATAGTCCACGACTCCGGCAGGTGCTGTTGAACCTGTTGTCGAACGCGGTCAAGTTCACCGACCACGGCGAGGTGGTAGTGGAGTTGACCGCTGCCCCCGCCGGGGACACCGTCAGCTGTCACATCTCCATTCGAGACACCGGCATCGGCATCCCAAGCGACCGAATCGGTCGCCTCTTCGAGTCGTTCAGCCAGGTGGACGCGTCGACCACGCGCAAGTACGGCGGGACCGGCCTGGGCCTTGCCATCTCCCGCCGGCTCATCGAGTTGATGGGCGGCGAGGTCACGGTAGAGAGCCAACTCGGCGAGGGATCGGTCTTCCACGTCCGCTTCCCTGCCCAGGAGGTCACGGAAGCGGTCCCATCTGCGCCGTCCACGTCCTCGTTGGCCGGTTGTTCCCTGCTCGTGGTGGACGACAACGAGACCAACTGCGAGATCGTGCGCCGCCTTGCCCAGTCGTGGGGGATGGAGCCGACAACAGCGCTCACGGAGTCCGCGGCCCTGCAGTCGCTGGAGCGCCCGGCGCGGTTCGATGTCGTGCTCCTCGACATGGTCATGCCCGACACCGACGGCCTGGCGCTGGCGGAGGAGATCCAGCGCCGCCACGCTGATGCTCCCCCGCTCGTGCTTCTCTCCTCGCTCGGGCAGGTGGCCACCGATGACGCGGGGCAGCGGTTCGCGGCCCAGCTGTCCAAGCCGATCAAGGCCACCGCGTTGCGTGACGTCCTTCTCCGGGTTCTCGGTCAGCTCCAGTCAGACGCCGGCATCCCAACCGCCGCCGAGCCCCCCGATCTGCCGACGCTCAGCATCCTGCTCGCTGAAGACAACCTGGTGAACCAGAAGGTGGCGCTCGGCATGCTGCGTCGACTCGGCTGCGAGGCCGACGTCGTGTCGGACGGGCGTGCCGCCGTGGAGGCGGTCGAGGCGGGCGACTACGACGTGGTTCTGATGGACGTCCAGATGCCCGAGATCGATGGGCTGGAGGCTGCGCGAATGATCCGCAGCAGGTTGCCGGAGGGGACGCGGCCGAGGTTGGTTGCGATGACGGCCAACGCCATGGCCGAGGACCGCGAAGCGTGTCGGGCGGCCGGCATGGACGACTACGTCGCCAAGCCGGTCCGGATGGAGGAGCTGCAAAGCGCGCTGCTGCGAGTCCCGGGGCGCAAGAGCGAAGGCGCCGATCTCGACCCAAGCGCACTGGAGACCCTGCGCGATCTTGGTGGCGACGAGTTCGTGGGTGAAATCATCGAGACGTTCATGACCGAGACGCCCGGGCTCGTCGGCCAGATGCGCACGGCCTCGGAGGGCGGGGACACGGTCGCATTGAGACGGGCCGCACACACTCTCAAGTCCAATGCTGCGACGTTCGGCGCCACCGACCTCGAGGAGATGTGCCGAAACCTCGAGGAAGAGGCGACGCAGGGCGATCTCGACCAGGCCCGGGAGCACGCGGATCGAATCGAGCAGGAGCTCGCGCGCGTGCACACGGCCTTGCTGCCACTGCGGTCGAGCACCTGAGCCAGCCGTCACGACGACGGCAGCCCCCCACCGCGGCAACCCGCGCCGCAACGGAACAGGCTGCGGCCCCGACTCCAAGAGGAGCCGGGGCCGCAAGCGCCGTGTCAGTCGAGATCAGCTGTCGACGGACAAACGAAGTCCATCCAATGCGGACGCGGGTGGTGCCAAGGCTCCCGTTGGCGCGGGCTCCTGAGTGAGGCGCAATAGACGCCTGTCGCTCAGGTGTGGAAGTCCAAGACCTGCTCAGGCAGCGACATGCCCTCGGAGAGGTCCATCCCGTGCACCGCGAGCAGGTGGTCTCGGAACCAGACGTCGAACGGTTCCTGTCGAGGTGGCGATCCCCAGGAGGGCGCTCGGGAGATCCGTCGACTCGATCAGGATCACCGCGACGTCACCAGCCGGCGTCGACTGGATCCAGACATCCTCGCGGGTGATGCCGTGGCGGCGACGCGAGCGCGACGTGGTCCTCGCTGCGCTCGCCGGTCCAGCACGACGAGCATCTCCTCGCGGTCCAGCGCGGTCGCGCCCGGTCGCAGAGGTGCCGCGAAGCACACCCGCTGGGTGGCGAGGTCGATGGCAGTCGGTGGTGACGGTGTCGGCGGTCATGGTCGGCTCCTTGTCGTGGGGTTCGCGCCGGTCTCGGCGCACGTCCGACTCTCCGGCCGCGGACCCGCTCACCCACATCCCTGCGGATCTGGGATCTTTCGCGCATCTGGGCCCTGGGCTCGTGCGGCGCGGGCACCATGTCCTCATGGAGCGGTGGGACACCGATCGACTCGTCGCCGACGTCGAACGAGCTGGGCGCCCGAGGCCTGCCCTACGCCGAGCTCCACGAGGAGCTCGCCGCCCGGATCCGCCGCGTCTTCCCCGTAGACGCCGCCTGCTGGCACGGACTCGACCCGGACACTCGCCTGCTCACGACCGCCAACCCCGTCGAGTTGATGACCGCCGGCTTCCTCACGCCGGAGACCGAGGCGATGGCCGCCGGCGCCGTCGTGTCCAGCGAGTACGTCCGTGAGGACGTCAACACCTTCGCATCGCTCGCCGCGCGTCGCACGCCCGTCGGGATCCTCAGCGAGACCACGCGGGGGCGGCCCGAGCGCAGCGCCCGCTATGTCGAGTACCTCGAGCCGATAGGCACCCCCTTCGAGATGCGCGCCGCGATGGTCACTCGGGGCCGCGCCTGGGGGTGCGTCGTCCTGCACCGCACGGAGGCCACCGGGGACTTCACGCCCGAGGAGGCTCGCGTCATGGCGCGGCTCTCGCGTCCGATTGCCGAGGCGCTTCGGCACTCGTATCGCTTCGACGCCGCGCGCCGAGCGGACGAGGACCGGGCGCCCGGACTCCTCGTGCTGGACGCGAACGACGAGGTCGAGTTCACCACGCCGCCTGCCGTCGCCCTGCTGGAGTCACTCGCCATCGACGACCCGATCCACCGAAGCGTCCCGATCCCGGCCCTGACCCTGGCGGCCGACGTGCGTCGCCAGGGTCGGGAGGGGCGGTCGGCCCGCGCCGCTGCATGTGCCCACATCGTCAGGCTGGCTGACGTTCCATGGTTCGCTGCCGGACGGGTCAGCTCGAGGGTCGGGTGGCGATCGTCGTGCAGCGCGCGGGCGAGGAGTACGCCGTGCCGCTGCGCCTGGAGGCGTTCGGACTCACTGCACGTGAGCAGGAGGTCGCCACCCTTGTGGCCCGGGGACTCGACACCTCGGCCATCGCCGGGCGACTCGTGATCTCGCCGTGGACCGTCCAGGACCACCTCAAGGCGGTCTTCGCGAAGACCGCGACGAACTCGAGACGTGAACTGCTCTCGCAGGTGTTCTTCCATGACCAGCTCCCGGGCATCGTGGCCCACGACCCGCTGAATGCTGGCGGCCACCTGCAGACGCGTGTCCCGCAGGCAGCCGCGCGGTGACCGACCGACGAGGGTCGAAGACACCCCCCCTCATGCGGAAGGCCTCGCTCCACCTGAGCGAGGCCTTCCCCATGTCCAGCGGGTCCGAACCAGATCTTTCCGTGTCCGTTCACATCAGCTGCAGCCGGACGTGCTCCCGCAGCCCTCGCAGACGTAGCAGGATCCGGCCGGGCGCATCTTGATGCCGCAGGTCATGCACAGCGGTGCATCGGAGGCGGTGCCGGTGATCTCCTCGAGCAGCTCGGCGCTGGAGTGCGCATTGCTGTGGTGCTTCGCCGGCACCGGCGCGGTCTCCGCGCTCACTTCTGCCGCGGCCTCGTCACCGGCTTCCCCGATGGCCACGTCCAGGTCGGCCGAGGCAGCTGGGGCCGGACCACCGTAGGTCGCCGCGACGGTCGCCGCGCGCTCGTCTGCCGTGAAGATGCCGAGGGCCTCGCGCTTCTCGTAGGGCAGGTAGTCCAGGGCCAGGCGACGGAAGATGTAGTCCATGATCGACTGCGAGATCCGGATGTCCGGATCGTCGGTCATGCCCGCAGGCTCGAACCGCATGTTGACGAACTTGCTGACGAAGGCCTCCAGCGGCACGCCGTACTGCAGCGCGATGCTGATCGCGATGGAGAAGGCGTCCATCACCCCGGCCAGGGTCGAACCCTGCTTGCCGAGCTTGAGGAACACCTCGCCGAGCCCGTTGTCGGGGTAGGAGCCAGCCGTCATGTACCCCTCGGCACCCGCGACGGAGAAGCTCGTCGTGACGCTGGGGCGGCTCTTCGGCAGCCTCCGACGCACCGGCTGGGCGGCCAGCGCCGCGGAGACCGCCTCGGCGGTCGCGTCGACGATCTCGTCGACCTTCTTCGCCTTGGCATCGCTGAGCGGCTGGCCGACCTTGCAGTTGTCGCGGTAGATCGCCAGGGCCTTGATCCCCATCTTCCAGCCCTGGAAGTAGATCTCCTCGACCTCCTCGACGGTGGCCGACTCCGGCATGTTCACGGTCTTGGAGATGGCACCGGAGATGAACGGCTGGACGGCCGCCATCATCCGCACGTGGCCCATCGGGGTGATCGACCGCTGGCCCATCGCCGTATCGAAGATCTCGTAGTGCTCGGTCTTGAGGCCGGGCGCGTCGACGACGTGGCCGTGCTCGCCGATGTACTCGACGATCGCCTCGACGGTCTCCTCGGTGTAGCCGACGCGACGCAGGGCGCGCGGGATCGTCTGGTTGACGATCTGCATCGAGCCGCCGCCGACGAGCTTCTTGAACTTCACCAGGGAGAAGTCCGGCTCGATGCCGGTGGTGTCGCAGTCCATCATGAAGCCGATGGTCCCGGTGGGGGCGAGCACCGACGCCTGCGCGTTGCGCCAGCCGTTCGTGTCACCGGTGCGCAGGCACTCCTCCCACACCTTGTTGGCGACCTTCTGCACGTCGCCGTCCAGGCTGGACATCGTGCGCACGTTGTCGTTCGCGGCAGCATGCTTGCGCATCACGCGCTTGTGCGCGTCGACGTTGCGGGCGTAGCCGTCGTAGGGGCCGACGATGCCGGCCAGTTCCGCGCTGCGCTTGTAGGCGGTACCGGTCATCAGGCTGGTGATGGACGCGGCGAAGGAGCGTCCGGCTTCGGAGTCGTAGGGCAGGCCGGTCGCCATCAGCAGGGCGCCGAGGTTGGCGTAGCCGATGCCGAGCTGGCGGTACCGGCGGGTGGTGTCGCCGATCGCATCGGTCGGGAAGTCGGCGAAGCAGATCGAGATGTCCATCGCCGTGATCACGAACTCCACGGCACGCGAGAACCGCTCCGCGTCGAAGGTGTCGTCGTCCTTCAGGAAGGTCAGCAGGTTCAGGCTCGCGAGGTTGCACGAGGAGTTGTCCAGGCTCATGTACTCCGAGCACGGGTTGGACGCGTTGATGCGGCCGGTCTCGGGGTTCGTGTGCCAGTCGTTGATCGTGTCGTCGTACTGGATGCCGGGATCGGCACATGCCCAGGCGGCCTCGGTCATCGTGCGGAACAGGCCCTTGGCGTCGATCGTCTCGACGACCGAGCCGTCGATCCGCGCCGTGAGCCCGAAGGGCTCGCCGTTCTCCACTGCGTGCATGAACAGGTCCGAGACGCGCACGGAGTTGTTGGCGTTCTGGTACTGGACGGAGGTGATGTCCTTGCCGCCGAGATCCATGTCGTAGCCCGCGTCGCGAAGGACACGGATCTTGTCCTCCTCGCGCACCTTGGTCTCGATGAACTCCTCGATGTCGGGGTGGTCGACATCGAGGACGACCATCTTGGCCGCGCGGCGGGTGGCGCCGCCGGACTTGATGGTGCCCGCCGAGGCATCGGCACCGCGCATGAACGACACCGGCCCGGAGGCCGTGCCGCCGGAGGACTTGAGCAGTTCCTTGCTGGAGCGGATGCGCGAGAGGTTCAGGCCGGCACCGGAGCCGCCCTTGAAGATCAGGCCCTCCTCCTTGTACCAGTTGAGGATCGAGTCCATCGTGTCGTCGACCGCGAGGATGAAGCAGGCGCTCACCTGCTGCGGGGAGACCGTGCCGACGTTGAACCAGACCGGGCTGTTGAAGGAGAACACCTGGTGCAGAAGCATGTAGGTCAGCTCGTGCTCGAAGATGATCGCGTCGTCCTCGGTCGCGAAGTAGCCGTGCTCGCGTCCGGCCTTCACGTAGGTCAGCACCACGCGATCGAGAAGCTGGCGCAGGCTGTGCTCGCGCTCGGGGGTACCAACGGCACCGCGGAAGTACTTCGTGGTGACGATCGTCGAGGCGTTGACGCTCCAGAAGTCGGGGAACTCGACGCCGCGCTGCTCGAAGACGATCTCGCCGGTCTTCCAGTTCGTCTGGACGACGTCGCGACGATCCCATTCGACCTCGTCATAGGGGTGCACCCCCTCGGTGGTGTAGAGCCGCTCGATGGTCAGGCCCGGGTTGTGCAGCGTGTTGTGCACGAAGACCTCGGTGTCGGTGCTGGTAATGGTCATGCGTAGTGCCTTTCTTCCTCGCGAGCGGTCACTGGGTGTGGGAAGTCGTGTTGGTGTTGACGGTGGGCTCCTCGCCCACGGGGTCGCCCTCGGCGCGGAGCAACGCGATCTCTGCCTCGAAGTCGTCGAGGGTGTCGAAGGAGCGGTAGACCGAGGCGAAGCGCAGGTAGGCGACCTCATCGAGCTCCCGCAGCGGTCCCAGGATGGCGAGCCCGACCTCCATGGCCGGGATCTCGGCGGATCCGGTGGCCCGCAGGATGTCCTCGACCTGCTGGGCCAGCCGAGCGAGATCGTCCTCGCTCACCGGGCGCCCCTGGCAGGCCTTGCGCACGCCACTGACCACCTTGGCCCGGCTGAACGGCTCGGTCGTGCCGGAGCGCTTGGCCACGAAGAGCATGGCGGTCTCGGCCGTGGTGAATCGCCGCCCGCAGTCGGCGCACTCACGGCGGCGGCGGATGGCCAGGCCATCGTCGATCACCCGGGAATCCACCACCCGCGAGTCATCGGCCTTGCAGAACGGACACCGCATCTGGTGCACCCCCCTCCTCAATCGTCACTCTCGTCACATCAGCAACGCCATTTCGGCCTTCCTGGGGATTTCCTTGGGGATTCCCTGTGGAGGACCTGTTGATCATCAACCACAACCTGTTGATGAATCACATGCTTGTTACTACTACATCTAGGGGTAGCAACGTAGCGCTTCAACAACCCCTTGGCAAGGGATATTTCCCGGCGCGTCGCCGACTAGTTGCCGGACGACGGCGTTGCTGACGACCCGACCGACGGGCCCGGAGCCACCGGCGAGGGCACCGGGGTCGGGATGAGGGTCGGCGTCCACGGTTCGGGGATCGGCGAAGCGCTGGGGTCCGGCGTGGGCATGTCGGTGGGCGTCGCGGCAGGCGTCGGCCGGGGCGAGGGCACTGGGTTCGCCCTGCCGGCCACGTTCAATGCCTTGGTCACGGTCAGGGCGCGCAGACGGAAACCACTCGGGCCGTAGTGGATCCCGTCGAACCGACCAGCACTCGCTGCCCTGGCCACCCGTCGCCAAGGGATGACCGTCACGTTCGTGCGCTTCTCGGCGACCTCGCGGATCATCCCGTTGAACCACTGCGCCCGGGAACTGGAGAAGGCGCTGTGGTCGACGTCCAGATCCACCCACAGCACCTGACGCTTCGGGCCGATGGCATCGAGCAGGGCGTGCACCCGCCGCTGTGTCGTCTGGGGCGTCTCCCAGGAGATGTCGTTGGTGCCGAGGGCCACGACGACGTACCTGGGGAGCTGGCCAAGGGACTTGGCCCGCCGGACCTGGGCGATACCCCAGTCCAGGCGCTTGGACCCCCAACACCGGAAGGTGGGCGTCCAGCCGCTCGCCCGCATGGACTTGGCGGTGAGCGTGCGCGAGTCCCTCGTCAGCGAATCGCCGAGGACCAGGACTCGGCGTCCGCCGCCCGGCGACCCGTCGCTGATCTCTCCCGGCCACACGGGCCGCGGGCAGGCGTCCCAGGGTGGGTTCCTCGGCCACTGCCGATCGGTTTGGTCGGGCACCGCCACGACGGGGGCGACTGTTGGCACTGGCTTCGGAAGAAGGCTCGGTGGCAGTTCCGGGAGCGAGTCCGGGACTGAGTCCGAGACTGAGTCCGAGAGTGAGGTAGCCGAGTCGGCTCTGGCGGTTCGGGCATGGCGCCCGCGGTCGGGACCACGACGGCGACCAACGTGGCCGCAATCAGGGCTATCCACCCGTGGCGCCATCGATAAGGCGTGCGGGTGACCGACATGGGACCAGTATGCGAGCCCGACAGGCCCGTTGCTGCCCACGGGTCAGCCTCGGGCGTCACTCACCACCGGCACGATGATCGACTGGCCGGCCACGACCGTGGAATCCCCGATCCCGTTGAGCTCACGAATAGCCGTCACCGTCTCGCGAGGATCCGCCTGGGGGGCAACGGCCTTCGCGATCTGCCAGAGGTTCTCCCCCGGCTGCACTACGACGACGCCGGTCGCGCGGCCCTGCTCGAGCATGGTCGTTCCGGCGTCCGCGCTCAGTCGGCCGGAGAACATGACGACCAGGAGCAGGAACAGCGTGCTCCCAACCGCGACAGCGGCGCGGCCGCGGCGGGTGAGGCGGACGCCATTCGACCGTGCGGCGCGGGGGGATGCCACGGGGCGCGGAGCCGGGCGGCGACTGACACGTGCGGCGGGGAAGGGAGCCGCGATGGCCATGATCGTGCCTTTCTCTCGGAATCTGTCGAATCGAACGTGTGTTCGATCGAACGCCTGTACGATTTGTAGCACAGCCCGGGCGACACGTCCAGCGCGACATTCGAACATATGTTTGAAATTGTGAGGCGAGATCGCTACCGTGGCGTCACGAACACTCGCACCGGGGTCTGACACCGGGCGGTTCCGGTGGCCGGCTGGCGGCCCCGGGGATGAGGGGATGGACACGTGGTCGCTCGAGTCACCGAACTGCCCGACGGCCCGGCCGACGAGACTGGGCTCACCCCCCGACAGCGCGCCATCCTCGCGGTCATCCGCGACACGGTCGAGACCCGCGGCTACCCGCCGAGCGTCCGCGAGATCGGCGAGGGAGTGGGGCTCACCTCCCCCAGCAGCGTCGCCCACCAGCTCGGAACCCTCGAGCGCATGGGATACCTCAGACGCGATCCGAACCGCCCCAGGGCACTCGTGGTGGCGGACGCCCCGACGAAGGCCACCGCGGAGAACACCGTGGTCGCCCTCGATCCCGGTCAGGCTCCCAGGCTGCACGTCGTGGAGGACTCCGACGTCCATCGACCCGAGGCCGCATACGTCCCCGTGGTGGGCCGGATCGCCGCCGGCGGACCGATCCTCGCGGAGCAGGAGGTCGAGGCGGTCTTCCCGCTGCCGCGCGATCTCGTCGGCGAGGGCGACCTGTTCATGCTCAAGGTGGTCGGTGACTCGATGATCGACGCGGCCATCTGCGACGGCGACTGGGTCGTCGTCCGGCAGCAGAGCACCGCGGACAACGGCGACATCGTCGCCGCCCTCATCGACGACGAGGCCACCGTGAAGACCTTCAAGCGCCGCGACGGTCATGTGTGGCTGATGCCGCACAACCCGGCCTACGCGCCCATCCTGGGCGACCACGCCACGGTCATGGGCAAGGTCGTCACCGTTCTGCGACGCGTCTGACCTCCACCGTTCGACGCAGAACCTCAGGTCATGAGGGACCATGGGTGCATGCGTGCGACCGTCATCCTCGTTGCCGCCGTGATCTCCCTGACCGGGTGTGCCACGGTGGCCGCGGGAGCGACGACGCCGCGGGGCGAGGTCACCGCGGTCGCTCCACCGTCGCCTGACGCCACGGCGACCCCGTCACCGCACCGCCCACCGTGCCGCCCACCGATCGTCCCACCAGCGTCCCCCAGCGTCGAGCCGACCCCCTCAGCAGCCCCGCCCTCGGGTGCCACGACCCCGGCGACTCCATCCGCCAAGCCCACGGCCCCGGCGACGCCCTCCCCCAGCCCGTCGGTCCCGGCCAGCGACCCGGCTCCCGTCGGATCATTCGTCCTCGGCGACTCCATCGCCCTGTCGGTGGCCCCGCTGCTGTCACGCTTCGGCTACCCGGTCACCGGGCGCGTCGGCCAGTCCGCCCACGCCGCCTTCCTCGAGCAGCACCTGTCCGGTGTCGGACGCCCAGCTGGCACCGGGGTGGGTCCTCGTCCTCGGGAACCAACAACCGCGGTGACCAGACCGACATCACGCGATTGCCTGAGTGGATCGACCTCATCGCCAGCCTTCGCACCCCCGGCGCCAAGCAGCAGGTGTACTGGGTCACTCCCCACCGGCCCGATGCCTACACCGGCGGCCTGTCTGCCTGGAGCCTCCACGAGTTCAACGCCGAGCTCGCCCGCCTGGCCCAGGAGCATCGCTGGCTGCATGTCATCGACTTCGCGTCCGCGGCGATGGGACATCCGGAGTGGTTCGCCGAGGACGGCGGCCACCTCCACCCGAACCCGGACGGGCAGCGGGCACTCGCCGCCTTGATCGCGGGACCCGACGCCACGCCGGCCACGAGCGCTGCGCGGATCACGACCCTCGAGTGGCCGACACCGGCGGCGTCCGCAACCCCCGAGGCCAGCGAGTACGAGGTCTTCGGCAGCACCGTGGAGTAGCGCCGGTCGCGGGCGATGCTCCGGGGGGATTACGGTTGCCGCATGCCTGCCATCCCGTCACTCGTCCTCAACGATGGTCATTCGATCCCGCAGATCGGCTTCGGTGTCTGGCAGGTGCCGGACGACGTCGTCACCGACGCCACCCTGACCGCATTCGAGTGCGGCTACCGCCACGTCGACACCGCCGCCCTGTACTACAACGAGGGCGGCGTAGGTCGAGCCATCGCCGCAAGCGGCCTGCCGCGCGACGACGTGTTCGTCACGACCAAGGTCTGGAACACCGACCACGGCTACGACGCCACGCTGCGGGCGATGGACAAGAGCCTGGGACTGCTCGGACTCGATCACGTGGACCTGTACCTCATCCACTGGCCCTCCCCCGCGACCGGCAACTACGTCGAGACGTGGCGGGCGGTGCTCGCCCTGCAGGAGCAGGGCGCCACGACCTCCGTCGGCGTGTCCAACTTCCACGTGCCGCACCTGCAGCGGATCATCGACGAATTCGGCGTCGTCCCGACGGTGGACCAGGTGGAGCTGCACCCGTGGCTGCCGCAGTCGCAGATCCGGTCCTTCAACGCCGACCACCAGATCCTCACCGAGGCATGGAGCCCGCTGGCCTCAGGAGGCCTGATCGACGATCCCGCCCTGCTGGCGATCGGCGCCAAGTACGGCAAGAGCAGCGCGCAGGTGATGATCCGCTGGCACCTGCAGATCGGGAACGTCGTGCTGCCGAAGTCCGTGACTCCCGACGCGGATCGCCGAGAACATCGACGTCTTCGACTTCGAGCTCGACACCAGCGACCTGGCGGCCATCGCGGCGCTGGAGAACGGTCACCGCACGGGGCCCAATCCCGACGAGTTCATGTAGGCCCGTCGAGTTCACGCAGGTCCTACTGAGCGAACTCGTCTCGCAGGCGCTCCAGCGAACCGATCACCGTGGCACGATCCGTCGTGTACCAGAACGGTGGCAGGCTCTCGCGCAGCGCACGCGAGTAGCCCGCGGTGGCGAGCCTGGAATCCAGCACCGCCACGACCCCGCGATCCTCGGTCCCACGGATGAGCCGCCCTGCCCCCTGCGCGAGAAGCAGCCCCGCTCTCGGCACCGACACCGCGCGAAAGCCGGAGCCGCCCTCGTCGTCGATCGCCTGCTGCCGCGCTGACACCAGTGGGTCGTCCGGGCGCGGGAACGGGATGCGGTCGATCACCACGAGGATGCAGGACTCTCCGGGGACGTCGACTCCCTGCCACAGCGACACGGTGCCGAGCAGGGTGCTCGCCGGCTCGGCCGCGAACCGCTCGACGAGTCCGCCGACAGCGTCGCCGCGACGCTGGACCAGCAGCGGCAGGTCGAGCCGATCGCCCAGGCGCACCCGCAGGTACTCCGCGGCCCTCTCGACGCCGCGCCAGCTGCTGAACAACGCCAGGGTCCGACCGCCGGCCGCCTCGATGAGGTCGGCGAGCTCGTCGAGAGCCTCCATCGCCACCCCGTCCCGTCCCGGTGCGGGGACGTCCTTGGCGACGTAGAGGATTCCCTGGCGTGCGTGGTCGAACGGAGAACCGACGTCGACGGTCTGCGCCTCAGTGTCGTCGAGCCCGAGTGCCGTGAGCAGCGCGTCGAACCCTCCCCCGACGGTCAGCGTGGCGCTGGTCATGGCCACCGGGCCCCGGTCGAACAGCGCCGTGCGCAGCAGGCCCGAGACCGAGAGCGGCGCGATCTTCAGCATCGGGGACCGCGACGAGCCCTCGCCAGGATCCAGCCAGACGACGTCCGGTGCCCCCATGACCAGGAGGGCACCGGCCACGTCATGGACCTCCTCGAGCGCCCCTCGCGCCTGCTGACGGGCCGCGAGCGCGTCCTGGTCCTTGGTGTCCTTGACCGCGTTGACCTCGGCGATGGCCTGATGGAACGCATCGCGCGTCAGAGTGAGTGCCAGGCAGGAGGTCCCGGGCGAGCTCCGTGAGCCGGGTCGGCCCGCTGAGCTCGGCCGCGCCCAGGCGCAGGGCGTCGTCCAACTCCTCGATGGCGCGTTCGAGGTTCGCCAGGGTCTCCGGGTCAACGAGTCGGCGAGCGCGGGCGACGGCCTTCTCGGCCATGGCGACCGTCAGTTCGCGGGTGATCGCCTGCGTCGCCCGATCGACCAGTTCGTGGCCCTCATCGATGACGACAGCGTCGTGCTCCGGCAGGACCGGGATGCCCTCGATCGTGTCGATGGCCAGCATGGCGTGGTTGGTCACCACGATGTCGGCCTCCTGGGCCTGCCAGCGACGCTTGACCGTGAAGCACTCCTCGCCGTAGGCGCACCGGCTCTCGCCCACGCACTCACGCCGGCCCACGGAGAAGGCCCGCCAGACCCGCGCATCGACATCGTCCGGGTACTCGTCACGATCACCCGTCGAGGTGGACTCTGCCCAGGCTCGAACCGCCACCGCCTGCTGCCCGAGCGCGCTCTTCGGGGCGTCGAAGAGCGCGTCCTGCTCGTCGTCGGGCGCCGCGCCATGCAGCTTCTGCAGGCAGACGTAGTTGTTGCGACCCTTGAGCACGGCGAACGTGAGCGGCCGGCCGACGATCGGCTCCAATGCTTCGGACACGCGAGGCAGGTCTCGGTCCACCAGCTGCTTCTGCAGTGCGATCGTCGCGGTCGCGACGACGACCGGGCCGCCGTCCGGGGCCGCGGCGTGCAATGCCGCCGGCACGAGGTATCCGACCGACTTCCCGGTGCCGGTGCCAGCCTGCACGACCGCGTGCCGGTCCCCGCCGAGCGCACTCGCGACGGTCTGGGCCATCAGCAGCTGGCCCTCGCGCTCCTGTCCGCCGATGGCCTCGACGACGGCCGCGAGGGCCTCGGCAAGGTCGGGCCGATCGTCCCCCTCAGGCATCGACGGCGGCCGCGAGCTCATTGGCGAGTGCCTCGGGCACCCGGGCGCGCAGCTGGGTGCCGGTCTCGCCGTGCGCCTCGCTCACCACCTCGCCCTGCCGGTGGGCGCGGCTGACGAGGTCGCCTCGTGAGTACGGGACGAGGAGGTCGACGTCGATGAGCCCTGACGGCAGGTCGGCCTCGATCGCCTGCAGCAGGTCGTCGAACCCCTGTCCGGTGCGGGCGGAGACGACGACCGCGTGCGGCTCGCGGCGAAGCAGCGCGGCGATCGTCTCCGCATCGGCGATGTCGGCCTTGTTGATGACGATCAGCTCGGGCACCTGGCTCGGCGCCGATCTCATCGAGCACCTCGCGCACCGCATTGATCTGCTCCTCCGGAGCATCGTCCGACCCGTCCACCACGTGCAGGATCAGGTCAGCATCGACCACTTCCTCCAACGTGGACCGGAAGGCCTCGACCAGCTGATGCGGCAGGTGCCGGACGAATCCGACCGTGTCGGCGATCGTGTAGTCGCGACCGCCCGGGCTCCGAGTCTTGCGGACGGTGGGGTCCAGCGTGGCGAACAGCGAGTTCTCGACGAGGACCCCCGCGCCGGTGATCCGGTTCAGGACACTCGACTTGCCTGCGTTGGTGTAGCCAGCGATGGCGACGGCCGGGATGCCCGCTCGGTGCCGTGCGGCCCGCTGCGTCGTGCGCGACTTCTCCATCGCCTTGAGCTGCTTGCGGAGCTTGGACATCTGGGAGCGAATGCGCCGGCGATCGGTCTCGATCTTCGTCTCACCGGGGCCACGGGTGCCCACGCCACCGCCGCCGCCCCCTCCTGCACCACCGCCCGCGCCACCGGCCTGGCGGGAGAGCGACTCGCCCCAGCCGCGCAGGCGGGGCAGGAGGTACTGCATCTGCGCCAAACTCACTTGGGCCTTGCCCTCGCGACTGCGCGCGTGCTGGGCGAAGATGTCGAGGATCAGCCAGGTGCGGTCGACCACCTTGACCTTGACGATCTCCTCCAATTGCCGCAGCTGCCCGGGCGTCAGTTCGCCGTCGCAGATGACAGTGTCCGCGCCGGTCTCGACCACGATGGACCTCAGCTCGCGCGCCTTGCCTGAACCGAGGTAGGTGGCCGGGTCGGGGCTGTCGCGGCGCTGGATGACCCCCTCCAGCACGAGCGAGCCTGCCGTCTCGGCCAGCAGGGCCAGCTCGGCCAGGCTGCGCTCCGCCTCGCGCACCGTGCCGTCGGTCCACACGCCGGCCAGGACCACGCGCTCGAGGCGGACCTGCCGGTACTCGACCTCGGTGACGTCCTCGAGCTCGGTCGAGAGCCCGGCAACCCGGCGCAGGGCCTGGCGCTCCTCGAGCTCGTAATCACCGGTCGCGGAGTGCCGGTCCGGGGTGACCTCGTACTCGTCCAGGGCCAGGTGGTCATCAGGTTCGCGCATGAGGGGTCCAGCGTGTCACGTCAGCGGCCCTGGACACACCCCCGGTCCACAGGCTGCGAGCTCACGGCGTCAGCGCGCCTCGATGATCACCGTGTTCGACCGCACCGAGGGGTCCTCCAAGCTCCTGATCTGGACAGCGATGCGCTTGCCGGTATTGCGACCCCACGTCCAGTCGCCGTTCTCGTCCACCATGATCTGGGCGGTGCCTTGGGAGAAGCCGACCTCTCCGGGGAAACGAATCCACGGCGACAGGCTGCTGCCCATGTTGAACCCGGTGCTGGTACCGGAGCATTCGATCCGGCGGTCGTTCCGCGCCCAGTCAGTGATCGTGATGGACTGCGTGATCGATGATGCGACCGTCACCTGCACGCCGGCCGTCGTGTCGCCGTACGCGGCGGACACCACGCCTGTGCCGACCTCGCCGCCGAGGATCGGCACGGAGGCCGTGCCGTCGGTGCCGGTCGTCACGACCCGGCTGGTTAGCCACGACGCCGAGAGTGACGTTGCCGGAGGCGCTGACGGCGACCTTGACTGACGGGGCGGGAGCGCCGTTGCGCGTGGCGGTGAAGGTGACGGTCGTGGCCTCGTCGGGTGTGAGGGAGACCTGCGCCGGCGACGCCGTCAGCGCGTACGTGACCGTCCAGGCGGCCGCGAGCCGGATCCGGGCCGAGGCGACCTGCTCGCCCGGGAACAGTTCCGTCACCGGCGTGTCTGCGGGATAGACCTTGCCCGTGGAGCCCTCAGAGGCGATGCGCCAGCCCGCGAGGGCCATGTCGGTGGGCGCGCATGGGGCAGCCGCCGACAGCGACCCGTCGCTCGACTGCAGGTAGTCCGAGTTGGCATGCTCGACCACCACCACTGACGTCCGGGTCATCGTGTTGGCACCGCCGGACAGGCAGGCGTCGGCATCCGCGACGTTGGCGTCGTAGGTGATCTCCACGCCGAGGGGCCGCCACTGGGCGTACAGGGTGAAGCTGTCGTCAACGATGGGGACGTTGGCACCTGGGCTGAAGGGCCCCCAGGGGGTCTTGGGGGCGGGGAGGCCGTTCGCTGTTTAGGTCCAGTTCTCGAGCTCGTAGCCGGCACGGGTGCACCTGGCCGCTGTGGGCAGGGTGATCGTGCCGTTCAGCCCGGCGTACTTGGTGAACTGCAGGGTGCCTGTGCACGTGCCGCCGTTGGCGTTCAGGTACGCAGTCGGGTAGACGCTCGCCGGGTCAGTCGAGGCCGATCCGCCGACGGTGATGGTGAGGACGCTCGCAAACTCTGAACCCTGGCCAGAGGAGATCGTCAATGTGGCTGTGCCCGCCTCCGGCGATGTGAACGTCACCGGTTCCGTGATGAGGCCCTCGCTCTGCGCGAAGGTCCCGACGCCACTGACGCCGTCCACGTAGCAGTAGTTCGCGGTGATTGTCAGGGTCTCGCTCACCTGCACCGATATCGACTGGGAGTCATACTCGCAGTCGAGCGAGACGGCAGCAGCGTGGGCGGGTGTCGCGGCACCCACCAGCATTCCGGCGGTGATGGACAGGGAGGCCAGCGCGGCCAGCAGTCGGCGCGTCATCATGATGCTGACGCTAGGGGCTCGGCTCCCGTGAAGAGAGGTCAAGAGAGCCTTGGTTCAGGGGTCCGCCCGCGCAGACACAGCCCCGGTCCACAGAGCCGGGAATAGGCCCGCGCATTGCTAGCGTTCGGCCATGGCCGATGCCGCTCCCGGACGCCGCGGCTGGCAGTGGCGCCTCATGGCCGCGATCCTGCTGGGCATGGCGGCCGGCTTCGGCGTCGCCCGCCTCCTGGGCTTCGGCGACTCCGCGCTCCAGTCCGCGATCGTGGCGAGTCTCACCCTCGCGGCGGGCAGCAGCGGGCGACTGCGCACCGCCGTGCCGGTCGCGGGCATCCTCGGCCTGGTCGTCGTGGCCTACAGCACCCTCGGTGCCGTCACCACGGGCTACCCGTTCGCGGCGGCCATCGCCATGGCGTTCGTGGCCTTCACGACGAGCGTCATGACGGCGGCGCGGCCCGTGGGCCTGCTCATCGGGATGATGGCGTCGTACGCCTACTTCCTCGTGACGGGGATCGGCGTGCTCGAGCAGCGGGCCATCGGCGGCACGCTGTCGCAGATCGGGCTGCTTGGCCTCATCGGACTGGCTACCGGACTGGTGCTCGTCGCCCTCCGTGCCGGGATCGAGCAGGTCATCGGCACCGCCCCGGCCGCGGAGGCCGAGAGGCATGCCCCTTCGCTCCTGGGGCCGATGCGCACGGCCGTGCGCACCTTCGACGGGCACGCCAAGGACGGTGTCCGACGGGCGATCGCACTCGGCCTCGCCATGTACGCGTTCCAGAGCGTCGGGACGCATAACTCCTTCTGGGTGATGCTCACAGTGTTCGTCATCCTCGCGCCCAACGGACGGACGACCCTGCAGAAGGCCGCCTTCCGGGTCGTCGGCACCCTCGTCGGCGTCTCTGCCATGGTCGCCCTGTCGGCGGTACTGCCGGAGAAGGCTGCCCTGCCGCTCGCCGTCCTGGCGCTGGCCCTGTCGTTGGCCGCGTCATCCCGCTCGACGACCGTGAGTGCGGCGCTCGGGGCCGCCGCGGCAGCGACCCTGACCGCCGTGCCCACCGGGGACTTCGTCGGGTACGCCGCTGCTCGGCTCGTCGACACGCTGATCGGGGCGGCGCTCGCACTGGCCGCGGGCTACCTGCTGTGGCCGCGGTCCAGGCACCTCGCTGCCGCGGTGCCGGTCGATCTCACTGCAGATGCCTCCACCGCGGGCGTCGCTGCCCTCGGTCGCTGACCCCCTCCCGGGCACGCGGAAGGGGGCCCCGGCGAACCGGGACCCCCTCCGTGATCAGTGCGCCGGGACTCCTACTGGCCGGTCCACGCAGCGACCTTGTCCGGGTTGGCGTCGATCCACTTGCGCGCCGCCTCCTCCGGGCTCATGCCGCTCTCGATGTCGAGCGCCACGCCGTTCTGGTCGTCGTTCGTCCACTCGAAGTTCGCGACGAGGTTGGCGAACGGGTCGCCCGACTCGACCAGCTTCGTGGTGGCGAGCTTGACCAGGGTGGTCTCCGGGTAGTCCGTCAGGCCGGAGGCCTTGGCCGCGTCGGTCCAGTCACTGGCCGGGAAGTTGACCCGGGCGAGCGGCACCTTCGCGAGGAAGTTCTGCGGCTCGTAGAAGTAGCCCAGCGCCGGCGTCTTGTTCTCCGATGCCTGCGTGAACAGCTCGATCAGCGCCGCCTCGGACCCGGTGTTGATGATCTTGTAGTTCAGGTCGTTGGCCTCGATGATCTTCTCGCCGATGGTGGTGTACCCGGGCGGGCCCTCGTACCAGGCGCCCTTGTCACCGGACTCCGGAGTCTTGAACAGCTCGGCGTACTTGTTGAGGTTGGCGCCGTCGGTGATGTCGGGGTACTCCGTCGGCCATCCACTGCGGCACGAACATGCCGATCAGGCCGATGTTGCCGTTCGGGCCCACCTCCGTGACCGCACCACGGTCGACCCACTCCTGCCAGCGGCCACCGCCCCAGTCCTCGATGATGACGTCGACCGAGCCGGCCTCCATCGCGTCGTAGGTGGTGGCGGCCTCGTCCAGCGTGGTCTGCGTGATGTTGCAGCCGAGGTCCTTGGCGACCTCGGTCACGACCTGCGCGGAGGCGGTGTAGCCGACCCACGCGTGCATGGCGATGCCCCAGTCTCCGCAGTCCGCCATCTCGGCGCGGGCGCCCGAGGCAGCACCGGACGCGGCTGCCGAGGCCGCCTCCGACGCGGCAGGAGCCGCGCTGGTCTCGGCGGCCTCGTTGACTCCGCCGCCGCACGCGGTCAGGAGCAGTCCGGCCGCCGCCACCGCGGACAGCAGCCCCAGCTGCTTGCTTGCCATCTCTTCATACGCTTCCCTTCCAGAGGTGTCACCGACGTTGCGATGCTAGTGATCGTCTCGATCGGGCGACCGGGAAACCACGTTGCGATTGGGTCTCATTCAGCCGCCCGGATTGCCCGTTCTGCGAGCACTCGGCCTGGGTGATGCGGTCCAGCGTGACGCCGAGCAGCACGATCGCCAGGCCGGCAGCGAGGCCCTTGCCCGCCAGCTCGGGCTTGGACTGGCCGACGATGACGAGGTAGCCCAGGCCGCCTGCCCCCACGAACCCGCCGATGACGACGACGGCCAGCACGAAGATCAGTCCCTGGTTGGCTCCCGAGCAGGAGTGACTTCTTCGACGCCGGGAGCTGCACCTTGGTGATGACCTGAGTCGGGGTCGAGCCGGCCGACGTGGCTGCCTCAACCATCTCCTTCGGCACGCCGCGCACCCCGTCGGCGACCACGCGCACCACGACGGGCGCGGCGTAGAAGACACCGCACACGATCGCCGCGAAGCGCGTCGGTCCGAAGAGCGCGAGGACGGGGACGAGGTACACGAATGCGGGCATGGTCTGTCCCGCGTCGAGGAACGGCTTGAGGTACTTCTCCACGCGTTCGCTGCGGCCCGCCATGACGCCGAGGACGACGCCGATCACCATCGTGATGACGGTGGCGATGAGCACCTGGGCCAGGGTGATCATCGTGTCGTTCCAGAGCCCGATGAGGACGACGAGCCCGAGCAGGACGACGGACAGGATCGCGACTCCGCGCCCGCCGATAATGGCGGCGATGACGGAGATCATGATGACGGTCAGGTACCACGGCGAGTTCGCCAGCACGTCCTCGAGCGGGTTGAGGAACGTGACCGTGAAGAACTCGTTGAACGTCGTGGTGAAGAAGTAGAAGGTCGAGGTGATCCAGTCGACGATCGCGTCGGCCACCGCCCCGACCTGCTCGGAGAAGTCGAGGCTCTCGGGCCACACGGCCGCCCACAGCACCTGTCGGGAGAGCACGACGGCGATCACGGTCAGGACGCCCCCGACCACGAGCCCGATCCGACGCCGCGTGCGCGCCCGGCCGGTGTCCTGCACGAAGGACTGGTTCTTGATAACGGCGGCCGTCGTCGCGCGGTCGAGCATGATGGCGAGGAACACGACCGCTAGGCCGGCCACGATGCCGTCGCCCACGTTGCGGATGATCAGCGCCTCGATCACGGGCTTGCCCGAGCCCCGGCGCACCGATGAGCGCGGCGATGACGACGAACGACAGCGCAGCGAGCGTCGTCTGATTGACGCCCAGGATGATCGTCTGCTTGGCCATGGGCAGCTGGACCTTGCGCAGCAGCTGCCACTTCGTGGATCCCATCGACTGCGCAGCCTCGATCGGCCCGGCATGCAGGCTGCGCACCGCGTGCGCCGTGATCCGGATGCAGATGGGGACGCTGTAGATCAGCGTGGCGATGGTGGCTGCGGCGATGCCGATGAGGAACACCAGGGCGAGCGGAGCGAGATAGACCAGCGTGGGCAGGATCTGCGCGAGGTCGAGTCCCGGGCGGAAGACCGCCATCACCTTGTCGTTCAGGCCCGCCCAGACGCCGAGCGGCAGGCCGATCGCGAGCGACAGGACCACCGCGCCGAGCGTCATGGCCAGGGTGTCCATCGTCAGCGTCCACATGCCGAGCAGCCCGCACGCGAACAGCAGGCCCATCGACAGCAGCGAGGTGCGCAGGTTCGACGTCGCGTAGACGATGTACCCGATGACGGCCAGCGTGCCGAGCCAGCCCACCAGCGGGATGACGTTGCCCTCGCCCGGGACGGCGATCACGCTGCGGATGACCTCGATGAACCCCTCGACCGCGACGCGGATGGGGTTGAAGAAGTAGACGAAGACCGGGCTCTCGGTGCGGTTGCCGCGGATCGCGGCCGCCCCGTCGGTGAGCCACTGCGTGAACGGCGTGTTCGTCGCGGTGGACAGCTCGAGGGTGTGGACGCCGCGGAGCATGCGTGGCCAGCACGAACCAGGACGACCAGCAGCAGGCCGACGAGGACCCACTTGTGACGCAGGGCGGCCTTGACGCTCGTCATCGTGCGGCGTCCACGCCTGCCCCGGCGGACTCCGCCGCCGCTGCCTCGTCCGCCTCGAGGGCCGCCGCGACATCGCCGGAGATGAGCCGCAGCACGTCATCCGGCGTCACCACGCCGAGCAGCCGGCCGTCCTGCACGACCTTCACCGGGCGGCGGGCGTCGAGGATGATCGGCGTGGCATCGCGGATGACCATGCCGCCGTCGAGCTCGGGACCCTCGAGGTCCTCGCCCTCGGCCGCGGGCCGGGCGATCGCGTGCAGGCACAGCACGTGCGACTTGGGGATGTCGCGGGTGAAGTCCGCGACGTAGTCGTCAGCCGGGTTCGCGACGAGCTCCTCCGGCGTCCCCATCTGCACGACCGCGCCGTCCCGCATGATGGCGATGCGGTCGCCGACCTTCATCGCCTCGGCGAGATCGTGGGTGATGAACACCATGGTCTTGCCGAGGTCACGGTGCAGGCGCATGACCTCGGCCTGCATGTCGCGGCGGATCAGCGGGTCGAGTGCGCTGAACGGCTCGTCGAGGAACATCACCTGCGGGTCGACGGCGAGGGCGCGCGCCAGCCCCACCCGCTGCTGCATGCCGCCCGAGAGCTGCTCGGGGTAGGAGTTGCCGTAGCCGTGCAGTCCCACGAGCTCGATCACCTCGTTGGCCCGCTCGTGCCGCGCCTCCTTCTTCACGCCGTTGATCTCGAGGCTGTAGGCGATGTTGTCGATGACCTTGCGGTGCGGCAGGAGCCCGAAGTGCTGGAACACCATGGAGAACTGCGTGCGCCGCAGCTCGCGCAGCCGGGACGGCTGAGGCCTTGAGGATGTCCTCCCCGCTGACGAGGACGCTGCCCGCGGTCGGCTCGATCAGGCGGGTGAGGCAGCGGACGAGGGTCGACTTGCCCGAGCCCGACAGGCCCATGACGACGAAGACCTCGCCGGGAGCGACGTCGAACGACACGTCGCGCACGGCGGCGACGCAGCCGGTCTGGTTGAGCAGCTCCTTGCGGCTGAGGTCCGCCAGCGGCGTGCCCGACCACCTTGTCGGCGCTCGGCCCGAACACCTTCCACAGGTTGCGCACCGAGATGGCCGCTGACGAGTCCGACACGACCGGGGCGGTCTGGCTCATGCGGTTCCCTCCGACGACGGCGCCCCGGCGAACCAGCCGCTCGGAGCAGGGTTGAGGTTCTGGTAGACGTGCTTGGCCTCGAGGTACTCGTGCAGTCCGGTCGGGCCCGAGCTCGCGGCCGACGCCCGACTGCTTGAACCCGCCCCACTCGGCCTGGGGCAGGTAAGGGTGGTAGTCGTTGATCCAGATCGTGCCGTGCCGCAGGCCGCCGGCCACCCGCTGGACCCGGCTGGCGTCCGAGGACCACACGGCCCCCGCGAGGCCGTACATCGTGTCGTTCGCGATGCGCACGGCCTCGTCCTCCGTGCGGAACGTCTCCACCGTCAGAACCGGACCGAAGGACTCGTCCTGCACGCAGTCCATGCCTCGACGCGCACCCGTCGAGGACGGTCGGCAGGAAGTAGTAGCCGCCCGCCAGTCGCCGGGTCGTGCAGGGCGGCCCGCCGCCGCAGCGCAGCACGGCGCCCTCCGCCACGGCGTCGTCGACGTAGCGCTGCGACCTTGTCACGATGCGCCGCCGAGATCAGCGTGCCGGTCTCGGCGGCCTCGTCGTACGGCCCGCCCAGCCGGATGTGGCCGGCCCGCTCGACGAGCGCGTCGACGAAAGCGTCGTGGATCGACTCCTCCACGATGAGTCGGGCACCGGCCGAACACACCTGGCCCGAGTGGAGGAAGACGGCCGTCAGCGCGTTGTCGAGGGCCGCGTCGAGGTCGGCATCGGCGAAGACGATGTTCGGGTTCTTGCCGCCCAGTTCGAGCGCCACCTTCTTCACCGTGGCGGCGGCGGCGGCCATCACGCGCCGGCCGGTGACCAGCCCGCCGGTGAACGACACGAGGTCGACGGCGGGGTGCTCGCTCAGCGGGGCCCCCGCCTCCGGCCCGCTGCCCAGCACGAGATTGCCCACCCCGGCGGGCAGCCCCGCCTCGACGAGGTACCGCATGAGCAGGATCGTCGTGCTCGGGGTGAGCTCACTGGGCTTGATGACGAACGTGTTGCCTGCTGCCAGCGCCGGCGCGACCTTCCACGACGCCTGCAGCAGCGGGTAGTTCCACGGGGTGATGAGCCCGCAGACGCCCACCGGCTCGTAGGCGATGCGCGAGACGATCGTGCGGATCGCCCGTCTCGACCAGCCGGCCCGACAGGCCCTGCGCCGCCCCGGCGAAGTAGCGGAAGCACCTCACGACGTCTGCGACGTCGTACCGGGACTCGACGATGCGCTTGCCGGTGTCGAGGGACTCGGCCCGCGCTACCGTCTCGGCCTCCCGCTCGAGGATGTCGGCCACCCGACCGAGCAGCGCCGAGCGCTCCGTGGCCGGAGTGTGCCGCCACGGGCCGTCGTCGAACGCCCGCCGCGCCGCCTCGATGGCCGCCACGGTGTCCTCGGACCCGGCCTCGTCGACCACCGCCACGAGGGTGCCGTCCGCTGGGCACCGGATCTCGCGGGTGCGCCCTGCGGCCGCGGGCACCCAGCGACCGTCGATCAGCAGGTCTGCCAACGCGCGTGCCCTCGCTCAGTCTCGCGGTTCCCGGATGACCGGCCGACGGCTACGCGTTGGCCTGCTGGTCACGGTGACGATAGAACGAAACCTGCTCGGGCGGCAGCGGATTGGCGCCAATGATGAGGTCCGCGGCCTTCTCGGCGATCATCATCGTGGGGGCGTAGAGGTTGCGCATTGGTCACGTAGGGCATGACCGAGGCATCCACCACGCGCAGGCCCTCGGTGCCGCGCACCTGCATCGTCAGGGGGTCGACGACGGCCATCTCGTCGACGCCCATCCGGCAGGTGCACGAAGGGTGGTAGGCGGTCTCGCCGTCGTGCCGCACCCACTCGAGGATCTGCTCGGGCGTGCTCGACCTCGGGACCCGGCGAGATCTCGCCGCCGTCGTAGGGGGCGAAGGCCGGCTGCGCCAGGATGTCGCGCGCCACCGCCACCGCCTCGACCCACTCGCGCCGGTCCTGGTCGGTGGACAGGTAGTTGAACAGGATCGACGGCGCCGCCGTGGGGTCGGCGCTCGTGATTCGGACCCGGCCGCGGGCATCCGAGTACATCGGGCCGATGTGCACCTGGTAGCCGTGCCCGCCCGCCGGCGCCGTGCCGTCGTACCGCACCGCGATGGGCAGGAAGTGGAACATCAGGTTCGGGTAGTCGACCTCGTCGTTGCTGCGCGCGAAGCCGCCGCCCTCGAAGTGGTTGGAGGCTCCCGGGCCCTGACCGCAGGAACAGCCACTCGGCGCCGATGAACGGGCGCTTCCACAGCTTGAGGTTCGGGTTGAGCGACACCGGCTGCTTGGCCGTGTGCTGCACGTACACCTCGAGGTGGTCCTGCAGGTTCTCGCCGACGCCGGGCAGGTGGTGCACGGGCATCCACGCCGACGCTGCGCAGGTGGTCGGCGTCGCCGATCCCCGACAGCTGCAGCAGCTGCGGGCGAGTTGAAGGCGCCACCGCAGAGGATGACCTCGCCCGCGGACACGCGGCGCCGGCTGCCCTTCGGCGTCGATCGACCTCGACCCCGGTGGCCCGGGTGCCGTCCATGAGCACCTTGGCGACCGAGCGCGCGGGTCAGCACCGTCAGGTTGGGTCGGTCCATCACCGGGTGGAGGTATGCCCCCGCCGCCGAGAGACGGCGGCCCGCGCTGGAGGCTCTGGTCGAAGGCCGCGAAGCCCTCCTGCCGGTAGCCGTTCACGTCGCTGGTCAGCGGGTAGCCCGGCCTGCTGCGCCGCCTCGAAGAACGCCCCGAACAGCGGGTTCGTCACCGGGCCGCGCTCGAGCTTGAGCGGGCCGGATCCGCCACGCCACTCGTCGGGCCCGGTGGGACAGGACTCCATCTTCTTGAAGTACGGCAGGCAGTGCGCGTAGTCCCACGTCTCCATCCCGGCGTCCGCACCCCAGCGCTCGTAGTCGAGCGGGTTGCCGCGCTGGAAGATCATGCCGTTGATGCTGCTCGAGCCGCCGAGGATCTTGCCGCGCCCGGCCGAGACCCGTCGACCGTTCATGTGCGGCTCGGGATCGGTGCTGTACATCCAGTCGTAGCGCGGGTTGCCGATCGGGAACGTCAGCGCCGCCGGCATGTGGATGTAGACGTCCCACCAGCTGTCCGGGCGACCGGCCTCGAGCACGAGGACCGACCGGGACGGGTCGGCCGACAGGCGGTTCGCGACGGCGCTGCCGGCGGACCCGCCGCCGACGATGACGTAGTCGTAGGTCGCTGGCCATGTCAGTCGCCGAGCTCGGTGCGGCGACGGGACACGAAGGCCTCGAGCTCCTCGCGCAGCGAGGGGTCCATCATCGGCAGCTCGTACTCCTCAAGCTTCTTGTCCGCGATCTCACCGGCACGGGTGGCCGTGTCGCGGGCCCCGAGTCGGGTCCAGCGCTCGTAGTTGTCCGAGCTGGACAGGAACGGCCGGTAGAAGCACTCGCGGAAGCGCTCCATCGTGTGCATGGCCCCGAGGAAGTGGCCCCCGTGCCCGACCTCCTCGTGCGCGCCGAACGCCATCGACTCCTCGTCGATCTCCAGGGGCGTGAATTCGTGCTGCAGGGACTCGAGGACCTGCACGTCCATCACGTACTTCTCGTAGCTCGCCACGAGGCCACCCTCGAGCCAGCCTGCCGTGTGCATCACGAAGTTGGTGCCGGCGAGGAAGGTCGGCAGCATCGTCATGAGCGACTCGTATGCCGACTGCGCATCGGGGGTCTGCGAGGAGTTGAGGCCGCCGCCGGTGCGGAACGGCAGCCCGAACCGGCGCGCGATCTGGCCGGTGCAGAGCAGGCCGATCGCCGACTCCGGCGTCCCGAACTGCGGGGAGCCCGACTGCATGTCGATGTTGGAGAGGAACGATCCGAAGACGACCGGCGCCCCGGGTCGGATCAGCTGCGACAGCGCGATGCCCGAGAGTGACTCCGCGATCTGCTGGACGAGCGCGGCAGGGATGGTCACCGGCGACATCGCGCCCATCAGCAGGAACGGCGTCATGATGACCGGCTGGTTCGCCTTGGTGTACTCGAACTGCGCGTCCAGCATGCGGTCGTCCCACCGCAGCGGCGAGTTGCAGTTGACCAGGGAGATGCAGAAGGGCTTCTCCTCGATCGACTCGCGTCCACCGAAGACCATCTCGCCCATGGCGATCGTGTCGAGCGCGTTCCGCTGGCTCACGACGTTGCCCATGATGATCTTGTCGGTGTAGATCAGCGCGGTCGAGACCATGTCGAGGTGTCGGGAGTCGAGCGGGGCGTCGTTCGGCTCGACGACGACGCCGCCGACGCTGTCCATGGCGTCGAACGACTGCGCGAGCTTGCAGAAGTTGCGGAAGTCCTCCATCGAGCCGTCGCGGCGCACATCGCCGCGGCGCACGAACGGCGAGCCGTAGTTGCTGGAGAAGACCATGTGGTCGCCCCCGATGTGGACGTCGTGCTCGTGGTTGCGCGCCTGCATGTCGAACTCGCGCGGGGCCTTGGCCACCTGCTCGAGGACGAACTCGGGGTCGAGGAACACCGTGTTGTCGACGACTTTCTGGCCGGCAGCCCGGAAGAGGTCGAGTGCCTCGGGCTTCATGAACTCGATGCCGAGCTCGGTGAGGATCCGCTTCCAGCCCGTGTCGAGGGTCTCCATGGCCTGCTCGGAGAGGATCTCGTAACGCGGCATCTTGTTGACGAACACGGGCGCGTCCTTCGGTTCGGTCGGCCAAGGCCGATGTGGTTGACCGGGCGTGGCGGCGATCCTACACTCGCCACGTGGAACTTGGGTTCCATAATGCGGAACTCAGGAGGTGAGATGCAGGCAGCCACGGGCACCCAGGCCGTCGACCGCGCGGCCACCCTGCTTGTCGCCGTCCTGGAGTCGGACCCACCGCCCACGTTCACCGACCTGCTCCGGACGACCGGCCTGGCGAAGAGCACTCTCTCCCGCCTCCTGTCGAGCCTCGAGCGGCACGACCTGGTGACGCGGACCGATGACGGCATGCTGCGTCCCGGGGCCGTCCTCGCCCGTTTCGCGCACTCGGGCCGCCACTATGACGAACTCATCGCCCTCGCGTCACCGCACCTCGAGGCCCTCAGCGAGGTCGACCGGCGAGACCATCAACCTCGCCGTCATGGTGGGGCAGGAGGTCGAGCAGATCTCGCAGGTCGACTCCACCTTCCTCATGGGCAACGTCAACTGGGTCGGCCTGCGGCTGCCCCTGCACTGCACCGCGCTGGGCAAGGTCTTCCTCGCCGCCGGCGCGCCTCTTGCCCGAGGGCCGGCTCGAGCGGCGCACTCCCGCGCACCATCAGCAGCCGCAGTCCGGCTCGAGGCCGAGCTGTCGGCGGTGCGCGAGCGCGGCTGGGCGGTCGCCGACTCCGAGCTCGAGCCCGGGCTCGTCGCGGTCGCTGCACCGGTGCGCGGGGCCGACGGCAACGTCGTCGCCGCGCTCTCGATCTCCGGGCCGTCCGTGCGGATCGGCCGCGACCAGCACGACTCCCTCGGAGACCTCCTCGTCCGGCGAGGCGGACGCTCTCGTCATCGCAGCTGGGCCACACACCGGACACGAGCAGGAAGGCAGGAGCGGCATGACTCCCGACGACATCCTCAAGGGCCTCTACGACGAGACCATGGTGGGCAACGGCCCGGCCGTGAAGGACCTCACCAACCAGGGCCTCGAGATGGGCATGGGCCCGGACCAGATCCTGTTCGAGGCCCTGATCCCCTCACTGGAGGAGGTGGGTGCCCGCTTCGAGCGCGGTGACTACTTCGTCCCGGAGATGCTGATCGCCGGGAAGGCCATGTCCGGTGCCCTCGACATCCTCCGCCCGCTGCTGGCGCAGACCGGCGCGGAGACCGTCGGCACCTTCCTCATGGGCACGGTCAAGGGCGACGTGCACGACATCGGCAAGAACCTCGTCAACATCATGCTCGAGGGCGCCGGCTTCCACGTGATCGACATCGGCGTGCAGGCGCCGCCGGAGAAGTTCATCGCCGGCATCGAGGAGCACAAGCCCGACATCGTCGGCATGTCCGCCTTCCTCACGACGACGATGCCGATGTTCAAGGCGAACATCAACGCCATCGAGAAGGCCGGACTCCGCGACCAGGTCATCATCATGGTCGGCGGCGCGCCCGTGACCCAGGAGTACGCAGACGTGTGCGGGGCAGACGGCTACGCGTCCGACGCCGCCACGGCCGTGCGCAAGGCGAAGGCACTCCTCGCGGCCAAGCGCGCCTGCGGCGAACGCCTAGCCTGCCGATGGGCGGCCTGCTGCCCCTGCTCGAGCACGTGGTCAAGAAGCCCGTGTGGGACTGCCGCATGTGCGGACAGTGCGTGCTGCACAGCACCGGCATGACCTGCCCCATGACCTGCCCCAAGACGCTGCGCAACGGCCCCTGCGGCGGCGTGCGCGAGGACGGGAACTGCGAGGTCGATCCCCGACGATGCGCTGCATCTGGGTCAAGGCCCAGCACCGGGCCGAGCACCTGCCGCTCCTTCCCCATGCGTGGCGCGAGGAGTTCGACCACCTTCGCCCGCCCGTCAACAACGCCCTGCAGGGGCAGTCGTCGTGGCTGAACCTCATGAACGGCCGGGATCGCGAGACCCCGCCCGGCTGGGCTGCCGCCGTGGACCACGCATGAGCGCCGCCGGCGTCGCCAACGCCTTCGAGCGTCTGTGCGAGTCGCGCCACCGCCCCATCGCCACGGCCGAGTTCCCGTCCTTCGACGGCGGCACCCTCGACGACATCCGGGCGGCGGCCGAGCGGCTCGCGCCCTGGGTCGACGCGATCAACGTCACCGACAACCCGGCCGCGCACGCGCACGCCTCCAACACGGCCATGGCCATCGCGCTCACCCAGCTCGGCTTCAACCCGATCCTGCAGGTCGTCTGCCGTGACAAGAACCGACTCGCAATCCAGTCCGACATCGTCGGTGTCTCGATGTTCGGGGTGCAGAACATCTGCGCGCTGACCGGCGACGACGTCACGGCGGGCGACGAGCCCGAGGCCCGCCGCGTGTACGACCTCGACGGCCCGCAGCTGGTCAAGGTGGCGTCGATCATGGGCACCGGCATGTACCTGTCCGGTCGGTCGATGAAGGCTCCGCCCCACCTGTTCGTCGGCGCCGTCGAGAACCCCACCGCTCCGCCGCTGGAGCACCGCGCCGAGCGCGCCCTGAAGAAGGTGGACGCCGGCGCACGCTTCCTTCAGCTGCAGATCCACTACCGCCCCGAGCAGCTCGAGGCTTTCATGGCGGCTTGCGTGGCGAACGGGGTCGCCGAGCGCGCCGCCATCCTCCCGACCGTGTGCCTGACCAAGACCGCGCGCGCCCTGGGCTTCATGAACGAGCACGTCCCGGGCATCAACGTGCCGCAGGCGACCATCGACCGCGTCTCCGGCAGCGAGGACCCCCTGGAGGAGTCCTACCAGCTGGTCCGCGAGCTCGCGGAGCATGCGCTGTCGATCCCCGGCGTCGCCGGACTGCACATCACCGACTTCCGGCACGACGACAGCGTTCGACGACTGACGGAGGACCTAGCCATCGGCCCGCGTTTCGAGGAGCAGCATGCACACAGTGCTTAGTTCGGCCACGACGTCCATCACGATCGGCCCCGACCAGCCGTTCTGCATCATCGGCGAGCGCATCAACCCGACCGGTCGCAAGAAGTTCCAGGAGCAGCTGCGTGCCGGCGACTACTCGGCCCTCGAGGCCGACGTCCAGGCACAGGTCGCGGGCGGGGCGACCATGCTCGACGTGAACATGGGCGCTCCGCTGATCGACGAGCCCGAGGCGCTGGCCACCGCCGTGCGGATGATCCAGGAGATGACCGACCTTCCGCTGTGCATCGACTCGTCAGTCGTGGAGGCGCTCGAGGCGGGCCTGTCCGTCTACCAGGGCAAGGCCCTGGTCAACTCCGTCACCGCCGAGACCGAGCGGATGGACCTGATCCTGCCGCTCGTGCGGAAGTACGGCGCGGCGATCATCGCCCTGCCCAATGACGAGTTCGAGATCCCCGAGGAGCCCGAGCGGCGCCTCGAGCTGACGAAGGTCATCGTCGACTACGCCACGACCAAGTACCAGATCCCGATCGAGGACATCGTCATCGATCCGCTCGCGATGCCGATCGGCGCCGACTCCACGATGGTCGTCCGGACCCTCGAGACCATCCGGCTCATCCGGGAGCAGGTCGGCGTCAACATGACCCTCGGTGCCTCGAACGTGTCGTTCGGGATGCCCGACCGCCACACCCTCAACTCGGTATTCCTCCCCATGGCGATGACCGTGGGCCTCACCAGCGCGATCATGGACGCCCGCACCGCCCAGATCGTCATGGCCGTGCGCGCCGCCGACCTGATGCTGGGCAATGATGAGTGGGGCGCGAACTGGATCGCCGCCCATCGCGCACGCCAGGCCGCCGCCGCCGAGTAGGAGCACGATCCCCCGCATGGACCAGCAGCACGAGAGCGACGCGCCCCACGGTTCCACCCTCGCCCGGGTCGACCTGTCCTTCGAGCCGTCCGGCAAGAGCGTTCGCGTGCCCACCGGCGTGTCGGTGTTCGACGCCGCCAGCTGGAACGGCATCGCGATCGACTCCACCTGCGGGGGCCACGGCACCTGCAAGAAGTGCAAGGTCCAGGTCCTCGACGGCAGCGTGCCGGTCGGCCGACTCGACTCGCGGGCGTTCGATCCCGGAGCAGCTCGCCGACGGCTGGCGGCTGGCCTGCATCGCCAACGCCACCTGCGACCTGCGCATCCATGTCCCGCCGCTGACGACCCGGCCCAAAGGCCGCCACCGTCGGCGTGGGCCGCCAGGTCATCCTGCGGCCGTCGGTCGTCAAGCGACACATCACGATGACCGAGCCGACCCTGACCGACCAGCGGCCCGACTCCCGTCGCGTGCTCGACGAGATCACCGACCTCACCGAGAACATCGATCCGCACGTGCTGCGCGACCTCCCACGGATCCTCCGGGCGAGCGACTTCGACGTCACCGCCGTCGTGGTCGACGACATGCTCGTCGCCGTCGAGCCCGGTGACACGGCGGACCGCCTCTACGGCATCGCCTGCGACCTCGGCACCACGACCGTGGTCGCCACGCTGCTCGACCTGTCGACGGGCACTCCCATCGCGGTCGCCTCGATGCTCAACAAGCAGCAGCCGTTCGGCGCCGACGTCATCAGCCGCATCAGCGCGACCATGCTCGACCCGAACGCGCTGGACAAGCTGCAGCTCCTCGCCCACGAGACCCTCGCCGAGCTCGCCGCGGAGGTGTGCGAGGAGGGCGGCATCGACCCGGCGGAGATCTACGAGGTGGCCATCGCCGGCAACGCGACGATGACGCAGATCGCCCTCGGCATCGACCCCGAGCCGCTGGGCGTCGCTCCGTTCATCCTCGCGACCGAGTCCTACCCGACGATGCTCGCCAGCGAGCTCGGCTTCGCGCTCAACCCGCGCGCCCGCGCCTTCCTCTTCCCGGCCCTCGGGGCCTACGTGGGCGGCGACATCATCGCCGGCGCCCTCGCCACCGGGATGGACCGCGACAAGCGGCTGCGCCTGTTCATCGACATCGGCACCAACTGCGAGATCGTCCTCGGCGACGGCGAGCGCCTCATGGCCACCGCGGCCCCGGCCGGACCGGCCTTCGAGGCCGCGTCGATCAAGTGCGGCATGCGCGCGGCCGCCGGCGCCATCGAGGTCGTGACGATCGACGACGAGGGCGTGCACCTCCAGGTGATCGGCGACGCGGAGCCCGTCGGGCTCTGCGGCTCGGGCCTCGTCGACGCGGTCGCCGAGCTGGCGCGCGTCGGCATCATCGACCCGAGCGGCCGGTACATCCCCGAGGAGGCGCGGCCAGCGCGGCTTCCCGGTCCTGGCGCCGCGGCTGCGCGAGGTCAACGGCGAGCGTGTCTTCATCCTCGCCGAGGAGACGCGAGACGCACGACGCCGTGTTCCTGAGCCAGCGCGACGTCCGCGAGCTGCAGTTCGCGAAGGCGGCCATCTCGACCGGGCTGGAAGCTCCTGGTCGAGGAGTTCGGCGCCGATCCCGCCGACATCCAGCAGGTCCTGCTGGCCGGCTCCTTCGGCACCTACCTGTCCGCCCGCAACGCGGTGCGCATCGGCCTGGTTCCCCAGATCCCGGTGCTGCGCATCGTCAGCGCCGGGAACGTCGCCGGCGAGGGGGCCAAGATGTCGCTGCTGTCCGGCCCCGAACGCCACGGGGCAGCGGCCCTGATCCGGGAGATCGAGTACCTCGAGCTCTCCGATCGCACCGACTTCAACGACCGGTTCGTCGATGAGCTCGCCTTCCCCTCCTGACCGCACAGCGGTGATCGCCTGCGGCGCGCTGAGCGTCGACATCGCGGCGATCGCCGCCGAGCGCGGCTGGCGGGTCGACGTCCACCCGCTTCCTCCGCTTCTGCACAACCACCCCGAGCGGATCGCCGCAGCCGTCGAGGCACGGGTCGGCCGAGCTCGCGCCCCGGTACGACCGGATCGCGATCGCCTACGCCGACTGCGGCACCTACGGGGCGCTCGACGAGGTCTGCGCGCGGCTCGGGCTCGTGCGACTCCGGGGCGCGCACTGCTACGACGTCTACGCCGGGGCCGACGTCGTGGCCCGCCTCTCCGAGGAGCAGCCCGGCACGTACTTCCTCACCGACTTCCTCGTCGCCGGGTTCGAGCGGCTGGTGTGGCGCGAACTCGGGCTGGACCGGCACCCGCGAGCTGCGCGACGACTACTTCCGGCACTACACCCGCGTCGTGTGGCTGGCCGGCCGCCGGACGACCGATCTCGAGCGCGCCGCCGACCGGGCCGCCGAGCGCCTCGGGCTCCCGCTCGAGGTGCTGCCGGTGCCCCCCGAGGACGGTCTCGCCCGCGCCCTCGAGCACGGCCATCGATGCCCTCCAGCGCCCCGTTCGTTGAGTGTGCAGCTGCGGCGCTCGTGACCGCCCGTTCCGATGGGCGCACAACTGCGCACTCAACGAGGGGAAACTGATGTACAGGTGAGCGATAACTGATATATCTATGCCCGTGTCCATCGCCGTCCTCGTCGAGCCCGATCTCACCGGCGACGAGTCGCTGGCCGAGCGCGCCTACCGCGACATCCGTCGGCTGATCGTCACCCTCGAGCTCGCGCCGGGCGCCGTGATCAGCGAGCCGGACCTGCAGGACCGGCTGGGCATGGGCCGCACCCCCATCCGAGAGGCGCTGCGCCGGCTCGTCGAACGAGCACCTCGTCGAGGTGTACCCGCGCCGGGGGATGTTCGTCGCGGCGCTGGATCCCCGCGACCTGACGGCCATCTCGGAGCTGCGCGAGGAGCTCGAGCCGTTCGCGGCCCGCCTCGCCGCGGAACGACGCACCGACGACGACCTCGACGTCATCGACGCCCTGCTCGACGCGATGGCCGAGCCCGGGCGCGATCCCGACATGCGCGACCTGATCGAGCTGGACCAGCGCGTGCACCACCACGTGTACCGCTGCGCCCACAACGAGTACCTGCGCGGTGTTCTCGAGCAGCACTACATGCACGCCCTGCGCATCTGGTTCCTCGCCCTCGACAAGGTGACGCACCTGCATCAGGCGATGGCCGAGAACCGCGACCTGCTGCTGGCGATCCGCGACGGCGACGCCGAACGCGCCGCATCGATCATGTCCTCGCATGTCGACTGGCTTCGAGGCCGACGTCCGCAGGGCCATCTGACCGCAGCACGACCGACGTCACCACACGAGAGGGAAGCAATGAGCACTCTGCCCACGTCGGCCAAGGCCGTCATCATCGGAGCCGGCATCGTCGGCAACTCGCATGGCCTACCACCTCGCGCGCCTGGGCTGGCGCGACATCGTGCAGGTCGACAAGGGCCCGCTGCCGAACCCGGGCGGCTCGACCGGTCACGCCTCGAACTTCCTCTTCCCGGTGGACCACACCAAGGAGATGACCGAGCTCACGCACGAGAGCATGCGCCAGTACAAGGAGATGGGCGTGCTCACCGAGTGCGGTGGCATCGAGGTCGCCCGCACCCCCGCCCGCATGCAGGAGCTCCAGCGGCGCATGTCGTCGGCGAAGTCCTTCGACATCGACGACACGCAGATCCTCACCCCTGACCAGGTCAAGGAGCTCGTCCCCTACATCGACGAGACCGTCATCCTCGGCGGCTTCTACACCCCCAGCGTGTGCGTGGTGGACTCGCTGCGCGCCGGCACGATCATGCGCGAGCGCGCGATGGAGATGGGCGCCCTGACCGTCTCGCGCCAACACCGAGGTCCTGGACATCGAGGTGGTCGACGGGCACGTCAAGGCCGTCGTGACGGACCAGGGTCGCATCGAGGCCGACTACGTCGTCATCGCCTGTGGCTGCTGGAGCCCGAAGATCGCCCGGATGGCCGGCGCCGTCATCCCGCTGACCCCCGCGGTGCACCAGATGAAGGACATCGGCCCCGTCCCGCGCTTCGCCGACGCCAAGGGCGACATCGAGTACCCGATCGTCCGCGACATGGACACCAACATGTACGAGCGGCAGCACGGCACCGGCCTCGAGGTCGGCTCGTACGCCCACCGGCCGATCCTGCACGAGGTCGACGACATCCCGTCCAATGCCGAGGCGGCCCTCTCCCCCACCGAGATGCCGTTCACACAGGTCGACTTCGACCTGCAGGACGAGCATTCCCTCGAGCTCATGCCCGAGATCATCGGTGACGAGAACGTGCGCCAGAAGTACGCCATCAACGGCCTGCTCTCGCTTGACCCCGGACGGCATGCCGATCCTCGGCGAGACGCCGGAGGTCAAGGGCCTGTGGTCCGTCGCCGCGGTCTGGATCAAGGAGGGCCCCGGCACGGGCAAGTCCGTGGCCGAGTGGATGGTCCTCGGCGAGTCCGAGATCGACCTGCATGCTTCCGACATCGCGCGCTTCCACGACCACCACAAGACCCGGGAGCACATCGTCGCCCGCACGTCGGAGGGCTTCAACAAGACCTACGGCATCGTCCATCCGATGGAGCAGTGGGCAAGCAACCGCAACGTGCGCCTGTCGCCCTACTACGAGCGCGAGAAGGCCCTCGACGCCGTCTTCTTCGAGACGGTCGGGTGGGAGCGCCCGTTCTGGTACGAGTCGAACGCCCCGCTCGTGGAGAAGTTCGGCGACGCCGTGATGCCGCGCACCGCCGAGTGGGAGGCCCGTTGGTGGTCACCGATCATCAACGCCGAGCACCTGCAGATGCGCGAGACCGCCGGCCTGGTCGACCTCACGGCATTCTGCATCTTCGACGTGATCGGCCCGGGCGCGCTGGACACGGTGCAGCGCACCGCCCTGCGCCAGATGGACGTCGCCGTCGGCAAGGTCGTCTACACCCCGGTCCTGTCGCCCAACGGCGGCTTCAAGTCCGACCTCACGATCATGCGCCTGGCGCATGACCACTTCCGGGTCGTCACCGGCGGCGCCCACGGCATGGCCGACAAGAAGTGGTTCACCGATCAGCTGCCCGCCGACGGCACCGCGCAGGTCGTCGACCTCACCTCGACCTACACGACTCTCGGGATCTGGGGCCCCGTCGCCCGCGAGATCCTCCAGTCGGTGACCAACGACGACGTGTCCAACGACGGATTCCCGTTCGGCACCTGCCGGGTCATCGAGATCGGGCCGCTGCGCGTCCTCGCATCGCGCATCTCCTACGTCGGTGACCTCGGGCTGGGAGCTCTACGTGCCCATCGAGCAGGGTGCTCGCCTGTGGGACCTCCTCTGGGATGCAGGCCAGCCGGTCGGGATGATCCCCGTCGGCATCGGCGTCTACGGCACCACGGGTCGACTGGAGAAGTCGTACCGCGCCTACGGCAACGAGCTGGAGACCGAGTACACGGTCGTTGAGGCCGGCATGCAGATGAAGAAGGTCAAGGATCGCCGACTTCGTCGGCAAGGCCGCGCACCTGGCTCACCGTGACGAGGAGCCCGCCGCCGTCCTGTGCTCGCTCACCGTCGACGACCACACGTCGTCGACGGGCGAGAAGCGGTACATGATGGGCCGTGAGCCCATCCTGACCCTCGACGGCCAGCCGATCACCGACCGCAAGAACCGCCGCTCCTACGCGACCAGCGCGGGCTCGGCCCCGTCGCTCGGTAAGCACGTCCTGATGTCGTACCTGCCCCCGGAGCACGCGGTCGAGGGCACGCAGCCTGCTGGTCGAGTACCTGGGCGAGCAGTACCCCGTCACGGTCGCCCGCGTCGGCAACGCTCCCCTGTTCGACGTCGCCAACGATCGGATCATGGGCTGATGGAGATCCTCGTCTGCATCAAGCGCGTACCTGCCGTCGGCAGCGCCCTCGTCCTCACCGACGACAGCATGGACGTCGACACGCGACGGCTCGGCTTCCAGCTGAGCCCGCACGAGGAGAACGCGGTCGAGGCCGCCGTGCAACTGATCGAGCAGCATGGTGGTTCGGTCACGCTCCTGTCGATGGGGACCGCCGAGTCCGAGGAGCAGTTGCGCGAACAGCTCGCGATCGGGGCCGACCGCGCGATCATCGCGGTCACCGACGGGACAGAGCCCGATCCGCAGGCGACGGTGGCCGCGTCTTCGTCGAGGCCATCCGCGCCGACGGCGCGTCGTTCGATCTCATCGTGCTCGGTTCGGAGTCGGCCGACGTCGGGCGGCTACCAGACCGGCATCCGGCTCGCCCACGCTCTCGGACTTCCCGTCGTCACGAACGTCAAGGGGCTTGTCATCGACGACGGCAAGGCTCGCTGCGAACGCGCTGTCGGCACCGAGCGCGAGGTATACGAGGTGAGCCTGCCGGCCGTGCTCACGGTCAAGGACGGCCTCAACATTCCTCGCTACCCGTCGGTGCCGGGGCGGATCAAGGCACGCAAGAAGCCCGTCACCACCCACGAGGTCGCCGCTCGGCGAGCCGCGCATCGTCAAGCACCGCCTGGTCGTGCCGCCGGCAACCGACAAGGGCACGAAAGTTCTGGAGCCGAATGCCGAGGGTGCCGAAGCGCTCGTCGAGGTGTTCCGCGAGATCGGAGTCCTGTCGTGATACTCGTCCATGTCGACATGACCGGGGTGTGGCCGACCCGGTCTCTCTCGCAGGCGCTGACCCTCGCCCGTAGCCTCGATTCTGACGTGCAGGCCGTCGTGGCCGGCGACGCTCCGGCGGCGGCAACCGCTGCCGCCTACGGCGCCAGCGTCGTGCACGTCGCCGAGCATGCGGGCCTCTCGGACTATGCGCCCCGCGCCATCGCCAAGTCCATCGTGCAGTTGATCGAAACGCTCTCCCCCGCCTGTGTTCTGGCCGGTGGCACTCGCCCGTGGCAACGAGGTGATGGCACACGTCGCCGCGTTCCTCGATGCCCCCTTGGCGACGGACTGCGTCGAGATCACCATCGGCTCGCCCTTCGAGGTCACTCGCGCCCGGTGGGGCGGCAACCTGCTCGAGGAGTCCTCCGTCATCGCACCGACGCTGCTGCGCAACTGTCCTTGCGCACTCCGTGACGGCCACCGAGTCGCCCGCTGGCGGAGCTCTGCAGGCCTTCACTCCCGACCTCGACGATGCCGATCTTGCGGTTCGGATCGTCGATCGTGTCGGAGCGGCGGCGACCGGAGTCACCCTCGCGGAGTCGAAGGTCGTCGTCTCCGGCGGCCGTGGCATGGGCGGACCCGAGCCGTTCGCCCTCCTGGAGCAGCTGGCCGATCTGCTGCACGGGACGGTCGGCTGCTCGCGCGTGGTCACGAGCGAGGGCTGGCGCCCGCATGCCGAGCAGGTCGGCCAGACCGGCACGAAGGTGGCACCCGACCTGTACCTGGCGTTCGGGATCAGTGGAGCCACGCAGCACCTGGCCGGCTGCAAGAACAGCAAGACCATCGTCGCCGTCAACACCGACGCTCAGGCGCCGATGATGCTGGCCGCCGACTACGCGGTCGTCGGCGACGTCCACGCCTTCCTGCCGCTGCTCATCGAGAAGGCACGCGCGGCCACTGCCAACTGACGCGGACCTCCCTCATCTCCCACTCTCAAGGAGTCGCTCGTGCCCCCAGACATCGAGATCGCCCAGGCCGCCACCATGGACCCGATCAGCGTGGTCGCGGACCGGCTCGGCATCCCCGAGGCCTCCGTCGAGCCGTACGGCCACTTCAAGGCGAAGGTCTCGCTGCAGTACCTCGCCTCGTTGCCCGAGAAGGCCGACTCCAAGCTGATCCTGGTCACCGCGATCAGCCCGACGCCGGCCGGCGAGGGCAAGACAACCACCAGCGTGGGCCTCGGAGACGGCCTGACCCACATCGGCAAGCGAACCATGATCTGCCTGCGAGAGCCCTCGTTGGGCCCGGTGTTCGGCATGAAGGGCGGGGCAGCAGGCGGCGGTTACGCACAGATCGTGCCGATGGAGGACATCAACCTTCACTTCACGGGCGACTTCAGCGCGATCGGACTCGCGAACAACCTGCTGGCGGCCCTCATCGACAATCACGTGCACCACGGCAATGCGCTGGGCATCGATGTGCGTCGGGTGACCTGGAAGCGCGTGGTCGACATGAACGACCGCGCGCTGCGAGACATCACGGTCGCGCTGGGCGGACCCGGCAACGGCTACCCCCGCGAGGACGGCTTCGACATCGTCGTGGCGTCAGAGATCATGGCGATCTTCTGCCTCGCCACGTCGCTGGAGGACCTCAAGGAGCGGCTCGGGAACATCGTCGTGGCGTACACGCGGGACCGGGAGCCGATCCGGGCCCGAGACCTCAACGCCAACGGCGCCATGACCGTACTGCTCAAGGACGCCCTCGCGCCCAACCTGGTCCAGACACTCGAGCACACTCCGGCGTTCGTGCATGGTGGACCGTTCGCGAACATCGCACACGGCTGCAACTCGGTCATCGCCACGACTTCTGCCCTGAAGCTGGCCGACTATGTCGTTACGGAGGCTGGGTTCGGTGCAGATCTCGGCGCCGAGAAGTTCGTCGACATCAAGTGCCGTAAGTCCGGCCTGCGTCCGTCCGCCGTCGTGATCGTCGCCACCGTTCGGGCGCTCAAGTACCACGGTGGCCAGGACCTCAAGACGATCACCTCGGAGGACCTGGGCGCGCTCGAGAAGGGGATGGTCAACCTCGAACGTCACGTCAGCAACGTGCGGGACGTCTACGGACTGCCCTGCGTCGTGTCCATCAACCGATTCGATACCGATACCTCAGCCGAGCTCGCCCTTCTCAATGAGCGGGTCAATGCGCTCGGCGTCGACGTGGTGCTCGCCTCCCACTGGTCCGATGGCGGCAAGGGTGCCGAGGATCTCGCCCGGACGCGTCGTCGCGCTGTGCGAACGCCCCTCGTCGATGACCTTCGTCTACGACGACGAGGCGAGCCTGTGGAGCAAGATCACCGCGATCGCCACTCGCGTCTACGGGGCCAGCGAGGTGACCGCAGACGCGAAGATTCGCGCCCAGATCAGGGAACTCGAGGCCCAGGGGTACGGCCACTTCCCCGTCTGCGTGGCCAAGACCCAGTACTCCTTCTCCACGGATCCGGGCCTGCGGGGTGCCCCGAACGGCCACAGTGTCAACATCCGTGAGGTCCGACTCGCCGCCGGCGCCGAGTTCATCGTGATGGTCTGCGGGGACATCATGACGATGCCCGGCCTGCCCAAGGTCCCCTCTAGCGAGCGCATCGACCTCGTTGACGGCCAGGTCGTTGGCCTGTTCTGATGGACCCGTGCGGATGACTGGCCCGACATGGGCGTGACGACGAGCCGACGTGGCATCGTCCGGGTCGTCGACGGCGAACCGGGTGCCACGACGGACGTCGTCGCCGTCGAGTCACCGCTCACCATCGTTCTCGATGGTGAGGCCCTCGTCACCACCATGCGCACGCCCGGCCACGACCTGGAGCTCGTCGCCGGCTGGCTGGTCAACGAGTCCGGGGTCCGGCGACCCGGGGACATCGCCGGCATGGGTGCCTTCGCCACGCAGTCCGAGGATGAGGTCGACACGGTGCGGATCACGCCTCGCCCCCGGAGTGACGGCGCCGCGCGCCCGAGCCTTCGTCACGAGCAGCGCGTGCGGCGTGTGCAGCGCGGACGTCCTGGCCGCCTTCAGCGGGCCTGACGCGCCGCTCCATAGCCCAGGCTGGCACCTGCCCTCGGACGACATCCCCGCACTGATCGAGACCATGCGCTCAGGGCAGCGCATGTTCGACCAGACGGGGGCCCTCCACGCCGCGGCGCTCGTCTCGCCCGACCTCGACCTGCTGTGGGTCCGGGAGGACGTCGGTCGGCACAACGCCGTGGACAAGGCCATCGGCAAAGCGCTGTTCGAGGATCGGGTTCCGCTCACCGACCACGTCCTCGTCGTCAGCGGACGAGTGTCGTACGAGATCGTGCACAAGGCGCTGACCGCGAGCGTCGGCGCGGTCGTGGCGGTCTCGGGTCCCACCAGCCTGGCGATCGACCTCGCCCGAGCCCACGGCCTCGTCGTGGCGGGCTTCGCCCGGGGCGGCCGTATCAACGTGTACTCCGGCGCCGAGCGACTCGCGACGGGAGCCCACGCATGAGGCTCAACCAGGAGTGGTCGCCCGAGCGCGCGCGCGCAGGTGCTCGACCGGATCGACCGGACCCGGCCCGGTCCTGATGGCCCTGCAGGCCCTCCAGGAGGAGTTCGGCTACGTGCCCGCCGAGGCGGTGCCGTTCGTGGCCGAGGTGTTCAACGTCAGCCGTGCGGACGTGTACGGGGTCCTGACCTTCTACCGTGACCTGCGCCAGGCGCCACCGCCCGCGATCCGGGTCGAGGTCTGCATGGGCGAGGCCTGCCAATCGGTCGGGTCACGCGACCTGCGTCGGGCTGCTCACGAGGTGGTCGGCGACGACGGCGAGGTTCGCGACGTCTTCTGCGTCGGCAACTGCGCACTGGGCCCCGCGGCCACCGTGAACGGACGCCTCATCGGGCGGGCCACCAAGGATGCGCTGGTGGGCTCCCTCGACGGCGATGGTGCCGGATCATGACGACGATCCACGTGCCCGCTGGACAGCGCCGCCCGTTCGGTGGGAGCCGACGAGGTGGCCGCCGCGCTGGGCGCCCTGCCTTCCCGACGCGCGCGTCCGGCGCCCACGGCTCCCGGGGGCTGCTCTGGCTCGAGCCCCTCGTGGAGGTGGACACCCCCGAGGGCCGCATCGGCTACGGACCGGTGACCCCGTCCGACGCGGACTCGGTGGCGCAGGCCATCTCCGGCGACGGTGCCCACCCGTTGCGGCTGGGTATCGTCGAGAACCTGCCCTGGCTGGCGTCCCAGGACCGCCTGACCTTTGCGCGCGTCGGCGTCATCGACCCGCTCGACGCCGACGACTTCCTCGCGCACGGCGGGCTAGCGGGGCTCTCGGCCGCCATCGAGCTGGGACCGGAGGCGTGCGTCGAGGCGATCCTCGCGTCCGGACTGCGCGGACGCGGAGGAGCCGGGTTCCCGGCGGGCATCAAGTGGCGCACCGTCGCCCAGACCGACGCGGACCAGAAGTACGTCTGCGTCAACGCGGACGAGGGCGACAGCGGCACGTTCGCCGACCGAATGCTGATGGAGGGCGACCCGCTGACCCTCATCGAGGGCGCCACGATCGCCGGCCTCAGCGTCGGCGCGACCACCGGGATCGTCTACATCCGGTCGGAGTACCCGGACGCCATCCGCATGATGCGGGCCGCCATCGACGTCGCCCGAGCACGGGGGTGGCTGGGCCCCGACGTCCTCGGCAGCGGTCGGGCATTCGACCTCGACGTGCGCGTCGGCGCCGGGTCGTACGTCTGCGGTGAGGAGACCGCGATGCTCGAGAGCATCGAGGGTCGGCGCGGCATGGTGCGGGCCAAGCCGCCCGTTCCGGCGATCGAGGGACTGTTCGGCAGGCCGACCCTCATCGGCAACGTGCTGTCCATCGCCGCCGTCCCGTTCATCGCCGAGCGAGGAGCCGAGGCGTACGCGGGCTACGGCACCGGCCGATCGCTGGGCACCCAGGTCTTCCAACTGGCCGGGAACGTCCGACAGGGCGGCATCGTCGAGACCGGCTTCGGGATCACGCTGCGGGAACTGGTGGACGGCTATGGCGGCGGCACCCGCAGCGGCCGACCCGTGCGGGCCGTGCAGGTGGGTGGGCCGCTGGGAGCGTACCTGTCGGCCGCGCAACTCGACGTCCCCATGGACTACGAGGCGCTCGCCGCAGCCGGCGGCATGCTGGGGCACGGCGGCGTCGTCGTCTTCGACGACACGGTCGACATGGCACAGCAGGCGACGGTTCGCCATGGAGTTCTGCGCCGAGGAGTCATGCGGCAAGTGCACCCCCTGTCGGATCGGCAGCGTGCGCGGCGTCGAGGTGATCGACCGGATCATCGCCGGCGACCAGCCCGACGCGAACCGGGCGCTGCTCGTCGACCTGTGCGAGGTGATGGCCGACGGGTCGCTGTGCGCGATGGGCGGCCTGACGCCGATGCCGGTCCTCAGCGCGTTGCACGGGTTCGCCGAGGATTTCGAGATGAACGATCGGAGCCACGATGACCATCGCTGACGAGATCGACTACGGGACGCCTGCCCGCGCCTCGCACGAGTCGGTCGCCCTCACCGTCGACGGCATCGCGGTCACCGTCCCCTCCGGCACCTCGGTCCTGCGGGCTGCGGCCGAGGCGGGCGTGGCCGTGCCGAAGCTCTGTGCGACGGACTCCCTGGCGGCCTTCGGGTCCTGCCGCATGTGCGTCGTGGACATCGACGGCCGCAAGGGCACGCCGGCGTCATGCACCACCCCGTGCGAGGACGGCATGGTGGTGCACACGCAGACGCCGCACGTCGCCAAGATCCGTCGCGGCGTGATGGAGCTGTACATCTCCGACCACCCGCTCGACTGCCTCACCTGCCCCGCGAACGGGGACTGCGAGCTCCAGGACATGGCCGGCGTCGTCGGCCTGCGCGAGGTTCGCTACGGGTTCGACGGCGAGAACCACCTGCAGGCACCGACCGACTCGAGCAACCCGTACTTCTCGTTCGACGCCAGCAAGTGCATCGCCTGCAGCCGGTGCGTTCGCGCCTGCGGCGAGGTGCAGGGCACCTTCGCCCTGACGATCTCCGGCCGCGGATTCGAATCGAAGGTGAGCGCGGGGGCGGACGAGCCGTTCATCGACAGCGAATGCGTGTCGTGCGGCGCCTGCGTCCAGGCCTGCCCCACCGCGACCCTGGAGGAGAAGAGCGTCGTCGACCTCGGCCTCCCCACCCGGACGGTGAAGACCACCTGCGCGTACTGCGGCGTGGGTTGCTCGTTCAATGCCGAGCTGCGCGGGGATGAGCTGGTCCGGATGGTGCCCGCGAAGGAGGGCGGCGCCAACGCCGGTCACTCGTGCGTGAAGGGCAGGTTCGCCTGGGGCTACGCGACCCACCCTGACCGGGTCGTGTCCCCCATGGTGCGCGACGGCATCGACGACCCCTGGCGCGAGACGACCTGGGACGAGGCCATCGCATTTGCCGCATCCCGACTGCGGCAGATCCAGGACAAGCACGGCATCGACTCGATCGGCGGCATCACCTCCTCCCGGTGCACGAACGAGGAGGTCTATGTCGTCCAGAAGATGATCCGCGCGGCGTTCGGCAACAACAACGTCGACACGTGCGCACGGGTGTGCCACTCCCCCACGGGCTACGGCCTCAAGCAGACGTTCGGCACCTCGGCCGGAACGCAGGACTTCGCGTCCGTCGAGGAATCCGACCTCGTCGTCGTCATCGGCGCCAACCCCACGGATGCTCATCCGGTGTTCGCGTCACGACTGAAGAGGCGCCTGCGCCAGGGGGCTGGCCTGATCGTGATCGATCCGCGCCGCATCGACCTCGTGCGCTCGCCCCACGTCGAGGCCGCCCACCATCTGCAGCTGCTCCCAGGGACGAACGTCGCCGTCATCAACGCCATCAGCCATGTCGTTGTCACCGAGGACCTGGTGGATCGCGACTTCGTCGCCGAGCGCTGCGACCCCGCGTCGTTCGCCGCGTGGGAGGAGTTCATCCGACAGCCCGAGAACAGCCCCGAGCACCTTGCGGAGCACGTGGGCGTACCTGCCGAACAACTGCGATCCGCGGCCCGCGCCTATGCGGCGGCACCCAACGCGGCGATCTACTACGGCCTCGGGGTCACCGAGCACAGTCAGGGATCGACCATGGTCATGGCGATCGCCAACCTCGCGATGGCGACCGGGAACATCGGCCGCCGCGGCGTCGGCGTGAACCCGCTCCGCGGGCAGAACAACGTCCAGGGGTCCTGCGACATGGGGTCCTTCCCCCACGAGTTCCCCGGCTACCGGCACGTGTCCGACGACACCGTGCGCCACCTGTTCGAGGGCGCGTGGGGCACGCAACTGCGAGCCGAGCCCGGGCTGCGGATCCCGAACATGCTCGACGAGGCCACCATCGGCGCGTTCCGGGCGATCTTCATCCAGGGCGAGGACCTCGCGCAGTCGGATCCCAACACCAGTCACGTCAAGGCGGCCCTCGGAGCCATGGACCTGGTGATCGTCCAGGACCTCTTCCTCAACGAGACAGCCGCGTTCGCGCACGTCTTCCTGCCGGGTACGTCATTCCTGGAGAAGGACGGCACCTTCACCAACGCCGAACGCCGGATCAACAGAGTGCGCCCGGTCATGCCCAGCCGCACGGGCAAGGCGGAGTGGGAGGTGGCCTGCGATCTCGCGACGGCACTGGGCTACCCGATGCACTACGACTCGGCCGCCGAGATCATGGATGAGATCGCGAGACTGACGCCGACCTTCGCTGGCGTCTCGTTCGCGCTGCTCGACCGGGTCGGCAGCGTCCAATGGCCCTGCAACGAGGCGGCGCCCGTGGGCACGCCAACGATGCACGCTGAGGGCTTCGTCCGGGGCCTCGGCAACTTCGTCACCACGCCCTACGTGCCCACCGACGAACGGACCACGCGCAAGTACCCGCTCCTCCTGACCACGGGTCGGATCCTGAGCCAGTACAACGTCGGCGCCCAGACGCGTCGCACGGCGAACGTGACGTGGCATCCGGAGGACGTGCTCGACATGCACGAAGCGGACGCCGAGGTGCGCGGCATCTCCGACGGCACCTGGATCCAGATCAGCAGTCGCGCCGGCGTCACGTCGATGCGCGTGCGCATCAGCGACGAGGTGCCACCCGGCGTGGTCTACACGACGTTCCACCACCCGGTCAGCGGTGCGAATGTCGTGACGACCGACAATTCGGATTGGGCGACCAACTGCCCCGAGTACAAGGTGACGGCGGTCGAGGTCCGGCCCGATTCCCTGGCGGGAGCACGCGCATGACCGAGGGCGCCGACCACCGGGCGAAGCTCATCAGGATGGCGAACCAGATCTCAGCGAGCGTCCCGGACGCTACGCGAGCTGCCGAGCAGACCGCCAACCACCTGCGCATGTTCTGGGCGCCGACCATGGTGGATGACCTCGCGTCCGCCGCTCAAGACGAGCCGGAAGCAGTCACCCCGGCCGTCAGCGCGGCGCTGTCGGTGCTGCGACCGGCTTCCTCGAGCGCGAGCTAGCCCGGCAGGAGCACCGTGCCGCGCGCGACGAGCTCGGCCGGTCCGGTGAGCAGCATCGAGCCGGTTGCGGTCTCGGTGACGTGCAGCGTGCCGCCGGGGACGTCGACGCGCCAGGTCGTCTCCCCCACGACGTCGGGCGTCCGTCGCCGGGCCGCCCAGGCAACCGCGCAGGCGCCGGTACCGCAGGAGAGCGTCTCCCCGACCCCTCGTTCGTGCACGCGCATCGACACGTGCTCGGGACCGCGATCGACGACGAACTCGACGTTGACTCCTTCGGGGAAGACGTCCGAGGGCGTGACATCGGGTGAAGACCGCAGATCCCCCGCATCGGCCAGGTCGTCGACGAAGACGACGGCGTGCGGGTTCGGGACGAGGACGCCGGTGGCGGGCCAGGAGTGGTCACCCACCCTCACCTGGGGCAGGGCGCGCGCTCGGGGAGTCGTGGCCGAGCCCATGTCGATCGTGACCGTGCGGTCGGGGTTGATCGTGGTGCTGCGCAGGCCCCCGCGCGTGGCGATGGTGACGTCGTTGTCGGTCACCAGCCCCGTGGCGTCGAGGTAGCGCACGAAGACACGGGCGCCGTTGCCGCACATCTCGGCAAGCGACCCGTCGGCGTTCCGGTGGTCCATGAAGTACTCCGCCACGGCAGCGAAATCGGCAAACTCCGGGACGTGCTCGGTGCGCACGACTCGCAGCACCCCATCGGCGCCGATGCCGCGGTGTCGGTCACAGAGCCATCGGACCTGGTCGAGCGTGAGGTCCAGTCGACCGTCGACGTCGGGAATGATGACGAAGTCGTTGCCGGTGCCGTGGCCCTTGACGAAGGGCACCTCGTTCAAGTGGGCCATGCCGTGAGCGTAGCGTCAGCGAGGCGGGGTGCCCGCACGCGCGTACGCGGCATCCACCACGTCGAGCACATGCGGCCAGGAGTCCACGGGCTGCGTCGTCCGGTTGTGCTGCGTGATCGCGGCCAGTAGGTCCCGGTCCGATCCCAGGCGCACCAGCGCCCGTGCCAGACCCTCGTCGTCGTCGGCGAGCAGGCCCTGCTCCCCGTCGTGGATGAACTGGGTCGTCCCCGTCTGCGAGCGCGCGACCACGGGGAGGCCAGCGGACCGTGCCTCCAGGGCGGCGAGCCCGAAGGACTCCTTCACCGAGGGCTGCAGGTACACGTCGGAGCCGGCGAAGACCGCCAGGATGGCGGCCCGGTCGAGCCGTCCGGTGAAGCGGATCCGCCCGGCGAGGCCGTGCTCACGTGCGTACTTCTCCGCGCGCGCCCGCTCGGGTCCGTCTCCCACAACCGTCGCCTCGAGGCTCACCTGCGCGGGCAGGTGCCGGGCTGTCGCCTCCAGGATCCGCACCAGCGGCAGCGTCCGCTTGCGGGGCGCCATCCGCATCACCGTCACCACGCGAAGGCGGCCCGGATCAGGAGCCCCCGGGTCGATGCGCCACTGGTCCGGATCGATCCCGTTCGGCACGACGAGCACCGTCCCGGCCCGCGGCACCGCTCGCTGGATCCGCTCCGCCGCCACCTCACTGACCGCGCTGAGGGTGACGCCCCACCGAGCCCAGCGCAGGAGCGCCTCGGACAGGCCGAAACCCGGCCGGGCGAGCGGACCCCAGACACTGTGCACCGTCACGAGCGTGGGCAGGTGGCGGCGGGACGCCGCGCGGATCGCGCCCCAGGCGAACGGCGAGACGACGCCGGCGTGCACGTGGATGACGTCGACCGGGTGACGGTCGAGCAGGGCGCCCACCTCGCGGGCGGTGCGCGGGTGGACCGGCAGCTCGAACGGGAGGTGCGCCGCCACCCGGTGGACCGGCAGACCGTCGACCACATCGTCCCCGGCGAACACGCCGGCATGGCCGGGAGTGGCGGTGATGACCCGCACCTCATCCCCCCTGGCCGCCTGACGGCCGGCGAGCGCGCGCACCTGCGTCTCGATCCCGCCGGTCCGCGGGGCGTAGCAGTCGCTCACGTGGGCGATCCTCATGATGACGGACCGTACGCCACAATGGCTGCCATGAGCCCCACGACCCAGAGCCTGGTGTTCGTGCACGCTCACCCTGACGACGAGGCGCTCCTGACCGCCGGGACGATGGCACGCGCCGCCGCCGAGGGACATCGCGTTGTGCTCGTCATCGCCACGGACGGCGCCGCGGGCCTCACCTCTCATGAGTTCCGGGAGGGACTCGCCGAAACGCGACTCGCGGAGGCCGGGCGTGTCGGCCGCGGCGCTGGGGGTCGCGCGCACCGTCGTGCTCGGCTACCACGACTCCGGCCTGCGAGGGGAGAACGCCGATGGGTTCGCCCATGTCGACAGTCGGTCGTTGCTCGGCGCATCGCGGAGATCTGCGACGAGGAGTCCGCCGACGTCCTGGTGGGCTACGACTCGTCGGGCGGGTACGGGCATCCGGACCACCTGAAGGTCCATCACGCGGTGCGTGCCGCGAGGGACCTGTGCGCGCGGCGACCGAACCTGTTCGAGGCCACCCTCCCCCGCGAGCCGATCGCCCGCGCTGCCCGTCTGGCCGCGAGCATGCACCTGACCCCGGATGAGTTCTCGCCGGACGAGTTCGACTCCGCGTGGACGCCGCGGGCCGAGATCAGCCACCGGGTGAACGTCCGCAAGCACCTGCCTGCCAAGGACGCCGCGCTGCGGGCGCACGCGTCCCAGGCCGCTGCGGACGGCACCACCCGAACGCTCGCCGTCCTCACCCGCCTGCCGCGTGCCGCACAGGCCCTGATCCTTGGCACCGAGTACTACGTGGTGGTCCCCGCTCGCCAGAGTGCCTCGACCTCGTCGAGGACGCCGGGCGTCGTCGTAGCGGATCCACGTGATGCGACCGTCGCGGCGGAACCAGCGCTGCTGCCGGCGTGCGAATCGTCGCGTCGCGTCGATCGTGTCCTGCCGCGCCTGCTCCTCGGTGCACGCTCCCGCCAGGAACGCCAGCACCTGCTGGTAGCCCAACGCTCGCGATGCGGTCACGGCGTCCGCGAGCCCCTGCTCACGTAGGACACGGACCTCGTCGACGAAGCCCCGCTCCCACATCAGGTCGACCCTCTCCGCAATGCGGGCATCCAGCTCATCCCGCGGCACGTCGAGCCCGACCCGGACGGTGCGGTACACCTCGGTCGGCTCGGGCAGCCGGGCGATGAACGGCTCCCCCGTGATCTCGATGACCTCCAAAGCCCGCACGATGCGCCGGCCATTCGTCGGCAGGATCGCTTCGGCCGCGGCGGGATCCACCTGCGCCAGCCGAGCGTGGAGGGCAGCAGGCCCGATGTCGTCCAGTTCGGCCTCCAGCCGGGCCCGGACCATCGGATCCGTGCCCGGGAACCGCAGGTCGTCGAGGACGGCGGACACGTAGAGCCCGCTCCCGCCGACCACGATGGGGATCCCGTCGCTACCCAGGATCCGGTCAATCGCCTCCCGCGCCGTGACCTGGAACTCCGCAACGGTGACGGCATGCTCGGGCTCCCACACGTCGAGCAGGTGATGCGGCACGGCTTCCATCTCTGCACGGGTGGGAGTCGCCGTACCGATGTCCATGCCGCGGTACACCTGCATCGAGTCCGTGGAGACGATCTCGGCTCGGCCGCCCAGGCGCTGGGCCACTCGTACGGCCAGCGCCGACTTGCCCGACGCGGTCGGGCCGACGATGGCGAGGACGGTCACGTCCGGATCGACGGCATGCCGAGCGAGACCCCGACCGGCGACGTCGACCTTGCGCGCTCACCGGCGTCCCCCGCCTTCGTCCGCCGGATGCCCAGCACGCGATCGGCCACGAGATGGTGGGGTGCCGCATAGGTGACCTCGCAGGTCACGACGTCCCCCGGCCTTGGGACTCCGACAGCCCCGTCCACGGCCACGTGCACGAGGCGGTTGTCCGGGGCGCGACCTGAGAGGCGCTCGGTGCGGTCGTCCTTGCGACCCTCACCCTCCGCGATCAACACGTCGACGATCCGCCCGTGCTGGGCCTGGTTCTCCGACCAGGCGACGTCGTTGACGAGGGACAGGAGCCGGTTGTAGCGCTGCGTGACGACCTCCTGCGGCACCTGATCGTCCATGGTGGCCGCGGGGGTGCCGGGTCGCTTGGAGTACTGGAAGGTGAAGGCGCCGGCGAACCGGGCTTCGCGGACGACGTGCATGGTCTGGTCGAAGTCCTCCTCGGTCTCCCCCGGGAAGCCGACGATGATGTCCGTGGTGATGGCCGCCTCGGGCATGGCGGCACGGACGCGTTCGATGATGCCGAGGTAGCGGTCCTGCCGATACGAACGCCGCATGCGCTGCAGCACGGCGTCCGAGCCCGACTGCAGCGGCATGTGCAGCTGGGGCATCACGTTGGGGGTCTCGGCCATGGCGGCGATGACGTCGTCGGTGAAGTCGCGCGGGTGCGGGCTGGTGAAGCGCACCCGCTCGAGACCGTCGATCTCGCCGCAGGCGCGCAGCAGCTTGGAGAAGGCCTCGCGGTCACCGAACTCCGAGCCGTAGGCGTTGACGTTCTGCCCCAGCAGGGTGATCTCGAGCACCCCTTCGTCGACCAGCGCCCGGATCTCGCCGAGGATGTCACCGGGGCGCCGGTCCTTCTCCTTGCCGCGCAGCGCGGGCACGATGCAGAACGTGCAGGTGTTGTTGCACCCGACGCTGACCGACACCCACGCGGAGTAGGCGCTGTCGCGCTTCGTCGGCAGGGTGGACGGGAAGACGTCGAGGGACTCCCTGATCTCGACCTGGGCCTCCTCGGCGATCCGGGCACGCTCGAGCAGCACCGGCAGGGAGCCGATGTTGTGGGTCCCGAAGACGACATCCACCCAGGGCGCCTTGGTGAGGATCTCGCCCTGGTCCTTCTGCGCGAGACAGCCGCCCACGGCGATCTGCATGCCCGGATGCTCCGCCTTCACCGGGACGAGATGGCTGAGATTGCCGTAGAGGCGGTTGTCCGCGTTCTCGCGCACCGCGCAGGTGTTGAAGACGACGACGTCGGCCGTGTCCCCCTCCGCCGCCGGAACGTAGCCGGCACTCTCCAGCAGCCCGGACAGGCGCTCGGAGTCGTGGACGTTCATCTGGCAGCCGTAGGTGCGCACCTGATAGGTGCGCGGGAGGGACGGCGTGGCGGCCGAAGTCAGGGAAGTCATCGGCGCCGAGTCTAGGACGACGGGGACGGGAGGTGAGGCGGCTGCCTCACCCTGCGACGCTGGAGACCGAGGATGCCGCGTCGTCGAAGAGGCCCCGAACGCTCTGGCCGAGCAGGGTCACAGCGAGCACGATCACCACGGCGATGAGCGAGGCGATGAGGGCGTACTCAGCGGCCGTCGTGCCGCGGTCGTCCGACGCGGGCCAGGGCACCTGGCGCCTGCGCAGGAAATGGCGGACGAGTCCGTGCGGTTTCACGAGTCGGCAGCCCCTCTTTGGTTCCTTTGGCAGCGACTGTGCAGCATGAACCTCTCGTTTCGCTCTCACCCACCTCTCGCGCGAGGACCGAGCCCGGGATCAATCCATGTGGAGCAAACTTCCCACGGCGGGGCTCGTTGTCGAAGGGTCGACCAGGTGAGACGCTGCGATGGTCCGACACATGGTCGGACGGGGGCCGCGTCCTCGACGCGCCGAGGATGCCGGAGCGAGAGGTGACCCATGCGTGCTGCCCGGTCCGCCTTGGTCGTCGTGGCCGCGCTGGTTCTTGCCTCGTGCAGTGCCGGATCTGGAACGCCCGCGCCAACCACCCCTCCATCGACCGTCGTCGCTGCTCCCGCTCCGGACGTGGTCACGTCATCGAGCGCAGCCGTCTGCCGCTGATGTCTCGCCATCAGTGGGCGACGACGAGGTCCGGGTCGCGGCCGACGACCTCTGCGCCGGCATCGGGACTGGCGAGAGTGCGATCGACCTGCGCATCGTCAAGCTTGACTTCACCGGGGACGGGGAGCTCGACGCCGTAGCGACCTTCGGGTGCCAGCTGGAGGACGGGATCCCCCAGCCTCAGGTCAGGTACTGGAGGTCGGACGATGTCCGCGGCACCAGTCCCGAGGCGGTCTTCGACACGACCGATGTTGAGGCCGTCGACGCGCCCACCCGCCACGGGTCGACGCTCACCTTCGTCACGTACGGACCTCAGGGTGAGGTCGCCCGGACGTTTGCCTGGTCGGGGGACGTCTGGGTCGAGGAACTCAAGGGCGGGGGTTCCGTCGATGAGCAGGAGGACATCGGAACGGTCGGACCTGCCCTCGTCTCCGGACCCGACGAGGCGATCGCCTACATCTGCAACGGTGAGGAGAAGCCGAATCTCATCGACGCAGCATCGTCCCCGTACGCGACCAGTGTGCTGCAGACGGTTCTTGGCGCCGACCTGGCCGTCGACGGGCAGTACGGACCGCGCACGCGGGCGGCCGTGAAGGCCTACCAGCGGGACCGAGGCCTCACCGTCGACGGGCTCGTGGGGCCGGACACCTGGGGCGATCTGGCGTTCCGTCACCTGCAACGGCGACTGAACCTGCGTCGGTACTCGTCCGCATCCATCTCGAAGATGTCCTCGGGGCCGTCCTCCTCATCGATCTGCTGACCGACGTGGGTGAAGTCGAGCTTGCGGATGATCGCCTGAGACACGACGTTCTCGACACCGACCGTGTAGCGCAGGGTGCGAACCCCGGGCTGGTCGATGACCCAGCCCCACATGCCGTGCAGCTGCTCCTGCGCGAGGCCCCGTCCGCGGTAGGCGGGCTCGACGCCCAGCCCGATCTCGATCATGCCGCCGCTGTCGGGACGATCGTGGAACCCGCTGCTGCCGATGACGACGCCCTCTTCGCGGAGCACCGCGAGGCGCAGCAGGTAGGGGGCCGCACCGGGATCGGTCAAGAATGCGCGGGATCCGGTGCGGCAGTGGGCCTGGATCCGCCACCAGATGCCCGTGCGGATTGGTGAAGCCGCGATCCACCCACAATCGCGGATCACCCCGATCGACCGCGAGCAGCGCGTACTCGGCGGGCAGCACCGTGTGCAGGTCTAGCCGGGGCGTACGGATCAGCAGGTCGTCGCCCCTCACGCGATGCCTTCAGTGATCGAGCCCTGCTCCACGCGGGAGACCGCCTCCTCCTGGACGGAGGCGTAGTAGGCCTCTTCCGCATCCTTGCGCGGGTACACGATCAGCACGAGGAACAGGCCGATGATCGTCATGAGCAGCGCGATCGCGATGGCCACCGTCTTCCCGTCCGTGAATGCCTGGGCTGCTGCCCGGACGATCTCATCACCCGCCGCCTGAGGGAAGGAGGTCGCCACCTGTGCTGCCGCCTCATACGACGACGTCAGCTGCGAGGCGGCCTCGGTGCTGACCTTGGCGGCCTGTTCCGGCGTCAGCCCGGTGAGGTCCTCGTTCATCTGCCGGGTGTAGGCGAAGGCCAGCAGTCCGCCCATGATCGCCTGCAGGATCGCGCCGCCGAAGTCACGCGTGAGATCAAGGAACGCCGATCCCATTCCGCCTCGACTCGCAGGCACCGACGACATCAGTGAGCGTGATGCCGGCGTGGCGGCCAACCCGACCCCGGTGCCGGTGAGCGCATAGGCGGCCAGGACCCAGGCAATCGAGGCGCCGTCGGTCCAGGTGACGAGCATGACCGTGAAACCCGCCGCGACCGAGCCGAGACCCAGCATGAAGGTGAACTGGGAACCTCGCGCAGAAATCAGATGCCCAGCGACCTGCCCGAAGACCGCCGTGGCGATCGCCGCAGGGAGCACCACCGCGGCAGCGGTGAGAGTGTCGTACCCGAGCACGTTCTGGGTGAACTGCTGGCCGATGAACATTGCGCCGATCAGCGACCCGAAGGTGATGGACCCAGCGACGAACGCGACCCAGAAGGTGCGCGCCTTGGCCAGTGGCAGGGAGACCAACGGTCGCGGGGCGCGGGTCTGCCGCCACCCGAAGGCGGCCAGCGCGCCGATCGCCAGCGCGAGCAGGGCCAGCCAGGGTGGCGTGATGCCCATGTCCGCTCGCTCGATGGCGAGGATCAGCGCGCCCACGCCGATGACGGATAGGACGCCGCCGAGGTGATCGACGGGGAACACTCCCTCACCGGCCCGCCAGGGCAGCACCCAGAGGCCCACGAGGAGGGCGAGCGCGACGAGCGGGAGGGTGATGAGGAAGACCGAGCCCCACCAGAAGTACTCCAGCAGCCAGCCGCCGATCAACGGCCCCAGAGCGGCCACGCCACCGCCGAGGCCCGACCACAGCGCGATGGCCGACACCCGGGCGCGACCCCGGTACAGGGCGGAGATGAGCGACAACGTGGTCGGGAAGAGCAGAGCCGCGGCGAAGCCGCCGAGGAACCGGGCGAGGGTCAGCACTTCGGGGGTCGGCGCCCACGCGGCCATCATGGCGGTCGGGACCGTGAGGACCGCCCCCAGGACGAACAGCAGCTTGCGCCCGTAGCGGTCGCCGATGGACCCGAGGTAGAGCACGGTGGACGCCAGTCCGAGGGCGAAGGCGTTGGCGATCGCGGTCAACTGGTCCTGGCTGGCGTCCAGATCCGAGCCAATGGTCGGGAGGGCGACGTTCGCAACACTCAGGTTGACATTGGCGACGATGGCCCCGGTGATCAGCGCCAGCAGGACGAGCGAACTGCGTGGCGGTCGCTGGGCAGGGTCCTGCGCCATCACGGGGACACGCTAGTGCTGTCGACCGCCGGTCGGCAGCAGCAGCGGGCGGCTACGGCCGTCCTACTCTGCCGGAGCCGACGCAGCGCAAGCCTCGAGGATGGCATTGGCAGTCGCGATGGTCGCGTCATCCTGGGTGTCGTCCAGCAGGGCCTGGATCTGGTCGTCGGTCAGTTCTCCGGCGCCTGCGATCATGCACTCGACGATCGCATCCGGCACACCGGCGGACTTGCCGTCGGCCCGCAGCAGATCGAGCAGCTCGGCACGGGCGGCACTGATGCTGCTGGCTCCACCGCCACCGCCGCTGTCACCGCTGCTGCTGCCGCTGCAGCCAGTGAGCGCAACGGGCGCGACCAGGGCAAGGGTGGCGAGCAGGACGGGAAGTCGTCTCATGGTTCCTCCGCAGTCAGGTCCGTTGTTGCGCCCAGCGAACCACATCCACAACGCCGAAGGGCTGCCCAGATCGGACAGCCCTTCGCGCGTCGTCGGTCAGCTCCCGACCGGGACCGCCGCCTCCGGCTCGTCGTCGAGGATCTCGTCCTCACCCGGCTCGATGTGCACCTTCGGCAGGATCCGATCCAGCCACCCCGGAAGCCACCAGTTCGCCTTGCCGAACATCGACATCAAGGACGGAACGAGAATCAGCCGGACGATGAAGGCATCGATGAGGACCGCCGAGGCGAGCGCGATACCGAACAGCTTGATCGTGGAGTTCGTGCTCGGCACGAAGGCCAGGAACACGCTGGACATGATCGCGGCGGCGATGACCACGACCCGGCCAGAGCCGGCCAGTCCTCGGCGAACCGAGGCCAGGTTGTCCCCGGTCCGCGCCCACTCCTCCTGCATGCGGGACACCAGGAACACCTGGTAGTCCATCGACAGGCCGAACAGGATGGCGAACACCATGATCGGCAGGAACGGGAAGATCGGCCCGGTTCCCGGGACGCCCAGGATGTCGCTGAACCAGCCCCACTGGAACACGGCGACCGTGATGCCCATCGCGGCCGAGAACGACAGCAGGCTCGTGACCGCGGCGGTCAGCGGCACCAGCAGGGAGTGGAACAGCAGCATGAGTGCCAGGAAGCCCAGGCCGATCACGATGGCCAGGAAGAGCGGGAGCGCATCGCCAAGCACCGTGGTGAAGTCGCTGGTGATGGCCTGCGTACCGCCGACATACAGCTTCGCGCCCGTCGCATCCTCGATCGTCGGGTTAACCTCGGTGCGCAGTCGGTCAAGGAGCTCGGTTGTCGCCTCGTCCTGCGGTGCGCTCGACGGGTAGACGGCGATGGCCTGGATGGTCTGCGGCTCGGCTGCCGGGTTCCCGGCCGCCTGCTCGGCGGCTGCGGCCGCCATCTTGCCCAGGATCGGCAGGACCTCGGCGCTCGGCGAGGTCCCGGCGACACCCTCGGCGGATGCCAGCCCCGCGATGATCTGTGCGTAGGCGTCCGGGCCGTTCGCCTCGGACAGGTCGGCGACCACGAGGAACGGGCCGTTCACGCCAGGGCCGAAGCCCTCGGCGCGCAGGTCGTACGCGATACGGGCGGTCGAGCCCTCCGGCTTCCCGGAGTCGTCGGCGAAGCCCTGGCGCAGGCTGAGCATGGGTATGGCCAGCACCAGCACGACACCGAGGGCCAGCAGGGCTGGCACGATCGGGCGCTTCTGCAGTGCCCGTCCGTAGCGCGCCCATGCCTTGCCCTCCGGGTGCACCTCACCGGGCTTCTTGCCCCAGGGCAGGCGCCACGCAAGGGCCTTGTTGCCCATCAGGCTGAGCAGGGCCGGAAGCATCCACAGGGCCGACAGCATGACCATGAGGACGGTCACGCCAGCCGCCAGGGCCAGTCCGTTGAAGAAGTTGATGCCCAGCACGAACAGGCCGAGCAGCGCGATGATGACGGTAGTGCCGGCGAACAGGACGGCCCGTCCTGCGGTCTCGACCGACTCCATGGCCGCATCCTTGGGCGCATGTCCGGCCAGGACCGCCTGTCGGAACCGGTTCATGACGAACAGCGCGTAGTCGATGCCGACGCCCAGGCCGATCATCGCCGCGAGGGTCGGGGCGAAGGTGGCGACGTCGAGGAAGTTGGCGACGATGAGGACGCCCATCTGTCCCATGGTCAGGCCGACCAGGGCGACGACGATCGGCATGCCGGCCGCCACGATGGACCCGAAGGCAATGAGCAGGATGATGATGGCCACGAGCAGGCCGATGGCCTCGGAGCTCGGCGGCTCCTGTCCGGCGAACTCAAGCACCTGGCCCTGAGCGCCCGCCTGGATCTGGTCGCCGTTGAGCGCCTTCACGGAGTCGAGGATCACCTTGGCGTCCTCGGTCGACACGTCGAGCTCACCCTTGTCGTTCGTCGCGAACGAGATCGTCGAGTAGGCCACCGTGCCGTCGGGGCTCACCGACGAGAAGGACTGGCCGAGCACCTGCTGCTCTTCGGGAGTGAGGGCCTGGATCGCTGCCGGGTCCGGGCCGCTCGCCTCAGGGCAGTCGACTCCCAGCGTCGGGTTCTGCGGATCAAGGGGGTTGGTCACGCAGGCCACCGAGGCCAGGCCGGCAACGGTCTGCAGGACCGGCGTGACCTGCTCGGCCACGGCGGGATCGACCGCTGAGCCGGTGGCCGGTGACCACACGATCGTGGCTCCGCCGTCGAGTCGGCTGGTGTCCGTTCCCGCGGCGACCAGCAGGTCGGTCGCGACCTTCGACTCGGTGTCCGGAAGGTCGAAGGAGTCGTTCAGCTCACCGCCCACCTGCGTGCCGAGGCCGACGATGGCGACGAGCGCCACCAGCCAGGTGATCAGGGCGACGACGGGGCGACGAACCGCCCACGCTGACAGGATCGGCATGAATCCTTCTTCCACGGCCAAGGGCGAGGAGTGCCCGAGAGATGTCCGGCGGCCGGTTCGCTCCGGCCCTGACGTTAGCGAACGCTATCGTTCCCTAACTGTCAAATCAAGGTACGGACGCGTTCCCTATCGTGCTACCGTTCCGACGTGGTCAACAACTGCGTGATGCGCCGCCGAGGCGAGGTCCTTCGCGAGGCGGTCTTCGACGCCGCGCTTGCCGAGATCGCCGAGCGGGGCGTGCGGGGAGCCTCGATGGACCGCATCGCCAAGCGCGCGGGAACCGGCAAGTCGGCGCTGTACCGGCGGTGGCCGAACGTGCGCGGCCTGGCTCTGGATGTCTTCGTGAGCACGATGGAGGAGGCCCTGCCTCCGGCAGCCTCGGGGAACGGATCCCTCCGCGACGACCTGCTGGCGTCCCTGACCACCCTGTCGACGCAGCTGGCCGGAGACCTCGGCATCGTCCTGCGTGAGCTCATCAGCGAGGCCGCCCACGACCCCGAACTGTCCGCGGAGTTCCAGACGAGGTTCGGGATCCCCAAGCAGGTTGAACTCGTCGGCGTGCTGCAGGAGGCGATGGCCCGGGGCGACATCCCGACCCAGCCGGTCGATCCCTACGTGCTCCAGGTGCCCGCCGCACTCGTCGTGCACCAGCTGGTGCTCACCGGCCAGGCGCCCACTCACGCGGAGCTCGAGCACATCGTCGATGCGATCGTGCTGCCCCTCCTGGGCGCGTCCCACGGCGTCGGCATAGCGGAGGCCGTTAGCCCCTGACGACCGCTCCCGGCCGGCCGCCATGCTGGAACCGTGGTCGCACGACGCGCGTTAGCCCTGCTTGCTGGGGCGCTCGTGGCCATCGGCGATGGCCATCGCCCCGATCCCCGCGGCGCACGCCGAGGACGCCGCACCGGTCACGGTCACGATCTTCCACGGCGACGGCTGCCCGCACTGCGCGGCGGAACTCGACTTCCTCGAGGCTCTCACCGACGCCGATCCCGCCGTCACGGTCGATGCGCACGAAGTCTGGTACGACGAGACCGGCCGGGACCTGCTGATCCAGACGGCCGAGCAGCGCGGCTTCGAGCCGAGCGGGGTTCCGGTCACGATCATCGGCGACCATGTGTGGATCGGGTTCGACGAGGCCACCGCAGATGCCATCGTTGCGGCGATCGCCGAGGAACGGGCCGGCCCCGATCAGGGCCCGCCCCAGGACGCCAGCCCGGCGCGATCAGTCGAGATACCGCTGATCGGCGAGGTCGTCGTCGAGGACCTGTCCCTGCTGGCGAGCACGGTTGCGATCGGCTTCGTCGACGGGGTGAACCCCTGCTCCCTGTGGGTGCTCAGCCTGCTACTCGCCATGGTGGCCGGCCGCGGCTCCCGCCGACGCGTCCTCGTGATCGGCGGCGTCTTCCTGACGATCACCGCCGCCATGTACGCGTTGTACATGGTCGGCATGTACTCCGCCGCCTCCTACCTCACGGGCATGGGGTGGCTGCGAGTGCTGGTCGCGGCCATTGCCGGAACCTTCGGCGCACTGCAGTTCAAGGACGGACTCGGACTCAGCGGCGGCCCGTCGTTGTCGATCTCTCCCGACCAGCGCCCCGGACTGTATGCGCGGATCCGCGGGCTGGCCTCCCCGGATCGAGCGCTCGCCGCGACGGTCGCCGGCACCGCGGCGCTGGCCGTCCTGGTCTCGCTCCTGGAGACACCCTGCACGGCTGGGCTGCCGCTGCTGTGGACGTCACTCCTCGCCGAACAGGGCGTCGGACCGCTGCAGGCGGCTGGCCTGTTCGCCGTCTACATGACCGTCTTCCTGCTCGACGAATTCATCGTCTTCGCCCTGGCCGTCCTGACGCTGCGAGCGACCCGGCTGCAGGAACGGCACGGCCGGGCCTTGAAGCTGGTGGCGGGATCGGTCCTGCTCTGCCTCGCCGTCACGATGCTGCTGCGTCCCGATGCCCTGACCACGCTGGCTGGCACGGCCGTCGTCTTCGGCATCGCCGGCGTCATTGCCGCCGTGGCCTACCGACTGTCGTCAGGCAGGTCGTCAAGGGCGTCGAGCACGTCCTCCTGATCGGAGATCTCCCCGAGCACCTCCCGGACGACTGTGAACGCCATCGACGCGGGGTAGCCCCTCCGCTGGAGCACCCCGGCCAGTCGGCGCACCCTGGCCGCCGGATCCAGCCGCCCCGTCGACCGTGCCTTCACCCGCGCAAGCTCACGGGCCCGGTCCCACTCGTCGTCCACGTCGATCGCCGCCAGTGCCTCTTCGGCATCATGCAGCGTCGATCCCCTTGCCGCGCAACTCCTGCCTGAGCACTGCTCGAGCCGAGCCTCGCGTGCGCTGACGTGACTCCACCCACGATCGCGCGAACGCCGCATCGTCGATCAGTCCGACCTCGGCGAAGCGGTCAAGAGCCGAATCGGCGACGCCGTCGGGGACCCCCCGGCGCAGCAGGTCGCTTCGGAGTTCGGCCCTCGTCCGCGGTGCCGCCGACAGCCGGCGCAGCAGGATCGTTCGCGCCACCTGCTCGGGATCGGCCTCGTCCTGAAGGTCGGCGGAGGTACCCGGCTTCGGCTGGCTGACGTACCTCACCACGCGAGCGCGACTACTCGTCGATCGGAGCAAGCGGAGCCACCTGCTCGTCGGCCGGTGCGTCCAGCTGTGGCCCGATCCCGAGGGTCTCCTTGATGCGCTTCTCGATCTCGTTGGCGAGGTCAGGGTTGTCCTTGAGGAACGTCCGGGCGTTCTCCTTGCCCTGCCCGAGCTGGTCGCCCTCGTAGGTGTACCAGGCGCCCGACTTGCGGACGATGCCCGCGTCGACCCCGATGTCGATCAGCGAGCCCTCACGCGAGATGCCCTCGCCGTAGAGGATGTCGAACTCGGCCTGCTTGAACGGCGGGGCCACCTTGTTCTTGACCACCTTGACCCTGGTGCGGTTGCCGACCGCCTCCGTCCCGCCCTTGAGGGTCTCGATCCGACGCACGTCCAAGCGGACCGATGAGTAGAACTTCAGCGCCTTGCCGCCCGTGGTGGTCTCCGGCGAGCCGAACATGACGCCGATCTTCTCGCGCAGCTGGTTGATGAAGATCGCCGTCGTGTTGGTGTTGCTGAGGGCACCGGCCATCTTGCGCAGCGCCTGGCTCATGAGACGGGCCTGCAGCCCGACGTGGGAGTCGCCCATCTCCCCCTCGATCTCGGCTCGAGGCACCAGCGCGGCGACCGAGTCGATGACCACGAGGTCGATGGCCCCCGAGCGGACGAGGGTGTCGCAGATCTCCAGGGCCTGCTCGCCCGTGTCGGGCTGCGACACGTACAGGTTGTCCAGGTCGACCCCGAGCTTGGAGGCGTAGTCCGGGTCCAGAGCGTGCTCGGCGTCGATGAAGGCCGCCAGCCCGCCCGCGGCCTGGACCTGAGCGATGGCGTGCAGCGCCACCGTCGTCTTGCCGGAGGACTCCGGGCCGTAGATCTCGACGATGCGACCGCGAGGCAGCCCGCCGATGCCGAGGGCGAGGTCGAGGGCGATCGAGCCGGTCGGGATCACCTCGACGGGAGCGCGGCCCTCCTCACCGAGGCGCATGACCGAGCCCTTGCCGAACTGGCGCTCGATCTGGGCGAGGGCGGCGTCAAGGGCCTTCTCGCGGTCGTTGGCGGCGCTGGCCATGGTGTCTCCTCGGTGACTCGGGCGGTTCCCTGGACCTCGCGGGAGCGGGGACCAGGGCTGATGCGGTGAAACCTATGCCGGACGTCTGACAGTGGACGGTGACCTCAGGTGCCCTGTGGCCGCATGCCCGTTCGCTGTCGTGCCGTGAATCTATATCGAACGGGTGTTCGAATGCGCGCGACACGCCGGGGTCGCCACCGCCACGCCGAGGGCGACCAGCGGAACGGTGGCCACGGCGCAGAGGACTCCGTAGGACGAGACCAGGACCACGACGCCGGCGACGGCTCCGCCGATCGCGCCGGCGGCGTTCATCACCAGGTCCGACAGTCCCTGGACCGCCGGTCGCTCGACCGGCTGCACCTCGTCGGTCACCATCGTGGATCCGGCGATCAGGGTGCACGACCAGCCCAGTCCGAGCAGGAACAGCCCGATGCCCAGCATCGGCACGGCGTCGCCCGGAGCCAGCCCGGCGATCACGCATGCGGCCACCAGGATGCCGATGCCGGCCACGACGACCTGGATCCGACCGAACCGGTCGACCGCCCAGCCGACCACCGGCGACAGGGCGTACATCCCGGCGACGTGGACGCTGATGACCAAGCCGATCAGCTGCAGCGTCACGTCGACGTGCGCCATGTGCACCGGCGTCATGACCATCACCATGACCATCACCACGTGCCCGACGGCGATGCGCGGCGATGCCGAGCACCGCACGCGGGCGGCCGCGAAGATGCTCGATGCCGTCGCGCAGGCGGGGCCGGTGCGCGGCCTCGCCCCTGCGATGCCCGGTGCTCGATCGCGGTCAGGTAGGGGTCCGGCCGCAGGAACACCAGCAACGCCGCCGACGCGATGGCCAGGCAGACGGCGGCCACGACGTAGGGGCCGGCCAGCTGCGGCAGGCCCATGCCTCAATCCGAGATTGCCCGAGGCGTTGAGCAGATTCGGCCCGATGACGGCACCCACCGTGCCGGCCCACACCACCCATGACAGCGCCCGCGCCCGATGCTCCTCGAGGGCCAGGTCGGTCGCCGCGTAGCGGGCCTGGAGACCGGACGCGGATGCGACCCCGACGAAGAAGCAGCCGAGCAGCACGAGCGGGAGGTTCCTGGCGACGGCACCGGCCACCACGATGACGGCACCGCCCGCGCCGATGCCGTAGCCGGTCGCCAGCGCGGCCCGGCGTCCCCGGCTCAGCGCGATCCGGGCGAGCGGAAGGGCCAGCACGGCTGCGCCCGAGCACACCGGCGGTCTGGGCGAAGCCCGCTGCCGCCTCGGAGTCGGCGACCGAGGCCGCGATGAGCGAGCCCGCAGCGACCGAGCCGGCGACCGCGAGTCCGCCGAAGACCTGCCCGACCGACAGGACGCCGACGGTGCGGCGCTGGATCGCCGCCAGGTCAGCCGCGGAGTGCCTGCACTTGTGTCTCGGTCATCGCAGCACCGCGGGCACGTCCGTGGTGGCGCAGACCGCGCGCCAGATGTCCTTGGTGTCGATCCCGTCGGCGATGGCCTCGATGACGGTCACGCCCGAGCGGCGGCAGGACGACGTCGTGCGCCCAGGAGTGGGCATAGGCAGGACCGAAGACCTGCTCCATCCGTTCCCAGAAGTCTGTGAGGCGCACGGCGGTCAGTCTGCCCCATCCAGCACAATCGGGTCGTGACCGCGCCGCCAACGTCCGCACCGGCGATCCGCGAGCGTCCCGATCGTGCCGCCCCAGCACGGCGCCTGGGCGTTCCTCGGGCTCCCGGTGGCGACCGCCGCGACGGTCGCGCCCTCGACTCCGGTCCTCGCCCTGCTGGTGATCACCTGGGTCGCGGCCTTCCCGCCAGCTACTTCCTGCTCGCCATCGTGCGCGACCGCGGCTCGCGAAGGCCCGACCCGCGTCGCTTCGCGCGCCCCCTCGCTCTGGTGGTGGGGTCTCCTCCTGGTGGGCGGGGTACCCCTGCTCGTCCTGCGCCCGTGGCTGATCTGGGTCGCCCTGCTGTACCTGGCCAGCTTCGCCGTCAACGTCGCCTACGCCCGACGGCACGACGAGCGGGCCCTCGGCAACGACCTCGTCTTCATCGCCGCAGTGCACGGCGATGGTTCCGGTCACCTGGGCGGTGGCGGTGGGCCAGACGTCAGTCGCCGTCCCGGACCTGCCATCCGCACCGGCCCACCTCTGGGTCCTGACCGTGGCCGTGGGGCTGCTCCTGACCGGCTCGACCCTGCACGTGAAGTCGCTCATCCGCGAGCGCGCGCCGACCCGCGTACCGCACCGCCTCGCGCGCCTTCGCCGCCGGCTCGCTGCTCGCCTCCGTCGGACTGGCGATCTGGTGGGGGCTGCCATCGGGCCTGCTGCTCGTCGCTCCCTACGCCTGGTTCCTCGCCCGGTCGCTCGTGATGGGAGTGCCGGCCCCCCGCCCCGCCCGGATCGGGATCATCGAGCTGGTGGGCTTCGTGCTGCTCGTGGTCGCCGCCGCCGCCGCCACCGCCGCGAGCACGCCATGACCGAAACCGACGCCGCCGACGCCCTGGCCCCCTCTCCCCTGCGACCCGCGCGTGGTTCGAGAGCGCCTTCGCCGAGGCGACACCGGCCCAGCAGGGCGCCTGGTCGGCCATCGCGCGGGGCGACGACACCCTGGTCGTGGCGCCGACCGGCAGCGGCAAGACGCTCGCGGCCTTCCTGCACGCCATCGACCGGCTGATGCGCGACGAGCCGCCCGCGGATCGACTGCGCCGCTGCCGTGTCCTGTACGTGTCGCCGCTGAAGGCGCTCGCCGTCGACGTCGAGCGCAACCTGCGCAGTCCGCTGGTCGGCATCGAGCGAGAGAGCACCCGGCTCGGCATCGCCGCCGCTGACGTCACGATCGGGATCCGCACGGGCGACACCCCGCCCGCCGAGCGGACCCGGATGGCCAAGCGACCGCCGGACATCCTGATCACCACGCCCGAGTCGCTCTTCCTCATGCTCACCTCCCAGGCGCGCGAGTCGCTGCGCGGCATCGACACGGTCATCGTCGACGAGGTGCACGCCGTGGCGGGCACCAAGCGCGGCGCCCACCTGGCCCTGTCCCTCGAGCGACTCGACCTGCTGCTGGACCGCCCGGCCCAGCGCATCGGCCTGTCGGCCACCGTGAGCCCGGTCGACGTCGTCGCCACGTTCCTGCGCGCCGAGCGGCCGGCCACCGTCGTCGCACCCGCGAGCGAGAAGCTCTGGGACCTGCAGATCCGGGTCCCGGTCGACGACATGGCCGAGCTCGGCACGCAGGCCGAGGTTCCGGGCGGCCCGCCGGCGCCGTGGCCCGCACGTCCATCTGGCCGCACATCGACGAGCAGCTCGTCGACCTCATCGAGCAGCACCGCACGACCCTGGTCTTCGCCAACAGCCGACGGCTGGCCGAGCGCATCACCGCCCAGGTCAACGAGATCGTCGGCCGAGCGCGCGCTCGCCGCGGGCAGGACGACCCGGGCCCATCGCCCGCGCCCATCACGGATCGGTGAGCAAGGAGCAGCGCGCGATCATCGAGGAGGACCTGAAGTCCGGCCGGCTGCCCGCGGTGGTCGCGACCAGCAGCCTCGAACTCGGCATCGACATGGGCGCCATCGACCTCGTCGTCCAGGTCGAGACCCCGCCCAGCGTCGCCAGCGGCCTCCAGCGCGTCGGCCGAGCCGGGCATCAGGTCGGTGCCGTCAGCCGCGGCATCGTCTTCCCCAAGTATCGCGGCGACCTGGTCACGGCGGCCGTGGTGACCTCGCGCATGCGCGCCGGCCTCATCGAGGACCTGCGCATACCGCGCACTCCGCTCGACGTCCTCGCCCAGCAGATCGTGGCGTGCGTGGCGATGGACGACTGGGACGTCGACGACCTGCTGGCCACCGTGCGCCGGGCCGCGCCGTTCACGCACCCTCACCGACGCCGTCCTCGACGCGGTGCTCGACATGCTCTCCGGCCGGTACCCGTCGGACGAGTTCGCCGAGCTGCGCCCCCGACTGGTCTGGGACCGCGAGCACCGGCCGGCTCACCGGACGACCCGGCGCCCAGCGACTGGCCGTGACCAGCGGCGGCACCATCCCGGACCGGGGCCTGTTCGCCGTCTACCTCGTCGGCGAGGGCGGGTCGCGGGTCGGCGAGCTCGACGAGGAGATGGTCTACGAGTCGCGCGTCGGCGACGTGATCGCCCTCGGGGCGTCCTCCTGGCGGATCGAGGACATCACCCACGACCGGGTCCTGGTGTCCCCCGCGCCGGGGCAGCCCGGGCGGCTGCCGTTCTGGCACGGCGACGCCCTCGGCCGACCCGCCGCGCTGGGAGAGGCGGTCGGCGCGTTCGTCCGTGCGGTCGCGGGCTCCCGAGCCCCCGACGAGGTGCTCGCCGGCGTCGGGGCTCGACGACCGCGCCGCCGCCAACCTCGTCGGCTACGTCCACGAGCAGCGCGAGGCCACCGGGCTGGTGCCCAGCGACACCACGATCGTCGTCGAGCGCTTCCGCGACGAGCTCGGCGACTGGCGCGTCGTCGTGCACTCCCCGTTCGGCGCGCAGGTGCACGCGCCGTGGGCGCTGGCCCTCGGCGCCCGGATCCGCGAGCAGATCGGGATCGACGCCCAGGTCATGCACGCCGACGACGGCATCGTGCTGCGGCTCCCCGACACCGACGACGAGGAGTCCGCCCGCTCCGTGCATGGACCTGATCGCCATCGAGCCGGAGGAGATCGAGGCCCTCGTCACCGCCGAGGTCGGCGGATCCGCGCTGTTCGCCTCCCGCTTCCGCGAGTGCGCCGCGCGCGCCCTGCTGCTGCCGCGACGACGCCCCGACCGGCGCACGCCGCTGTGGCAGCAGCGGCAGCGCTCGGCCCACCTGCTCGGGGTCGCGGCCGACTACGCGTCGTTCCCGATCATCCTCGAGACGGTGCGCGAGTGCCTGCAGGACGTCTACGACGTGCCGGCCCTGCGCGACGTCCTGGAACGCATCCGGGACGGCCGGATCCGGGTCCACGAGGCGTCCACCGAGCAGCCGTCGCCCTTCGCGCAGTCGCTGCTCTTCGGCTACGTCGCATCGTTCCTGTACGAGGGCGACTCGCCGCTGGCCGAGCGTCGAGCCCAGGCCCTCACCCTCGATCCGGGACTCCTCGCGGAGCTGCTCGGCACCCCCGAGCTTCGCGACCTGCTCGACGCCGACGCGCTCGACGAGGTGGAGGCCGAGCTCCAGCACCTCACGCCCGCCTCGCAGGCGCGCGACGCCGAGGACGCAGCCGACCTGCTCCGGCTGCTCGGACCGCTGTCCGATGCCCAGGCCCGCGAGCGGGGCATCGACCCGGGCTGGCTCGACGACCTGCGCGCGGATCGGCGGGCGATCCGCGTCCGCATGGCGGGCGACGATCGCACCGCCGCGATCGAGGATGCCGGCCGACTGCGCGACGCGCTCGGCGTCGCCCTGCCCGTCGGCCTGCCCGAGGCGCACCTCGCCATCGTGGACGATCCGCTCGGCGACGTGGTCGGGCGATACGCCCGAACCCACGCGCCCTTCACGGCCGATCAGGCCGCCGTCGGCGTTGGGCCTGCCGGTCGCCGTCGCCGCCGAGGTGCTGCAGCGACTGGCCACCGCCGGGCGGGTGGTGCGGGGGGAGTTCCGGCCCGGTGGGGCGCACACCGAGTACTGCGACGTCGAGGTCCTGCGCCGCATCCGGCGCCGCAGCATCGCCCGCCTCCGGCACGAGATCGAGCCGGTCCCGCAGGCGCCGGTACGCGGTCTTCCTGCCGCGCTGGCAGCAGGTGGCCCCCCACGGACAGCGCTCGAGTCGCCCGGCGCCGACGGCTGCTACGAGGTCATCGAGCAGCTGGCCGGCACCGCCCTGCCGGCCAGCACCTGGCTGCGCGCGGTCCTTCCCGGCCCGCGTCGACGACGTGCACGACGGCATGCTCGACGAGCTGATCGGCTCCGGGGACGTGGTGTGGTGGGGCGTGTCGGCGCTCTCCGGCGGGGACGGCGTGGTGTGCCTGGCGCCCGCCGACCGGGCCGCCGATCTGCGTCAGCACGGCGCCGATCTCGAGACCGATCCCGCGGCTGGACGCCGTCGTCGCGGCGCCTGGCGGCCGGCGGTGCGCAGTTCTTCCGCGAGATCGCCGACCGCGTCGGCGTGGGCGGACCGGTGGTGGACCGATCGCGACGGACGCCGACCTCATCGAGGCGCTGTGGCGTCTGGTGTGGGCCGGCCGGATCACCAACGACGGGTGGGCGGCGCTGCGGGCCCGCATCGGCGGCGCGCCCGCACGACCCGTCCGGCGGCGCGGTCGCCCCAGCCTGCCGGCCCGGACCGGTCCGCCGGCCGCGGCGGGCCGCTGGTCGCTGCTGCCGCACCCACCGCCGATCCGACCCGGACGGCCGGGCGCGATCGGTCAGGCCCTCCTCGACCGGCACGGCATCGTCACCCGCGGCACGGTCATGTCCGAGCGCATCGTCGGCGGCTTCTCGGCCGTCTACCGCGTGCTCTCGGCCTTCGAGGACGCCGGCCGCTGCCGTCGCGTCTACGCCGTCGAGGGGCTGGGTGCCGCGCAGTTCGCGCTGCCGACCGCCGTCGACCGGTTGCGGTCCGACCAGCGCCCACCCGGCCGTCGCGGCGACGTCACGCCGGCGAGGTCGTCGTCGCTGGCCGCCACCGATCCCGGCCAATGCGTACGGCGCGGCCCTGCCCTGGCCGCCGCTGGCCGGACGGACGTCACCCACCGGCCCGGGCGGAAGGCGGGCGCCGTGGTCGCCCTGGTCGACGGCGAGCCCGCCGTCTACGTCGAACGCGGGGGCAGGTCGCTGCTGGTGTGGGATCGGCCCGAGGAGGACGTGGCGGCCGCGGCCGGTGCGCTGGCGCACGGGTGGTCCGAGCCGGGATGGACCGGGCGATCATCACCAAGATCAACGGAGCATCACCCAGCGAGCCGTGGCTCGGGCTGCTCGGCGCGGCTGGCTTCCTGCCGACGCCGCGCGGCCTGCGCTTCCCGCGGGGGTAGGCGATCAGCCGGGCTTCCGGATCGCTGGCCCGTGGAGACGGTGCGAGGTCAGACGGGCGAGACGCCGGACGCGTGACTCGGCCTCGGCCACATGGGTGCTGACGGAGGCGAGGACGTCGGACAGCGAGACCTCGAGGGCGCCGCAGATGGCGGCCAGCAGCTCGCTGGAGGCCTCCTTCTGCCCGCGCTCGACCTCGGAGAGGTAGCCCAGGGAGACGGCCGCTGCACCGGAGACATCGCGCAGGGTGCGGCCCTGATCCTGACGTCGGCGACGAAGCTCGTCACCGATCACCTGACGAAGAACGATCATGATGCCTCCCTCCGCGTCTGCCACTGCTCGTCACTTGACTCTACCTCCGTCGGACGCATCGCGCCCGAGCGTGGTTCCTGACCTGCCCAACGCCGGCCGTTGCCGGCCTATTCCCGGCTCGTGCAGGGCACCTGTCCGGCTCCGCCCAGAATCGGGTCGACAGCGACCAGCAGGCGCGCACGACGGCATGCCGGATCTCGGAGCGGGTCCCGGACAGCGAGAGGTGCTCGGCGCGACATCCGGGCCGACGCCACGGCGATCCAGACCGACCCCACCGGCTCGCCGTCATGGGGGTCCGGACCGGCCACGCCGGTGGTGCCGATGCCGACGTCCGCCCCGAGCCGTCGCGCCGCGCCCGCGGCCATCGCGCACGCCACCTGCTCGCTGACGACGCCGCGCGCCACGACGTCCGGATCGACGCCGGAGCAGGTCCGTCTTGACGTCGGCCTGGTAGGCGACGATGCCGCCGCGCAGGACGGCGGAGCACCCGGGCACGTCGGCGAGGGTGCCGGACACCAGCCCGGCCGTGATCGACTCACCCGTGGCCACCGTCAGGCCGCGGGACATGAGCAGCGCGCACGACGTCCTCGGCCGTGGACGTCAGGGCACGGTGCTCGCCCAGGTTCGTGCCGGTCGGCCAGCGGCTGCCGGCGCAGGCGGACCGCCCGCACGACGTAGTCCAGCCCGGTCACGACCGTCAGGATCACCGCCACGGCCATGACGATGGCGGCCAGCCGTCGACCACCACGGCGAGCGGCACGTCCGCGAGGTACATCGCGATCGCCACCGTCTGGGCGACCGTCTTGACCTTGCCGCCGCGACTGGCCGGGATCACGCCGTGCTCGATGACCCAGAACCGCAGCAGCGTCACGCCGATCTCGCGCACCAGGATGACGACGGTGACCCACCACGGCAGGTCGCCCAGCAGGGACAGGCCGATCAGGGCCACCCCGGTGAGCGCCTTGTCGGCGATCGGGTCGGCGATCTTCCCGAAGGTCGTGACCAGTCCGTAGCGGCGGGCGATCGCGCCGTCCATGAGGTCGGTGACCGAGGCGAGGACGAACACGATGGCCGCGGCGTCCCGGGCCGGTCCGAGCTCGCCGTCGTCCACGGCGAGCAGGACCGCGAGGACGGGGACGCACAGCACCCGCAGCATCGTGAGCGCATTGGGCAGGTTCACGAGCGGCGCATCGCCGATCGGGTCGGCGGCGCGATCCGGGATCGGCGCCCTCATCCGGCGATCTCGACGTAGCGGGCGACGAGGTCGACCCCCTCGACGTCGATGACCACCGCCACGACCATGTCGCCCACCTCCACGACCGCATCGCCGAGGCGCACGCTCGTGGTCGGCGTCATCCGGTCCCTGGTGCCCGGCCCGTCCCACCGCCAGCGGCCAGCTCGTCCGCGTCGTAGTCGAGGGACTCGACCAGCACCGTGACGGTCTCGCCGATCCGGTCCTCGGCGCGCTGTGCCATCACCTCGTCGACGAGGGCGGTCGCCTCCTCGACGCGCGCTCGGATCACGTCGTCGTCGACCTTGTCCGGGAAGTCCGGCCGCCTCGGTGCCGTCCTCGTCGCTGTAGCCGAACACGCCGACCGCGTCGAGCCGGGCCTCCTCGAGGAAGGCGAGCAGCTCGGCGAACTCCTCCTCGGTCTCGCCGGGGAAGCCGACGATGACGTTGCTGCGGATCCCGGCCGTCCGGTGCCAGCTCGCGGATGCGGGCGACCAGGTCGAGGAACTCGTGTCGGCCCCCGAACCGGCGCATGCGACGCAGGACGGTCGGGCTGGCGTGCTGGAAGGACAGGTCGTAGTAGGGCGCGACGACCGGGGTGTTCGCGATCGCCGCCAGCAGGTCCTGCCGGACCTCGGCGGGCTGGAGGTAGGCCACCCGCACCCGCGCCACGCCGGTGTCCGTGCCCGAGTCGCGGGAGCAGCCCCTCCAGCAGGCGCAGGTCGCCGAGGTCCTTGCCGTACGACGTGGAGTTCTCGCTGACGAGCACGACCTCGCGCACGCCCTCGCCGACCAGCCACGCCACCTCGGCGAGCACGTCGGCGGGCGGGCGCGAGACGAAGGAGCCGCGGAAGGACGGGATCGCGCAGAACGTGCATCGTCGGTCGCAGCCCGAGGCGAGCTTCACCGGGGCGACCGGACTGCCGTCGAGCCGCCGGCGCAGCACCGGCGGCTGCCAGCCGGGGACATCCTCGACGGACGACGGTCGAGCCATGGCCCGGCACGTCGCCCGCAGCAGCCGGCCGCTCGACCGGTGAGATCGGCAGCAGCTGACGACGGTCGGTCGGGGTGTGCGGCACGTGCTGCTCGCCGGCCACGATCCGGCGCAGCTTCTCGCCGATGTCCGGGTAGTCGTCGAAGCCGAGGACGGCGTCCGCCTCCGGCAGCGACTCCGCGAGCTCGCGCCCGTAGCGCTCGGCGAGGCAGCCGACCGCGACCACCGTCTGCGGTCCGCCCCCTCCTGCTTCAGGTCGGCGACGGACAGGATCGCGTCGATCGAGTCCTTCTTCGCCACGTCGACGAAGCCGCAGGTGTTGACGAGGACCGCGTCGGCGTCCTCGGGATCGTCGACGAGCAGCCAGCCGTTCGCGGCGAGTCGCCGGCCATCTCCTCGGAGTCGACCTCGTTGCGGGCGCAGCCGAGGGTGATGACAGCCACCCGCTGCTGCGGCGGCAGGTGTCGTGGGGCATGGTCACGGGGTCAGCCTACGCAGTAGGGCGGTCGGACGCTGTCAGTCGATCGGGTGGCCGGGCAGGTCGCGATCGAACGCGTCGACGAGGTCGTCGGGATCGAGGCCCAGGACCGGCGCCATGGAGCGCAGCTGCCCCGCGCGTAGACCACGCCGCCGCAGTGGCTGAAGTCGTCCTGCTCCATCGCCGACAGGATCGACGCCCGCAGCTTGGTGGCCTGCGCGAGGTCGTCGAGGCTCATGCCGCGGGCCGTAGCGCGCAGCGCTCAGCATCTGCCCAGCCGACATCGTCACCTCGATCGTCGACCCTGTGCCAGCATCGTAGGCCGGGCCTCCGCCGCCGCAGCCGAACCCCACGGTCGAGCGCTACTCCTCGCGCCCCCGCGCAGGATGAGCAGCAGTCCGGGCAGCTCGTCGGGCTTGACCAGGACGTCCCGCGCCTTGGACCCCTCGCTCGGGCCGACGACGCCGCGGGTCTCCATCAGGTCCATGAGTCGCCCGGCCTTCGCGAACCCGACCCGCAGCTTGCGCTGGAGCATCGACGTCGACCCGAACTGGGTCGAGACGACCAGCTCGACGGCCTGCAGCAGCACGTCGAGGTCGTCGCCGATCTCCTCGTCGACCTCGCGTGACGCGCTCGGTGCCGCCACCACGTCGGGGATGAACTCCGCCTCGCCCTGGGCCTTGCAGTGCGCCACGACGGCCCTGATCTCGGCCTCGGACACGAAGGCGCCCTGGATGCGCATCGACTTGTTCGCGCCCATCGGCAGGAACAGGCCGTCGCCCTGGCCCGACGAGCTTCTCGGCGCCGGGCTGGTCGAGGATGACCCGACTGTCCGCCAGACTCGACGTGGCGAAGGCGAGCCGGCTCGGCACGTTGGCCTTGATGAGTCCGGTGACGACGTCGACGCTGGGCCGCTGGGTCGCCAGCACCAGGTGGATGCCGGCCGCCCGGGCGAGCTGGGTGATGCGGACGATCGCGTCCTCCACGTCGCGCGGGGCGACCATCATCAGGTCGGCGAGCTCGTCGACGATGACGAGCAGGTAGGGGTACGGCTCGATGACGCGCTCGCTGCCGGGCAGCGGCTTGACCTTGCCGCGCGGACCGCCTTGTTGAACTCGTCGACGTGCCGGAAGCCGAAGTGCGCGAGGTCGTCGTAGCGGCGGTCCATCTCCTTGACGACCCACTGCAGCGCGTCGGCCGCCTTCTTGGGGTTGGTGATGATCGGCGTGATGAGGTGCGGCACGCCCTCGTACGCGGAGAGCTCGACCCGCTTGGGGTCGACCAGGATGAGGCGCACCTCCTCGGGGGTCGACCGCATGAGGATCGACGTGATCAGGCTGTTGATGCAGCTGGACTTGCCGGCGCCGGTGGCGCCGGCGACCAGCAGGTGCGGCATCCGCGCCAGGTTGGCCACGACGAAGCCGCCCTCGACGTCCTTGCCGAGCGCGGCAGCGAGCGGGTGGTGGTCGGCGGTGGCCGTGCTGCTGCGCAGCACGTCGCCGAGGGCGACGAGCTCGCGGTCGGTGTTGGGGATCTCGACGCCGATCGCCTTCTTGCCCGGGATCGGGCTGAGGATGCGGACATCGGCGCTCGCGACCGCGTAGGCGATGTTCTTGCTCAGGGCGGTGACGCGCTCGACCTTGACGCTCGGGCCGAGCTCGATCTCGTAGCGCGTGACGGTCGGACCGCGCATGAAGCCGGTCACCGTCGCATCGATGGCGAACTGCTCCATCACCTCGGTGAGGGCCGCGACGACGTGCTGGTTCGACTTGGTCGCGGTCTTGTGGCCCGGGCCGGTCTTGAGCAGGTCCCGCTTGGGCAGGACGTACGTCGTCCGGCGCGGGATCGTCAGCTGCTTGGGTCGCCCGCGGGGCGCCCGTGGAGATCACGACCGTCTCGCTGCGGGCGGGATGTCCGATCGGGTGCGGCTGCGTGAGCATCGTTCCGTCATCGGGCTCGTCCGACCAGCACAGCGGCGGTGTCGTGCCCCACCGCCTGACACCGGCCATGAGGATCGCGGCCGGGCGCTCCTCGTCCTCGAGCATCGTCGTGTACTGGAGTCGTCGTGACGCCTCGGCGGCGAAAGCGCTCTCGTCAGCCTCGTCGTCGGCGATTCCTTCAGGATCGCCGTCCGGATCGCCGTCGCGATCAGTCTCGGCAGCCTTGTCAGCGCCTCCGCGGTGCACGAGTCCGACTGCGCCGCGGACGATGCGCTGTCGACCGCGCGCGAACGGAGGCGATCGAGGTCGCCGTGAGGACGAGCAGGCCGAAGGCCATCAGGAGGCTCGAGCACGAGGCCCGGTGACGATCGGCCCGACCGCCGACTCGATCGGCGCGGTCGCGATCCAGCCGATCGACGCCGCCGCCGCGGGCCATCGCCTCGCCGCCGTCGCTGGGCGTCGCCGACTCCATGACCAGGTGCCACAGGCCGATGCCTCCGACGAGGACGGCGGACGCGCCGATGACGAGGCGACCGGTGGTGGCGTTGTCGTCCGGGTGCCGCAGGAAGCGCCACGCCGAGGCCGAGCAGGATCAGGGGCGACAGCCACGCGAGGGCGCCGATCACGGCGGTCGTGACCATGCTGGCCCAGGCGACGAACCAGCCGTCCACGCCGAACCAGGTGGCCGCGATGAGCGTCGCGGCGCCGGCGACCAGCGCCAGGCCCAGGCCGTCACGGCGGTGGGCGGGATCCAGGTCGCGGGCGCCTCGCCCGATGGCGCGGGCCGCGGCGCCGACCAGGTGGGCCAGTCCCGAGCCAGAGGGCGCGGATCAGGCGCCCGATCGCGGCGACGGCGCGCGGCACCGGCCCCGGGACGGACCGGCCGGCGGGCCGGCGCGGGTCGGGACTTCGTCGGGCGCTTGCCTGCGACGGAGGACGCGGAGCGGCGGGTGGACTTCGCGGCAGGCCGGGACGGCCGCGCGGGGGAAGACGTGCGGGAAGCCATGCTGGGAGCCTACTGGTCAGACCCCACTGGTAACGGTAGTCACACGCGCCACACCCCACTTTGTCGAGTGGCCCGTTGTGGCGGCCTCGTGGGCGCCGTCGGCAGCCACAACGGGCCACTCGCGGAAGGATGGAGCCGGCAGGGCTGCAGCGCTCGAGGTCGTGGCTAGGCCTCGACGACGACCGGGATGATCATCGGACGGCGACGATGCGTCGAGTTGACCCACTTGCCCACCGCGCGGCGGATCCGCTGCTGGAGCTCGTGGGTCTCGTCGGCGCCGTCCGCGAGGGCCGCCTCGATCACGCGGGTCACCTGCTCGGTGAGCGGGGCGACCAGGTCCTCGTCCGCGCCGAACCCACGCGCGTGGATCTCCGGGCCGGCGACGATCTTCCCGTCGACGATGTCGACCGCCACGAAGATCGAGATGAACCCCTCCTCGCCGAGCACCCGACGGTCCTTCAACGACGTCTCGGTCACGTCGCCGACGCCCGACCCGTCGACGTAGACGAAGCCCACCGGCACGTACCCGACCGCGGACAGCTTCCCGTCGACGAGGTCCATGACGGTGCCGTCCTCCGCGATCACGACGCGCTCCGCGGGAATGCCGACGCTCATCGCGATCTCGGCGTTGGCCCGCATGTGCCGCCACTCGCCGTGGATCGGCACGACGTTCCTGGGCTTGACGACGTTGTAGACGTACGCGAAGCTCGCCCGCCGCCGCGTGCCCGGACACGTGCACCAGCGCGTTGCCCTTGTGCACGACGTGCGCACCGAGTCGCGCCAGTCCGTTGATCACGCGGAAGACCGAGTTCTCGTTGCCGGGGATCAGCGACGACGCGAGCACGACCGTGTCGCTGGGTCCGACGCTGATGGCGTGGTCGCGGTTGGCGATCCGCGACAGCACCGCCATCGGCTCGCCCTGAGAGCCGGTGCAGATCAGGACCGCCTCGTCGTCGGGCAGGTTGGGCAGGTCGTCGGACGCCACGAGCATGCCGCCGGGGATCTTCAGGTAGCCGAGGTCGCGCGCGATGCCCATGTTGCGCACCATCGACCGGCCGACGAAGGCGATCTTGCGACCGTGCAGCGCCGCCATGTCGATGATCTGCTGGATCCGATGCACGTGCGAGGCGAACGACGCGACGATGATCCGCCCCTCGGCCCGCAGGAAGACGGCGTCGAGGACCGGCACGATGTCGCGCTCGCTGGCGACGAAGCCGGGCACCTCGGCATTCGTGCTGTCGATCATCAGGACGTCGACGCCGGCGTCGCCGACACGGGCGAAGCCGTTCAGGTCGGTGATCCGGCCGTCCAGCGGCAGCTGGTCCATCTTGAAGTCGCCGGTGTGCAGAACCGTCCCGGCCGGAGTGCGGATGACCAGCGCCATCGCATCCGGGATCGAGTGGTTCACCGCGAGGAACTCCACGTCGAAGGGCCCGAGCGACTGGCGCTCGCGATCGCCGACCTGGATCGTGCCCGGCGAGATGCGGTGCTCGCGCATCTTCGACTCGACGAAGGCCAGGGTCAGCTGCGAGCCGAGGACCGGGATGTCCGCCCGCTCGCGCAGCAGGTACGGGCAGCGCGCCGATGTGGTCCTCGTGACCGTGGGTGAGCACCACGGCCTCGACGTCATCGAGGCGGTCGATGATCGGCCCGAAGTCGGGCAGGATCAGGTCGACGCCCGGCTGGTTCTCCTCCGGGAACAGCACGCCGCAGTCGACGACCAGCAGTCGGCCGTCGTACTCGAAGACGGTCATGTTGCGACCGATCTCGCCGAGGCCGCCGAGGGCGAAGATGCGCAGCGTCCCCTTCGCGAGAGGCGGGCGCGGGCGGCAGCTTCGCGTGGCTCATGCGGCGAAGCCGCGAACGCCGCCGAGCGCGAGGTCGGCGCGCAGCACGTCGCGCTGCGCCTCCGTGGCGTCGACCAGGGGCAGTCGCACCGGGTCCGGCCGGCAGGCCCTGCATCTCGAGGGCGGCCTTGGTCAGGATGACGCCCTGGGTGCGGAAGCAGCCCGCGTACACCGGCAGCAGGGAGGCGTTGATCGACGCCGCCTCGTCGCTGCGCCCGGACCACAGTGCCTCGGCCATGTCCTTGAGCCGGTCGCCGACGAGGTGACCGACCACCGAGATCATGCCGGCGGCGCCGAGCGCGAGCAGCGGGAGGTTCAGGATGTCGTCGCCGGAGTACCAGGCGAGGCCGGTGGACGCCATGCCCCACTGCGCGAAGTCGAGATCGCCCTTGGCGTCCTTGTTCGCCACGATGCGCGGGTGCTCCGCGATGCGGATCATCGTCTCGAGCTCGATGGCCGTGCCGGTGCGCTTGGGGATGTCGTACGTGATCATCGGCAGGTCGGTCGCGTCGGCGATCGCGTGGAAGTGCCGGACCAGGCCCTCCTGCGGCGGTCGGTTGTAGTACGGCGTCACGGCCATGACGCCGTGGGCGCCGGCGCTGCGCCGCCGCTCGCGCGGCCTCCACCGAGTGCGCGGTGTCGTTCGTCCCGACCCCCGCGATGATCGTGGCCCGGTCGCCGACGGCCTCCAGGACCGCCCGGAGGACCGCGATGTCCTCCGCGTCGGTCTTGGTGGCGGACTCGCCGGTGGTGCCGTTGATGACGAGCCCGTCATGGCGCAGATCGTCGACGAGGTGCGTCGCGAGCCGCTGGGTCCCGTCGAGGTCGAGGGAGCCGTCCGGCGTGGAACGGCCTGACCATCGCCGTCAGCATCACGCCGAACGGGCTCTTCTGGGTGGTGGGGCCGGGCATGGCGCCAAGGGTATCGGTTGGTGACGATGCCCGGTCAGCGCCTGACGGACCACCCCTCACACGGCTCCGCCTAGGGCGCGCGCCCCCGGCCCCTCGCGTCCGGGGCTCGGCTGCGCCTCACTCCTCCGCTAGGGCGCGCACCCCCGGCCCCTCGCGTCCGGGGCTCGGCTACGCCTCACTCCTCCGCTAGGGCGCGACCCGCCCGTTCTTGACGAACGCCGCATGCGTGATCGGCATGAGCCGGGACCACTCCTCCTCGTAGCGCTCCGCCACCATCTCGATCTCCCGCTGCGGGTAGGACGGGAAGTGCGAGCCCTCGACCTTCATCCGCAGCGACAGGAAGTTCATCAGCGAGCGCGCATTCAGCGTGACGTAGGCGCTGGAGTAGATGGACACGGGCAGCACCATGCGCGCGACCTCGCGGGCGATCCCGGCGTCGAGCATCCGCTGGTAGGACCGCGTAGGCCGACCGGCAGGCCTCACGCATGTCCGACTCGATCAGGTCGTACTGCTCCTCGGACCCGGGCAGGAACTCGTAGGCACCGGTCTTGCCCACCTGCACGACCGGGCGATCGCGATCCGGGCACGTAGAACACCGGCTCCAGCTGGCGGTAGCGGCCGGACTCCTCGTTGTAGCTCGCGATGCGGTGCCGCATGTGCTCGCGCCACACGAAGATCGGAGCGCGCACGAAGAACGTCATCGAGTTGTGCTCGAACGGACTGCCGTGCCGGTCCCGCATGAGGTAGTTGACCAGCCCGGCCGAACGCTCCGCATCGGCGTCGACGTCCTCGAGGGACTGCTCCCCCGCGGTCGACACCCGAGCCGCGAAGATGACGTCGGCGTCGGTGGCGCTCGCGCGCACGAGCTCGACGGTCACGTCGCTGCGGAAGGTGATCTCGTCGTCGTTCGTCACGCCGTCACCCTACCGAGAAGCGGTGCCGGTCCGAGCGGATGCCGCCACGGAGGCGACCGACGGCTCGGACACAATGGGGCCATGCCCGAGTCCGGAGTCCGCCTGGCCCGCACGCCCGACGTCGACGCCGTCGCCGACGTCAACATCCGGTCGTGGCGCCAGCGGTTCGCCACGACCCTGCCGCCCGAGGTGCTCGACTCCCTGGACGCAGCCGACCTCGCCATGGTGTGGGCCAGCGGCATCCTCAACCCGCCCACCCCCCTGCACCGGCTGCTGGTGGCCGTCGACGACGGCGACGTCGTCGGCTACGCCGCCATCGGCCCCAGTCAGGATCCCGACGCCGAGCGCCGACGACGGTCGAGCTGCTGGCCCTCGAGGTCGATCCCGGATCGGCAGCGGACGGGCCACGGCTCGCGCCTGCATGGCCGCTGCGGTGGCGCACGCCGCAGTCCGGCGGGCATGACCGAGGCGGCCACCTGGTGCCCGGTCGACGACGAGGCGCGACGGGCCTTCCTCCAGTCCGCCGGCTGGGGCCCGGACACCGCGTACCGCGACCTGCTGGTCGGCCTCTGCCGAGGACGGCCAGGACCTGCTGCTCCGCGAGGCGCGCCTGGTGACGGCACTGGATCCGGCCGGAGCTGACCGGCCTCGGTGCCACTGCGAGGCGGCAAGCCGCTAACGTCCCCGTGTGCCCGCCGACGCGTTCGCCGCCGCGCATCGCCGGCGGGTCACCTCGAATGCCGTGGGAATCGGCCTCGCGACGGGCGCCTACGGCCTGTCCTTCGGGGCGATCAGCGTCGCCAGCGGCCTGGACGCCTGGCAGACGCAGAGCCTGTCCCTGCTCATGTTCACCGGTGGCTCGCAGTTCGCCCTCGTCGGGGTGCTCGGGGCCGGCGGCGGAGCCGTCGCGGCCGTCCTGACGGCCTGGCTGCTCGGCGCCCGCAACAGCATGTACGCGCTGAGCATGGCTCCCACCCTGCAGGTGACGGGGCTGCGACGCCTGGCGGCCGCCGAGCTCACCATCGACGAGTCCACCGCGATGGCGCTGGCGCACCCCGAGCCGGTCAGGCGGCCGCACGGCACGCCTTCTGGAGCACCGGGCTGTCCGTGTACGTCCTGTGGAACATCGGCACCCTGGTCGGCGCACTGGGTGCCGCCGCCATCGGCGACCCGGCCACCCTGGGCCTCGACGCGGCGATCCCCGCCGCCTTCGTCGCGCTGCTGTGGCCGCGTCTGGTCGATCGCACGATGTGGGCCGTCGCCGCTGCCGGTGCCGTCCTCGCCCTGATCCTCACGCCGCTCCTGCGTCCGGGCCTGCCAGTCCTCGCGGCCGGCCTGGTCGCGCTCATCGCGGCGGCGCTGCATCGGGAGGAAGTCGTGATCTGGGCCGCCGTCCTCGCCGGCTCGCTGGGCTGCTACCTCGAGAAGCTCGTCGGCTACTTCCTGCCCACCGCGGTCCTCGAGCACGACTCCGTCCGCCGCGTGGCCGGGCTGCTGCCGGTCGCCCTGCTGGCCGCGCTCGTCGCCGTGCAGACCTTCGCCGACGGACAGAGCCCTGGTGATCGACGCCCGCCTCGCCGGTGTCGTCGCGGCCGTCGATCGCGCTGCTGCTGCGGGCCCCTTCCTCGTCGTGGTGCTGGTGGCTGCCGTCACCGCAGCGGTGCTGCGGGCGTGGGGGTCGGCCGCATGAACGAGCCGCGCAAGCCGACTCTTCGGCTTCCTGTGGCCCAAGCCGGATCCCGACGCACCCCTCGACGACGCACTACCGCCAGGTGCGAAAGGTCCGGATCACGCCACGCGGGGCCCGCTGCGGATCGCCGCGCTCGTCGTCGCCACCGCCGGCATGGTGACCACGACGGCGTCGTTCATGCTCGCGGCCGTCACCGCTGGGCTGTCGCCGACGACCCTGATCGGGGCGGCGATCACCGCCACTCTCCTCGTCGCCATCCTCCGCGGCTGGGTGGTGGGGACCTACGTCACCGACGACGGCATCTCGATCGACCGGACGTGGGGGCGTCAGGTCATCCCCTGGGGGGACGTGGCCGCTATCGAGTGCCAGGAGCAGGCCGCACCCTTCCTCGGACTGCCGCTCCGGACGACGACGATGCGATCGTCGGTGCAGCTCGTCGACGGGAGCCGGTCCTGCCGACCCACATCTACGCCGACCTCGCCGGACCTCTGGCTGCGCCCGGAGGCGTTCGACATGGCGCGGATCCGGCTGGAGCGATGGCAGGCCCGCGACTAGGGGTCAGGCTCCGGGTGAGGGCGCGGCGTCGTGCAGCGCAATGGCCTTGCGCATCGCGGCCCGGGCCCGCTTGCGATCGCGGGCATCGTCGTATCCGACCGCGAGCCGGAACCAGGCCCGCCAGTCCTCCGGCGTCTGCTGCACCTGCGCCTCGTACTCGGCGAACCGCTCGTCCGCCGCGGCCTTCTCGATCCGACCCGACGGGGTCCGCGGCAGGTCGTCGCGCGGCAGGCCGCCCTCGGCGCCGAGCTCGCGCCCGAGCCGCTGCGTGCGCAGCCCGAAGGCGAGTTCACGCCACAGGACCCACGCCCCGATGAGGGGGATGACGATCACGCTGATCCCGAGCAGCACCGGGACGGGGTCGCCGGACGCGATGAGAGCCCACGACACGCAGGCCGACGAAGACGAGGTAGACCCCGACGGCGGCGGCGAGGATCCAGGCGAGCGTGCGCGGGTTCACGCGCCGAGATCGAGATACTCGGCAAGGCCGACCGAGAGCCCTGGGTGCCGGGACACCTCGCGGATCCCCAGGAGCACGCCCGGCATGAACGAGGAACGGTCGATCGAATCGTGGCGGATCGTGAGAGTCTCGCCGATCCCGCCGAGGATCACCTCCTGGTGCGCCACCAGACCGCGGGCGCGGATGGAATGCACCGGAACGCCGTCGACTCGGGCACCTCGGGCGCCCGGAACCTCCTGCGACGTGGCGTCCGGCGCGGTCGGCAGCCCGGCGCGCGCCTCAGCGATCAGCCGAGCCGTGTGCGTTGCGGTGCCCGACGGCGCGTCGACCTTGTCCGGGTGGTGCATCTCGATGATCTCGGCCGAATCGAAGTACGGGGCGGCCATCTCGGCGAAGCGCATCATCAGCACGGCGCCGAGCCCGAAGTTGGGGGCGATCAGCACTCCGACGGACGGGTGCTCGGCGCACCATGACCGTACCAGATCCAGCCGCTCGTCGGTGAACCCCGTGGTGCCCACGACGCAGTGGATCCCGTCGGCGATGCAGGTCCGAAGGGTGCGCATGACGGCGTCGGGGGTCGTGAAGTCGACGACCACCTCCGCGCCGGCCTGGCCCAGAGCGGTGGCCGGGACTCCGATGTCGACCGCGGCGACCAGGTGCATGGCGTCGTCCGCCTTGACCGCCTCGACGGCGGCCTGGCCCATCCGTCCCTTGGCGCCGACCACTCCGACCTTGATCACGGCGACCAGCCTACCTGCGAGGGGTCGCGCGTCAGCCGACCGTGTTGAACGTGGTCGTCTCGTCGAAGGGGCCGATCACAGCCAGCGTGGCGGGGGCGGTAAGCAGTTCCCCGGCGATGGAACGAATGTCGTCGGGCGTCACCGCGTCGACGCGGCCGAGCAGGGTGTCGATGCTCATCAGCGGGTCGTCGTGCAGTTCGCTCTTGGCGATGCGGGTCATGCGCGCTCCGGTGTCCTCCTGGCCGAGGACGGTCGCGCCGCGCACCTGTCCCTTGCCTCGCCGGATCTCGTCGTCGCTGAGGCCGTGATCCGCCAGCTCCTGGAGCTGAGACAGGCACACGTCGAGGACGGTGTCCACCTTCGCCGGCAGGCAGCCGACATACACGCCGAACAGGCCATCGTCGGAGTAGCCCTGGGCGTAGGAGTAGACCGAGTAGGCCAGCCCGCGCCTCTCGCGAACCTCCTGGAAGAGCCGGCTGCTCATGCCGCCGCCCAGCGCCGTCGAGAGCACGGACAGCGCATACCGGCGGTCGTCGCTGCGGGTGATACCGGGCACGCCCAGGACGAGGTGCGCCTGCTCCGTCGGTCGCTTCGTCACCTTCACGCCGGCTTCGTGCGAGCGCGGCCGCCGAACGCGACGGGCGGCCCGCACGTCCACTCCGGGATCAAGCACGGGATTGAACAGCGCCCTGACCTGCCGAACGACGGTGTCGTGGTCGAGGTTGCCCGCCGCAGCCACCACCATGGACTCGGGACGGTAGCGACGGCGGTAGAAGCCATTGATCGACGTACGCGAGATGCCACGGATCGTGTCGATCGTCCCCAGCACGGGACGCCCGAGCGGCGTGTCACCGAACATCGCTGACGCGAAGTCATCGTGGACGACATCGGTCGGGTCGTCCTCGTGCATGGCGATCTCCTCGAGGATCACCCCACGCTCCTGCTCGACGTCCACTGTGCGGATGAGCGCATCGGTCACGACGTCGCAGACAACGTCGATCGCCAGCGGCAGGTCGGCGTCCAGGACACGCGCGTAGTAGCAGGTGTACTCCTTGGTGGTGAAGGCATTGAGATCCCCGCCGACCGCCTCGATCGACGCGGAGATCTCCATCGCCGACCGACGGTGCGTGCCCTTGAAGAGCAGGTGCTCGAGGTAGTGCGCCGACCCCATCTGCTTGCCGGTCTCGTCACGCGATCCGACGTTCACCCACACGCCGAACGCCACCGAGCGGACCCCGGGGACCTGCTCGGTGATCACGCGCAGGCCGCCCGGGAGGGTGGTACGCCGGACGAGTCCGCCGTCACCCTCCCGCAGCAGCGTGCGGGTCTGGGCCTTAGGCACCGGCCGCCGCGGTGTCACCCTCAAGGACGGGGACCAGCGACAGCTTCCCGCGCGAGTCGACCTCCTTGATCTCGACCTGGACCTTGCTGCCGACCTTCAGGACGTCCTCGACGTTCTCGACCCGCTTGCCGCCGGCAAGCTTCTTGATCTCCGAGATGTGGAGCAGGCCGTCCTTGCCCGGCATGAGCGAGACGAACGCGCCGAAGGCGGTGGTCTTGACCACCGTGCCGAGGTATCGCTCGCCCACCTCGGGCATCGTCGGGTTGGCGATGTTGTTGACCGCCGTGCGGGCCGCCTCGGCCGAGGGACCGTCCGTGGCGCCGATGTAGATCGTGCCGTCGTCCTCGATGGTGATGTCGGCGCCGGTCTCCTCCTGGATCTGGTTGATGATCTTGCCCTTGGGCCCGATCACCTCGCCGATCTTGTCCACCGGGATCTTGATGCTGATGACGCGAGGTGCCGTCGGCGCCATCTCGTCGGGAGCATCAATGGCCTCGTTCATGACGTCGAGGATCGTCAGGCGCGCATCGCGGGCCTGCTGCAGTGCGGCGCCCAGCACCGACGCGGGAATGCCGTCGAGCTTGGTGTCGAGCTGCAGTGCCGTCACGAAGTCCTTGGTGCCGGCCACCTTGAAGTCCATGTCCCCGAAGGCGTCCTCCGCTCCGAGGATGTCGGTGATCGCGACGTACTCGGTCTTGCCGTCGACCTCTCCAGAGATCAGGCCCATGGCGATACCGGCGACCGGTGCCCGCAGCGGGACGCCGGCGTTGAGCAGCGACATCGTGGACGCGCAGACCGAGCCCATCGAGGTCGAGCCGTTCGAGCCGAGCGCCTCGGAGACCTGACGGATCGCGTAGGGGAACTCCTCACGCGACGGGAGGACCGGAAGGATCGCCCGCTCGGCGAGGGCGCCGTGGCCGATCTCGCGACGCTTCGGCGACCCGACGCGTCCGGTCTCGCCGGTGGAGTACGGCGGGAAGTTGTAGTTGTGCATGTACCGCTTGCGGTTCTCGGGGTTGAGCGTGTCGACCATCTGCTCCATGCGAAGCATGTTCAGCGTGGTGACGCCCATGATCTGGGTCTCGCCGCGCTCGAACAGCGCCGAGCCGTGCACGCGGGGCAGGACGTCGACCTCGGCCGAGAGTGTGCGGATGTCGGTGAGCCCACGCCCGTCGATGCGCACGTGGTCCGTGAGCACCCGCTCGCGCACGACCTTCTTGGTGACCGACCGCAGCGCGCCGGAGATCTCCTTCTCGCGCCCCTCGAACTGCGCCGAGAGCTCGGCAACGACGACCTTCTTGATGTCGTCCAGGCGAGCCTCACGGTCGGCCTTGCTGACGATGGTCATCGCCTCGCGAAGGTCCGCGATGGACAGTCGCTCGACGGCGTCGTAGACGTCGTCCTGGTACTCGAGGTAGACGGGGAACTCGACCGTCGGCTTGGCGGCCACTGCCGCAAGCTCCGCCTGCGCGTCGCACAAGGCCTTGATGAAGCCCTTCGACGCGTCGAGCCCTGCAGCGACGACCTCCTCCGTGGGCGCGGTGGCGCCCCCGGCGATGAGCTCGATCGTGCGGGTCGTGGCCTCGGCCTCGACCATCATGATGGCGACGTCGTCACCCGCGATGCGCCCGGCGACGACCATGTCGAACACGGCCTCCTCGAGCTGCTCGTACGTCGGGAACGCGACCCACTGACCGCGGATCAGCGCGACGCGCACGGCGCCCACGGGGCCGTTGAACGGCAGTCCCGAGACCATGGTCGATGCTGAGGCGGCGTTGATGGCGACCACGTCGTAGAGCTCGTTGGGGTGAAGCGCCATGACGGTGATGACGACCTGGACCTCGTTGCGCAGGCCCTTGGCGAACGTCGGGCGCAGGGGCCGGTCGGTCAGTCGGCAGGTCAGGATCGCGTCCTCGGACGGGCGACCCTCACGGCGGAAGAACGAGCCGGGGATCCGGCCGATCGAGTACATCCGCTCCTCGACATCGATCGTGAGCGGGAAGAAGTCGAACTGGTCCTTCGGGTGCTTGGACGCGGTCGTCGCGCTCAGCAGCATGGTCTCGTCGTCGAGGTACACGGCGACGCTGCCGGCGGCCTGGCGGGCCAGGCGGCCGGTCTCGAACTTGATGGTGCGCGTGCCGAACGACCCGTTGTCGATAACGGCCTGCGCGGTTGAGATCTGGGGACCCTCCACGGGTGCCTCCTGTTTCTGTGACAGGGGCGCGCACGGTAGGAAGCCAGTGGCGGTCTTCGATCGAGGCCCACGGGAGTGCGCCCTGAACGGGCGGGCACCCCGGAGGTCACTACCGAGGACCGACGGGCGACGCTGTCGCTGCGCCCCGGATTCTGATGATGGTGTTCATCGGTTGACGTTATTCAGTTGTCGTGGATCGTCGTGGATCATGCCGACGCTGCCGCCTCGATGGCGGACCGGTCGGGAAGAGCTACCGGCGGATCCCGAGCTTCTCGATGATCGCCCGGTAGCGGTGGATGTCGGTCTTGACGAGGTACTGCAGGAGTCGGCGGCGCTGCCCGACCAGCAGCAGCAGGCCACGCCGGCTGTGATGGTCGTGCTTGTGCGTCTTCAGGTGCTCCGTCAGGTCGGAGATGCGACGCGTCAGCATCGCGATCTGGACCTCGGGGCTGCCGGTGTCACCGGGCTTGGTGCCGTACTCGGCGATGATCTGCTGCTTGGTTGCGCTGTCGAGCGACATGCATTTCCTCTCGGGCGCGCCTCCTCGAGGGAGGCGATTGATCGACACGAATCGCAAAGCGCCCGCTTCGCGACCGTCTGGATGTGGCCGGTCAGGCTCGACCGGCCCCGCAAGACTACCAGCCCGTCAGGACCCCCTCCCCACGGACGGGCTCCACGCGGCGATGCAGGGCGAGGTAGGCCCGGCGCACGCTCAGCGACCGCTCCAGGTCGTGCCGGATCCGGTCGTAGAAGTTCTCGCGGTACACCGAGTCCACGGCCGTGTAGATGGCCACGTAGAAGCCGGCGAAGGCCGCCAGGAAGGCGGCGACGCGAAGCAGCGCCCACGTCACGCCGTACCCGTCCCCCCAGGCCCACAGGGCGTCGGACTCCGGCAGGGCCCCCAGCCAGGTGGCCTGCCGCTCGACGGAGACGGTGAGCGCGCCGAACAGGACGAAGAAGCCCCACACGATGACCGCGAAGAGGCTGACCTGAACGCCCTGGGCGACGGCCATCACGAGGCCGGTGTTCGCCCGTTGCCGGAACGGCAGGTCGACGGGGCTGTCCAGCCCAGGGAGATCGTCGACGATTCCCGCCAACGGGGTCCCCTCGCAGGCGACGACCACCCCCGTCCTGTCCGTGGCGGACTCGATCCGCCGGATCTCCTCGGGAAGGCGTCCCACGATGAAGGACACCCCGAGGACGACGAACAGGAGCACCACGGCGCGCAGCCTGTCCCCAGGCAGGCTCCCGGCCACCTGCCACACCGACGCGTTGATGAACAGGAACGTCATGGACAGCAGAAGCAGCGGCAGGGCTCGGGTCGCCATGCGGTACAGGTCACCGAGGCCGCGGACGGTGTACCGCACGGCCCAGCCCAGCACCGCGATCACCGCGAAGCGGGTGATCACCCACGCCGCGGCCAGGAGCACCAGCGCCAGGCCGGCGGTATCGAGCGCCACCTCGACGTCCCTCGTCGTAGCGAGGGTGACCACCCCTGGCACGACCACGAACCCGGCGAGGACCGGCCAGCTCACGCGCCGCGGCAGCGCATTCCATCGCCGTCCCCGGTGCACGTTCCGCCATGCGAGCCCGCCGAGGACGGCGACCACGAGGACCAGGCCCGCCACGGCGCCGAAGGCATCGTCGAAACTCGCCGCCGACAGCACGACGAGGATCACGAAGGTCGAGACGAGGAAGGGGCTGGCGCGCGTCCACACATCCGTCGAGGACCGGTAGTCCTCCACGAAGAAGGGCAGGCCCCGCCGATAGAACCAGCGCTCGGTCTCAGCCAGCCGCTCCGCGACGTCCGGCGTGTCAGGCATCGGTGCCGATCAGTTCCGCCGCGCGGGCGACGTCCTGCGCCATCTGCGCCACGAGGCCGTCCACGGAGTCGAAGCGCTGCTGCCCGCGCAGGCGTTCGACGAACTCCACCCGAACCGCGACGCCGTAGATGTCGAGGTCCGTCCTCCCGAGGGCGTAGGCCTCCACCCGACGGTCGCGCCCGTCGAACTGCGGGTTCGTGCCGACCGACACCGCGGCCGGCAGGTGCTCTCCGGCGACGTCGAGGTATCCCGCGTACACGCCGTCCGCCGGAACGGTCGGGCGGTCGGACCACTGCAGATTGGCCGTCGGGTAGCCGAGTTCGCGGCCTCGATGGTCACCGTGCACGACCACTCCGTCCATGCAGTACGGGCGGCCCAGTGCTGCGCCGGCTGCCGCAACGTCACCCTCGGCGATCAGCTGCCGGATCGCGGTCGAGGACCAGCGATGGTCGCCGTCTCCGACCAGCGGCACAGCCACGGCGCGGAATCCGTGCCGATCACCTTCGGTCATGAGCGTGTCGATGGTGCCTGCCGCCCGATGCCCGAATCGGAAGTTCTGGCCGACGACGACCTCGCGCACGTGAAGCCGGTCGACCAGCACCCGGTGCACGAACTCCTCCGGGCTCATCGCCGCCACGTGCTCGTCGAAGCGCAAGCACGTGCACGACCTCCGCCCCTGCCGCCTCCAGCAGGGCGATGCGGTGCGGCACCGTGGCGAGTGACGTCGGCGGCTCCCCTCGTCGCACCACATCCATGGGGTGCGGGTCGAAGGTGATGGCCACCAGCGGCAGCCCGGCCTCGTCCGCGCGCCCCCGGGCCAGTGACACCAGCGACTGATGGCCCCGATGGACGCCGTCGAACACGCCGATGCACGCCACGCACCCGCGGAGGTCGGCGTGCACCGGTTGGAAGTCGTCGTGCACGGGGTGGAGGTCGTCGGTTTCCATCGCGGGGCAACCCTAGGCGAAGACGGCGAGGTACCGAGTCACGCCGGCGTCGTCGACCGCCAGCGCGAGGAACTCATCGTCTCGCCCCAGGAGCGCGACCGGTCCATCGATCGCATCCGGTCCGGCCCACGGAAAGCGCTCGGCCGACGCGCGCGGCCGCCGACTGGTCGTCGTCCAGGCGCCACGTCGGGAAGGACGCGATCGCAACGGCGGCCAGCGGGAGCAGGGCCGACTCCCCGGCCGACTCGACATCGGCCAGGCTACGCGCCTGATCCTCGCCGAACGGGCCCACCCGCCCCCGGCGCAGCGCCGTCAGGTGGCCGCCCACCCCCAGGGCCGACCCCACGTCGCGAGCAATGGCCCGGATGTAGGTCCCGGTGCTGCACTCCACGTCCACGTCCACGTCGATGGCCGACGCCTCGCGTCGCACCTCGAGGACGTCGAGGCGCGAGATCACCACCTGGCGAGGGGCCAGCTCGACCTGCTCGCCGTCACGGACCCGGTCATAGGCGCGACGGCCGTCCACCTTCACGGCGCTGACGGAGCTGGGTCGCTGCTCGATCGATCCGGTGAGGCCGGCGAGCGCCGCCGTGATCGCCTCGTCGTCGATCGCGGCGAGCGCCGCCGGGTCGGAGCGAGTCACGACGTCGCCCTCGCGATCGTCGGTGACCGTCGAGGATCCCAGCCGGATCGTCGCCCGATACGTCTTGTCCGCGAGGGCCAGGTGACCCAGGAGCCGCGTGGCACGCTCCACGCCCAGGAGGAGGACACCGGTCGCCATGGGATCGAGGGTGCCGGCGTGGCCGACCTTCCGGGTGCCCAGGATCCGGCGGACCCGCGCCACGACGTCGTGCGAGGTCATTCCCCCGGGCTTGTCGACGACGAGCAGACCCGACGAGGTCACGCGCCGTCCGAGACCGCGTCGTCCTCGTCGGCGTCCGGACGACGGTAGGGATCGGCGTCGCCCGCGAACCGGGCGCGGGCCGCCTGCTCCTGAACAGCGGCGTCCGCCTCCGCGGCCACCCTGAGCAGTTCCTCCAGATGCGCGGCCGTCTCGGGGATCGCGTCGGGGATGAACTCCAGCGTGGGCGTGAACTTCACCCCGGTCTGCTTGCCCACCTCGCTGCGCAGGACGCCCTTCGCGGACTCCAGGGCGAGGGCCGTCGACGTCCGGTCGTCCTCATCGCCGTAGACCGTGTAGAACACCGATGCCTCGCGGATGTCGGCGCTGACCCGCACGTCGGTCACCGTGATGAAGCCCAGTCGCGGATCCTTGATCCGCTTCTCCAGGGTCTCGGCCACGATCACCTTGATCCGATCGGCCATCTTGCGCTGCCGTGCCTCGCTGGTCATGACCCCTCCTCGCCCCCCGCTCGGGGACCGTTTCTCCCACAAAGTGGGAGAAGTCGACAGAAACTCCTGATCCGGGGACTTCCCTGTCTGTTTCTCCCGCTTTGCGGGAGAAACAGACAGGTCAGGTCACTGCTTGCGGGGGATCTCCCGCATCTCGAAGGTCTCGATCACGTCATCGACCTTGACGTCCTGGTAGTTGCCGAGGTTGATGCCGCACTCGAAGCCCTCGCGCACCTCCGTGACGTCGTCCTTGAAGCGGCGCAGTCCGGCGATGGCGACGTTGTCGGCCACCACGGCGCCGTCGCGGATGAGGCGTGCCTTGCTGTTGCGGCGGATCTCCCCCGACTGCACGACGCAGCCGGCGATCGTGCCGAACTTGCTCGACTTGAACACCTCGCGCACCTCGGCGGTGCCGAGCTGCACCTCCTCGTAGATCGGCTTGAGCATGCCGCGCAGCGCCGCCTCGACCTCTTCGATGGCCTGGTAGATGACGCTGTAGAAGCGGACGTCGACGCCCTCCTCCGAAGCCAGCTCGGCAACCTTGCCCTCCGGCCGGACGTTGAAGCCGATGATGACCGCCTTGGACGCACTCGCCAGGGTGACGTCGTTCTTGTTGATCGCGCCGACGCCGCGGTGGATGACCCGCAGGTTCACCTCGTCGCCCATGTCGATCTTCAGCAGCGCATCCTCGAGCGCCTCGACGGAGCCGGACACGTCGCCCTTGATGATGAGCGTGAGCTCGGCGACCTCGCCCTTCTCCAGCGACTCCAGGAAGTCCTCCAGCGACCGCTTGACGCGGTTGCGGGCGAGCAGCGCGTTGCGCTCGCGCGCCTGACGCGTCTGGGCGATCTGGCGGGCGACCCGGTCCTCGGCGACCACCATGAAGGTGTCGCCCGCACCGGGCACGGACGTCAGGCCGAGGACCTGAACCGGCCTCGACGGCAGTGCGACATCCACCGGGTTGCCCTCGTCGTCGAGCATGGCCCGCACGCGGCCGAAGGCGTCACCGGCGACGATGGAGTCACCGGCACGCAGCGTGCCGCGCTGGACCAGCACCGTGGCCACCGGACCGCGACCGCGGTCCAGATGCGCCTCGATCGCCACGCCCTGGGCGTCCTGGTGCGGGTTCGCGCGCAGGTCGAGCGTCGCGTCTGCCGTGAGCAGCACCGCCTCGAGCAGGGCCTCGATGCCGATCCCCTGCTTCGCGGAGACATCGACGAACATGGTGTCGCCGCCGAACTCCTCCGCCACCAGGCCGTACTCGGTCAGCTGGGCGCGGACCTTCATCGGGTCGGCGCCCTCCTTGTCGACCTTGTTGACCGCGACCACGATCGGCACACCCGCCGCCTGCGCGTGGTTGAGCGCCTCGATGGTCTGCGGCTTCACGCCGTCATCGGCAGCCACGACGAGGATCGAGATGTCCGTCACCTGCGCACCACGCGCGCGCATGGCGGTGAACGCCTCGTGACCCGGCGTGTCGATGAAGGTGATCTTCCGCTCGTCGCCATCGGCCGTGGTGGTGGCGACCTGGTAGGCACCGATGTGCTGCGTGATGCCCCCGGCCTCGTCGCTCACCACGTTCGTGGAGCGGATCGCGTCGAGCAGCTTCGTCTTGCCGTGGTCGACATGACCCATGACCGTGACGACCGGCGGACGGATCTCGAGCTCGGCGTCCCCACCCTCGTCCTCGCCGAACTCGAGGTTGTAGTGCTCGAGCAGTTCGCGGTCCTCGTCCTCGGGCGAGACGACCTCGACGCTGTAGTTCAGCTCGCTGCCCAGGAGGCGCAGCGTGTCGTCGTCGATCGACTGCGTGGCGGTGACCATCTCGCCGAGGCCGATGAGCACCTTGACGAGGTCAGCCGGCATCGCGTCGATCTTGTCCGCGAAGTCGGTCAGGCTGGCGCCACGCGGAAGCCGGACGACCTCGCCCTGGCCGCGCTTGATCCGGACGCCGTCCATGACCGGCGCCTGCATGTTGTCGAACTCCTGCCGCTTCGCGCGCTTGGACTTGCGGCCGCGCGACGGGCGACCGCCGGGGCGCCCGAAGGCACCGGCCGTCGTGCCGCGTCCGCCCGGACCGCCGGGACGACCGGGGAAGCCACCGGGACGACCAGCGCCACCAGCGCCACCGGGACCGCCAGGGCCACCGGGACGACCAGCGCCACCAGCGCCACCGGGACCACCGGGACGACCGGCGTAGCCCCCGGGACGGGCACCCGGAGCACCGGGACCGCCGGGTCCGCGACCGGGACCGCCGGGGCCGGCCGGGCGGCCGGGAGCGCCGGCGGGACGCATCGGGCGAGGCGGCATCGTGCCGGGGTTCGGGCGGGGGGCGCCGGGCACGGCCGGGGCCGGTCGGCCCATGCCGGTGCCGGTGCCGTACGGGTTGTTGCCCGGACGAGGACCAGCGGGGCGACCCATGCCGGTGCCGGTCCCGAACGGGTTGTTGCCCGGACGAGGACCAGCGGGGCGGGGCGCCGGACGCGGTGCGTCGTCGGCCGGTGCAGGGGCCTCAGCGGCGGCCGCGGCTGGCGCCACCGGCGCGGGTGCGACGACCGGCTCCGGCGCGGGCGCAGCGGCGACGGGGGCCGGCGCGACGGCCGGCTCGGGTGTCGACTGGGGCCGGCGATACCGGCGCAGCAGCGGCAGCCGGGGCGGCCTTCTTCGCGGCGGTCTTCTTGGCGGGCGCGGGGGCCTCGCTCGGCGGGGCGGCCGGCATGGCCTCCTTGAGCCGGCGGACGACGGGCGCCTCGACCGTGGATGATGCTGACTTTACGAACTCACCGAGTTCCTGCAGCTTGGCAAGGACTTCCTTGCTGGAAACCCCGAGCTCCTTCGCGAGCTCATGGACCCGAACCTTCGACACGTCTCTCCTGTCTTGGTCCGGGCAGGGTGCTCCGGACCGTCAGTGCAAGCGATACACGTTCATGCTCGCGTGCTCATGGGGTGTTCATCCTCGAACTCCCGATCCGCTCGTTCCGGTGACGGTCACCGGTCTCCTCGACCCGGGCGGTCGCCCGTGTCGTCCTGCAATGTGCTGACGAGGTCCCGCAGCGCGACCAGGTCCAGGGGACCGGCCACCCGAAGGGCTCGGGGTAGTGCCCGCTGCCGCTCAGCGCGGTCCAGGCACTGCTGGGTCGGATGGAGGTGTGCTCCTCGGCCCGGCAGTCGTCGATCGAGGTCCGGGACACAGGCCCCGGCGACCGCGACAACCCGAATCAGGTCAGACGCGGCAGCCCGCTCGCGACACCCGACGCACATGCGCTGAGGTCCGGGCTGACTGCCTGGTGACGAGTGTACCCCGCCCGACACGCTGCTCAGTCCGCAGCACTCTGGTGAGGAGCCGATTCCGGCTCCGGCTCCCTGGCGCCGACGGCGCCGAGTCAGATGGCGCCGACAGCGCCGTGTCCGATCGGATATCGATGCGCCAGCCGGTCAGCCGCGCCGCGAGCCGGGCGTTCTGGCCCTCACGTCCGATGGCCAGGGACAGCTGGTAGTCCGGGACGATGACCCGGGCTGCCCTGGCCACCGGGTCGACGATCTGGACCCCCGTCACCCGGGCCGGCGAGAGGGCGTGCGCGATCATCTCCGCGGGGTCCTCGCTGCTGTCGACGATGTCGATCTTCTCGCCGTTGAGCTCGGCCATCACCTGGCGCACCCGCTGACCCAGCGGTCCGATGCAGGCGCCCTTGGCGTTCACGCCTGGCACCGTCGACTTCACGGCGATCTTGGTGCGGTGGCCCGCCTCGCGCGCGATCGCGGTGATCTGCACCGTGCCGTCCGCGATCTCGGGCACCTCCAGCGCGAAGAGCTGCTTGACCAGGTTCGGGTGGGTGCGGGACACCGTGACCTGCGGCCCCTTGAAGCCCTTGCGGACGTTGGTGACGATGCACTTCAGCCGCGTCCCGTGCGGATACGACTCCCCCGGCGCCTGCTCCTCCGGCGGCAGGTTCGCCTCGATCTTGCCGATGTCCACCCGGACCATGCGCGGGTTGCTGGACTGCTGCACGACCCCGGACACCAGGTCCCCCTCGCGCCCGGTGAACTCGTTGAGCGTGACGTCGCCCTCGGCCTCGCGCAGTCGCGACAGCAGCACCTGCTTGGCCGTGGTGGCGGCGATCCGCCCGAAGCCCTCCGGCGTGTCGTCGTACTCCCGGACGATCACGCCGTCCTCGTCGGTCTCGGCCGCCCACACGGTCACGTGCCCGCTCTTGCGGTCGAGGGTGACCCTCGCCTTCGGCGCGGCTCCCTCGGTCCGGTGGTAGGCCACCAGGAGGGCCTGCTCGATCGACTCGACGACGAGGTCGAGGGAGAGGTCCTTCTCGCGGACCAGCGCCTTCAGCGCACTGACGTCGATGTCCATCGCGCTACTCCTGCTCGTTCTCGTCGGATGGGGCCTCCGGGGTCTCCGGCCGGGTGAACTCCACCTGGACCAGGGCCCGCTGAACGTCTGCGAGGCGGATCGTCTGCTCGCCCGCATCGGTGGCCACGACCACCTCGTCGTCGGTCGGCATCGACATGACCCGGCCCTCGACGACGGTTCCGTCGGTCAGCGTCACCTGGACCAGCCGCGTCCTCGCGCGGCGCCAGTGCCGAGCCTCGGTCAGCGGTCGATCCACGCCCGGCGACGTCACCTCGAGGACGAACGGACCGGGCAGCAGGTCCGAGAGCGGCGGTTCGTCGAGGAGCTCGGACGCACGTCGGCTGACCGCGGCGATCAGGTCGAGGTCGACGCCGCCGTCACGATCGACGACGACCCGCACGACGTGCCGGCGGCCGGCCTTCTGCACCTCGACCGACTCCACGTCGACGCCGAGCGCGCCGAGCGGATCGGTCAGTCCAGCCTCGAGGGGCGCGCTGGCAGCTGACATGGCGTCGGTCTCCTGTTGTGGTCGATCAGTTGTAGGGGTTGCTCGCGGGCGATCACGTCGTGACGTGCTCACCGCACTGTACCGAGTGCATGCCATCCTTGGCACATGCCAGACACCCTCGCCCACGTCGGGCCGGCCATCACCCGACGTCAGGGCCTGCGGGCGCTGGCTCTCATCGGTCCGATCGGTGTCCTCGCGGCGTGCACCGACGACTCCGCTCCCCTACCGGGGCCGTCGACCACGATCACTGCCGAGCCTGCGCCGGCCGAGGCGAGCGCTGCGGACGAGGCCGCGCTCATCGCGCGCTACGACACCGTGCTGGGGGCCTTCCCCGACGCGGACGCCGACGTCCTGGCCGCCCTCACCGCCATCCGCGACCAGCATGCCCAGCATCGCGACGCGCTCGGGGGCGCAGAGGCGCAGCCGGACCCGTCGCCGGTGCCGGCGGACGTCACGCAGGCCCTGACCGCCCTCATCGCTGCCGAGCGTGAGGCCGGCAAGGCCCGCATCCGGGCGTGCGTATCGGCCGAGGACCCGGAGACCGCACGTCTCCTGACCCTGATCGCGGCATCGGAGTCCGCGCACGTGCCCGCGCTCCGGGACCTGCGCCGGTGACCCCGCTCGAGGCGTGGACCGCCGTCGTCGAGGGCGAGGACGCGGCGGTCTACGCGTACTCCGTGGCCGGCGCACAGGTGTCCGGCGGCGGACGGCGCAAGGCCCTCGCGGGACTCGAGGCGCACCGGGCGAACCGCTCACGGGCGGCCAGCATCATCGTCGCCCTCGGGGGAACACCCCCACCGGCAGCGCCGGCCTACGACCTGCCGCCCGACGTGGACCGCCGAGGTGGCTCGGGACACCATGGCGGACGTCGACAACGCGCTCGTCGCGACGTACGCGGACGCCGCCGCGGCATCGGAGGGCGACGACCGACGATGGGCGGCGCGCACCGCCTCGGAGTGCGCCGTGCGCGCCGTCGTGTGGGGAGCACCGCCTCAGGCGTTCCCCGCGCCGACGTCAGCCGAGTAGTTCCCAGCCCAGTCGCAGGATCAGGAGCCCGACGACGGCGAGGAACACCAGCCGGACGAACTCGCTGCCCCGCCGGATCGCCATCCGAGCGCCCACCACCGCACCGGCGACGTTGCACACGCCCATGAGCAGCCCGAGCACCCACAGCACCGAGCCGGTCACGCCGAACACGACGATCGACGCCGCGTTGGTCCCCAGGTTGACGACCTTGGCCGTCGACGACGCATTCAGGAACGAGTAGCCCAGCACGGCCACGAGCACGATCAGCAGGAACGAGCCGGTTCCCGGACCCAGCAGACCGTCGTAGAAGCCGATGGCCAGGCCGGCCACCGTGGCCACCACGTAGTGACGTCGTCGGCCCTGCCATCGCAGCTGCTGGGAGCGACCCAGCTGCGGGCTCAGCAGGGTCCACACCCACACCGCCACCAGCAGGATCACGATGATGGGCCGGAACACCTCGACGGGCAGCCGGCTGGCCGTCACCGCACCGAGCGTCGCGCCGACGACCGCTGCGACCACCATCGGCAGGGCCGTGCGCACGTCCGGCCGCGCCCGCCCCCAGTACGTGCCGGTCGCGGCAGCCGTGCCCAGGAAGCTGGACACCTTGTTGGTCCCCAGCACCTGGACGGGCGTTGCCTCGGGGAGGGCGAGGAACAGGGCCGGGAGCTGGAGGAGTCCGCCGCCGCCGGACACGGCATCCACCCACCCGGCCATGGCCGCCGCCGCGCACAGCAGGATCAGCGTCGGGACGTCCGGAAGCGCGAGGGGATCCACTCGACGCCGGCTACTGCCAGGACTCGACGATGGTGAAGACGTCGAGCAGCCGCTGGGCGACGGCGTCGGGAGTGGCCGAGTCGTCCGGTACCTGCTCCGCTGGCACCAAGGAGTGCGGGATCCAGATCGCGCGCATCCCGGCCTGCTGGGCGCCGAAGATGTCGTCCCAGAGGCGGTCCCCCACGAAGACGGCCTCCCGCGGGGCGACCCCCAGAGCGTCGAGGATCGCGACGAAGGCGTCCGTGTGCGGCTTCGCCACCGGTAGCTCGCTGGTGTACACGGCGGCATCGAGATAGCCGTCGAGGTCATCGCGCGCGAAGACCTCCTGGTGGTGCTGGCGTGGCCACATCGTGTTGCTCAGGACCCCCACGAGATAGTCGCGCTGCTTAAGTGCGGCGAGGACGTCCTGCGCATCCGGGTGGGCGTGGGTGTGCGGGTCCCAGAAGTCGAGGTACTCGCCGAGCGCCCGCAGGTGTCGGGCCCCGTTGATGTCGATCCCCTCGTCCAGGAACAACTGGTCGAGGGCGCCCGTACTGATGGCCCCCTCGGACTCCCGCTGACGCTGCCAGCGCTGCGACTCCCGCTCCAGCAGACGATGGGCGAGCGACGAGGCGTTCGCCGGGTCGTAGACCTCGGCATAGGCGTACCACTGGGCGTGCAGGTCGATGTCGTGCCACGGCGTCAGCGTGCCGCCCCAGTCGAACACCACCGCCCTGACCGTCATGTCAGCCCCCGACGATCGCCCGGATACGTGCCGTCGCCGCGTCGATCGGGACGTCCTCGCGCTCGCCCGTGCGCCGGTCCTTCACCTCGATGAACCCCTCGGACAGTCGCTTCCCGACGACCACGATCGTCGGCACCCCGAGCAGTTCGGAGTCGTTGAACTTCACCCCCGGCGACACACCGCGGCGATCGTCGAAGATCACCCGCACCCCCGCGGCATCGAGGTCGGTCGCCAGCCGCTCGGCGGCCTCGAAGGGCTCGTCGGACTTGCCGGTCGCGATCAGGTGAATGTCGGCAGGCGCCACCTCGCGCGGCCAGATCATGCCCTTGTCGTCATGGTGCTGCTCGGCGATCGCGGCCACGGCGCGGGACACGCCGATGCCGTAGGAGCCCATCGTCACCGTCACGAGCGCGCCGCTCTCGTCAAGCACCTTGAGCCCCAGCGCATCCGCATACTTGCGGCCGAGCTGGAAGATATGGCCGATCTCGATCCCGCGAGCCAGGACGAGCTCGCCGCCGCACGATGGGCAGGCATCCCCCTCACGGACCTCGGCGACGTCGATGACGCCGTCGGCGGTGAAGTCGCGTCCCGCCACGAGGTCGTACACGTGGCGACCGGCCTGGTTCGCTCCGGTGATCCAGCGGGTGCCGGCAACGACGCGCGGGTCGAGCAGGTAGCGGATCCCGGACTCGCCCGTCTCCCCCAGCAGTGGGGGGCCGATGTACCCCTTGACGAGGGAGGGATGCCCGGCGAAGTCGGCCTCCTCGAAGGGTCCGACCTCGCTGGGCTGCAGCACGGCCTCGAGACGCTTGAGGTCGACCTCGCGGTCCCCTGGCAGTCCGATGGCCAGGGGCCGGCGGGTGCCGTCCGGATCGGTGACCATGAACACGACGTTCTTGAGCGTGTCGGCACCGGTCCAGGCCCGGTCGGCGCGGCGCAGGTCCGCGCGCGAGTTGGAGACGTCGACCAACGTCTCGATCGTGGGCGTGTCCGGGGTCTCCTCGACGTGGGCGGCCGGGATGTCGGCATCGTCGAGCGCGTCGGGCACCGGCGTCACCACCGCCTCGACGTTGGCCGCGTAGTCACACGTTCCACAGCGCACGAACGAGTCCTCGCCCACCTCCGTGGGCGCCAGGAACTCCTCGCTCGCCGACCCTCCCATCGCGCCGGACATCGCCGAGACGATGACGAACTCAAGGCCGAGCCGGTCGAAGGTGCTGATGTACGCGTCGCGGTGGCGCTGGTATGAGCGCTCCAGCCCCGCGTCGTCCACGTCGAAGGAGTACGAGTCCTTCATGACGAACTCCCGGCCGCGCAGGATGCCGGCGCGCGGGCGGGCCTCGTCGCGGAACTTGGTCTGGATCTGGTAGATCACCAGCGGCAGGTCCTTGTAGGACGAGTACTCGCCCTTCACCAGCAGCGTGAACATCTCCTCGTGCGTGGGACCGAGCAGGTAGTCCGAGCCCTTGCGGTCCTGGAGGCGGAACAGCGTGTCGCCGTAGTCGGTCCAGCGGTTCGTCAACTCGTACGGCTCGCGGGGCAGCAGCGACGGGAAATGCACCTCCTGGAACCCGGCTCGGTCCATCTCGCCGCGGATGATGGCCTCGACGTTGCGGTAGACGAGGAAGCCGAGCGGCAGCCAGGTGAAGACACCGGGAGCCACCCTCCGCACGTAGCCGCCGCGCACCAGGAGTCGGTGGCTGGGCACCTCGGCATCGGCAGGGTCGTCACGCAGGGTACGCAGGAACAGGGTCGACATCCGCAGGATCACGGGGACACCCTAGCCGTGACCGACGCGCCGAACCGGCAGCGTCAGAACAGGACGGTGGCGAACGTCGCATGCTCCCGGAAGCCGACCGCGCGATAGCACTTGCGCGCGGCCGTGTTGTACGAATTCACGTACAGCGACACCACGGGAGCGATGTCGTCCCGGGCACCCGCCACCACCGCCGCCATGCCCGCCTCCGACAGGTTCCGCCCGCGGAAGGACGGGTCCACCCACACCCCCTGCACCTGGCAGACGCCCCCGGACACCGCGCCGACCTCCGCCTTGAACGCCACGACGCCGTCCTCGATGCGCACGAAGGACCGACCCTCACGAACGATCTCCGCCACCCTCGCCCGGTAGGCGCTGGTCATCCCCCCGGCGACCGGGGACACCCCGACCTCGGCCGTGAACATGTCGATGCAGGCAGGCACGAGGACGTCGAGGTCGGCTGGCGTCGCGCGGCGCACACCCGGATCCGCCGGCATCCGCGCCGGACCGTCGATCACCATGACCGGCTGCTGATCGCGAACCTCACGAGCGGATCCCCATGCCGGCTCCAGCAGGCGCCACAGGTCAAGCACCTCGTCGGCCGGTCCGACGAAGGACGAGCAGCGTCGCCCGGCCGGCCGGAGCCGATCCGCGAACGCCGATCTCGATGCGGGAGTGGTGGCGACCGGCACCAGGTTGGCGCCGCAGTAGACGAGGGACGTGATGCGGTCGCCTTCGAAGTAGCCGAGCAGTTCCCCGCCCAGGCGCCAGGGATCGACACCGCCAAGTCGCACGCGTGAGGCCACGAAGCAATGGGCCACCGGATCGGAGTCGAGCAGCGCCTCGATCCCGGGCAGGTCACGAGACGTGACAGTGCGGACCACGCCGATGCTTGCCGAGATGGTCACGTCCGGTCGCGCCTCAGCCGGCAGAGACGACGGGCGCACCCGTCGCGTCCATGCCCTCAGCGAGCTTCATGGCCTCCTCGATCAAGGTCTCCACGATCTGCGCCTCCGGGACCGTCTTGATCACCTCGCCGCGGACGAAGATCTGCCCCTTGCCGTTGCCGCTTGCCACCCCCAGGTCGGCCTCTCGAGCCTCACCGGGGCCGTTGACCACGCAGCCCATCACGGCCACGCGCAGGGGTACCTCGAGACCCTCGAGCCCGGCGGTGACCTCCTCGGCCAGCGTGTACACGTCGACCTGGGCCCGACCGCATGACGGGCACGACACGATCTCCAGCCCGCGTGCTCGCAGGTTCAGCGACTCGAGGATCTGGAGTCCGACCTTGACCTCCTCGACCGGAGGTGCGGACAGGGACACCCGGATCGTGTCGCCGATCCCGCGGCTCAGCAGCCCGCCGAAGGCCACCGCGGACTTGATCGTCCCCTGGAAGGCTGGCCCGGCCTCCGTGACGCCCAGGTGCAGCGGGTAGTCGCATGCCTCGGCGAGCTGCATGTAGGCCTTCATCATCACGACGGGATCGTGGTGCTTGACCGAGATCTTGATGTCGCGGAAGTCGTGCTCCTCGAACAGCGACGCCTCCCACAGTGCCGACTCGACGAGTGCCTCGGGGGTGGCCTTGCCGTACTTCTCCATCAGCCGCTTGTCGAGCGACCCGGCGTTGACCCCGATCCGGATGGGCGTCCCGGCATCCTTCGCGGCGCGAGCGATCTCGCCGACCTTGTCGTCGAACTGCTTGATGTTCCCGGGGTTCACCCGAACGCCGGCGCACCCGGCGTCGATGGCCGCGAAGACGTACTTGGGCTGGAAGTGGATGTCCGCGATGACCGGGATCCCGCTCTTGCGGGCGATCTGCGGCAGGGCATCGGCATCGTCCTGGCTCGGCACCGCGACGCGCACGACCTGACAGCCCGAGGCCGTCAGCTCGGCGATCTGCTGCAGCGTGGCGTCGACGTCCGACGTGAGCGTCGTGCACATGGACTGGACGCTGATGGGGGCGTCACCGCCGATGGCCACCGGGTGCGTGGAGTGCCGCAGCAGGAGCTGGCGGGACACGCGCCGAGGAGCGACGACGGGTGGCGGACTGGACGGGATGCCGAGATTGACGGTCACCGACTCATTATGACGGCATTCCCCCGACGGGGGACCTCGAGCGGCTCCGCACGGACGGCCGATCCCCGCGCCGGCCCTCTCAGCCCAGCGAGATCGGCTTCACCAGGTCAGCCCAGATCACGACCACGGCCATGGCCATGAGAGCGCCGGCGACCACGTAGGCCACGGGCAGGAGCCGGGCGATGTCCACCGGTCCGGGGTCGGGCCGGCCCCGCAGCCGCGCCATCCGTCGACGCACCGCCTCGTAGAGGGCCCCCGCCACGTGTCCGCCGTCGAGCGGCAGGACCGGCAGCAGGTTGAACAGGAACAGGAAGAGGTTGAGGGAGGCTGCCAGGCCGAGGAAAGTCGCGGCCTTGGCCATGATCGGCTCGTCCATGGCAGCCACGTCGCCGCCGATACGAGTGACTCCGACCACGCTGACGGGGCTGTCGATGGACCGGTCGCCGCCGCCGATGAGGGTGTCGGTGACCAGTTCGTAGAGCCGGACGGGCAGCATCACGAGCGCCGTCACCGAGCGGACGGTCAGGTCCCACATGTACTGCGGAACCGCGGTGACCGGCTGGCTCACCCAGGCGAACTCCGGGCCGATGCCGACGTACCCGGCCGTGACGAACTCCTCCGTGGGGTTGCCGTCGGCATCGAAGACCGGACGGACGGCGGTCGCGATCGTGACGGGCACGTCGAGGGTGTCCGCGCCTCGCTCGACCGTGAGGGTGGCCGAGTCCCCCGGGTGCGCCCGGATCCACGCGGTGGTCTCGGTCCAGTCCGTCGCCGGAACCCCGTCGATCGCGAGGACGGTGTCGCCCACTTCGAGGCCCGCGATGCTGGCCGGTGAGGGATCCGAACCCGTGGGGCAGGATCCGGACGGCAGCGGCTCACCGGTGGGGTGCTCAGCGGTCGGCGTGCATGCGGCGACCGAGGAGACCTGCATCGTCGGCTCGGGGATGCCGATGCCCACGAGCAGGAGGCCGAACAGCAGGAAGGCGAGCAGGAGGTTCATGGTCGGTCCGCCGAGCATGACCACCACGCGCTTGCGGACCGGGAGCCGGTAGAAGGCTCGCGACTCCTCCCCCGGCAGCACCTCGTCCGCGGACTGCTTGCGCGCGTCGCTGACCATCGCGGCGAACCGACCGGTCGTCATGGTGCGCGTTGAGCCGTCCTTGGCCGGCGGGATCATCCCGATCATCCGGATGTACCCGCCGAGCGGGATCGCCTTGGCTCCGTACCGCGTCTCGCCCCGAACCGTGGACCAGACCGTCGGGCCGAAGCCGATCATGTAGTCGGTCACCTTGACGCCGAACCTCTTGGCGGGGATCAGGTGGCCGACCTCGTGGAGGGCGATGGACAGCGCGATGAGGACGGCGAAGATGAGGATGCCAACCAGCTCAAGCATCAGATCCCTCCCTCGAACCTTCGATCGTCACGCCGTCGAAGACGAGCTCCTGGGCACGGCGACGGGCCCAGGCGTCTGCACTAGTGACGTCTGAGAGCGTCGCTTTGTTCCCCTCGACCCACGCGGACCCGTCCGTCGTGGGGCGCTGGGGGGCCAGATGCTCGTCCAGGACCCGGCCAACCGTCGCCACGATCCCCGTGAACGGCAGGGAGCCGGACAGGAAGGCGGCGACGCAGGCCTCGTCGGCGGCGTTGAACACTGCGGGGGCGGTCCCTCCCGCCGTCCCGGCCATGCGGGCGAGGCCCACGGCCGGGAAGGCGTCCTCGTCCAACGGGTAGAAGTCCCACGACGTCGCCTCCGTCCAGTCGCAGCCCGGGGCTGCATCCGGGACGCGGTCCGGCCAGCTCATCCCCCAGGCGATCGGGATGCGCATGTCCGGCGGGCTGGCCTGGGCGATGGTCGACCCGTCGACGAACTCGACCATCGAGTGGACGACGGACTGCGGATGGACGACCACATCGATCGCGGCGAAGGGGACGTCGAAGAGCAGGTGCGCCTCGATGAGCTCGAGCCCCTTGTTCATGAGCGTCGCGGAGTTCACCGTCACCAAGGGGCCCATCGACCACGTCGGGTGGGCCAGGGCCTGGTCGACGGTCACCGTGGCCAGCGCCTCACGATCCCAGCCGCGGAAGGGGCCACCGCTCGCGGTGAGGACGAGGCGCCGCACCTCATCGGCCCTCCCTGACCGCAGCGCCTGGGCAAGCGCCGAGTGCTCGGAGTCGACCGGCACGATCTGACCCGGCGCTGCGAGCGCCTTCACGAGCGGACCACCGATGATGAGGGACTCCTTGTTCGCCAGGGCGAGGGTCCGCCCCGCCTCCAGGGCGGCCAGCGTCGGCCTGAGCCCCGCGGCGCCGGCGAGTCCATTGAGGACGACGTCGGCGTCCCACCCGGCCAGTTCGGTGCTGGCCTCCGGGCCGGCCAGTGATTCGCGGCATCTCGAAGGAACCGACCGCGAACCCCTGCCGCTGGGCCTCGGCGTACAGGGCCAGCTGCAGATCGGACGCCGCCGTCGCCTGCTGGACGGCCACGGCCTCGACTCCGAACTCGATCGCCTGCTCGGCAAGCAGCGCGATCTGCGCCCCGCCCGCGGACAGGGCCACGATGTCGAAGCGATCCGGATTCCGCCGGGCCACGTCGAGGGCCTGGGTCCCGATCGACCCAGTGCTCCCGAGCAGCACGATGCGGCGGCGGTCAGGCATAGGCGCAGGCTACCGGCGGTCATCCGGGCCGTACGGCCCGCTCGACTGGTCGGGACGGCGCACCGCCGCCAGCGCGAACCACAGGTCCGCCCGGACCTCGGGATCGTCGAGCTCGCGGCCCAGGACCCCCTCCGCCCGGCGGAGGCGGTGGCGGACGGTGTGCCGGTGGATGCCCAGGCGCTGCGCTGCGGCGTCCACCTGACCGTGCTGGTCGAGCCAGGCCAGCAGCGTGTCCATGAGCTCCGGGCCCTCGGCCGTCGTCATGAGGTCACCGAGATAGCCGCTGGCCCACGCGGTGGTCGTGCCCGCGTCGAGAAGGGCGGTCAGCCCGCGTGAAGGCTCGTCCGCGAAGTACCGCAGGCCCGCCCCCAGAGCCGCTGCACGGTCGGCCTGCTCGATCGCCTGGCGGACGTTCGCCGAATCGGTCAGGTCCAGCTGACAGGAGACGCCCACCGCATGAACACCCGACGCGTCGGCGCCAGCACTTGAACGGAGCCGGGAAGCCTGCCGTCATCGTCGACGGCGGCGAAACCGGCGAGGTCACCCGATTCGCGGCGGCACAGGATCGCCCGGCCGCTCCGGTTCGCATCGGCGAGCACCGACACCGGCACTGCCGACCCCCGACGGCCGCGCACGGTGACCGCAACCGCCGCGGCCGGATCGAGGTCGGCGAGCCCGACGGGGTCGAGCAGCCCAGCAGACAGGCCCTGGTCTCTGGCTACCGAGACGAGCAGGCGACGCCACGCGTCCATCCCCTCGACGACGTCCAACGGCCGGGATGCCTCCCAGGAGAGCAATGACACCGCGAGGTTCATGACCGCCTGGTCCGCCGCCCGGAGCGGACGCGGCGATCCGACCACCAGGAAGCCCTCCGCGGTTCCCCGCACTCCGGTCGGGAGGATCACCACATGCTCGTCGGCGGTCGCGACGGCGGCCGAGGCGAGCAGGCCCCGGGGTCGAAGGCGATCGATCTCGTCGGCCAGCCCCGGCGCCCGAGCTCCTGCCGAGGGAGGGTGGGCGGCGAGCACGTCGCCGGAGGAGCCGAGGTGGAGGACGAATCCGCCGACGTGCCGGGCCAGGATGGAAACGACTCGGGAAGGCGAGGTGCCATCCGCTTCAGCCAGGACCGCCCGGATGAGGCGACGCTGGCTCTCGAAGGATGCGGCCGACTCGGAATACTCCTCCGCCGCCAGCAGTCCGGACACCGCCTTGCTCACCGCCACGAACGGGATCGGCTGCGGGACCTCAAGGACCGGGAGCCCGGCCTGCTCGGCGGCATCGACGAGCGCCTCGGGAACCACTTCGTGGGAGAACCCGACCCCGAAGCCGAGTGCGGCAACGTCGGCCGCCATCAGCCGGGCGATGTAGTCGCGCGCCTCGGTGGCTGGGTCGCCGAGCGACATTCCGGTCGTGAGGACGAGATCACCGCCCTCGAGCCAGGGCGTCGGATCGGCGTGCTCCGATACGGCCACCCACCGCACCTCGCGGCCCAGGGGCGGGCCGGTCGTGCGCACGACGAGGCCGAGGTCGGGCAGCGCGGCCACCTGGCCGACGGTCAAGGGCACGAGCACCTCCAACGATCTGGACAAGGCTACGGCAGCCGATGTCCAAGGTGGAGCGGGTGGCCTCGAGGTACCGCCCTCTAGGCTCGTGGCAACACCCTGGGAGGAACGACATGACTGCCACCGCCGACCACACGGATGCCCTGGCCAACGGCCTGCCCCAGGAGCGCCGACTCGTAACCAGCATCCCCGGCCCGATCTCGCAGGCCCTTCAGGCGCGCAAGACGCACGCCGTGTCCGCCGGCGTCGGCGTGATGCTCCCGATCTATGTGGCCAGGGCCGGCGGCGGAGTCCTCGTGGACGTCGACGGGAACTCCCTGATCGACATGGGCTCGGGTATCGCCGTGACCACCGTCGGCAATGCGAACCCGGAGGTGGTGGCGGGTGTCCAGCGGCAGGTGGCCGATTTCACGCACACCTGCTTCATGGTCACGCCCTACTCTGGCTACGTCGAGGTGTGCGAAGCGCTCAACCGGCTGACACCCGGCGACCACGAGAAGCGGTCGGCGCTGTTCAACTCCGGCGCCGAGGCGGTCGAGAACGCCGTGAAGATCGCGCGGGCCTACACCAAGCGCCAGGCCGTCGTCGTCGTCGAGCACGGCTATCACGGTCGTACGAACCTCACGATGGCGCTGACCGCCAAGAACATGCCGTACAAGCAGTCCTTCGGTCCCTTCGCGCCGGAGGTCTACCGGGTCCCGACCTCCTACCCCTTCCGTGACCGCGGGCTCAAGGGCCCCGAGATGGCGCAGATCGCGATCACCCGGATCGAGAAGGAGATCGGAGCCGCGAACGTGGCGGCCATCATCATCGAGCCCATCCAGGGCGAGGGCGGCTTCATCGTCCCCGGCGACGGCTACTTCAGGGCGATGGCGGACTTCGCGACCGACAACGGCATCGTCTTCGTTGCCGACGAGATCCAGTCCGGCTTCTGCCGCACGGGTGACTGGTTCGCAAGCGAGTACGAAGGAGTCGTCCCCGATCTCATCACGACGGCCAAGGGCATCGCCGACGGAATGCCCCTCGCGGGCGTCACCGGCCGCGCGGAGATCATGGACGCCGTCCACGCCGGTGGCCTCGGCGGGACGTACGGCGGAAACCCGGTCGCGTGCGCGGCTGCCATCGGCGCCATTCGCTGGATGGAGGAGAACGACGCCCCGGCCCTGGCCAAGGGGATCGAGGCCGTGATGCTGCCCCGACTGGCGAGCATGGCCGAGCGCTTCCCGGCCATCGGCGACATTCGAGGCCGCGGCGCGATGATCGCCATCGAGCTCGTCACCCCCGGCACCATGGACGCGGACGCCGGACCTCGCGGCGGCGCTCAACTCGTACTGCCATGCGCACGGAGTGGTCACGCTGACGACCGGCACGTACGGCAACGTGTTCCGCTTCCTACCACCGCTGACGATGCCCGATCCACCTGCTGGAGGAGGCGCTCACGATCCTCGAGCGTGCCTTCGAGACCGTGACCGAAAGTCCCTCTGCCTGACGGGAGACCAACCGCATGACCCACCCCCGCCGATCTCGATGTCCCGCCGGCGACTCCTGGCCACCGGAGGAGCGGGGGTGGTGGGCCTTGCGGTGGCGGCATGCGGTGCCGACGCCTCGCCCGACAGCCCGGCGCCCGCTGCGTCTGCGGGATCGTCCGGTGCCGCGGCCCCATCGACGGAGCCCCTGACGCAGGATCTCTCCGACTCCGAGAAGATCGTCCAGTTCTCCAACTGGCCTCAGTACATCGATGAGGACGAGGGTGAGGGCACGACCCTCCAGGACTTCACGAGCCAGACTGGCATCGAGGTCGTCTACACCGACGACATCAACGACAGCAACGAGTTCTTCGCGAAGGTCCGGACCAACCTCGAGCAGGGCCGCAGCATCGACCGGGACATCGTGGTGCTCACCGAAGAGGGCGTCGAGCTCTGGATCGAGAACGGCTTTGCGGCCCCGTTGAACAAGGAGCTCATCCCCAACGCGGTCAACCTCATCCCGACACTCCAGGACGTCCCCTTCGACCCGGGCCGCACGTACTCCCTCCCGTGGCAGTCCGGCTTCACCGGCCTCGGCTGGAACAGCAAGCTGCTCGAGCGCGAGCTCGGGGTCACCGAGCTCACCAGCTTCGACCAGTTCTTCGACCCGCGCATGAAGGGCCGCGTCACGATCCTGGTCGAGATGACCGACACGATGGGCCTGCTGATGAACTGGCAGGGCTACGACATGGCCAACTTCACCGAGGCCCAGTTCAACGAGACGCTCGACGTCCTGCAGCGCAAGATCGATGAGGGCTTCATCCGCCAGGTCACGGGCAACGACTACATCGCCGCCCTCGACAGCGGCGACGCCATCGCGTCCATCGGCTGGTCCGGAGACGTGCTCGCCCTCGGCAAGAAGTTCGGCTTCGCCATCCCTGACTCCGGCGGCATGATCTGGGCGGACAACATGGTGATACCCACGGTCGCGACGCACAAGGCGAACGCCGAGAAGCTGATGAACTTCTACTACGACCCCGAGGTGGCTGCTCGCCTAGCCGCGTGGGTGCAGTACGTGTGCCCGGTCTCGGGTGCGCAGGAGGCCATGGCGGACATCGACCCATCGCTGGTCGACGATCCGTGGATCTTCCCCACCCCCGAGCTCCTGGCAACGGTCGACGAGTTCATGTCCCTGGGCACGGAAGCACGGGAGGCCTACACGCGAGCCTTCCTCAAGGTCGTCGGCGGCTGACCGGACGCCACGAGGGGCCGAAAGTCACTGCCGCTCGGTGACGTCGGTCTCTATCGTGGGTTGGGTCCGGGGCTGTGCCCCACGGCCGGCCCGACGTTCGTTGGAGGGGGCCGCCATGCGCATCATCACAACTGCTGTCCGGAGTGCGATCGTCACCGGAGCCGCGGTCGCTGTAGCGCTGAGCCTCGGTGGACCGGCGACGGCAGCACCGGCACCTACGGCCGAGCCGGGAGCTGCGGTGAGCCTGATCCCGGCTGCGCAACAGTTCTACTGGGAGTGGAGCGACGGCGTCGACGCCAAGAAGCGGACGTTCAGGGAGAGCACCTACGGGACCCAGGCCAACCTGCCGCACCTACTGGTCTTCGCCGAGCCGGCCCGCCCGCAGCAGTTCGTGAAGCTCCAGTACAAGAAGGACGGCGTCTGGAAGCGCGAGGACTCGGCCCTGACCAAGTCGGGGAAGGCCACCCTCGACCTCAACCCCTACTGCCAGTCCGGTGGCTGGTGCAACGGTGTTTACCGATACCGACTCATCGTGAACGGCAAGTACACGCTGTTCACGATCACGTTCAGGGGCTGATTCCCCGCCCGGTCATGCGCCCTGCGGCGTCCGCTCGTCGATGCCGTAGGGCTGGCCGTAGCCGACCGACATGAGATCCAGGTACGGCACGGCGTCGAACGCCTCCGGGCCCAGCGACGCCGGTAGCCTGCCACGCCCCGGTCGAGAGGAGTTCCAGCGCGATCACGGGGTTCATGGCGGTCTGCCAGACCACTGCCTGGACGCCGTACTCCGCCATGGTCCACTCGTTGTCGGCGACGTGGTAGAGGTACACCTCGCGTGGCTGGCCGTCCGTGCCGGTGCCGGTGACCCACGTGCCGGCGCAGGTCTTCCCGGACATCTTGTCGCCCAGCGTCGCCGGATCGGGCAGGGCGGCCGCCACCATGTCGCGCGGGCTCACCGGCTGTCCCTTGACCATGACCGGCTCCGTCCGGTCCAGTCCGAGCTTGTGGAGGGTCTTGAGGACGTCGATGAACTCGTCTCCGAGGCCGTACTTGAACGTCACGCGCTTGCAGTCGATCCACCGGGGAACGAGGAGGACTTCCTCGTGCTCGACGTTGATGACCTCGACCGGGCCGATGCCGTCGGGGAAGTCGAACACCTCCGGCTCAGAGAACGGCGGCGTCGTGAACCAGCCCTTGCCCTTCTCCCAGATCACCGGCGGGTTGAGGCACTCCTCGATGGTGGTCCAGATCGAGAAGGACGGGGCGAAGTCGTAGCCCTCGACGACCAGGTTGGCGCCGTCACGAATGCCGATCTCGTCGATCTCGCTGAACAGGTGGTCCGAGGCGTAGCGGGCGAAGACGTCGGCCAGGCCCGGCTCGACCCCGATGCCGCACAGGGCCAAGCGTCCGCGCGCCTCCCACTCCCCTGCCTGCGCGAACTGCTCGTCGCCCAGCTTGACGCCCGCCTCGGCGTAGGGATTGGCCGGATGCGGTCGGGACAGGCTCATCGCGGTGTCGAGGTAGTCGGCGCCGGCCGCAAACGCTCCGTCGAAGATCGGCATGACGAACCGCGGGTCAACGACGTTGAGCACGTGGGTGATCTCATGCTCGCGGCACAGGGCCGCCACCGCGTCGGCGCTCGACGCGTCGACCTGCGCCGCGACGAACCGCGGGTCGCCCAGGCGGTCGACGACGGCAGACGCGCGGGAGGCGTCGTAGTCCGACACCACCCAGTGCTCGAAGAAGTCCCGTCGGGCCGCGATCAAGGCCGCCGACGTGCCGACTCCGCCTGCTCCAACTGCGAGGACGCGCATGGCTACTCTCCCGGGATCCGGTCGGTGAGCAACGGCTGACGCGGATCCCAGCGCGTGCCGTCGCGGTCGTCCTTTCGGCGTCTGGCGATCGCCGAAAGGGCTTCGAGCGCCACGCGGTTGCCCAGCAGGGCGGTGATGTCCGCGTGGTCGTACGGAGGTGCGACCTCCACGATATCCAGACCCAGAACGGGCAGCTCGTAGCAGATGCGCCGCACCGCATCGAGCAGATCTCGCGCGGACAGGCCGCCTGGTTCCGGCGTCCCGGTTCCCGGCGCATGGCCCGGGTCGCATACGTCGATGTCGACGCTCAGGAACACCCCGTCGCAGTCGTCCATGGCGATGGCGAAGGCCTCGGTGAGGCAGGCACCGAGCCCTCTCTCGACGATCTCGGTCATCTCGTAGCTGCGCATGCCCTGCTCGGCCATCCACTCCAGCACGTCAGGTGGCGGCCAGTAGCCCCGCAGGCCGATCTGCAGGAAGCGGTCGCCGCGGGCCGCCCCCGACTCGATAAGACGGCGCATCGGCTGGCCGTGCCCGACGAGCGACCCGAAGGAGATGTCCCCGGTGTCCGCGTGAGCGTCGAAGTGGATCACCCCGACCCGGCCCCAGCCGCGGGCGCGTGCCACGCCGGTCACGTCCGGCCAGGTGATGGTGTGGTCGCCCCCGAGGACGAGTGGGATGGCTCCGGACGAGGCGACGGCCTCGACCACCCGCTCCAGGGCGGCGCAGGCCGTGGCGGCGTCGCCGCTGAACATCTCCACGTCGCCACCGTCGACCACGCGGATGTCGCGCAGCCCATCGACGCGCAGGGCCAGCGACGGCCGCGACCCGTCGTGGTCCAGGTAGCAGGCCGAGCGCATGGCCGACGGCCCGAAGCGGGCACCGCTGCGGTACGAAGTCCCCCCGTCGAACGGCGCGCCGAGGATGACGACGTCGGCGTCCGCGAAGCTCTCCGGATCGCCCAGGTCACACCGGTCGACCCCGAGGAAGGTGATGTCCGGGCCGAACATGCTGCCGTAGCGGGTCATGCCCGCAACCGACGAGATTCTCGCTTGGCGAGTGTGCCGTTGTTGGGGTCACGGGCGGAGCCCGGACCCCAACAACGGCACACTCGACGAAGGGTCACGAGTCGAACCCGAGGCCGAGACGATCCAGCAGCCGCAGCCACACGTCGCGCCGGCCCTGACGGGCGTCGGCCTTCTTCAGCGACGCGGTCGTCCAGCCGATGCCGAGCGACCGGATCGGCTCCGGCGGGAAGGGCAGCGGCTTGGTGCGCACCATCTCCAGGCGGGTGCGCTCGGTGTCACGGCCGTCGAGCAGGTCCAGCATGGTCGCCGCGCCGAACCGCGAGGCCCCGACGCCGAGGCCGGTGTAGCCGGCGACGTAGGCGACGCGGCCGTCCATCGCCGTGCCCCAGAAGGCACTGAAGCGCGAGCAGGTGTCGATGGCCCCGCCCCACGCATGCGAGAACCGGATGCCGCGCAACTGCGGGAAGGTCTGCAGGAAGTGCTCGGCGAGCAGTTCGTAGCTCTCCTGGTTGTTCTCGTACTGAGGGCCGAAGCCGTTGCCACGGTGGTAGATCGCGTCATAGCCGCCCCACAGGATGCGGCCGTCCGCCGTGGTCCGGTAGTAGTGGAACTGGTTGCCGGTATCGCTGACGCCCTCGCGGCCGGTCCACCCGATGGCTTCCCGCTGCTCGGCCGTGAGCGGCTCGGTGACCAGCACGTAGTCGTAGACCGGGACCACGTAGTGGGACAGTCGCTTGAGCAGCGGCGGGTACGCGTTCGTGGCGAGGGCGACGCGATCAGCCGTGATGACGCCGTCGTCGGACGTCGCGACCACTGCGCCCGCCGTTCGAGATGAGTCCGCGGATCGGCGTCCGCTCGAACACGCGTACCCCGGCATCGAGGCACGCCTGCCGAAGGCCCCAGGCCAGGCGCGCCGGATCGACGAGGGCGACCCCGTCCACGTCGAGCGCCGCACCCAGGTAGCTCGGGTGAGTCGATCCGCGCCCTGACCTCGTCGGCACCGAGCAGTGTCATCTGCTCCCCCATGGCCGAGGCGGCTGCCACATGCTCCTCGAGTCCGGCCAGCTGGTACGACTCGACGGCCACGTCGAGCTCACCCGAGCGGATGAAGTCACAGTCGATGCCGAGCTCGGTCACGGTTCGCTCGATCGCATCGAGGTTCTCGCGGCCCAGGCGCAGCAGCGTCGGCATGTCGTCGGGCCAGCGCTCCGCGCCGTTGGCGAAGCCGTGGGTGAGCGAACTCGACACGAAGCCACCGTTGCGCCCCGTGGCGCCGTCGGCGGCGCGTCCGCCCTCCACGAGGACGACGTCCCGGTCGGGGTCCTGCTGCTTGGCGAGCAGTGCGGTCCACAGGCCGGTGAAGCCCGCCCCGACGACCAGCAGGTCGCAGGAGACCGGAGCGGAGAGTCGCGGCGCTGGGTCAGGTCGTTCCGGATTGTCGAGCCAGAAGACGGACTGCCGGGTTCCGGACAGCGACGCCAGTGCGTCGGGACCGGGGGTGGAGCGGAACTGCACGGGTGGACTCCTCAACGATGACGGATCGGATAGCGGAGCCTTCTCGCTCCGTCGTCCCACCAGTCCCTTCGAGTGCGCACACCCCGGGCGTACCCGCCCGGGAATCAGGTCATGCTACCCAGTCACGGAGTCGCACAACCTGGCTAGGAGCGCGACATCGGCTCGAACGCCAGCGGCTTCGGGTTCTCCAGTGCCTTGCGGCGACGGTAGCTGAGGAACTGGCCGCCCAGGACGATGAGCAGCGCGACGATGAACACGATGGTGGCCAGCGCATTGACCTGGACCGGGATGCCGCGCTGTGCCGCACCCCAGATGTAGATCGGGAAGGTGACCAGCGTGCCGGCGTTGAAGAAGCTGATGATGAAGTCGTCGAACGACAGCGAGAAGCCCAGCAGCGCCGCGCCGAGGATTCCGGGCAGCACCAGCGGGAAGGTCACGTAGCGGAAGACCCCGCGCGGATCGGCGTAGAGATCGCGGGCCGCCTCCTCCAGTCGAGGATCCATGCCCTGCAGTCGCGCCTTCACGGTGACCACCACGAACGAGATGATGAACATGATGTGGGCGATCGTCACGGTGCCCTGGCCCAGCGGGAACCGCAGGTTCAGGAACAGCGCCAGCAGGCTGGCGCCCATGACGACCTCGGGAGTGGCCATCGGCAGGAAGATCAGCAGGTTCGTCGTGCTGCGCCCGCGGAAGCGGTAGCGGACCAGCGCGAACGCGATCATCGTGCCGAGGATCGTGGCGATGATCGTCGAGATGATGCCGATCTCGATGCTGGTGACGAACGACGAGCACACGCCTGGGACGCCGCAGAGGTTCGTCCACGCGTCGAGGGAGAACTCGTTCCAGCTGAGGTTGTACTTGCCCGCCGGCTTGTTGAACGACAGCACCATGATGACCGCGATGGGGATGAACAGGTAGACGAGGACCAGGACCGCGATGATCCCGATGATGTGCTTCCGTAGCCAGTTCATCAGAGGAGGTCCTCCGTCCCCGCGCGGCGGATATAGCGTGAACACCAGGACGAGGATCGCCGCCATGAGCATGAACGACAGGGCGCTGGCGGTCGGGTAGTCGCGGAACTGGATGAAGTTGATCTGGATCGCGTTGCCGATCATCCGGTTGCCGGTGGACCCGAGGAGCGCCGCGTTGATGTAGTCGCCGGCCGCCGGGATGAACGTCAGCAGGGTTCCGGCCACGACGCCCGGCAGGGACAGCGGCCAGGTCACCTTGCGGAAGGCGGTCTGCGGCGACGCGTAGAGGTCACCGGCCGCCTCGACGAGTCGCGGATCGATCTTCTCCAGGGCCGCGTACAGCGGCAGGATCATGAACGGCAGGAAGTTGTACGTCAGGCCCGCGACGACGGCGATCCCCGTGTTGAGGATGCGGCCCTCGGGCAGCAGGTGCAGGGCGTTCAGCGTGCTCGTGATGATGCCCTCGTCGGCGAGGATCGTCTTCCAGGCGTAGGTGCGCAGCAGGAACGACGCGAACGACGGGGCGATGACGAGCACCAGCATGAGGCGATCGCCAGTTGCCGGCCTTGAACGCGATGAAGTACGCCAGCGGGTAGGCGATGGCGAGCGCGAGCAGCGTGGCGATGCCCGCGTAGAGGAACGACCGCAGGAACAGCGGCCAGTACTCCGTGAACGCCGTCGACGTAGTTGCCGAACTCCAGCCCGAACGTGTACTTGCCCGACTTGCCGGGGACCGGCTGCTGGAGGCTCGTCATGAACAGGGTCACGAAGGGGATCGCGAAGAAGACCCCCAGCCAGGCCAGGCCCGGGAACAGCAGCAGGTAGCCCGTGCGCGACGAGCGCTGCGCGACGACTGCCGGCGACGCCTGGCCCCCGGTGGTCGGGACGACGGCGACCATGCTCAGGCGCCCTTGGCGTCGCCGAGGAGGCGGGTGTTGAGCGCGCCGAGCGCCAGGACCTCCGTGTCCACCCCGACTGTCGCGCCGCCGCTGACGTCGAGCCCGAACGTGTGCTTGGGCGACCAGTGCAGGATCACGCGGTCACCGACGTCGCTGCGATCGCCGACGACGACGTTCTGCTCGAAGACGATCAGCTCCTGATCCCAGTCCGTCTCCACCAGGTACTGCGTGGACACTCCGGTGTACGACACATCCGTCACGCGTCCTGCGATCCGGTTGTGGTGCTCGGGGATCCGGTCGGCGTCGACCTCGTCGAGGATCGTGATCTTCTCCGGTCGCACGCCGACGATGACGCCTGAGCCCTCGGCGAACGTGCGTTCCGAGGGGATGGCGAAGGTCTGACCGTGCGACTGGACGAGGACGTCGCTCCCGGACGTTCCGGTCCGCTCACCCTCGATCAGGTTGGACTGGCCGAGGAAGTTGGCGACGAACACCGTGCGCGGCAGCTCGTAGATGTCGGCCGGATGGCCCATCTGCTCGATGCGGCCCTTGTTCATGACGGCGACGGTGTCGGCCATGGTCATGGCCTCCTCCTGGTCGTGCGTCACGTGCACGAAGGTCGTGCCGACATCGACCTGGATGCGCTTGAGCTCGATCTGCATCTGCCGACGCAGCTTGAGGTCGAGGGCGCCGAGCGGCTCGTCGAGCAGCAGGACATCCGGTTCGTTGATCAGAGCGCGGGCCACCGCGACGCGCTGCTGCTGGCCGCCGGACAGCTGGGTCGGCTTGCGCCTGGCCAGCGGGCCCAGCTCGACGAGGTCCAGCATCTTCTCCACTGGTCCCTTGACGTCCTTGATCTTCCGGCGTCGAAGGCCGAAGGCGACGTTCTCGAAGATGTCGAGGTGCGGGAACAGCGCGTACGACTGGAACACCGTGTTGACCGGTCGCTCGAACGCGCGCAACGCGGTGATGTCCTGGTCGCCGATGTGGATCGTGCCGCCGGTCGGATCCTCCAGGCCGGCGACCATGCGCAGGGTGGTGGTCTTGCCGCAGCCGGAGGCCCCGAGGAGCGCGAAGAACGAGCCTGCGGGGATGGTCAACGTCAGATCGTCGACGGCCGCCATGTCGCCGAACTTCTTGGTCAGATTGCGCAGGTGCAGATCCTCCACGCCGCGCGACTCGCTCTTCGCCACCGATACCTCTCTCCTGCTGCCTGTCGAGACCGGTTGGTCCTCAGTTGCCGATGGCCTTCTGGAACTCGCGCTCGTAGGCCTCGTTCTGCTCGGCCGTGAGCTCCATGAACACGTAGGTCTGGTCCAAGGTCTCCTGGGTCGGGAAGATCCACGGATCGTCCACGAGCTCCGGGTCGACGTTGGCCATGGCCGCCTGCGCACCTTCCACTGGGCAGATGTAGTTGACGTATGCCGCCACCTCAGCCGCGACTTCCGGGTCGTAGTAGTAGTTCATGATCATCTCGGCGTTCTTCTTGTGCTGGGCCAGCGCCGGGATGAGCATGTTGTCGGTCCACAGCGTGCCGCCGGTCTCGGGGATCGAGAAGGCGAACTCCTCGCCGAGGGCGATGATGTCGCCGGACCAGCCGATGACGGCGATGACGTCGCCCGACTCCAGCGCGGCGATGTAGTCGTTGCCCGTGACCTGGCGGATCTGGCCGCTGTCGACCTGCTGGGTGAGCAGCTCGATCGCCTGGCTGAACTGGTCGTCGGTGAAGTTGGAGGGGTCATTGCCCTGCGACGCGATCAGGACGCCCATGGTGTCGCGCATCTCCGAGAGCACCGTGACGCGGCCCTTCAGCGCCGGGTCGAACAGCTGGTCGACGGTGGTCAGCGTGTCGTTGCCGGTCGTGTCCTTGTAGGCGGAGATGTTGTAGCCGAGGCCGCCGATGCCCGACTGCCACGGCAGCGTGTAGTCGCGATTCGGGTCGAAGGAGACGCTCGCGAGGCTCGGGATGATGTTGCCCGAGTTCGGCATGGCCGCCTTGTCGAGCTTCTGCGCGAAGCCGTTCTGGATCCACAGCGCGGCCATCCAGTCCGTGAGGACGACGAGGTCGCGGCCGATGTCCTGGCCCTGCTCGAGCTGCGTGCGGACCTTGGCGTAGAACTCGTTGTTGTCGTTGACGTCCTCGGTGTAGGTGACCGCGATGCCGGTCTCGGCCTGGAACGCCTCGAGCGTCGGCCGCTCGCCGGTGTCCTCGTTGACGTCGATGTACAGCGGCCAGTTGGACCAGTTGATCGCCTTGTCCGTGTCGCTCATGTCCTCGGCCGCGGCGGCGGACGCGGCGCCGGTCGAGTCACCCCCGGCCTCGTCGCCACCCGCGCCGCACGCCGCAGCGACCATGGCGGCACCACCGAGCCCGGCTGCCTGCAGCAGGCGACGGCGCGAGACGGAGGACCGCATGGTCCCTGCGATCGCGGCAATGGCTTCGGGGCGTTTCGGGCTCATGATGGTGATCCTCCGGTCGGTCGGTGCTCGTTCGTGGTGGTGCCTGCGTCGGTGAAACTACCGTTCGGTGAAGATCGTGCGGTGCCAGGGCTTGCGTGCTTCCCCCGTGATGTCCATCGAGACGTGCTTGATGTTCGTGTACTCCTCGAACGCGTACTGCGACATATCCTTGCCGAATCCGGACTGCCCGAAGCCGCCATGCGGCATCTCGCTGACAATCGGTATGTGATCGTTAACCCAGACGCAGCCGGCGCGGATCTCCCGCTGCGCGCGCAGGCCCCGGAAGATGTCCGTGGTCCACGCTGAGGCGGCCAGACCGAACACGGTGTCGTTCGCCAGGGCGAGGCCCTCGTCGTCGGTGTCGAACGGCAGCACGACCAGTACCGGGCCGAAGACCTCGTCGGTGACGATCTCCGAGCCCTGGGCGGCGTCGGTCACGAGGGTCGGCCGGTAGTAGGCACCGCGCGCCAGGTCGCCGCCCGGAGCCTCGCCGCCGATGACGATGCGGGCGCCGTCACGCCGGGCGCGCTCCACGAAGCCGGCCACGCGCTCGGCCTGGCGAGCCGAGATGAGCGGTCCCAGGTCAGTGGCTGGAGTCCTCGGGCGGCCCGAGGCGCACCCGCCGAAGAGGTCGGCCACGCCAGCGACGAACGCCTCGTACAGGGGTCGCTGGACGTACGCTCGCGTGGCCGCGGTGCAGTCCTGGCCCGCAGTTGATGAGCGAGCCGGCGACCGCCCCGTGGACGGCGGCCTCGAGGTTCGGCATCGTCGAACACCACGAAGGGCGCCTTGCCGCCGAGCTCGAGATGCACGCGCTTCACGCTGGCCGTCGCCAGCTCCATGACCCGCTTGCCCACCGGGGTCGAGCCGGTGAACGACACCATGGCGACGTCGGGGTGGCTGACGAGCGCCTCGCCTGCATCCGGCCCGGCTCCGACCACGACGTTGACGACGCCGGCCGGGATGCCCGCCGCGACGCAGTCCTCGGCGAGCATGAGCGACGTCAGCGGCGTGATCTCGGCGGGCTTCAGCACGATCGTGTTGCCGGCCGCAGATGGCCGGCAGGATCTTCCACATCGCCATCTGCAGCGGATAGTTCCAGGGGGCGATCGAGCCGACGACGCCGATCGGCCTCGCGGCGGATCAGCGAGGTGTGGACGCCGTCCCACTCGGCGGACGCCTTGCCCTCGAGGTTGCGGGCCGCGCCGGCGAAGAACGCGACGTTGTCGATCGAGCCGGGCACGTCGAACTCGGTGGTCAGCCGGATCGGCTTGCCGGTCTGCCGCGTCTCGGCGAGGGCGTACTCGCTGGCCCGGGACTCGAGCCGCGCCGCCAGTCGGATCAGGGCGCGCGAGACCGCTCGACCGGAGCGGCGGTCGACCAGTCGGGGAAGGCCTCACGGGCCGCGGCCACCGCGGCGTGCACGTCGCGGGCGCCGGCCAGGCCCATGGCCGCGACCACGGTGCCGTCAGCGGGGTTGACGACCTCGCCGATCACCCCGGAGGTCCCGGCGCGCGCGCGGCCGCCGGCGAAGATCGCGTCCGTCACCTGACCCCTCATTCCCGCATTCGTTGTCATTCCACCATCGTTGTCGCGCGCCGGCGGCGACACGTCGCGATCGTCTCGTCGTCCGCGTGCGCATACAACCACGGAAATCGGCGTGAGACAAGGGTTTTGCACGGGAAATATGCACTATTGACCAGATTGACGATGGAATTCGTTGCCCATGGGCACCTAGGCAACGAATCCACCGATGCCGGGCGTCTACACGCCGCGCAGGGTCGGCTCGGCCTTCGCCGCCGCGGCAAGTGCGGAGATCACGTGCTGGAGCTGGTCGGGGTCGTGCTCGTCGAGGATGCCGGTCGTGACCCGGACATGCCGGCTCGGCGCGCCGTCCACCATGAACGGGGAACCCGGGGACACCCGGATCCCGAGCGCGGCGAGGGTGATCAGGGCCGATCGCTCGTCGGCGACCTCCACCCACGCATTGATCCCCTCCCCCGTCGTGCTCACGACGCCCTCGCCGGCCAGCCCGGCGCGGACCGCGAGGCTGCGCATCGCGTACGTCGACCGTGCCCGGGTCACCGCCGCCGTGGCGGCGGGATCGGTCAGCAGCTCGACCAGGACCGCCTGCAGCAGGCGGCTGGTCCAACCCGGGCCCGAGCATCCGCCGGGAGACCAGCGGGTCGATGACGTCCGCCGAGCCGCCCACGGCGGCGATCCGCAGGTCGGGGCCATGCGACTTGGAGTAGCTGCGGATGTGCACGGTGCGATCCGGGAGGTGCATCCCGAGGCTGACGTCCTCGCCCGTCGCGATGTCGCCCGAGTGGTCGTCCTCGACGATGACGGCCTGCGTGCTCGGCCAGGATCTCGGCGAGCTCGCGGCAGCGCCCGGCGCTCATGCTGATCCCGGTCGGGTTCTGAGCCCGGGGCTGCAGGAACACCGCCACGGGCTCGAGCTCCATCGCGCACGACAGGGATGACGGGACGATGCCCTCGTCATCGAGTTCCACCGGCACGAGCTCGGCCCCGGCCCGCTCGAGCAGGTCGATCAGCGGCGGGAAGCCCGGGTTCTCCATCACGACTCGGTCGCCAAGCCGCACCACCTGTTCGACGACGCGCGACAGCGCGTCGAGGGCGCCGTCCACGACGGTCAGTCGGGCGGGCGCGAACGGCCAGTCCCGCCGCAGCACCGCCTCGAGCTCCGGCAGGACCGGGTCGTCGAGATAGCTCGTGGTCCACGCCGTCGATCGCGCCACCACGCGATCGACGGCCTCGCGCAGCGGCGGCAGGAGCGCCGGGTCGGGTGTGCCGGTGGACAGGTTCAGCCCCTCGGGCACCGGTGCCCCGCCGATTCCCAGGTAGCGCACGGGCCGGGTCGGCTCGACGGTGTCGCGCACGAAGGTTCCCGCCCGACCGCGCGCCTGGATCGCGCCGACCGCAGCCAGCGCCTGCCACGCCTCGCTGACGGTCGCCGGGCTGACGTTCAGGTCCTTGGCGAGGTCGCGGACGGTGGGCAGCCGGTCACCGGTCGAGCAGCCGGCCCGCCCGGATGAGGCGGTGGACTGCTGCCGCGATGCCCTTGGGCGAACGATCGACGACGGCCGCGGCGACCGACGGACATCGGCGCCGTGCCGACCGCGGCGTCAGCGTCCTGGGAACGGCGCTGAGGGTCACCGTGCCTCCCGCCCTTCGTCCCGGTTCCCGAGAATTCCGGGCATCTTTGTCGAAACGCCGTTGTAACACAACCGCAAGTGTCTAAGGTCGAGAATCACAAAAGCCACCAGCCGCGAACCCGCGCACCCGTCGCGCGGATCTGGGCCACAAGGAGGATGGAATGACCGTCGTTCGCGCCGCGCTCGTGCAGACCAACTGGACCGGCGACAAGGAGTCGATGATCGTCGCGCACGAGGAGTACGCGCGCCAGGCGGCCGCGCAGGGCGCCCAGGTCATCTGCTTCCAGGAGCTCTTCTACGGCCCGTACTTCTGCCAGGTCCAGGACAAGCAGTACTACGACTACGCGGAGTCGATCCCCGGCCCCACGACCGAGCGCTTCCAGGCCCTCGCCAAGGAGCTCGGCATGGTCATGGTCCTGCCCGATGTACGAGCAGGAGCAGCCGGGCGTCCTCTACAACACCGCCGCGGTGGTCGACTCCGACGGCAGCTACCTCGGCAAGTACCGCAAGCAGCACATCCCGCACGTGAACGGCTTCTGGGAGAAGTTCTACTTCCGCCCCGGCAACGGCGGCTACCCGGTCTTCGACACCGCGGTCGGCAAGATCGGCGTCTACATCTGCTACGACCGCCACTTCCCGGAGGGCTGGCGCGCCCTCGGCCTCAACGGCGCCCAGATCGTGTTCAACCCGTCGGCCACGTCGCGCGGCCTGTCGCAGTACCTCTGGAGCATCGAGCAGCCCGCCGCCGCCGTCGCCAACGAGTACTACGTCGGCGCCATCAACCGCGTCGGCATCGAGGACCTCGGCGACGACGACTTCTACGGCCAGTCGTACTTCATCGACCCGGAGGGGAACTACGTCGGCGAGAAGGGCGACCCGTACCAGCCCGAGCTCATCGTCCGCGACCTCGACATGGACCTCCTGACCGAGGTCCGCAACCGGTGGCAGTTCTACCGCGATCGCCGCCCGGACGCCTACGACGACCTCGTCCGCCCGTAGCCGCGACGAGAGGAGAACCGACATGACGATCCTGATCAAGAACGGCAGCGTGGTCATCACCGCAGGGCATCATCGCCGCCGACGTCCTCGTCGACGGCGAGCAGATCGTCGCCGTGCTCGCGCCCGGGGACGCCGCGCTCGGGGCCGATCTCGCGGCCAGCGCCGAGCGCGTCATCGACGCGACGGGCAAGTACGTGATCCCCGGCGGCATCGACCCGCACACCCACATGGAGCTGCCCTTCGGCGGCACCTTCGCGTCCGACACCTTCGACACCGGAACGCGGGCCGCGGCCTGGGGCGGCACCACGACGATCATCGACTTCGCCGTGCAGAAGTACGGGGAGCGGGTGCAGGACGGCCTCGCCGCCTGGCACGCGAAGGCGGCAGGCGAATGCCACATCGACTACGGCTTCCACCAGATCGTCGGCGGCGTCGACGACGACTCCCTGAAGGCGATGGACGAGCTCGTCGACGAGGGCATCACCAGCTTCAAGCTGTTCATGGCCTACCCGGGCGTGTTCTACAGCGACGACGGGCAGATCCTGCGGGCGATGCAGACGGCCGCCGGCAACGGCGTCCATGATCATGATGCACGCCGAGAACGGCATGGCCATCGACGTGCTCGTCGCCCAGGCGCTGGCCGAGGGCAAGACCGACCCGCGCTACCACTCGCTGACCCGTCCGTGGGAGACCGAGGCCGAGGCGACCAACCGCGCGATCATGCTGGCGCGCCTGACGGGTGCACCCCTGTACGTCGTGCACATGTCGGCCAAGCAGGCCGTGGCGGTCCTGCAGGCGCGCGAAGGACGAGGGCCTCGAACGTCTTCGGCGAGACCTGCCCGCAGTACCTCTACCTCTCCCTCGAGGAGCAGCTGTCCGCAGCCCGGCTTCGAGGGCGCCAAGTGGGTCTGCTCCACGCCCCTGCGGTCGGAGGCCGAGGGCCACCAGGACGAGCTCTGGCGGTACCTGCGCACGAACGACCTGTCCATCGTCAGCACCGACCACTGCCCGTTCTGCTTCAAGGAGCAGAAGGAGCTGGGCCTCGGCGACTTCTCCAAGATCCCGAACGGGATCGGCTCGGTCGAGCACCGGATGGACCTGATCTACCAAGGCGTCGTCGACGGCAAGATCACCCTCGAGCGGTGGGTCGAGCTCTGCTCGACCACGCCGGCCCGGATGTTCGGCCTCTACCCGCAGAAGGGCGTCATCGCCCCGGGCTCCGACGCCGACATCGTCGTCTACGACCCGACGCGGGCGCACCGAGATCGGCCTGCACAAGACCCACCACATGAACATGGACCACTCGGCCTGGGAGGGCTTCGACATCGACGGCCACGTCGACGTCGTGCTCTCGCGCGGCAGGGTCGTCGTCGACCACGACGGGTACCACGGCGCCGAAGGGCCACGGGAAGTACCTCAAGCGGGGCCTGTCCCAGTACCTGATCTGACCGCGTCGACGTCCCGCGCGAGCCAGCCGACCGGGACGCAGCTCTCCCAGACCAGAGCGGAGTACCGCGCATGCGCACCATCGATCACTGGATCAACGGATCCCTCGTCCCGTCGACCTCCGGTCGCACGGGGCCGGTCTACAACCCGGCCACCGGCGAGCAGCAGGCGGCGGTCGGGCTCGCCTCGGCGGCCGAGGTCGATGCCGCCGTCGCCGCCGCGCGAGGCGGCCTTCCCTGCGTGGCGAGCGACGTCGCTGTCTCGCCGGGCCGAGGTCATGTTCCGCTTCCGCGGAGCTCGTCGTGACCCACCGCGACGAGATCGCCGAGCTCGTGTCGCATCGAGCACGGCAAGGTGCCGAGCGATGCCGCGGGCGAGCTGGCCCGCGGGATCGAGAACATCGAGTTCGCCTGCGGCATCCCTGCCATGCTCAAGGGCGGCTACTCCGAGGGCGTCTCCGGCGGCGTCGACGTCTACTCGATCAAGCAGCCGCTCGGAGTCGTCGCCGGCATCACGCCCTTCAACTTCCCCGCGATGGTGCCGATGTGGATGTTCGCGAACGCCATCGCGACGGGCAACACCTTCGTCCTCAAGCCCAGCGAGAAGGACCCGTCGGTCGCGCTGCTCCTGGCCGACCTCCTGAAGCAGGCCGGCCTGCCGGACGGCGTGTTCAACGTCGTGCACGGAGACAAGGCCGCCGTCGACCGCATCCTCGAGCACCCGACATCGAGGCCGTCAGCTTCGTCGGCTCCACGGCCGATCGCCCAGCTACATCTACGCCACCGGGACCGCCAACGGCAAGCGCGTCCAGGCGCTCGGCGGCGCGAAGAACCACATGGTCGTCCTGCCCGACGCCGACATCGACATGGCCGCCGATGCGGCCGTCAGCGCCGCCTACGGCTCCGCCGGCGAGCGATGCATGGCGATCTCCGTGGTCGTCGCCGTCGGCGGCGTCGGCGACCGGCTCATCGACGCGATCACCGAGCGGCTCCCGAAGCTGCAAGGTCGGCCCGGGCACCGACCCGACGCGCCGAGATGGGCCCGCTGATCACCGGCGAGCACCGCGACAAGGTCGCCTCCTACCTCGAGACCGCGCCCGCGCAGGGCGCCACGGTCGTCGTCGACGGCCGAGACGCCGACCTGCCGGCCGACGGGCTTCTTCCTCGGCGTCTCCCTCATCGACAACGTCAAGCCGGGCATGTCGTCCTACGACGACGAGATCTTCGGGCCGGTCCTCTCCGTCGTGCGGGTCGACACCTACGACGAGGCCGTCGACCTGATCAACCGGCATCAGTACGGCAACGGCACCGCGATCTTCACCCGCGACGGCGGCGCCGCCAAGCAGTTCCAGTACGACATCAAGGTCGGCATGGTCGGGATCAACGTCCCGATCCCCGTGCCCGTCGCCTACTACAGCTTCGGCGGCTGGAAGGCCTCGATCTTCGGCGACAGCAACATCTACGGCCCCGCCGGCGTCGAGTTCTACACCCGGACGAAGACCGTCACCTCCCGGTGGCCGGACCCGGCGACCTCCTCCGTCGACCTCGGCTTCCCCCGCACCCGCTAGCCCGCTCCCCACGATCGAAAGGCGATCCATGGACATCGGCGTCGTTCTGCAGTGCACTCCCCCCGCGGCCCGGGTCATCGACCTCGCCAGCAGGGCGGAGACGTACGGGTTCAGCTACGTCTGGACGTTCGACTCCCACATCCTGTGGGAGGAGCCGTACGTCATCTACAGCAAGATCCTCGACGAGACCCGCAAGGTGATCGTCGGGCCCATGGTCACCAATCCGGCCACCCGCGACATCACCGTCACGGCCTCGGTCTTCGCGACGCTGAACGAGATGTACGGGAACCGGACCGTCATCGGGATCGGACGTGGCGACTCGGCGGTCCGGGTCACGAACGGCAAGCCGGTCTCGGTCGCCGAGCTCCGGCAGGCGGTGCGTCGACATCAAGGGCCTCGTCAACGGGCGAGACCATCGAGTACAAGGGCAACACGCTGCGCCTTCCCTGGGCCGGGCGCGAGCCGCACGGACGTGTTCGTCGCCGCCTACGGCCCGAAGATGCTGGCCCTCACCGGCGAGGTCGGCGACGGCTTCATCCTCCAGCTGGCCGACCCGCACATCGCCGAGTGGACCATCAAGGCCGTGCGCGACGCCGCCGAGGCGGCCGGACGCAACCCGGACGACGTCTACATCTGCGTGGCGGCCCCGGCCTACGTGACCGACGGCTCGCGAGGAGGCGCACGCCCACGCGCGCGACCAGCTCCGCTGGTTCGGCGGCATGGTCGGCAACCACGTCGCGGACATCGTCGCCCGCTACGGCGAGAGCGGCGGCGCGGTCCCGCAGGCCCTCACCGACTACATCAAGAACCGGCAGGGCTACGACTACAACGAGCACGGGCAGGCCGGCAACACCCACACCGACTTCGTCCCCGACGAGATCGTCGACCGCTTCTGCATCATCGGCCCGCCGGAGGAGCACATCCGTCGGACTGGAGGAGCTCAAGGCGCTCGGCGTCGAACCAGTTCGCCGTCTACCTGCAGCACGACGACAAGGACCACACCCTCGCCCAGTACGGGGAGAAGGTCATCCCGGCCGTGCAGGAGCACCTCCGGGCGACGAGCTGACGGCCCGGGCAGCCGACAGAACGGAACGGCCCCGAAATGGGAGTGAAACCTTCGTGACAGAGCATGCCGCTGTGCCAGCCGCAGCTCGAGACGCCCCGCAGGCAGGGCAACGTCGCTCGGCGGCGTCAAGCGCGGGACCATCGGGGCGCTGTGGGCTCTGCGCCGGGATGCTGCTCACGATCCTGATGTGGGAGCTGGTCAAGTGGCTGGGCGGCTATCATCGCCATGCCCTTCAACACGTCCGACTCGGCCATGCCGCACGTCTGGACGATGTGGGCCGGCGCCGTGCAGCCCGAGGTGCGGGGCTCGGACACCTCGGTGCTTGAGGCCGTCGTGTCGGCCTCCCTGTACTCGCTGCTCATCGCCGATGGGCGGCTTCGTCATCGGCGTCGGCGTGGGCCTGCTCCTCGCGATCGTCATGCAGCGCTTCGCCTTCATGGAGCGCGGCCTGCTGCCCTTCGTCATCGCCTCCCAGACGGTGCCGCTGATCGCGCTCGCTCCGCTCATCGTCGGCATCGGCAACCGGTTCAGCGTCGGGCCGCTTCAGTGGAACACCACGTACTCCGTCATGTTCATCGCGGCCTACCTCGCCTTCTTCCCGATGAGCGTCGGCGCACTGCGCGGGCCTCCAGGCACCGACCGCCACGTCGCTGGAGCTGATGAGGTCGTATGCGGCCTCGCCGCGGGCGCTGCTGTTCAAGCTCCGCTTCCCGTCCTCGCTGCCCTACCTGGTCCCCGCCATGAAGGTCAGCGCCGCGGCCGCCGTCGTCGGCACCGTCGTCGCCGAGATCTCCACCGGCGTCAGGGGCGGGATCGGCCGCCTGATCGTCGAGTACGCCCGTGAGGCCACGGCCCAGCCGGCCAAGGTCTACGTCGCCGTCTTCGGCGCCATCACCCTCGGGCTCATCGCCGCGGGCCTCGTCACCGCCCTCGACGTCTACCTGACCCGCAACCTGCCCAAGGAGAGCCCAGCATGAGCAGCCGACCACGACCAGTGCCGCAGAGCAGGCACGGCTGCCGTCCGGGCGGAGGGCGTCTGGAAGGTCTTCAACGAGGGGCTGCCCAACGAGGTCACCGCCCTCCAGGACATCGACCTCACCGTGGACAGCGGCGAGTTCATCTCGCTCATCGGTCCGTCCGGCTGCGGCAAGAGCACCCTGCTGCGCGTCATCGCCGACCTCACCGACGCCACCAAGGGCGCGCGTGCAGGTGGCCGGGATGACGCGCCGCCGCGGCCCGTCAGGAGCAGCGCTACGGCATCGCCTTCCAGCAGGCCGCCCTGTTCGACTGGCGGACGGTGCGCCGCAACGTGGAGCTCCCGCTCGAGCTGCAGGGATGGCCCAAGGACAAGCGGCACGCCCGCGCCATGGAGCTGCTCGAGATGGTGCAGCTCGCGGACTTCGCCGACCACCGGCCCTGGGAGCTCTCCGGCGGCATGCAGCAGCGCGTGGCCATCGCCCGCTCGCTGGCCGTCGACCCGCCCCTGCTCCTGATGGACGAGCCGTTCGGCGCGCTCGACGAGATGACCCGCGAGCGCATGCAGAACGAGCTGCTGCGCATCCGGCTCGAGACCGGGAAGTCGATCATCTTCGTGACGCACTCGATCCCCGAGGCGGTCTACCTGTCCGACCGCGTCGTCGTCATGTCGCCTCGTCCGGGCCGGATCACCGACGTGATCCCCGTCGAGCCTCGGCGAGCGCGACGAGGACACCCGCGAGGCCGACGCCTTCTTCGACGCGGTCACCGCCGTGCGCGAGGCGCTGCGCGGCAACCCGGCCAGCACTCGCCGCGCCCGGACCGGCGAGGTCTGATGGGCGGCCGGCTCAAGGCCATCTGGCCGCCCATCCTCATCGCGCTGGTGTTCCTGGCGGCGTGGCAGCTGCTCGTCGTCGTGCAGGACATCAAGCCGTACCTCCTGCCGGCACCCAGCCTGATCGTGACCAACTTCTTCAAGGATCTGGGCCTGATGTGGGGGGCGACCCTCTACACCGGGACGACCGCGTTCCTCGGCCTGCTGTTCGGCACCGTCCTGGGGATCCTGGCGGCGCTGCTGGCCCAGCGCTTCGTCGTCGTTAACAATCTGGTCACGCCCCTTGCCGCCGGGCTCGCGGCTGTGCCCATCATTGCCCTGACCCCGCTGCTCAACAACATGTTCAACATCACCAGCCGCACTCCCAGGGTCCTGGTGACGGTGATCATCGTGTTCTTCCCGATGTTCGTGAACATCACCCGCGGCCTGATCCAGGTGCAGCCCGTCCAGTTGGAGTTGATGCGCTCGATGAACGCGAAGCCGCGCACGGTGCTGCGCACGCTGCGCATCCCGAACGCGATCCCGTTCTTCTTCACCGGCCTGAAGATCGCGGCGCCGCTCGCGGTCATCGCCGCCCTGGTCGCCGAGTACTTCGGCGGACCCGCAGGAGGGGCTCGGCAGCCGCATCACCTCGGCCGCCGCGAACACCGCCTACGGCCGGGCCTGGGCCTACGTCGTCGCCTCGATCATCCTGGGGCTGCTGTTCTACCTGGCCGTCCTCGCGGCCGAACGCTGGACGACGCCCTGGGTCAGCCCAACGGCGGGGCACGTGACCGTCCACCTGAACCTGCACAACACACCATCAGGAACCCCATCAATAGGAGGAAGAATGCGAGCAATCGCACGCAGTCCCTGGGCGCGCCTCGCGAGCCTTGTCGCTGTCGGCGCCGTGGCGCTCACGGCCTGCAGCAGCAGCGACAGCAGCTCATCGGAGAGCTCCGCGGCCGTGGAGACGTCGGCTGCCGCGTCTCCGGAAGCATCAGCGATGGCATCCGAGGCCATGACCGGAGAGTGCACTGAGCTCACGCCGGTGAGCCTTCAGCTCCAGTGGTTCGTCCAGGCCCAGTTCGGCGGCTACTACGCCGCCAAGGACAAGGGCTACTACGAGAACCAGTGCCTCGACGTGACCATCCTCGAAGGCGGCGTCGACATCGTGCCGCAGACCGTGCTGGCGCAGGGCGGCGCCGACTACGCCATCTCCTGGGTCCCGAAGGCGCTCGCGTCGCGTGAGCAGGGCGCGATGATCACCAACGTCGCACAGGTCTTCCAGCGCTCCGGCACCCTGCAGGTCTCCTTCGCGGACAAGAACATCACCACGGCGGCCGACTTCAAGGGCAAGAAGATCGGCAACTGGGGCTTCGGCAACGAGTACGAGGTCTTCGCGGCGATCACGAAGGCCGGACTGGACCCGGCCGCCGACGTCGAGCTCGTCGGCCAGCAGTTCGACATGCAGGCTCTCCTCAACGGCGAGATCGACGCCGCCGAGGCGATGACCTACAACGAGTACGCCCAGGTGCTCGAGGCCGTGAACCCCGACACCGGCGAGCTCTACCAGCCGGAGGACTTCAACGTCGTCAACTACAACGACGAGGGCGTCGCGATGTACCAGGACGCCATCTGGGCATCCGAGGAGCGCCTCGCCGATCCGGCCTACCAGGACATGACGCAGCGCTTCGTCACGGCATCGCTCATGGGCTGGATCTACTGCCGCGACAACGCCCAGGACTGCGCGGACATCATCACGGCGAACGGCTCGAAGCTCGGCGCCAGCCACCAGCTGTGGATGATGAACGAGGTCAACAAGCTCATCTGGCCGTCGCCCGCCGGCGTCGGCGTCATCGATCCGGCCCTGTGGGAGCAGACGGTGAACGTGGCCCTCAACACGAAGAACCTCGAGGGCGCGACGGTCATCACGGCCGAGCCGGCCGCCGAGTCCTACACCAACCAGTTCGCCGAAGCGGCGAACGCCAGCCTTGACGGACGAAGGCCTGGACACGACGGGCGACGCCTTCGCCCCGATCAGCGTCACCCTGAACGAGGGCGGCAACTAGCACCAGCGAACGAAGGGAGGGGGCGGCCAGATGGCCGCCCCCTCCCTTCGTTGAGTCGGCGCGAAGCGTCAGGTGAGTGACCGGATGAGCTTCTTGTTGAGGAACTCCTCGATGCCGAGACTGCCGAGCTCGCGCCCGAAGCCGGAGATCTTCGTTCCCCCGAACGGCAGTTCAGGTGAATCGAGTCCGACTCCGTTGATGTAGACCATGCCGGTGTCGAGGCGATCGGCGACGCGCAGCGCCTGCTCCTGATCGGTGCCGAAGACATACGATCCCAGGCCGAACGGGGTGTCGTTGGCGATCCGAACCGCATCGTCCTCATCCACTGCCCGGTACACCTGCGCGATCGGACCGAACAGCTCCTCGTAGTAGACCTCGTTGTCAGGAGTGAGGCCCGTGAGGACGCCGGCCGGGAAGAAGGCCCCGTCGGGCTTGCCGGACGTCGCCAGTGTCGCGCCCTGAGCAACGGCGCGGTCCACCTGCGCGGCCAGACCCGCTGCTGCACTTGCCGACGACAGCGGAGCGTCCGTCTCCAAGGCGAGCATCTTCTCGGTGAAGCGCTCCAGGAACGCGTCATACAGAGCGTCAAGGACGATGAACCGCTTGGCGCCGTTGCAGGCCTGTCCGACGTTGTCCATCCGACCGAAGATCGCGGCATCGACGGTCGCCTCGAGGTCGTCGGTGCTCAGCACGATGAACGGATCCGATCCGCCGAGCTCGAGGACCACCTTCTTCAGGTTCCGCCCGGCGATCTCCGCCACCGCCGCACCGGCTCGCTCGGAACCGGTCAGCGAGACGCCCCGGACGCTGGGAGCCGCGATGATGTCGGCGACCTGCGCGATCGAGGCGTAGAGGTTCGTGTACACGCCCGACGGAACGCCTGCCTCAGCGAAGATCGCGGCGATCGCGGCTGATGACTCCGGGCACTGAGAGGCGTGCTTGAGCAGGAGGGTGTTGCCCAGCACCAGATTCGGGCCGGCGAACCGGGCCACCTGGTAGTAGGGGAAGTTCCACGGCATGATCCCGAGGATGGTGCCGACCGACGCGGACCGGATGAACGCCGAGCCCTCGCCGTCCAGGTCCGCTATCGGCTTGTCGGCCAGCAACGTCTCGGCATTGTCGGCGTAGTAGATGTAGATGGCGCCGCTGAACTCGACCTCCCCGACTGGCATCCGCCAGCGCCTTGCCCATCTCCCGATTGATGATGCTGCCCAGCTGCTCCGCGCGCTCCACGTGCAACTCACCGATACGACGCACGATGGCCGCGCGCTCCGCAATCGACCGGCCCGACCACTCCGCATGAGCCGCCGCCGCGGCTGCGACCGCCTCGCCGACCTCGGCGTCAGTTGCCGTCGGATACGTGCTGACCTGCACACCAGTGTGGGGATCGACTACCGCGTACGAACTCATGACTCTCCTCTATCGGTTCCAATGACGGATGACCAAATGATGGATAACAGTGAGCGCCGCGACGCTAGCAGCGGCGACGGGCCACGGCTCGCGCTGAGTGTACGCTGCCGACCCCTCGGAACGAGGCACCAATGCGGTGCCGGATGACTGCGGACGCCCGAGGTCGCCGCAGGGATCGAGGACGACGCCCGCGCTTGCGCCACGACTGGCGCCCGGCCGCCCACACGCCCGGAGAGGCCGGCACTCGAGTACGGAATTCGTGGTGATTTCCGCAAAATTCCGCGAAATCGCTTGCTCTCAGGTGGCTCAATGACCCATCATGGCGGTCATGTCCCCACGAGACCGAGTCGCCAGCCCACCGCTGGACGATGTCTCCAAGGCCATCATCGAGCAGTTGCAGCAGGACGGACGACGACCGTACGCAGCGATCGGCAAGGCCGTCGGCCTCTCCGAGGCCGCCGTGCGCCAGCGGGTGCAGACGACTCCAGGACTCGGGAGTCATGCAGATCGTCGCCGTGACCGATCCGCTCCAGGTGGGATTCTCCCGCGCGGCGATGATCGGCGTTCGAGTCGACGGAGATGCGGAGGCGGTAGCAGACACACTGGAAGGCATGCCCGAGGTGGACTACCTCGTGGTGTGCGCCGGGAGCTTCGACATCCTCGCGGAGGTCGTGGCCGAGGACGATGACCACCTGCTCGAGGTCATCAACCGACGCATCCGATCCATCCCCGACGTCCGCTCCACCGAGACCTTCGTCTATCTGAAACTGCGCAAGCAGATCTACACCTGGGGTACCCGATGACCATTTCCGAACAGTCCTTCACCGAGCCCGGCCCCGACGTACTCGCCGAGCGGGCCCGAGACCACCTCTGGATGCCGTTCGCGCGGCATTCGGTCTACTACGACGGCGCGGGCCACGTGCCCGTCATCGTCAAGGGCGACGGGCGCCTACATCTGGGATGACCAGGGCAACCGCTACCTCGACGGCCTTGCCGGCCTCTTCGTCGTCCAGGCGGGCCACGGCCGCGCCGAGATCGGTGCGGCGATGGCGAAGCAGGCCGAGGAGCTCGCCTTCTTCCCGATCTGGTCGTACGCGCACCCGAGGGCCATCGAGCTCGCCGAGCGCCTCGCGTCCTACGCCCCCGGCGATCTCAACCGGGTGTTCTTCACGTCCGGCGGCGGAGAGGCCGTCGAGACCGCCTGGAAGCTCGCCAAGCAGTACTTCAAGCTGACCGGCAAGCCCACCAAGTACAAGGTGATCAGCCGTTCGATCGCCTACCACGGCACCCCGCAGGGCGCCCTGTCCATCACCGGCATCCCCGACGCGAAGATCCCCTTCGAGCCGCTGGTCCCCGGCGGCGTCAAGGTGCCCAACACGAACTTCTACCGCGCACCCGAGGACTACCGGCACGACGAGAAGACCTTCGGCCTGTGGGCGGCGAACCGGATCGCCGAGGCCATCGAGTTCGAGGGCCCCGACAGCGTGGCAGCCGTCTTCCTCGAGCCGGTGCAGAACTCCGGCGGCTGCTTCCCGCCGCCGCCCGGGTACCTCGAGCGCGTCCGCGAGATCTGCGACGAGTACGACGTCATCATGGTCGCCGACGAGACGATCACCTCGTTCGGCCGCATCGGCGACATGTTCGCCATGAACCGGTTCGGCGTCACCCCCGACATCATCACCTGCGCCAAGGGCATGACCTCCGGCTACTCCCCGATGGGCGCCATGATCGCGAGCGACCGGCTGTTCGAGCCGTTCAAGCACGGCACGACGACCTTCCTGCACGGCTACACCTGGAGCGGTCACCCGTCGGCGCCGCAGCGGCACTGGCCAACCTCGACATCTTCGAGCGCGAGGGCATCAACCAGCACGTCCTCGACAACGAGCCGCGCCTTCCGGCACACGCTGGAGAAGCTCAACGACCTGCCGATCGTCGGCGACGTCCGCGGTGCCGGGCTACTTCTACGGCATCGAGCTGGTCAAGGACAAGGTCACCCGCGAGACGTTCAACGACGACGAGGCCGAGCGGCTGCTGCGCGGCTTCCTCTCCAAGGCGCTCTTCGACGCCGGCCTGTACTGCCGGGCCGACGACCGTGGCGACCCGGTCGTCCAGCTGGCCCCGCCGCTGATCATCGGGCAGCCGGAGTTCGACGAGATCGAGCAGATCCTTCGCTCGGTGCTCACGGAGGCGTGGAGCATCCTGTGACGTCGGCTTCCCTGCCGGAACCCGGGTCCTCCGACGAGGACCCGGGTTCGTCGTATTCCCGAGAACGCCGTCACCGATCGGGCCGCCCTCAACCACGTCCTCGACGCCGGCCTCGTCGCGCACGTGGCGGTCGTCGACGACGGCCAGCCGTACGTGGTTCCCGTCGCCTTCGCCCGTCGCGGGGACGAGGTGCTGTTCCACGGCTCGACCGGATCGCGGCTGTTCCGCGGCCTCGCCGAAGGCCAGCCCACCTGCCTGACGGTCACCCTTCTCGACGGCCTCGTCGCTGGCGCTCAGCGCGTTCGAGTCGAGCATGAACTACCGGTCGGCCATGGTGCTGGGCGTCGCCCGTCGGCTCTCCGGCGATGACGAGCTCGACGCACTGCGCTGCATCACCGAGCACCTGCTTCCCGGTCGCTGGGAGGACTGCCGCCAGCCGAGCGCCAAGGAGCGCGCCGCGACCATGACGCTGGCCCTTCGCCTGGACGAGTGCTCCGTCAAGATCCGTTCCGGCGGACCCGACGACGACCCTGCCGACCTCGCCGACCCGGACCTCGCCCGGTGTGGTCCGGGACCGTTCCGATCCACGAAGCCTTCGGCGACTCCCGTCCGCAGCTGACCACTGCCTCGCCGAGACCCTCGTCCCCGACTACGTCACTGGCTGGCGCAGATGACGAATGACGACCTGCGGCACCTGTCGCTGTGGTGGGACACCCTGCCCGACGACCTGCGCAGGCCGCTCAGCACGCCGCTCGCCGGGGACACCGACGGCCGACGTCGCCATCGTCGGCGCCGGGTACACCGGACTGTGGACCGCGTACTACCTTCTGCCGCGCCGACCCGTCGCTGAGGGTCGTGATCCTCGAAGCCGAGCAGGCGGGCTTCGGTGCCTCCGGCCGCAACGGCGGCTGGGCGTCGTCGCTGTTTCCCGCCAGCCTCGCGGCGCTCGCGCGGCAGTCATCCCGCGACGCGGCGATCCGGCTCAAGCGGGAGATGTTCGCGACCGTCGACGAGATCGGCCGGGTCGGCCCAGCACGAGGGCTGGGACATCGACTGGCGCAAGGGCGGCACGGTCGTCGCGGCCCGTACTCCACTGCAGCTCACGGCTGCCGCGAGGAGATCGACGACCTGCGGAGCGTGGGGGTTCGGCCCCGAGGACTACGCCCTGCTCGACCAGGCCGAGACCGAGGAGCGCCTGCGGGCCACGGACGTCCTCGGCGGCACGTACACCCCGCACTGCGCCGCCGTGCATCCGGCACGACTCGTGCGCCATCTGGCGCGCACCGTCGTGCAGTCCGGCGCCCGCCTGCACGAGGAACGCCGCGTGGACGCCATCGAGCCGGGCATCGTCCGCACCGAGCATGGCAACGTCCGAGCCGACTTCGTCGTGCGGGCCACCGAGGGCTACACCCGCACGATCAAGGGCCACACGCGGACGCTGGCCCCGGTGTACTCGCTGATGCTCGCGACCGAGCCGCCTGCCGCCGAGGTCTGGGAGCAGATCGGGCTCGAAGGTCGCGAGACCTTCGCCGACGGACGCCACCTGATCATCTACGGGCAGCGCACCGCCGACGACCGGCTCGCCTTCGGCGGGCGCGGGGCGCCGTACCACTTCGGCTCACGCATCTCGCCCGAGCAGGATCGCAACGCAAGCGTCCACGCGGCCCTCTGGGAGGTCCTCACCGATCTGTTCCCGGCGGTCAGTGACGCTGCGGTCACGCACACCTGGGGTGGGCCGCTCGGCGTGCCACGCGACTGGTGGGCGTCGTGCGGACTGGACCGGACGACCGGACTCGCGTGGTCCGGCGGCTACGTCGGTGACGGCGTGGGCACGTCGAACCTGGGCGGCCGCACGCTGGCCGACCTCATCACCGGCACGGGAGTCCGATCTCACGTCCCTGCCATGGGTCAACCACCGGTCCAAGCCGTGGGAGCCCGAGCCCTTCCGATGGGTCGGGACGAACGTCGGCCTGCGCGTGATGACGAGTGCCGACGACAAGGAGGCCCGCACGGGTCGACCCTCGCGTCGCGCCGCCCTGTTCGCGCGCAAGATCGGGCACTAGTCTGTCGTTACCGGAAAGAGGTGCGATGGAAGTCCAGGAGCTCGGCCATCTGGTCCTGTACGTGCGCGACCTGCGCCGGTCGATCCACTTCTACCGCGACGTCCTCGGCTGGCGACCGATCCTCGGCGCTGATGACCAGGAGACGCTCCCGTTTCCCGCAGCCGCCTTCGCCGCGCCCAGCCTGCGCACCCACCACGAACTGCTCCTCATCGAGGTCGGCGAGGACGCGGCAGAGATTCCCAGCGGTCGTCGCGTGGGGCTGTACCACTTCGGCCTGAAGATCGGCGACAGCGACGACGACCTGCGCGCGGCCGTGCAGACCCTGCAGGAGAACGGCGTCCCGATCCTCGGCGCCAGCGATCACACCGTCACCCACAGCCTGTACATCGCTGACCCGGACGGCAACGAGATCGAGCTCTACGTCGACGTGCCCGGGGTCGACTGGCGCGCCGACCCCTCCCTCATCGCGTCTCCCGTCAAGCCATTGCACCTGTGAGTGCCGCGCGTCGCGGAGCCGTCCTCCGGCGCTAGGGCGTGCCGGGTGCGGTGTACGCGGTCTTCGACGTCGTGAAGAACTCCACGGCGGCCGTCCCCTGCTCGCGCGGGCCGTGGCTGCTCTCACCGCGACCGCCGAACGGGACGTGGAAGTCGACACCAGCCGTCGGCAGGTTGACCATCACCATTCCGGCCTTCGAGTTGCGCCGGAAGTGCGCCGCCTCGGCCAGGTCGGTCGTGACGATGCCAGCGGACAGGTTCATCGTGCCCGCGTTCGCCAGTCCAAGGGCCTCTTCGTAGTCTGCGGCCCGGACCACTGACATCACGGGCCCGAACACCTCCTCCTGGTTGATCGTGTCGGCGATCGACGTACCGACGGCCAGCGCTGGAGCGAGGAAGTGACCCGCAGTCGCCGACGGGATCTGCTGTCCCCCGACGATGTGTGCGCCCTGCGACCGCGCCAGCTCCAGGTAGCGACGGTCCTGGGCCAGCTGCCCCTCGTCCACCACCGGGCCCATGTCGGTCCCCGCTGCCCGAGCGTCACCCGTCGTCCATCGGGACATCCGGTCGGTCATCGCGTCGACGAATCGATCGTGGACGTCGTCGGTGACCACGAGGATCGACGAGGCGGTGCAGCGCTGACCGGTCGAACCGAAGCCGCCCTGGATCGCGCACTCGACGGCGACACCAAGGTCCGCATGGCCGGTGACGACCAGCGGATTCTTCCCGCCGAGCTCGAGCTGCACCTTGACGCCGCTCCCCGCGCTGGCGGCGAGGATGCCGCGGCCGGTCTCGACCGACCCGGTGAAGGTGACGGCCGAGACCGCGGGGTCGCCGGTGAGCACGGGACCGACCTGGGATCCACGCCCGAGGACGAGGTTCAGGACGCCATCGGGCAGGCCGGCTCGATTGAGGATGTCCACCAGCTCCCACGCGCTGGCGGGAACGAGGTCCGCGGGCTTGAAGACGACCGTGTTCCCGAATGCGAGGGCCGGCGCGATCTTCCATGCGGGGATCGCGATCGGGAAGTTCCACGGGGTGATGACGCTCACGACGCCGACCGGCTCCCGGGTGACCGTCACCTCGATGCCGGGGCGCACCGAGTCCAGGGCCTGCCCATGCGGCTGCAGCGCGACGCCCGCGAAGTACTTCAGGATCTGTGCGGCGCGGACAACCTCGCCGCGCGCCTCCGGGTAGGTCTTGCCCTCCTCGCGGGCGAGCAGGTCGCCGAGCTCGTCGGCACGAGCCATGATCTCGGACCCGCCGCGGTCCAGCACCTCGGCCCGCTGCCACGGCGTCGTGCGCGACCACGAGGCGAACGCGTCAGACGCAGCCGCCACGGCCTCGCGAGCGGTTTCCGGCCCGGCCATCGTGGCGACGGCGACGACATCGGACGTGTCCGAGGGATTGACATCGGGGCGCGGATCGCCCGTGGTGATGGCGCGACCGCCGACGACGGAGGTGACGACTCTCGGCTGACTCATCGGTACGCCGGGATCCCGGTCAGTGCCTCGCCGACCACAAGGGTGTGCATCTCGTTCGTCCCCTCGTAGGTGATGACCGACTCAAGGTTGTTCATGTGACGGATGACCGGGTACTCCAGCGTGATGCCGTTCCCGCCGAGAATGCCGCGGCACTCCCGCGCGATGGCGAGCGCCTCGCGGGCATTGTTCAGCTTGCCGACGCTCACCTGCTCGGGGCGGATGACGCCATCGTCCTTGAGCCGGCCGAGGTGCAGCGCGAGCAGCATTCCCTTGTCGAGTTCGAGCGTCATGTCGGCCAGCTTCTTCTGGGTCAACTGGTAGGCCGCGATCGGCTTGTCGAACTGCTCCCGGTCGATGCTGTACGCGATCGCCGTCTCCAGGCAGTCCCGCGCCGCACCGAGGGTGCCGAACACGATGCCGAACCGGGCCTCGCTGAGGCAGGACAGCGGCCCCCGGAGTCCGGTGACGCCGGGCAGCACAGCATCGGACGGCAGCCGAACGCCGTCGAACACGAGTTCACTGGTCACCGAGGCGCGCAGCGACATCTTCTTGTGGATCTCGTTGGCCGTGAAGCCGGCACTGTCGGTCGGCACGACGAAGCCGCGAATCCCCTCGTCGGTCTGGGCCCACACGACCGCGACATCCGCGACATTGCCGTTGGTGATCCACATCTTGGATCCGTCCAGGACCCAGTCATCGCCGTCCCGGCGGGCACTGGTGCGCATGCCTCCCGGGTTGGACCCGAAGTCTGCTTCGGTCAGGCCGAAGCAGCCGATCGCCTCACCCGCGGCCATGCGTGGGAGCCAGTGCTCCTTGTGCTCCTCACTGCCGAAGGCGTGGATGGCGTACATCGCCAAGGACCCCTGAACGCTGACCAGCGAGCGAATGCCCGAGTCGCCCGCCTCCAGTTCCAGGCAGGCCAGCCCGTACGCGGTGGCGGAGGTCCCCTGGCAGCCGTATCCGTCTAGGTGCATGCCCAGGACTCCCAGCGTGCCCAGATCCCGGGCCAGTTCGCGGGCCGGGATTCGGCCGTCCTCGAACCAGTCCGCCACCTTCGGTCGGATCTCGGAGTCGACGAACTCGCGGACGACGTCGCGGATCGCCCGCTCCTCCTCCGAGAGCAGTCGATCGATGTCAAGCAGCCCGAAGGGCGACTGCGGGGGCCGGGGCATGGGTCCTCCAGTGCGGTTGGTGATTGGATCCAATTTTGAGAATTGTATCCAATCTGGGGCGGTCAGGTCGGATCAGCCTCCAGGATCGAGCGCACGGCCCCCACCGAGTGGGCGCGGTGCTCGTCGTGCAGGGCGATCAGGGTCCCGGCGTCGCGACGACGCAGCGCATCGAGCATCGCCTCGTGTTCGGCCGACACCCGATCGCGGTTCTCCGCGGCCTGGAAGTACAGCGCCCGGTAGACGTCCGTCGCCTCCCACAGCTGGCGCAGGATGCGGGAGAGGCGCGGCAGTCCGCTGGCATCGAAAATGGCGAAGTGGAACCGACGGTTCGCGGCCGTCATCGCCATGATGTCCCCGTCGGCAGCAGCGCCTTCGACCTGAGCGAGCAGGTCGGCGATGGCGTCGACATCCGCGTCGCTGAAGGTCGGCATGGCGTGCGACGATCGCCTCGGCCTCGAGCAGCGCCCGCAACCGGTACACCTCGAGCAGGTCGGCCACGCTCAGTTCCGCGACGAAGTAGCCGCGGTGCGGGTGGTAGACAACCTGCCCCTCGGTCTCCAACGTCTTCAGCGCCTCCCGCAGCGGCACGCGGCTGACTCCGTAGCGATCGGCCAGCGCCTCCTGGACGATCTGGTCTCCGGGAGCCAGGCTGCCGGTCAGGATGTCGGAGCGAAGGGCCGCAAGAACGCCCACCTGCGCAGTGGCCTTGTGGTCACCGGTCATGCGGTGTCCATTCCGAGCAGGGCGAGAACCGCATCGCGGTCCTCGTCGATGTCCGGTGGAGCGGACCGGTACGAGGCCGGCGTCCGGGAGTAGTCGACCGGGTTCGCCACCTGAACCTGTACAGAATCCCGACGGGGGTCGGCGACGTCGACGACCGGCTCGAGTCCGAGTCGCTCCGCGAGCGCGATTCCCTGCGCGATGTCGTTGATCGGTCCGCACGGGACCCCGACCGAAGTGATCACTTCCTGCCACGCGTCCGCCGTGCGCTCCGCCAGTCGGGTGTCGATGATCTCCTTCAGTTCCGCGCGATTGCCTACTCGAGCGGAGTTCGTCGCGAAGCGTGGGTTCGTGGCCAGGTCGCCCAGACCGAGCACCTCGACCAGTCGAGCGAACTGGGCATCGTTCCCGACCGCGAGGATCGATCGGCCGGTCGGCCGCACGAAAGACCTCGTAGGGCGCGATCGACGGGTGAGCGTTACCGAGGAGCCCGGGAACGACGCCGGCACCGACGTAGGACGAGGCCTGATTGACCAGGGAGGACTGCAGGCTGCCCAACAGGGTCACCTCCAACCGCTGGCCCTCCCCCGTGGCCTCGCGATGGCGCAGCGCGGCGAGGATGCCCACCGCGGCGTGAAGGCCGGTGAGGACATCCACCACGGCAACGCCGGCCTTGGTCGGCTCGTCGCTGCCCGTGATGCTCATGAGCCCTCCCATCGCCTGGACGAGCAGGTCGTACCCCGGCAGGTCGCTCCCCTCCCCCGAGCCGAATCCGGTGATGGAGCAGTAGACGATTCCCGGGTTCCCCGCCAGGACCTGCTCGTGGTCCAGCCCGAAGCGGGCCAGCGCCCCCGGCCGATAGTTCTCCACCATGACGTCCGCGCGTGCGGCCAGCTCCTGGGCGATGGCGAGGTCGGCGTCATCGGTGAGATCCAGGGCGATCGAGGCCTTGTTGCGGTTCACGGACTGGAAGTACGTGGACTGTCCGTCCGGAGCGAAGGGCGGGCCCCAGGCCCTGGTGTCATCGCCGGTGCCGGGTCGCTCGACCTTGACGACGGTGGCACCGAGGTCGGCGAGGAGCATCGTGGCGTAGGGGCCGGCCAGCACGCGGGAGAAGTCCGCCACGAGCACGCCGTCCAACGCCCCAGTCATCCGCGGATTGTATCCAATCCTCACTCGTCGAGTGGGCGCGTCAGTCCGTCGCCTCCGTGAGCAGGGAGCGGATCTCATCGAGGACCCGGACGTCCTCGATCGTGCCCGGCACCGGCTCCGGCCTCCCGTCGGCGATCCCCCGCATGGTGCGCCGCAGGATCTTGCCGGACCGAGTCTTTGGCAGTCCCGGGACGATCACGACCTCCTTCAACGCCGCGACCGGTCCGATCTGCGCTCGCACGTCCGCAACGATCTGCGCCTGGAGCACCGCGGGGTCGGCATCGACGCCCGCCTTGAGCACGACGAAGGCCCGGGGGACCTGGCCCTTCAACGGGTCCTGCACGCCGATGACCGCGCATTCGGCGACGTCGGGGTGGGCTGCGACCACCGCCTCCATGGACCCGGTCGAGAGCCGGTGACCGGCCACGTTGATGACGTCGTCTGTACGGCCCATGACGTAGACGTAGCCGTCCTCGTCAAGGTAGCCGCCATCACCGGTCGTGTAGCAGTCCTCGAATACCGTGAGGTACGAGTCGATGTACCGCTGGTCGTCGCCCCACAGGGTGCTGAGCGTGCCGGGCGGCAGCGGCAGCCTGATGACGATCGCGCCATCCTGGCCGGCGGGTACGTCCTGGCCGTCGGAGTCGACGACACGGACGTCATACCCCGGGACCGGGACGGTCGGCGAGCCGGGCTTGATCGGCATCGGCTCCAGGCCGCGCAGATTGCTCACGATCGGCCAGCCCGTCTCGGTCTGCCACCAGTTGTCGATGACGGGAACCCGCAGCCGGTCGGTCGCCCAGTGGTAGGTGTCCGGGTCGAGCCGCTCGCCGGCGAAGAACAGGGTCCGCAACGAGGACAGGTCGTGGCCGGCGAGCAGCGAGCCGTCCGGATCGGCCTTCTTGACCGCCCGGATCGCCGTAGGGGCGGTGAACAGTGCGTTGACACCGTGGTCGGAGATCACCCGCCAGAAGGCTCCCGCGTCCGGTGTCCCCACGGGCTTGCCCTCGTAAAGCACGGTGGTGGCTCCCACGAGCAAGGGCGCGTAGACGATGTAGGAGTGCCCGACGACCCAGCCGACGTCCGAGGCGGCCCACCAGGTGTCGTCCGGTCCGATGCCGTAGACGTTCTCCAGCGACCAGGCCATCGCCACGGCGTGCCCACCGTTGTCGCGTACCACGCCCTTCGGCCGACCCGTCGTGCCGGAGGTGTACAGGATGTACAGCGGGTCGGTCGCGCGCACCGGCACCGCCGGATGCGGACTCGCCACCGACATGGCCTCCTGCCAATCGACGGTCGGTCCAACCATTTCCGCTGTGGCCTGCGGCCGCTGGAGCATCACCGTCGCCGTCGGCGTGTGGGTGGCCAGCCTGAGCGCCTCGTCGAGGAGCGGGCCGTACTCGATGACGCGGGCAGGCTCGATGCCGCAACTCGCGGAAACGATGACCCGCGGCTCGGCGTCGTCGATGCGGACGGCGAGCTCGGCGGGGGCGAAACCACCGAACACGACGGAGTGCACTGCGCCGAGCCGTGCGCAGGCGAGCATCGCGACGACGGCCTCGGGGACCATCGGCAGGTAGATGAGGACACGGTCGCCATATGACACCCCGAGGCCGGCAAGAACCCCCGCGAACCTCGACACCTGGTCCAGGAGCTCCTCGTAGGTGATGTCGCGGGCCGTTCCCGTCACGGGACTGTCGTAGTGGATCGCCACCCGATCACCCCGGCCAGCCGCCACGTGCCGGTCGACCGCATTGGCGCAGGTGTTCAGGACACCGTCGGGGAACCACCGGTACAAGGGCGCATTGGTCGAGTCCAGCCCGATGGTCGGCCGCTGGATCCAGTCGATCCGACGGGCGGCGTCGAGCCAGAATGCCGACGGATCCACCAAGGCCTGGTCGCGGGCGGACTCGTACGCGCCCGTCATTGCGACTGGCCCCTCGACGGTGCCGCCTGCCCGCGTTGGGACAGAGCACGCCGCGCGGCCCCTCCCAGAACCCGGACGAGGACGGCGATGAATGCGATGTCGAAGGCCATCTGGACCATCGTGACCGAGCGCGCCGCGCGGGTGACCGGCGTGATGTCGCCGAAACCCACTGTCGCCAGCACTGTCAGGGAGAAGTAGTACCCGTTGAACGAGTCCAGTGGCTCGGTGAATGCCGTGGCGTCGGACTGCGAGATCATGACGTAGATCATCGCGAAGATCGCCAGGAACATGGCCGCAACGAGGATCAGTGCCTCGGCGGCCCGAAGCGTCGGGTACTTGGCGTGCTCGACACTGCGCAGTTGACGACGGAAGAACCAGGCATAGAGAGTGATGGCAACGATCGCGATCGTGAGGGCCGGAAGCACGCTCTTCTCAGGGTCATCAGGAAGAAGGGCCATCATCAGGACGATCGCCCCGAAGCCGAGCGCCAGCCGCAGGATGGTCTGCACGACCACGACCGCGAGCTGTCCCTTTGAGATGGGCGACCCATCCGGGTTCGTGCGCGTCGCGTCCACGGGGGGCATGCTCATGGCCCGAGTCTGCCACCGACGATTGCCGCACGCGCGGACTTCGATCGTGCTAGCCCTCGCTCCGTTCGATGCCGGCCGCCGTGGTCGCCCGACGCAGCGCGAGCAGGTTCTCGAGAAGGGCGACGACCGTCACCGGATCACCGACTCGCCAATCCGCCTTCGTCGCACCCGAGCCAACCTTGACGCCGACGTCCTCGCCCGACAGCACCGCAAAGGCGGCCTCGTCTGTGACGTCATCGCCGACGAACAGCGTCGCCGTGATGTCCCAGCGCGATCTGAGCTCGTCGACCGCACCGCCCTTCCCCGCGCGCACGACCCCGAGCTCGATGACTTCCTTGCCTTCCGTGACGTGCACGCCAGGTCGCGCGGCAGGGCCCGTCCGGACGTCCTCCAGAATCCCCGCGGCGCGCTGACGTTCCACGTTTCGCACATGGACCGCCACGCTCGCCGGCTTGGTCTCGATCAGCGTCCCACGGGTGCCCGCGACGATGCTCTCGCAATCGGCGACGATGGCGGCAAGCAGTTGGCGCTCCGGTGGACCGAGAAGGTCGATCACCCCGGGCTCGAACTCCGTGCCATGGCTCCCGACGAGCTGGACGTGCGGCGGCATGGCCGCCAGTGGCGCCAGGACGGCCAGTTCGCGTCCCGACACGACGGCCGTCCAGGTGAGTGGCATGGACCCCAGGGCGTCAAGGACATCGACCGCTCCGGGCACGGGTCGCGCTGCGGAAGGGTGTTCGGCCAGGTGGGACAGCGTGCCGTCGAAGTCGCAGCAGACCAGCAGGCGCGGCGCCGCGGCCAGGCGCGCGAGAACGGACGACGGGGGTGCCGACCCTGATTCCTGGGAGATCACGACAAGGTACCGGCGAGCGTGGCGAGGAAGCTACGCACCCATCGGTCGACATCCTGCTCGAACACGTTCGACCGGAGGGCATGCATCCGGTCCGCCAGTTCCTCCGGTGTTGAGCTCGCGACGGCCGTCAGCGTGCGCTTGACCGCCTCGATGTCGTAGGGATTGACGATGAAGGCGCCACGAAGCTGGTTGGCCGCGCCGGTGAACTCGCTGAGGATGACCGCACCCGTGTCGTCGGTTCTGCAGGCGACGTACTCCTTGGCCACCAGGTTCATGCCATCCCTCAGCGGGGTGACGAGCATGACGTCGGCCGCGACGTACATCGCCACCAGCTCCTCGCGAGGGACGGACTGGCGCAGGTAGTGGATCGCCGGATCGCCCACGCGACCCAGATCGCCGTTCACGCGCCCGACGAGCAGCTCGACCTCGTCTCGGATACGCAGGTACTCCCCGACGTTCTCCCGGCTCGGAGTGGCCACCTGGAGCATGGTCACGTCCGAGGGATTGAGACCACCTTCCGCCAGGGCCTCGGAGAAGGCGCGAAGTCGGATGTCGATGCCCTTGGTGTAGTCGAGCCGGTCGACGCCGAGGAAGAGCAGGCGGTAGCCGCCCATCTCCTCGCGAATCTCCTTCGCACGCGCCTGCACCTCCGGGGTCCGCGCCAACTCGTCGAACGAGCGGGCGTCGATCCCGATGGGGAAGGAGTCCACGCGCACGGTGCGATATCCGGCCTGACTGGGCACCTCGACGCGATCACCACCGGGTCGCAACGCGAGCAGGCGGCGGGTGGCCGCCAGGAAGTTCTGGGCGCTGCTCGGGTTCTGGAACCCCACCAGATCGGCGCCCAGGAGGCCTTCGAGGATCTGCCGTCGCCAGGGGATCTGGGCGAAGAGCTCGACCGGTGGAAACGGGATGTGCAGGAAGAACCCGATCCGCAGGTCGGGCCGCAGCTCTCGGATCATGCGCGGCACCAACTGCAACTGGTAGTCGTGGACCCATACCGTGCCGCCGGGAGGGGCGCACTCGGCGGCGATGGCCGCGAAACGTCGGTTGGCGGCGTAGTAGGCCTCGAACTCGTGCCGGTGGTAGGTCGGCGTGGCGACGGCATCGTGATATAGCGGCCAGAGCGCCCCGTTGGAGAACCCCTCGTAGTAATCGTGGACCTCCTGCTCATTGAGCGGCACTCCGACGATCGCCAGGCCATCGACCTCCAGCGGCAGCGCGGGCGCCGCGGCCTCGTTCTCGGTCGAGTGGCCGCTCCATCCGATCCAGGCCGCCTTGGTGCCATGAAGTGCGGGTTCGAGGGCACTGACCAGCCCTCCTGGCGACCGGATCCACTCACCTTCGGGGGGCTCCCCCGCGTACTCGATCGGCAGCCGGTTCGCCACCACGACCAACTCGGCTCCGGCGTAGGACTCATTCGTCGTGGGCACCATGCCACCATCGTTCCGCAGGGGCGCCCGGCACGGGCCGAGCAGTCCTCTCAGCGGTCGATCGGGACCTATTAACGGACACTGCTCTTATCTGGCACTGCCCTTAGGGAACAACGCCGACGAGATCAGCCGCTGGCCGCCGCGAGTTGCCCGCAGGCGCCATCGATCTCGCGCCCACGGGTGTCCCGAACCGTGACCGGGACGCCCCGGCGCTCGAGGACCCGCACGAAGGCACGCTCGTCCTCGGGACGCGACGCGGTCCACTTCGAGCCGGGCGTCGGGTTCAGAGGGATGAGGTTCACGTGCACGAGATGGCCCACCAGGAGGTCCGCCAACTGCTCGGCCCGCCAGGCCTGATCGTTGATGTCCTTGATGAGGGCGTACTCGATGCTCACCCGGCGATGGGTGGCCGCGGCGTACTCCCAGGCCGCGTCGAGGACCTCTGCCACCGGCCACCGAGTGTTCACCGGCACCAGGGTGTTCCGCAGTTCATCATCGGGCGCGTGCAGCGACACCGCCAGGGTGACGGGCAGACCCTCATGCGCAAGCTCGCGAATTCGCGGGACCAACCCGACGGTGGAGACCGTGATGCCCCGGGCACTCATGCCGAGGCCCGCTGGAGCCGGCTCGGTGAGCCGCCGCGCCGCGCCCACCACGGCCCGATAGTTGGCCAGAGGCTCTCCCATACCCATGAAGACCACATTGGACACCCGGCCCGGCCCGCCAGCGACCTCGTCGCGCGCCAGGGAGCGACCGCCGGCCAGCACCTGCTCGACTATCTCCGCCGTGGACAGGTTGCGGGTCAGGCCAGCCTGGCCGGTGGCGCAGAAGGGACAGTTCATCCCGCAGCCAGCCTGGGATGAGATGCACATCGTCACGCGGCCCGGGTAGCGCATGAGAACGCTCTCGACCAGGGCTCCGTCGTGCAGGCGCCAGACGGTCTTCACGGTGGTTCCGTTATCGCAGTCGATGGCCCTCACCGACGTCAGGAGGGTCGGCAGCAGGGCGCTCGCGATGGTCTCGCGCGCCGCCGCTGGCACGTCCGTCCACTCGTCAGGAGCGTCGCTCAGCCGACCCAGCCACTGGCGCGAGACCTGATCGGCACGAAAGCCCGGAAGGCCCAGCGCCGTCATCGCATCGCGGCGACCAGCCGGGTCGAGATCCATCAGATGAGCGGGCGGCTTGCCCCGCCGAGGAGACTCGAAGACGAGCTCGCCGGGCCGTGGAGCCCTGACGTCGGGCTCGTTTTCCTCAGACATGCGCGTCAACCGCCCGTGCCACTGCCGAGGAACAGCGTGAAGAGTGCCCAGGACGTGAACGCATTGGGGATCAGCGAGTCGAAGCGGTCCATCATGCCCCCGTGCCCGGGCAGGATCGAGCCCATGTCCTTGACGCCGAGGTCGCGCTTGATCGCACTCTCGACGAAGTCGCCCGCAGTAGCCGTCACGGTCATGACGAGGCCCGAGATGACGCCCTGCCACCACGGGGCGTCGAAGAGGTAGACGAAGCACAGGGCTCCGACCACCCCCTGGAGCAGGACCGAGCCGGCAAAGCCCTCCCACGACTTCTTGGGACTGATCTGCGGCGCGATCGGGTGCTTTCCGAACAGCACGCCGGCTGCATAGCCGCCGATGTCATTGGAGACGGTGAGGAGGATGAAGACCACTACCCGCAGAGCGCCATTGTCGGCAGCCAGCGTGAGGCTCAGGAACCCGGCCATGAATGGCAGGTACACGATCGTGAAGGCACTCGCAGTGACGTCGCGAACGTAGCCCTCGTAGCCGCGCCGGATCCGCCAGACGAGGACCGTGAGGATGGCAATGCCGGTGGCCGCCATCATGGCGACCGGTCCCCAGACGTACGCGATGATCGGCACGGCGATCGTCGCCGCGATGGCCGGTGCGCGCGCCACCTTGATTCCGACCCCGGAGAACACCGCGACGATCTCACGAACCGCAACCAGCATCGTCGCGATGACGACGACGACGAAGAGCCACTTCACCGTGAACAGGCTCACGATCACGACGACAGCGAGAACAACCCCAGACGCGATAGCGGCGGGCAGGTTGCGCCCGGCCTTCGACTTCGCGGCCGGCGCCGGCGCTGCGTCAGCGTCACCCATGAGGTGGCTCAGACCTCCAGCAGTTCTGCTTCTTTGTTCTTGAGGATCTCGTCGATGTGCTCCACATGCTTGTGCGTCTGATCGTCGAGGTGCTTCTCTGCCCGCCGGACGTCGTCCTCGCCGGCTTCGCCGTCCTTCTGGAGCTTGTCGAGGGCATCCTTGGAGTGTCGCCGGATGTTGCGCACCGAGACCCGCGCCTCTTCGGCCTTGTGCTTCGCCAGCTTGATGTACTCGCGCCGCCGCTCCTCGGTCAGCTCCGGCAGGTTGACTCGGATGATGGTGCCGTCGTTGTTGGGGTTGATCCCGAGGTCGCTGTCGCGCAGCGCCTTCTCGACGGCGGCGAACGAGCCCTTGTCGTAGGGGGTGATGAGGATCATGCGGGCCTCGGGGATCTGGATGGTCGCGAGCTGGTTCACGGGCGTGAAGGTCCCGTAGTACTCGACCATCACCTTGTTGAACATCGCCGACGTCGCGCGACCGGTCCGGATGGTGCTGAAGTCCTCGCGCGCGACGGCGATCGCCTTGTCCATCTTGTCCTCGGCGTCCAGGAGGATGTCGTCGATCTGCTCGCTCACCGCTGCTCCGTTCGATGTCTGGGCCCTCGCCGGGCGCCTCAGTTGCCCGTTGAGACTAGCGTCCCGATCGTCTCGCCCCTCACCGCGCGGGCAATGTTGCCCTCGACGAGCAGGTTGAACACGACGATCGGCAGGTCATTGTCCTGGCACAGGCTGATGGCGGTGGCATCCGCGACCTTCAGCCCCCGACTGAGGACCTCGGCGGGCGTGAGCCGTTCGAACCGGAGCGCATCCGGATTCGTGCGCGGGTCGGAGTCGTAGACGCCGTCCACCCCCTTGGCCATCAGCACGACCTCGGCACCCACCTCGAGCGCTCGCTGCGCAGCCGTCGTGTCGGTCGAGAAGTACGGAAGCCCCATGCCCGCACCGAAGATGACGACGCGACCCTTCTCCAGGTGTCGAACGGCTCGGCGGGGGACGTAGGGCTCGGCCACCTGGCCCATCGCGATGGCGGTCTGGACGCGGGTCTCGACTCCCGCCTTCTCGCAGAAGTCCTGCAGGGCCAGGCAGTTCATCACCGTGCCCAGCATGCCCATGTAGTCGGCACGGGCCCGATCCATGCCGCGTTCGGAGAGCTCCGCGCCACGGAAGTAGTTGCCGCCGCCGATGACGACCGCGACCTGTGTCCCGTGCCGGACGACCTCGGCGATCTGTGCCGCGATGGACGACACGACGTCCGGATCGACTCCCAGTCCGCCGCCGCCGGCGAACGCCTCACCCGAGAGCTTGAGCAGGACCCGAGGCCAGCCGCCCTCGGGTGCCTCGGGCCAGGTGTCGATCGTGCCCGCCAGAGACGGCTGAACGGCGCCGGACGGTCCAGTTGGGTTCATGCTTCCCTCCGTGTCGTCCGACGCCGCTCAGTATCCCGATATCTAGGCCTGTCCGGGCTCGAACCGGGCGAACCCGGTCACCGTCGTGCCGGCATCCGCGAGCACCTGGGCGACGGTCTTCTTGTTGTCGACCACGCTCGGCTGCTCGAGGAGCACCGTGTCCTTGAAGAACGCGTTGACGCGACCCTCGATGATCTTGGGCATCGCCGCCTCGGGCTTGCCCTCCTCCTTGGCCGTGGCCTCGGCGATGTGGCGCTCGTTCGCGACCACGTCCGCAGGCACGTCCTCGCGGGACAGGTACTGGGGCCGCATGGCGGCCACCTGCATCGCCGCGCCGCGAGCGGCTGCCTCGTCGCCGGTGTAGGCGATCATCACGCCGACCTGCGGCGGCAGGTCGGACGCGCGGTGGTGCAGGTAGGTCGCCACGGGAGCGCCGAGGACGGCCACGCGACCGAGCTCGATCTTCTCGCCGATGACTCCGGCCATCTCGCCGATGGCACCCTCGACGGTGCGACCGTCGGGCAGGGTGGCGGCGAGCAGGGCATCGCGGTCGCCGACCTGACCGGCGTCGGCCGCGGCGGCGACGGCACCGGCAAGCGCGAGGAAGTCCTCGTTCTTGGCCACGAAGTCGGTCTCGCAGAGCAGCTCGATCAGGGCGTTGCCCTCGGCGGCGACGAGGCCGTTGGAGGCCTCCCGCTCGGCCCCGCGCTTGGCGGCCTTCGCGGCGCCCGAGATGCGCAGCAGCTCCACGGCCTTGTCGAAGTCGCCCTCGGTCTCCTCCAGGGCCTTCTTGCACTCCATCATGCCCGCGGAGGTGAGGTCGCGGAGCTTCTTGACGTCAGCGGCAGCGATTGTCGCCATGGTGAATCGAGTCCTCCAAGCTAGTTATGCGGATCAGGCAGGGGGTCGGTCGCAAGGCACGCGTCCGGGAGCCCAACGGGCCTCCCGGACGGCCAGGGCCCGACTATTCGGACGGGGCGACCGGCTCGTCGACGACGACGGTCTCGACCGGAGCCTCGACGGCAACGGCCTCCACGGGAGCCTCGACGACCACCGTCTCGACCGGAGCCTCGACGGCAACGGCCTCCACGGGAGCCTCGGTGCCGGCCAGGAGCTCGCGCTCCCACTCGGCCAGCGGCTCCTCGACCTCGGCGCCGCCCGCGGCAGCGCCACCGGCGCGCGCCATGAGCCCGTCGGCCACCGCGTCGGCGATGACGCGGGTCAGCAGTGCGACGGAGCGGATGGCGTCGTCGTTGCCGGGGATCGGGAAGTCGACCTCATCGGGGTCGCAGTTGGTGTCGAGCACGGCGATGACGGGGATGCCGAGCTTGCGAGCCTCGCCGACGGCGATGTGCTCCTTCTTGGTGTCGACGATCCAGACGGCGCTGGGAACCTTGGTCATCTCGCGGATGCCGCCGAGGGTCTTGCTGAGCTTGTCCTTCTCACGACGAAGGACGAGAAGCTCCTTCTTCGTCAGGCCGGAGCCGGCGACGTCGTCGTAGTCGATCTCCTCGAGCTCCTTGAGGCGCTGGATCCGCTTGGACACGGTCTGGAAGTTGGTCAGCATGCCACCGAGCCAGCGCTGGTTGACGTAGGGCATGCCGACGCGCGTCGCCTGCTCGGCGATCGCCTCCTGGCCCTGCTTCTTGGTGCCGATGAACATGACGGAGCCGCCATGCGCGACGGTCTCCTTGACGAACTCGTAGGCGCGGTCGATGAACGACAGCGACTGCTGCAGATCGATGATGTAGATGCCATTGCGCTCGGTGAAGATGAATCGCTTCATCTTCGGGTTCCAGCGACGGGTCTGGTGCCCGAAGTGGACGCCACTCTCGAGCAGCTGACGCATGGTCACGACGGCCATGGGTGCACTCCTGTTCGCGCCGACCCGCGTGGGGCCGACGACTGTCGGTTGTCGGCTCCGGTCGGTTGACCGAGGCCCCTGACGACCCCCGACGCCGCTCCCATCGGGATGGGACCGAACGGCGTACGGCCGCGCCTGGGGCGCGGTACGGGTCGTGCGAAATCCCGGTTCGCGGATCGAGACCGCTCTCCGGGTGTCCCCATCCTACGGCCTCGTAGGGGAATGCTCCGTCCACAGGACGGCCCTGGCGCGGGCACCGCTCCCCCGCCAGCCGTCATGTCTCGGCCCGCGCTCCCACGACGACCCACGCTGACGGAATGAACCGAACCGCTCTGCTCGTCGGCATGCTCCTGACCGCCAGCGCCGCGATGGATCTCCCGCCGGCCGGTGAGTGGCCGGTCGACGATCCGGTCGTGGTGTCCGCATTCCGGCCGGCGGTGCCCGATTGGACGGCTGGTCACCGCGGTGTCGACCTCGCCGCCCACACCGGGACGCAGGTCCGCGCGATCACGGCCGGCCGGGTGGCCTTCGCCGGCCCGGTCGCCGGCAAGCCCGTCGTGACCGTGGCACTTCCCGGACCGGGGGCCCTTCGCACCACCTACGAGCCCGTGGTGGCCTCGGTGGTGGTCGGTCAGTCGGTGAGAGCCGGGGCCGCGATCGGCGTGGTGGCCGCCCGAGGCGGGCACTGCGGAGGCGAGGCGGGCTGCGTGCACGTCGGGCTGCGGTCCACGGACGGCTACCTCGATCCCCTCCGCCTGATCACCCGCGTCCCGCCGTGCTCAAGCCGCGCTCGGTCACTGCGTACGGGCCCGCGGATGGGCTAGGGCGAACGTCGAGCGAAGCCGCTCGACCGAGACATGCGTGTAGCGCTGGGTCGTCGACATGGTGGCGTGGCCGAGGAGTTCCTGCACGGTGCGCAGGTCAGCGCCCCCTTCGAGCACGTGCGTGGCAGCCGTGTGCCGCAGTCCGTGGGGGCCAAGGTCGGGCACTCCCGCCTGCGCGGCCAGCCGGTGCACCGAGGAACGGACGGTGCGAGGGTCGATCCGCCCTCCGCGGACCCCGAGGAACAACGCTGCTCCCGACGACGGCGTGACGAGCTCGCCTCGGGCCGCGAGCCATTGCCGCAACGCGTGGGCGGCCGGGATCCCGAACGGCACCACCCGCTCCTTGTCACCCTTGCCGCGCACCCGCGCCGTGCGGCGATCGTGGTCGATGTCGTCGAGGTCGGTCGCGCACAGCTCGGACACCCGGATTCCGGTCGCGTAGAGCAGCTCGACGATCGCCCGGTCGCGCACGGAGGCGGCCGCCCCGTCGTCCGCCGCGACCGCCGCATGGTCCATCAGCGCACCGGCTTCGTCCGCGTCCAGCACGGTGGGCAGGGTGCGTGACACCTGGGGGCTGGCGAGACGGTCGCCGGCGTCATGCGGGGCCAGGCCACGCCGCGCACTCCAGGCCGTGAACGCCCGAGCCGACGCCGCCCGCCTGGCGATCGTCGAGCGAGCCCTGCCGTTGCCTGGCCTGCAGGGCGAGCCACCCGCGCAGATGGATCAGCTCGATCGCCGAGACGTCGTCGACGCCGCGCATCGCGCAGAACTCGAGCAGGTCCGCCACATCGCCCCGATAGGCCCGGACGGTATGCGGGCTGCTGCCGCGCTCGTCCCGAACGTGAGCGACGAAGTCGTCCAGCGACGTTCGCAGGCGCCCGGGCAGGCGTCGGCCCGGGAGGGACTCGCCGGACATCGGTCACTGCGCCATGGTCGCAAGTCGACCGCGTGGCCGCCCGCAGGCGCGCGGTCCCGACTCCGTGGAAGTCATCGTCGCCGGGAGAGCCGCCATCCGCCCGCGGTCTCCTCCACGAAACCACGCTCGGTCAGGAGGCCGAGCCCGGCCAGGACGTCGAGTCCCCCCAGCCCAGCCTCTCGGATGATCGTCGTCGAGCGCCGCCGTCCCGCGCGATGGCAGCGCATCGAGGATCGTCCGCTCACGGCCCGGCAGCTCATCGCGCGGTCGCTCGGCTTCGGCGCGCGCGGGACGTGCGCGCCCCAGGTCGAGCAGATCGAGCAGATCGGCCACATCCGCGACCAGCAGGGCCTCGCCGTCCCGGATCATCCGGTGGCATCCGGCCGAAGCCGCCGATGTCACCGGTCCGGGAACGGCCAGGACGGGTCGGTTCAGTGCCGCCGCGGCTCGGGCGGTCGACGTCGTGCCCGAACGGACGGCCGCCTCCACGACGAGGGTCGCCCGCCCGAGGCCGGCGATGATCCGGTTCCGCGAGAGGAACCGCTGGCGGCGCACCGACTCCCCCGGCGGGGTCTCGCTCACGACGAGGCCCTCGTCGGCGATGCGGGACAGGAGACTCGTGTGAGCTCGCGGGTAGGGGACGTCGACGCCTCCAGCGACCACCGCGATCGTGGTTCCGCCTCCGGCGAGCGCCCCGCGATGGGCCGACGCATCGATGCCGAAGGCAGCTCCGGAGAGCACGCACCACTGCTCGGCGGCCAGTTCCGCTGCCCAGTGTCGGGCGATCTCCTCCCCGTAGGGCGTGCAGGCCCGAGCGCCGACGACCGCCACCGAGCGCAGGGCGAGAAGCCGCAGGTCGGCCGCGCCGACGACCCAGAGCGCGAGGGGGGCGTGCTCACCGAGAGCATCCAGCTGCGATGGGCCACTCGCGGTCGAGCCGGGTCACGATGCGGGCGCCGCACTGCTCGGATCTTCGTTCGGCCTCCACGGCGTCATAGGTCGCAAGCCGGGCGGCCAACCCCTCCCCGTGCCGCAGCCCGGTCTTGCCGCGAGCGATCCGATGGACCAGGTCGACCGGTCCGACGCGGGCGAGCAGCTCCCCACCGAGGCGTCGCCCGGCTCCACGCAGTGCGCCAGGGCGACCCAGGCCTCCCGGTCGGTCAGGCTGCCCATGACGTGCTCGCCCCCCGAAGACTGATGGCCGCGGCGATGTCGTCACGACCCGGGTCGGCTTCGCCCGGCGAGGTCGGCGAGGGACCACGCCATCCGCAGGACGCGATCGGGGCCTCGCAGGTTGGTCGCCCTGCGGTCGAGCTGACGCAGGGCTCGGCCGCGGAAGAGTCCGGCCACCAGGTCGCGGCGAAGCTCCCCCGCCGGGATCGCGGCGTTCACCCGCCACGGCAGGTCGGCGAAGCGGTGGGCACTGCGCTCCCGGGCCAGGAGCACCCGCTCGCGGACCGCCGCCGTGCTCTCGCCCTCGACCGTCATCGCCAGTTCGGCGTCGGACGGCCTGGTCAAGGTGAGTCGGATGTCGATCCGGTCCATGAACGGACCGGACAGCCGGGTCGCGTAGCGGCGCACGGCGGCGGGCGCACAGGAGCACCCCGCCCCCGAGCCCACCCGGAGGCCGCACGGGCAGGGATTCGCCGCCACCACCAGCTGGAACCTGGCGGGCAGCCGGCCGCTCCAGCCGCTGCGTCCCAGCGAGATCCAGCCGGACTCCAGCGGCTGACGCAGCCCCTCGAGCGCGGGCCGGGCGAACTCCGGCGCCTCGTCGAGGAACAGCACGCCTCGATGGGCGAGGGTGGCGGCGCCCGGAGTCACCCGGGCGCCGTGCACCGAGCCCAGCAGCGCGGATGACGACGACGAATGATGCGGGGACCGCATCGGTGGCCGCCGGTACTCCGGCCGCTCCGAGGCGATGCGGTGACGCCGTAGATGGCCGCCACCTCGAGGGCAGCGTCCTCGTCGAGATCCGGCAGCAGTCCTGGGAGCCGCTCAGCCAGGAGGGTCTTGCCGACGCCCGGTGCACCGACCAGCGCGAGGTGGTGGGCCCCCGCGGCCGCCACCTCCAAGGCCAGCCGGCCGTGCGCGTGACCGCGCACGTCTCGCAGGTCGAGGGCATCGTCCGCAGGGGCGCAGCGTCGGCGGGGGTCGGCCGAGGGGCGCAGGCCGTCTCGGAGCACTCGCCGGTGAGGACGGAGACGACCTGGGCGAGATGGTCGGCCACCAGCACGCGGATGCCCGCTCATGCGTGCCATCTCCTCCGCGGTTCCGGTCGGGACGATGATCCGATCGATGCCCGCCGCCCGTGCGGCCAGGGCCCCGGCCAGGGCACCCCGAGTCGGTCGCACCTGTCCGTCGAGGCCCGAGCTCGCCGATGAAGGTGACGTCGGCAAGCGTCGGCCCCACCGAGCTGGTCGCTGGCCGCCAGCACGCCGATCGCGATCGGCAGGTCGAGTCCCGCCCCCTGCTTGCGCACCTCGGCGGGCGACAGGCTGACGGTGATCCGCCGGTTGGGCCACGTGCGACCGATGCTGTCGATCGCGCACCGGGCCCGCCAGCGGGCCTCGGTGACCGAGGTGTCCGGCAGCCCGACGACCCCCACGCTCGGCAGTCCCTCGGAGATGTCCACCTCGACCCGGACCATCGCTCCGGTGACGCCGGAGAGCACGACACCGTGGACCTGTGAGAGTGCCACCGGCTACTGCACCCCGCGCAGGTGCTGGAGGACCGGCCGACCCGAGGGTGGCTGGATGATCCCGATCACGTCGAAGCGGATCTCCGGCACGTGCACCTGCTGCTCGTCGAGCCAGTGCAGAGCCAGTTCGCGCAGGCGCCGGACCTTGCGGGGCCCGACCGCCTCCACCGGCGTCCCGTAGGCAGCGCTGCGCCGGGTCTTCACCTCGCAGATCACCAGCGCGGCGCCGTCGCGAGCGATGACGTCGAGCTCGCCGGACGGGCATCGCCAGTTGCGAGCGATGATCGTCAGTCCCTGCCGGCGCAGGAACTCGACCGCGAGATCCTCGCCGTACCGCCCCAGTGCGTCCTTGGCCTTCATGGCCTCACCCCCCGCCGGAATCTCTCGCAGCGTGGAGGCCACCAGAAGGCGGCTGGGCAGATCTGTGGATCATGGACGAGCGAGCCGGCATCCTGTGCAGGATCAGTCGCTCTCGGCCTCCAGCCGGGCGCGCGCCGCGTCAAGCTCCGCCCGGGCCTCGGCATCGGGCACCGGGTACTGGGGGTCGATCGCCATCAGGGCATGGGCCAGGATCGCCGACACGCAGATCCGCGCGAACCACTTGTGATCGGCCGGGACGACGTACCACGGAGCCCACTCGGTGCTGGTGTGCGGACAGCATCTGCGAGTAGGCGTGCTGGTAGTCGTCCCAGTACTCGCGTTCCCGGGCATCCGCCGTCGAGAACTTCCAGTTCTTCTCCGGTTCCTCGAGGCGTTCGAGGAACCGGCGGCGCTGCTCGTCCTTCGACAGGTTCAAGAACACCTTCAGCACGACGAACCCGTTCTCGACGAGGTAGCGCTCCCAGTCGTTGATCTCACGGAACCGGCGTGCCCACACGTCACCCCCGCGGTCGAGTCGGGGAAGCCGCTGCTTGTCGAGGAGCTCCGGATGCACGCGCACCACGAGGACCTCCTCGTAGTACGACCGGTTGAAGATGCCGATGTCCCCGCGGGCCGGCAGGGCTTTGGCGCAGCGCCACAGGTAGTCGTGGTCGAGCTCCTCGGCCGACGGGGCCTTGAAGCTGGTCACGTGCACGCCCTGCGGGTTCACGCCGCTCATCACGTGCCGGATCGTGCCGTCCTTGCCCGCGGCATCCAGTGCCTGCAGGCACAGCAGCACCGCGTAGGAGTCCTGGGCGGCGAGCCGCTCGCTGGTACTCGGCCAGCAGGTCGACGCCTTGGGCGAGCAGCGCCTCTCCTTGCTCCTTGGACAGCACGTCGTCCCGATATCCCGGGTCGAAGTCGCGACCGAGGACAACCTGACTCCCCGGCTTCACCCGCAGCGGCGCGATCAGAGCCGCGAGCCGCTTCATCTCTGGGTCAGGCATCGGTGTCGACCGCCAGGACGACTCGGTCGCGTCCGGATCGCTTCGCGTCGTACAGCGCGCGGTCGGCGCGAGCCAGGACGGTCGCCGGATCATCTCCCCTGCCGGCCAGGGTGACCCCGATGCTCAACCGCGGCGAGATGTGTCGATCCCCGAGGGAGACGGGTGCCCGCACGGCGATCAGGATCTTCTCCGCCACGACCACCGCGTCCGACGCATCGCGCACCGCGTCCAGAACGACGACGAACTCGTCACCACCCATCCGGGCCACGACATCCCGGTCACGGACTGCTCCTCGTATCTTCGCCGCCACGGAGGACAGCACCGAGTCGCCGGCAGCGTGGCCGTACTCATCGTTGATCCGCTTGAAGTCGTCAACATCGCAGTAGAGGATCGCGAGGATCGTGCCGGAGCGGGGCGTGCGGGTCAGCACCTCAGCGAGACTCCGCTCCAACTGCCGGCGGTTCGGGACTCCGGTCAGCAAGTCCTCGTACGCCTGATGCCGAAGGCTCTGCCGCAGTTGGTACCGGGCCGTCACGTCACGCCAGGTGAAGCTCAGGCCGTCACCGACGCGCACGGCCCGGTTGTCGAAGCGTCGCTCCACTCCGTCGAACGGGTCCACGAAGGGCTCCTCGTCGAGGGCCAGCGGCTCGCCGGTCTCCACGACCTTGGCGTAGGCATCGAACAGGCCCGACGACGCGTGATCCGGAAGCAAAGTCAGCAGCGTTGTCCCGAGAAGGGCGTCTCGCGTCGTCCGATTGGCTTGGCACGCCGCAGAGTTGGCGTCGACGTAGCGGAAGTCCACGATGCGACCCTCGCTGTCGCGCACGGCCGCGAGCAGGACCCAGGGATCGAGCAGACTGTCGATGATCCCGAGCAGTTCCTCCTTGCGAAGCGGCCAGTTCGCCGGCAAGCGTGCGGTAGTGCTGCTCGCTTCGCATCAGGGCCGCCTGCGCGTCGTGCTCGGCCTGGATGTCGCGCAGGGAATCGATTCCGCCGATCACGGCGCCCGCGGAGTCCCGGATGGCGCGTCCGTGATCGCTCATCCACCGCCAGCCGCCATCGGCCGTCGCGAACCTCGCCTGACTGCGCCCCTCGGACACGCCCGCGTGGCCAGGAGATCCCGCTGGGTTCGACATCAAGTCGGGCAGATCCTCCGGGTGCAGGAGGTCGGACATGTGACGGCCGATGACCTGTTCCCTGGTCCAGCCGAGCACCTCACGCACCGAGGGCGAGACCCACTCAATGCCTCCCGTCGCTGACGACCGGATCACCACGTCCGTGCGAGTTCTCCGCAAGCAGCCGCAGCTCCGCCTCGCTGGCCGCCAGTTCTTCCTGGGCGACTCGCGACTCCTCGCGAGCGAGCATCTCGTCGTGGATCGAGGTAAGGGACGCCACGACGAAGTCGCCGTCCTCGACCCTCGTGAGCCGAGTGGCCATCCAGCGATACCCCCCGTCCCGGCACCGAACGCGCCCACGGCCGAGCGCCTCACCGGAGTCGTCGAAACGCTCAAGGGTCTCGTCCCGGTCCCCCAGGTCGTCGGGGTGGTAGAAGTCCTTGGCGTTGCGGCCGACGAGTTCGTTCGGCTGCCAGCCCAGAAGTCGCTCGCACGAAGCCGACGCCCACTGGATCACCCCGTGTCGCATCCGCGAGGAGGACGCCGTCTGCGGCATTCTCGGCCAGCAGTCGGTACGGAATCTCCGGATCCTGGATCGAGACCGGATCGGCGCCCCGCGCGTCACGCGCGGTGGGCGACGAGCCCGTGGTCCGCGTTGATGTCACACCTCCGACGAGACTCAAGGGCCCGGCCGAAGGCCGGCACACCGCGATCCAATCGTAACCGCCGTCGGGCCTGTCGAGGGTCCCAAACGGCGGCTCAGCCGGTGGTGATCAGGGCCCGACGGGCAGCCGCCAGCTGCGACGGTGCTCGTCGCAGGGCCCATGCTCGTGAAGGGCCGAGATGTGGTCGGGGCTGGCATAGCCCTTGTTCTCGTGCCAGCCGTAGTCCGGGTGCCGCACGGACAACTCCCCCATGATCGCGTCACGTTCGGTCTTGGCGAGCACGCTCGCGGCAGCGACGGACGCGCAGGTGAGGTCGGCCTTGACCCGCGTCGTCACCGTGGCGGGCAGCGGCCCCGCGGGATCCGGTTCGTCGAGCAGGCTGCCCTGAGGCGGCGACGTCAGCCAGTCGTGGCTGCCGTCGAGCAGGATCGCGTCCGGCTGGACCGGCAGGCCGGCAAGCGCCCGCCGCCCCGCCCGCCGCAAGGCGGCGATGATGCCGATCTCGTCGATCTCCGCCGCCGAGGAATGGCCGACCGCGTAGCCGATGGACCATCGGCGGATCCTCGGAACCAGTTCCTGGCCCGGCCCTCGGGGTGAGGAGCTTGCTGTCGCGGACCCCGGGCAGCGAACGTCGCACGGATTGCGTCGACCAGCACCACGCCCACCGTGACCGGACCGCACAGGGCGCCCCGGCCGACCTCGTCGACGCCGCACACCAGGCGCGCGCCCGATCGGAGCAGATCGCGCTCGACGCGGAGGGTGACCTGTGCCGATGCCATCGAACTAGGGCTTGGCGCCCTGGGTGATCTCGGGGTTGCCGAAGATGTCGGGGATCGGCACGGTGCCGAAGCGGTTGAACGGCCAGACGATCAGCACCACGCGCCCGACGACGTCACCGCCGGGAACCGCGCCGTTGTCGGTCTCGAGGTGGAAGCGCGAGTCACGGGAGTCCCCGCGGTTGTCACCCATGACGAAGACGCTGTCCGGCGGCACGACCACGTCGAACTGCACCTGGTTGGTCGGGCCCTTGATGTAGTCCTCGACGAGCGGCACGCCGTTGAGCACGATGCGGCCGTCGGCGTCGCAGCAGGCGATCCGATCGCCCTCGATCGCGACCGCCCGCTTGACGAGATCCTGGCCGGTGTCGCTGGGCAGCAGCCCGATGAACGTCAGCCCGGTGCGCATGGCCCCGCGCGCACCGTCCGGTGGCGGCGGCGGATCCGGCAGCCAGCCGCCGGGATCCTTGAAGACGACCACCTCGCCGCGACTGACGTCCGACATCGTGGTCGTGATCTTCGACGCGATGATGCGATCGCTGATCAGGAGCGTGTCCTCCATCGAGGCGCTGGGCACGAAGAAGGCCTGCACGAGGAAGGCACGGACGAGCGCAGACAGGACGAGCGCCGACACGACGATGATCGCCGTCTCGCCGAACCACCGACCGACACCGGGCCCCTGCGGCCGCGGGTCTCGGCCCCGGGCATGTCGACCGTCGTCCCGCGGGCGGTTCGGGAAGCGGTGCATGCGGATCCCGCGCGGACACGGCCACTACGAGCCCGCTCCTGACGACGGCACGGTGGCGAAGGTCTCCGGGATCGGCAGCGCCTGGATGCGCGACAGCGGCCACAGCACCGCCATGGCGCGACCCGACCACCTTGGAGTCGGGCACGAAGCCACCGCCGGGGTCGCCCTGGTGCGCGCGAGAGTCGGCCGAATTCGAGCGGTGGTCGCCCATGACCCACAGCATGCCGTGCGGCACGACGACATCGAAGTCTTGGGTGCTCGGCGCGTCGCCCGGGTACAGGTAGTCGCCGCTCGTCGAGGGGAACCCCGTTCACCGTGACTGCGACCGTCGGCGTCGCAGCAGGTGACCCGGTCGCCGCCGACGCCGATCACCCGCTTGATGAAGTCCGTGGAGTCCGGCGGCACCAGGCCGATCGACTGGCCGATCCACGTCAGTGCGCCGCGTCACCGGATTCCGCTGGGGCGCCGTGCTCGCCGGCACGAAGGAGTCGGACCCGTCGAAGACCACGATGTCGCCTCGTTCGATATCGCGCAGGTGGTAGACGGTGCGGTTGACGAGCACCCGATCGCCGATGCCGAGCGTGTTCTCCATCGACCCGGAGGGAATCGAGAACGGCTTGACGACGAAGGTCGTGATCAGCAGGACGACGCCGATCGCGATCGCGATCGTGAGCGGGATGTCCCACCAGGCGTGGCCGTCTCGCCCCTCGGAGGTTCGATCAGCGGAGTGGGTTCGACTCTCTCCTCGATCTGGCCCCGACTTCGGGGGCCGATGCCCGGGCCCGTCGACCAACGGGATCAGGCCTCGGTCTTGACGTTCTCGCGACGCTCGCGGATCTTGGCCTTCTTGCCGCGCAGGTCGCGCAGGTAGTAGAGCTTGGCGCGACGCACGTCGCCGCGGGTCACGACCTCGATCTTCTCGATGATCGGGGTGTGGAGCGGGAACTTGCGCTCGACGCCGACGCCGTACGACACCTTGCGGATCGTGAAGGTCTCGCTGACTCCTGCGCCCGAGCGGGCGATCACGACACCCTGGAACACCTGCACGCGCGTCTTGTTGCCCTCGACGACCTTGACGTGCACCTTGAGGGTGTCGCCGGGTCGGAAATCGGGGAGATCGGCCTTCAGTGAGGCCGCATCGACGGCATCGAGGGTCTTCATGGCGGTGTCGCTTCCTGCAGGCGCCACAGGTCGCCCACGGTTGTGGGGATGAAAGGTACGTGCGTCGCGGCCGAGGCCGGGTGCCCTGTCGAACCGCGTCCCCTGTGGCGGGGCGGTCCGAGGACTGTCCGGGGACAGTCCGTCGAATGAGCCCTCATAGTCTGCCACGATGGCACCCGGCGGCCAAAACCAGGGCGCCACGTGCACGCACCAGCGGACGATCACTGCAGCAGGGAGCAACGATGGCCATCCACCCGCGCGCCGGACGAGTCGCCGAGGCCGACGACCTCATCGACGTTCCTGCCCTGCTCGAGGCCTACGCGAGCATCCACCCGGATGTCTCGGATCCCGCGCAGCGGGTGGCCTTCGGCACGTCGGGCCACCGGGGTTCGGCCCTCGACGGCGCCTTCAACGACGACCACATCGCCGCGACCACCCAGGCCATCTGCGACCACCGGGCGGCGAGCGGGATCACCGGTCCGCTGTTCCTGGCCCGGGACACCCACGCCCTGAGCGGACCGGCCTGGGAGACGGCCCTCGAGGTGCTGGCCGCGAACGGCGTGCGCGTCCTCCTGGACGCCGAGGACGGGTACACGCCCACCCCGGCCCTGTCCCACGCGATCCTCGTCCACAATCGCGGCAGGAATGCCGCCGACCCGGGGCGTGCCGACGGCATCGTGGTGACCCCGTCGCACAACCCGCCGACGCGACGGCGGGTTCAAGTACAACCCGCCGGACGGTGGACCCGCCGGCGCGGACATCACCGGCCCGGTGCAGGACCGCGCCAACGAGTACCTCGCCCACGGTCTCGCGGGAGTCCGACGCATCCCGCTCGACCAGGGCTCTCGCTGCGGACACGACCGGGGGCTACGACTTCCGCGGACGCTACGTCGACGACCTGCCGAATGTCGTCGACCTCGACGCCATCCGGTCGGCGGGCATCAGGATCGGTGCCGACCCCCTGGGCGGGGCCAGCGTGGCCTATTGGGCCGCCATCGCCGAGCGGCACGATCTCGACCTGACGGTGGTCAACCCGGTCGTGGACCCCGCCTGGCCGTTCATGACCCTCGACTGGGACGGCAAGATCCGCATGGACTGCTCGTCGCCGTACGCCATGGCCTCGCTCATCGCGCGACGCGACGAGTTCGCCATCGCCACCGGCAACGACGCCGACTCCGATCGGCACGGCATCGTGACGCCGGACGGCGGTCTGATGAACCCGAACCACTTCCTGGCCGTGGCGATCGACTATCTGATGGCGCATCGGCCGCAGTGGCGACCGGATGCCGCGATCGGCAAGACCGTCGTGAGCAGCTCGATGATCGACCGGGTGGTCGCCGCCCTCGGTCGTCGCCTGTGGGAGGTGCCGGTCGGATTCAAGTGGTTCGTGCCGGGCCTCATCGACGGCTCGGTCGCCTTCGGCGGCGAGGAGAGCGCCGGGGCCTCGTTCCTGCGCCGGGACGGCTCGGTCTGGACGACCGACAAGGACGGGATCATCGCCGCGCTGCTGGCGTCGGAGATCCTCGCCGTCACCGGGGAGTCGCCTTCCCAGCGCTACCGGGACCTCACCGCCCGGTTCGGCGACCCGTCCTACGCCCGGGTCGACGCGCCCGCCACGCGCGAGCAGAAGGCCGCGCTGGGGAGGCTGTCCCCCGAGCAGGTGACCGCCACGGAACTGGCCGGTGAGCCGATCACGGCCCGGCTCACCCACGCACCCGGCAACGGCGCCGCCATCGGCGGACTCAAGGTGACCACGGAGAACGGCTGGTTCGCGGCACGCCCGTCCGGCACGGAGGACGTCTACAAGATCTACGCGGAGTCCTTCGTCGGACCCGAGCACCTCGCGCGGATCCAGGACGATGCCCGCGCCGTCGTGACCGCTGCCCTCGCCTGACCTGCGCCCCGCCGCGAGGCACAGCAACGGCGGCTCGGCGATCTAGCGTTCCAGGTCGGGGCGGATCCGCTCCGTGCGTTCGCGCGCCTGGTCCAGGCGCCACTCGGCGATCCGGCCGTGATGCCCGCTCAGCAGAACCTCCGGGACGACGAGGTCGCGCCACTCCGGTGGCTTGGTGTAGACCGGCCCCTCGAGGAGTCCGGCCATCGACCCGGGGGCGAAGGAGTCGTCCACCACGCTGTCGGCGTTGCCCAGGACTCCCGGCAGCAGCCGCGCGACGGCTTCCACCATGACCAGCACCGCCACCTCGCCGCCGGCCAGCACGTAGTCGCCGATCGAGACCTCGAGCACGCCCGCCCAGTCGGCTCGGCCGGCGTAGTGCGCTGCCACCCGACTGTCGATGCCCTCGTAGCGGCCGCAGGCGAACACCAGCCAGTCGGCACTCGACCACTCCTGCGCGGTCGCCTGGATGAAGGGGACCCCGGAGGGCGTCGGGATCACCAGCGTGGGTCGCTGCGACGGATCGGACGCGGCCACGGCATCCAGGGCCTCGCCCCACGGCACCGGGCTCATCACCATGCCGGGGCCGCCGCCGTACGGGGTGTCGTCGACGGTGTTGTGACGATCGTGCGTGAACGAGCGCAGGTCGTGGACCCGCAGGTCGATCAGGCCGGAGTCGACCGCCTTGCCCACCAGGGACAGCCGCAGGGGCTCGACGTAGGCCGGGAAGATCGTGACGATGTCGATCCGCATCAGCCCTCGGCCTCCTCCAGAAGGCCGGGCGGCGGGTCGATGACGATGCGCCGAGCGGCGGGATCCACTTCCGGGACCATGGCGCTGACGAAGGGGACGAGGACGTCCCGGTCATCCGGAGTGCGGATCGCGAGCAGGTCCTGGGCGGGCAGGTGAACGACCTCGGTCACCGTGCCGACCACGACACCGTCCGTCAGCGTCACCTCGCATCCGACCAGAGAGCTGTCGTAGTACTCATCGGGATCATCCGGGACGTCGTCCTCGTCTCGGTCGACGTGCAGCAGCAGGCCCCGAAGCGCCTCTGCAGCATTGCGGTCCTCGACGCCGTGGAAGGTGATGAGCAAACGCCCCGAGTGCCAGTGCGTCCGATCGACGGTCAGTTCGTGAACTGGACCGTCGACCGACAGCACGGCGCCCGGGGCGAAACGCTCGTCAGGCTCGTCGGTACGCGACTCGACCGTGACTTCCCCGCGGATACCGTGGGGCCGGCCGATGCGCCCGACGACGACGCGCACGCGACTAGCGCTCGACGACGTCGAGGAAGTCGATGCGCACGCCACGGTCGTCGTTCAACGCCGTGATGACAGTGCGGAGAGCCGTGGCCGTACGGCCGGACCTTCCGATCACGCGACCCATGTCGTCAGGATGCACCCGTACGTCGAGCGAGCGCCCGCGTCGGTTGGTGCGCATCTGGACATCGACGTCGTCGGGATGATCGACGATCCCGCGAACAAGGTGAGCCAGGGCGTCCTCGAGCATCAGGCCTGAGCCTCGTCGACGGCCTCGTCGGCGGCCTCGATCACAGCCTCGACGGCTACCTCATCAGCGACCTCGGCAACCTCGGCGGCCTCGTCAGCGGCTACCTCGGCGGCGGCCGCCTCAGCGACAGCCTCCTCGGCCACCAGCTCGGCGGCGACCGCCTCAGCGACGGCCTCCTCGGCGACCAGCTCGGCCGCGACCGCCTCAGCCACAGCCTCCTCAGCCACCACGTCGGCGACGACGGCCTCGACAGCGGCCTCTTCCGCGACCGCCTCGACGACCTCGGCCACGACGACCGCCTCGACAGCGGCCTCCAGCTTGGGCTTCGCCTTGGACTTGGGCTCGCTCGCGGCGGCCTGGACGGCGGCCTCGAAGGCGATCGTCTTGCTCGGCTTGGGAGCCGCGACCTCGAGGGTGCCCTCGGCGCCCGGCAGGCCCTTGTACTTCTGCCAGTCACCCGTCACCTTGAGGATGGCGGCGACGGCCTCGGTCGGCTGCGCGCCGACGCCGAGCCAGTACTGCACCCGATCGGAATCGATCTGGATGAGGCTCGGATTGTCCATCGGCTGGTAGATGCCGATCTCCTCGATGGCACGGCCGTTGCGGGCGGTGCGGGAGTCGGCGATGACGATGCGGTACTGGGGTGCATGGATCTTGCCCACGCGCTTCAACTTGATCTTGACGGCCACGGGTGGCTTATCTCCTGTTGTGTGAGGCGGCGCGCGCCCTCCTCCGCGTGGGGACACGGTCTCGGGCGAAAACCTTGCGGACTGCCAGGCCGGAGGGATAGAGGGCCAACCGGTCGGCAAGTGCCCCCGTATTCTGCCAGACGCCCGACACCGCTCCGACCACCCCCGTGCGAGGATGCCGCGATGCTGACCCCCGAGGACTACCAGAGGTCCCTCGAACGCGACGCGGCCGCTTTCGTCGACCTGATCGCCACCGCTGACCTGGACCGACCTGTGCCCTGCTGCCCCGGCTGGACGATGCTCGATCTCGGCCGCCATGTGGGGTCAGTGCACCGGTGGGCGCGCGAGACGGTCCGCACCGGACGGCCCGGCGACGAGCCGGACGGCCCCGACGCCCAGGCGGAGCTGGTCGACTGGCTGACCGAGGGGGCGGCGCTGCTGCTGGACACTCTGCGGTCGACCGATCCGGCCCTGCCCGTGTGGACCTTCGGTCCCCCGCCGCGCGTCGCGGCCTTCTGGTCGCGACGGCAGGCCCACGAGACAGCCATCCACCTGGTCGACGCACGGCAGGCGCTGGGGCTCCCGGTCCAGCTGGATCCGACCCTCGCCACCGACGGGGTCGACGAGGTCGCCACCATGTTCTTCCCCCGACAGGTGCGACTCGAGCGCATCCGCCCGCTGCGACCTCGGCATGCGGCTGGACCTCACCTCCGGAGAGAGCTACGTCGTTGCGGGCGACGGCACCGACCCCGGGGCCGAGGTTGGCGCCGTCGTCGCGCGGGACCCCGACCGACGTGCTCCTGCTGCTGTGGGGAGCGGGGCGGCCTCGATCGCCTCCAGGTCGACGGCGACGACGACGTCGTCCGCGCGATCCTCGCAGCCGGCGTCACCCCGTAGCGGGTCGCCCAGCGACCAGCCGGCACCTGGGCCCGCTCGGGACGCGTCGACTTCCGATCGTGCCACCCCGGCCTCGCCGCGCGGCTGCCACCGGGGAGAATGGCGAAATGGCCGACCTGCTGCAGATTTCCGGAGACCTCCCCGCTGCTGGCGCTGCCCGCCGGGCGCGGTACTGATCGAGGAGGAGACGGATCCGCGAGCGCCTGTTCATCCTCGTGTCCGGATCCCTCACCGTCGAGCGGGACGGCGTCGTGTTCGCCCGCATCGACAGCCCGGGATCGATCTTCGGCGAGATGTCAGCCGTGCTCGGCAAGCCGGCGACCGCCACCGTCCGGGCCGAGACCGACGTCGAGGTGCGCGTGGCGGACGATCCGGAGGCCTTCCTCCTCGAACGGCCAGGAGCCGCGCTCACGGTGCTGCGCACGACCGCGTCGCGCCTGGACGGCCTCACCCAGTACCTCGTCGACGTCAAGGCACAGTTCGCCGACCAGACCGGGCACCTGGGCATGGTTGACCAGATCCTCGACACCCTCGTTCATCATCAGGCACCCCCCGCCCGGACCGGTTCGGCCCGCGACCCCGAGGGTGACCACCTGCACTGACGCGCCACCTGCGTCTCCGAGCGCGCCTAGAGGTCGATCGACTCCACGGAGAACACCCCGAACCACTCAGCCGTGCCGGCGGTGGTGTCGATCGTGATGTGCGGTGGGATGGGTCCGCGCTGCTTGCCGGCGTTGAACACCAGGGTGTCGCCGAGGCGGTCGTGCCACGACCCGTCCTCGATCCACGGCGACTGGTGGATGTGGCCACAGATCACGATGTCAGGTCGGTATTCGCCGATCCACTCGGCCAGGTCGTGGTCGGGGAACTCACGGCGGCCATCGCGGCACAGGACGGTGCCCGCCGGCGGCGCGTGATAGAGCCAGATCCACCGTTCAGGGCGATCGAGGACTGGCTTGGGCCAGCTGGTCGGCCACCTGCTGCTTGGTGACCGGCCCATCCCACCACGGGCAGATCGTGAACCGCGTGCCGTCGACATCGATGGACGCGCCGTCGACCCGGACATTGCCCTCGCGGGCCGCATGCAACCACGATGCCGTCTGCTCTCCGTGATCCCCGGGGCCGTCGAGGTCGTGGTTGCCCGAAGCTGCCAGCACCAAGGCCTTCTCCCCCAGAAGGGTGAGGTACTTGTCGAGGACCACCACCTGCACGTTGAAGGGAACGGCGTTGACCACGTCCGCCAGGTCACCGACCAGCGCGACGACGTCCACGTCGTCGGCCGCCTTCACCAGCCAGTCGTAGTGAGGCAGTCGGTAGTGGAGGTCCGAGACGGCCAGGATGCGCACCGATGTCAGCCGAGGAGGTTGCGAAGTTCCGGCGGCAGGCTCGATGCGTCGAACGGCTCCTCGACGGCCGCCTCCGCGGCCACCTCGCCGGATTCGGCCGCGGCTCGCTTGGCGGGGTTGCCGCTGCGGCTCTTGCCCTTGGCAGGCTTGCTCGACTTGGCCATCTTGCCCTTGGACTTCTTGCTGCCGCCCATGCCCGGCATCCCCGGCATCCCCGGCATCCCCGGCATGCCGCCCTTGCCCATCTGCTTCATCATCTTCTGCGCCTGGGCGAACCGCTCGATGAGTCCGTTCACATCGCTGACCGAGGAGCCCGAGCCCTTCGCGATGCGGGAACGGCGGGAGCCGTTGAGGATCTTGGGGTCCTGCCGCTCGGCCGGGGTCATCGACTGGATGATCGCGGCCACCCGATCGAGCTCGCGGTCGTCGACCTGGTCCAGCTGGGACTTCATGTCCCCCATCCCGGGCAGCATGCCCAGGATCTTGCCCAGCGAGCCCATCTTCTTGACGGCCTGCATCTGCTCGAGGAAGTCGTCGAGCGTGAAGTCCTCACCCGGCGGACACCTTCTTGGCCATCCGCTCGGCCTGGTCCGCGTCGAACGCCCGCTCGGCCTGCTCGATGAGGGTCATGACGTCGCCCATGTCGAGAATGCGCGAGGCCATCCGGTCCGGGTGGAACGTCTCGAAGTCCGTGAGCTTCTCGCCGACCGAGGCGAACATGATCGGCCGCTCGGTGACGGTCACGACGGACAGCGCCGCACCGCCACGGGCGTCACCGTCCAACTTGGTCAGCACGACTGCGTCGAAGCCGACACCGGACTGGAACTCCTGCGCGGTCCGGACGGCGTCCTGGCCGATCATCGCGTCGATCACGAGGAGGACGTTGTCCGGTGCGGCGGCGTCGCGCACGTCGCGAAGCTGCTGCATGAGATCCGCGTCGACGGCAAGCCGGCCAGCCGTGTCGACGATGACGACGTCGTGGAGCTTGGTCTCCGCGAACGAATGGGCGGCCCGCGTGACCGCCACGGGATCGCCGACGCCGTTGCCCGGCTCCGGTGCGAAGACCGCGACGCCCGCCTGCTCGCCCACGACCTTCAGCTGGTCCACCGCGTTCGGGCGCTGGAGGTCGGCCGCGACGAGGAGCGGGGTGTGGCCCTCCTGGCGCAGGTGCAGGGCCAGCTTGCCGGCCAGCGTGGTCTTGCCGGCGCCCTGGAGCCCGGCCAGCAGGATGACGGTGGGTCCGGACTTGGCGAAGACGAGTCGGGCCGTCTCGCCGCCGAGGACCGCGACCAGCTCCTCGTGCACGATCTTGACGACCTGCTGGGCCGGGTTCAGCGCACCCGAGACCTCGGACGAGAGAGCGCGCTCCTTGACGGTGGCGGTGAACTGACGCACGACCGGCAGCGCGACGTCCGCCTCGAGCAGCGCCGTGCGGATCTCCCGAACAGTGGCATCGACGTCGGCCTCGGACAGCCGGCCCTTGCCGCGCAGGCCCTTGAAGGTCGCGGACAGTCGGTCGGAGAGGGTGGCAAACACGATCGTCAGCGTATCCGCAGGCGCCGTACCGGCTCAGGTGAGGGAGGACAGCACCGTGGACCGGAGGGTGGCGATCCGGTCCTCGGTGAGCGCCTCACCCTCGGCATCGGTCACGAAGAACACGTCGACCGCGTCGGAACCCAGGGTGGAGACCTTCGCCCCGACGATGCTGGCGTCCGCTGAGGCAAGGGCCGTCGCCACCCGGTAGAGCAGCCCCGGGGCGTCGTGGGCACGAACCTCGAGGAAGGTCACGCCTTGCGACCCGTCCGTGGCGGCAGTCACCACCGGCTGGGGATGCGCCGTGCCTGACGGACTCGCGTAGTCCGCGTCCCGCTTGTCGAGTCTGGCGCCCACGTCGTAGGTCCCGTCGACCGCGCGCCGGACGTCGCTGCTCAACTGCTCGATGGACGGCGGATCGCCGAAGGCCGGTCGCACGGTCCACTCCTGGACAGCCCGACCGTTCACGGTCGTGACCCGGGCGGCCAGCACGTTCAGCCGGTTCAGCGACAGCACTCCGGCCACCAGGGCGAGCAGGCCGACCTTGTCGGGTGCGGCCACGGTCACGATGCTCGTGGCGTCGCGCACGTCCATGAGCACCCAGACTCCCGGCTGCCCCAGTGCGACCTCCTGCTGCTCGGTCAGCTCCGGCGGCGCCGGAAGCGGCCGTCCCGCCAGTACGGCCCGCACCCGTCGGACAAGGTCGTTGATCAGTCCGAATCGCCATTCCGTGCAGACGGTCGGACCGGTCGCGAAGGCGTCCGCGATGGTGAGCTCGTGCATCAGCTCGAGGACGGTCGACGTCCCCGAGCGTTCGGGCCACTTCGCCGATGATCTCCGGGTCGTCCAAGTCCCGCCGAGTCGCGGTGTCGGGCAGGAGCAGGTGGTGACGGACGAGAGTCGTGATCACGGCCTGGTCGTCGGCGTCGAACCCCATGTGGGCGGCGAGCCCCTCGGCGATCTCCGCCCCGACGATGCTGTGATCGCCCCCGCGCGCCTTGCCGATGTCATGGAGCAGTGAGCCGACCGAGCAGCAGGTCCGGACGCTCCACGTTCCGCGTCAGGGAGCCCGCCTGCACCGCTGTCTCGACCAGGTGCCGGTCGACGGTGTATCGATGAAGGGCGTTGCGCTGAGGCGCCGAGCGCACGACGTCCCACCCCGGAATCAGCCGGGTGATGATGCCCGCCTGGTCGAGCGACTCCCAGACCGGCACGAGACCCGAGCCGGCGCCCAGCAGGGACACGAAGGACTCCCGTACGTCGCGCGACCACGGCACCGCAGGGTCGAGACCCTCGACCGGCAGTCGTTCCAGGGTGTGCGGCGACAGCTGCAGGCCGGCCTGCGCTGCGGCCGCGGCCGCTCGCATCGTCAGTCCCTCATCGGTCGCCGGTCGAGCCTCGAGGGCCAGCACCGCCTCGCCGTCCTGCATCACCACGCCCTCAGCGAGCGGGAGTCGCGAGGGGGTACGCCGCCGGATGGGCCGAAAGCCGAGGCGCTGCTTGCTGCGCGTCAGTCGCTCCACCCGATGCCAGGTCACGTCACTGGCGTACGCGATGGTGCGAGCGCTGTCGTAGACCGCCCGCAGGAGGGCATCCGCGTCGGGGACCCCGACCAGCTCGACGGCAACCGCCTCCTGGTCCTGCATCACGAGCCGGTCACTGCTCCGGCCGGTGACCCGGTGCAGCGCGTCTCGCACGTCGAGCAGGAACCCGAATGCTTCCTGCCAGTCGCTGTGCGGGACGTCCGTCACCCACGAGGCCGCGACCCCCCTGAGGATGGTGGCGTCGCGCAGGCCGCCGTAGGCCTCCTTGACATCAGGCTCCAGCAACTGACTGGCCTCGCCGAATCGCTTGCGACGCTCCAGGACGAGTTCACGCAGGGCGGGCAGCCGCCGGTCGGCCATGGCTCGCCAGTCACCGAGCACCGTCGAGCTCAACTGTTCGGCCAGGGCTGCGTCGCCCGCCACGACCCGGGCGTCCAGCAGGCCCAGAACGACCTTGAGGTCCTCGCTGGCCAGGCGTCTGGCCTCACTCACCGTCCGGACGCTGTGGTCGAGCGACACCCCGGTATCCCAGATCGGGTACCACACCTGTTCGGCGACCCGAGTCGCCTCCTCCGCACCTGCCTTGTGCAGCAGTACCAGATCCAGATCGCTGCCGAGCGCCAGCTCCCCGCGTCCGTAGCCGCCCACGGCGACCAGGCAGAACGGATCGCTCGCGGAGGCGGTCGCCTTGGCGAACACCGACGACAGCCACTCGTCCGTCATTGACGTCAGAGCAGCGCGTCGCCCCGGGCCGGTGAGCCCGGGGCGACGCGCCAGTTCGTCTCGCGCGGACGCGAATGCGATTGCGTCCACGTTGTGCCTAGAGCGCTTCCGTACCGCGCTCGCCGGTGCGGACCCGCACGATCGAATCGACCGGGCTCACCCAGACCTTCCCGTCACCGATCTTGCCGGTCTGTGCCCCGGTCGACGATGGCGTCGACGACCTCGTCGGCGTTCGCGTCGTCCACCACGACCTCGATACGGACCTTCGGCACGAGGTCGACGGTGTACTCCGCACCGCGGTAGACCTCGGTGTGCCCCTTCTGGCGGCCGAAGCCCGACACCTCGGAGACGGTGAGTCCATGGACTCCGTGCGCCTCGAGGGCGGTCTTCACGTCGTCCAGCTTGAACGGCTTGATAATCGCCGTGACGAGCTTCATCACTCCACCTCCGAATTGGTCCGAGCAGCATGCCCGACTCCTGCGAACACGCCACCACCTCCAGTGTCACCGAGTTCGTACGCCGACTCCGCATGCAGGGCGAGGTCGATTCCGCCGACCTCCTGATCCTTGTCGATGCGGATGCCCATCGTCACCTTGATGACGAACGCCGATGATCGCGGCGACGATCAGCGAGTAGAACAGCACCGCGAAGGCGCCGATCGCCTGCTTGCCGAGCTGATCGGCTCCGCCGCCGTAGAAGAGACCGTCCACCCCTGCCGGGGCGGCCGACGTGGCCAGGAACCCGATGAGCAGGGTGCCGACGAGACCGCCGACCAGGTGGACGCCGACCACGTCGAGCGAGTCGTCGTAGCCGAGCTTGTACTTCATGCCGACGGCCAGGGCGCACAGCACGCCGGCCGACGATGCCGATGATGATGGCGCCGACCGGGCTCACCGCCGAGCAGGACGGGGTGATGGCGACCAGTCCGGCGACGATGCCGGACGCAGCGCCCAGCGACGTGGCGTGCCCGTCACGGAGCTTCTCCACCAGCAGCCACGCCAGGCCCGCAGCGCAGGTGGCCACGAAGGTGTTGACGAAGACGACCGACGCGGCGTTGTTGGCCGCGAGGGCCGATCCTGCGTTGAAGCCGAACCATCCGAACCACAGCAGCCCGGCGCCGATCATGACGAGCGTCAGGTTGTGCGGACGCATGGCCGTCTTCGGCCAGCCGACCCGCTTCCCGATGATGAACACCAGGGCGAGTGCGGCTGCACCTGCGTTGATGTGGACCGCCGTCCCGCCGGCGAAGTCGATCACGCCGAGTTCGAAGATCCAGCCGCCGGACGCCCAGACCCAGTGCGCGACCGGGAAGTAGACGAGGGTCGCCCAGATCGCCGAGAAGACCATCCACGCGGAGAACTTCGTCCGATCGGCGACTGCGCCGGCGATGAGTCCCACGGTGATGCAGGCGAACATGGCCTGGAACGCGACGAAGGCCATCACGGGGAGCGTGGCCTCCGGGTCGTCCGTCATGAGGCCCTCGAGCCAAGCGAACTGCGTGGGGCTGCCGAGCAGGCCGGCGTCTCCCAGGTTGTCACCGAAGGCGACCGAGTAGCCGAATGCCACCCACAGGATGCCGACGATGAAGAGTGCACCCATGACCATCATGAGCATGTTGAGCACGGACTTGACTCGAGTCATACCTCCGTAGAAGAAGGCAAGACCCGGGATCATGATCAACACCAGCGCGGCGCTTGCTCAGCACCCACGCGGTGTCTCCCGAGTTCAATGCGGATTCCATACGAGTTCTCCCTCCAGTGGCGATTTCTCACCTCGCGTGGCAGACACTCGCGGCTGGAGGTTTCACCGCGCACGCCCTCGGGTTTCAGGAGCGTGTCGGCGATGGCTGTGCGGTTAACAACGCGTTACGTAGCGTTCCGGGTCAAGGCAGCAGGGGGGCGATCTCGGAGTACGGCACTGCGGGCCCGACCGGGCCAGCGAGGTTTGCGAGTCCGCCGCCGATTGTCTGCGTGCGCGTGATCCGGCCGAAGGTGTTCGCCGGAGCGCCGCCGGGGCCCTCGTCCTGCTCGTAGGTGTACGCCACCGAGACTGCGGCACCACCACGAACGATGACCTCGAGGCGCAGATCGGGCCCGCTGTCGGAGTTGCTGAGTGACTTGCGGCCCTTGCTCGGGACGACGAGGTACCGGATGGAGCCGTCCGCACGCTTCGTGCGCGTCACCCGACCCGGCTGATTCTGGTCCACGTTGAAGAAGTCCACCATCCTGATGGCGGCAATCCTGGCCTGCTCCTGACGGTCGACGGCCGACGCGGGCAGCACCCACTGAATCGATCCGTACTTGGCAGCGAACGCCGCCGTTCCGTCGGTGACGTAGTCCGCATCGGCACGCCCGACGGATGACACGGCGGCCGCCAGCGTCCCCCGGTCGTCTCCGGGGTCAACGGCAACCCAATAGCCCCAGTCTGGATGCCAGCCTGTCCGCGGCGCGCCGTCCACCGTGGCGCTGTAGGCAGGCTGGCCGTTCGACGGGTCGATCACGCCGCCCGCAAGATCGAATCGGGACTCGACCAATTCGCCGTCCGACAGCCGCACGACCTCACGAACGACGAGATCGCTCGTCCGGCGGGCCACCGTCCGGTTGACGGCCGCGGCGATCCGTGGCCAGTCCCGGTCCGAGCCGCGTACCAATCGCTTCAAGGCGTCAGCCGTGCTGAGGCGAGGCCGCATGGGTCCCTTGACGATCGGTGGGCCATACGTCGCCGTCGTCGTGACCGATCGCTGTCCCGACTGGCTGCATGCGTTGGTCCACGATGTCGCTGTGACCCGATCCCTGGAATCGGTCGTGATGGTCACGTCGCGGTAGGAGCAGGATTCGTAGCCGATCGTCCCGTCCGGGACGGTCGCCCGGATGACCATGCCGCCATCCGCCGTCGGTTCCGTCGTGATGCTGGACCACGTGCGGTCCGCGACGCCCATTCCCGGAGGGAGCAGGAGCAGCTGGGCGTACACCACGGGCCGGTACGGGTGCAGCGGTCCAAGCGAATGCAGTCGCAAGGAGTCCGAAGTCAGTCACCACTGTGGTCGCGGAGAGGCCGCGCGAGGAGGCGAAGGACTGGTCGACGCCGCCCAGCGCGGACGTGGTCGCCCATGTCCCGAAGGTGCCGCCACGCGCTCGGCCCGCGGCCCCGATCAAGGTCCCGGCGGGATCGCGACGGACGCTGAGGTAGTAGGCGTGGTCCGATGCCGCGTACAGATGGGTGCGGACCCGACTGGCCGCCGCAACCTTGGCCCGTATGGGCGGCAGGAAGGCGGTCTGCAGCGAGGTGCGGGACGAGAAGGTCGTGGTCTGGATGACCTCCATGCCGCCGGATGCCTCGGCCTGAGTGGCGATGTACGCGGCTGTCACGGAGTCCAAGGGCGTCGCGGCGGCCGGTGCAACGCCGCTCAGCGGCAGCCAGGGCACCACCCCCGCGGCCACTGCTGCGACGATCGAGATCATCTTGCTGATCACCCTTCAAGGGTACGCGCGCGGCCGGCTCGATGACGGGGCGTGAATCGGGCTCGGCTAACGCCTCACTCCTCGATCAGGGCGCACCCACAGCCCTGACCCTCCGGGGCTCGGCTAACGCCTCACTCCTCGATCAGGGCGCACCCACAGCCCTGACCCTCCGGGGCTCGGCTAACGCCTCACTCCTCGATCAGGGCGCACCCACAGCCCTGACCCTCCGGGGCTCGGCTAACGCCTCACTCCTCGATCAGGGCGTCCACGAACACCGCGGGCTCGAACGGCGCCAGATCGTCCGGCCCCTCGCCCAGCCCCACGAGCTTCACCGGCACGCCCAGTTCCCGTTGGACCGCCACGACGATGCCGCCCTTGGCCGTGCCGTCCAGTTTCGTGAGCACGATGCCCGTGACATCGACGACCTCAGCGAAGACCCGTGCCTGCACCAGCCCGTTCTGGCCGGTGGTCGCGTCCAGGACGAGGAGCACCTCGTCGATCGGCGACTGCTTCTCGATGACGCGCTTGACCTTGCCCAGCTCGTCCATGAGCCCGGTCTTGGTGTGCAGTCGCCCGGCTGTGTCGATGATGACGGTGTCCACGTCCGCGGCGATTCCGGTCGAGACCGCGTCGAACGCCACGGCGGCGGGATCACCACCCTCAGGCCCCCGGACGACCGCCGCGCCGACACGATCCCCCCATGTCTGCAACTGCTGAGCGGCGGCGGCACGGAAGGTGTCCGCAGCACCGAGTACGACGGTCTGACCTGACGCGATCGCCAGGCGGGCCAGCTTGCCGGTCGTCGTCGTCTTGCCGGTCCCGTTCACGCCCACGACGAGCACCACACCGGGTCGTCCGTCCATTCGCTCGGCACGGACGCGCCGGTCCATGTCCGGGTCGACGAGCGTGAGCAGCTCCTCGCGCAGCAACTGCCGCACGTGAGCGGGGTCGCCGGTGCCTTCGACCTTGACGCGGGTGCGCAACCGCTCCATCAGATCCTGGGTGGGGCCCACGCCGAGATCCGCGGTGAGCAGGGTCTCCTCCACCTCGTCCCACGTGTCCTCGTCGAGGTTCTCCCGGCTCAGCAGCGCCAGCAGCCCGCGCCCCAGGGTGTTCTGCGAGCGGGCCAGCCGAGCCCTCAGCCGCTGCAGGCGGCCGGCAGCGGGCTCGGGGACCTCGACCTCCAGCAGAGCCTCGAGGTCCTCGGCCGTCAGGGCGTCCGCGGCACCCGCCGCGATACCGGCGTCCTCGACCGGGGTCGCCAGCGGCTCCCCCACCTCGACGACGTCGACCGTCCGCCGGGGCGTGTCCCGTGGACGGAGTCGTCATCCCCCACCCCCGGTGCGTAGTCGATGCCGGGTCGCGGCTTCGTCGTCGTCGAGGACCCGCCCCGCCGGCGCAGGGCGACTACTGCGACGGCCGCGACGAGCAGCACGATGAAGGCAAGGGCGGCGTACAGAAGAACCGAATCCATGGCGCGCATCCTCCCATGCGCGCCGATCGCCTCGTCTCGGGCAGACTCTGGGGCATGGAAGCCCGCGGCGTGTTCATGTCGGCCTACGTGCTCGTCGGTGTCCTGAACGTCATCGCGGTGGCCTCGTCCAATGCGAACGCGATTCAGTTCACCAAGCCGCTTCTGATGCCTCTGCTCCTTGCCTGGCTGATCAGCGTCGCCCAGCGACAGTGGCCCACGCCGCTTAAATGGGTGGGTGTCGGTCTCGTCTTCGCCTGGGCCGGAGACCTTGCCCTGATGGGCGAGGGTGACGGTGCCTTCGTGCTCGGGATCGCCTTCTTCCTGGTCATGCAGGTCTGCTACCTGGTCGCCTTCCTGCGCATCCCCGGTCCGGGCCTGGTCCGCGCCTGGAAGATCGCCGCCATTCCCTACGCGCTGATCTGGATCGCTGTCAACGCACTCGTGTGGAGCGACGCCGGCGACATGCGGATCCCCGTGCTGGTCTACAGCGCGGTGGCCGTGGCGATGGCCCTGGCGGCGTTGGACCTCGTCCTACGAATCCCCCAGTACCTGGCCTGGCGGGTGGCGGCAGGCGCCTTGGTCTTCGTCGTGTCGGACGCCCTCATCGCCCTGACCGCCTTCGGTCCCATCACGGAAACCGCGGCGACGAGCGCAGCGGTGATGGCGACCTACATCACCGCGCAGGGGCTGATCGTGACCGGGTTCACTCACGGAGTGCAGCACAAGGCCGCCGAGGCGGTCGTGGCTACGCGCTGACCGGCTCGCTGTCCCGCAGGCGCTGCCCGATGACCTGCGTGACGCCATCGCCGCGCATGGACACGCCGTACAGCGCATCGGCGATCTCCATCGTCCGCTTCTGGTGCGTGATGACGATCAGCTGGGATGAGGTCCTCAGTTCCTCGATGATGTCGATCAGCCGCCCGAGGTTGACCTCGTCCAGCGCGGCCTCGACCTCGTCCAGGACGTAGAACGGGCTCGGCCGGGCCTTGAACAGGGCCACGAGGAACGCAACGGCCGTCAGGGAACGCTCGCCGCCGGACAGCAGGGACAGGCGCTTGATCTTCTTGCCGGGCGGTCGTGCCTCGACGTCGACGCCGGTGTTGAGCATGTCCGTCGGGTCGGTCAGGATGAGGCGCCCCTCGCCGCCGGGGAACAGCCGGCTGAAGATGCCCTCGAACTCCCTCTCCACCGCCTCGTAGGCCTCCGTGAAGACCTGCACGACCCGGGCGTCGACCTCCTTGACGATGTCGAGCAGGTCCTCCCGGGTTCGCTTGAGGTCGTCCAACTGCTCGGTGAGGAAGCGGTGCCGCTCCTCCATGGCCGAGAACTCCTCCAGCGCGAGCGGGTTGACCCTCCCGAGCAGGGCAAGGTCGCGCTCGGCGGCCTTGAGTCGCTTCTCCTGCTCCGATCGGACGAAGGGATACGGCTCGGGTTCGGACTCCGGGGGCTCGTCGCCGGGCGACGGCGGAGTCGGGGGCACGAGTTGATCGGGACCGTACTCGGCGATCAGTACGTCCGGCTCGACGCCGAAGTCTTCCATCACCTTGTCCTGCACCTGCTCGATGCGCATGCGCTGTTCGGCCCGGGCAACCTCGTCGCGATGCACGGAGTCCTTGAGCCGGTCGGCCTCGGCGGTGAGCTCCCGTGCGGCGGCGCGCACCGCGGACAAGGTGGCGTCTCGGTCCTTCGTCGTCCGCTCGATCTGCGTGCGCTCCCGGCCGGCGGTCGCTACGGAGACGTCAATGCGACCGAGCGCCACGAGTGCACCCGAATGGACCGCCTGCGCGACGACCAGCTCGCGGGCTCGACGCTGGCGACGCTCGAAGGCGGCCGCCCGGGCGTTGCGCTCGTTCTCTGCTGCGCGCTCGAGCTGCTGTGCCCGCGCCGAGATCGCGGCAACCCGCTCCTCCGCCGTGCGCAGCGCCAGCCGCGCATCGACCTCGTGGCGACGCGCGCCCGACGCGGCCGAGTTCAGGTGCTCACGGTTGTCGACGATGCTGTCTTCGGTCGGCTCCACGCTCGCTGCCTGCAGCCTGGTCTGGAGCTGCTCGAGCTGCTCGCTGTCGTCCGCCAGGGCCGCCTCCGCGGCTGCCTTGGCCGAGGCGAGCCGGTCGGCCTCGGCCAGTGCGGCGCGAGCGACCTGGCCCAGTTGACCCAGCTGCTCGGCGACCGCCGACATTCGCGCATCGGACTGGTGCAGCCTCGCCAGGGTGCCCTCCACCCGGCGGGCAGCCTCCGCCTGCCGGGTTCGGGCGGCCGCCAGATCGAAGCGGAGCCGCTCGAGCTCATGCCCCAGCCGCGACAGGCCCTCGGTCGCCTCGTCGAACGCCGCCTGCACCTCGAGGAGGGACGGTGCACTCGCGGACCCGCCGTGCACGACGCCGTCGGCCAGCACGTCACCCTGCGCGGTCACGAAGGACAGTCCTGGGTGGTGGGCAGCGAGGCTCGTCGCTTCGCGCAGGTCGCTGACGAGGGTCCATCGCTCGAGCAGGTGGTCCACCACCGGCTGCAGTACCGGCTCGCATCGCACGAAGTCGAGAAGTGGGCGCCCCGCGTCCCGGACGTGAGGCCGACTCGGGCGGGACGGCTCGGCGTCTGCCACAACGAGTGCCGCCCGCCCGGCGTCCTCGTCCTTCAGCAGCACCACGGCCATCATCGCCGAGTCCATGCCGGTCACGACGACCGCATCGGCGATGTCCCCGAGCGCAGCGGCCACGGCAGTCTGGGCACCAGCGTCGACGTGCAGCAGGGTCGCCAGCGGGCCGAGGACGCCCGGGACCCGATCCCCGGCCTCGACGAGGCGAGCGCCGGCGTCCTTGCGCTGAAGGCCCAGCGCCAGCGCCTCGCTGCGGGCGGAGAGCGTCGCCCGTTCCCGCTCGACCTCCGACTCACGGACCCGAAGCGACTCCAGGACCGCATCGGCCTCGGCCAAGTCCGCCTCGGCGCTCTCGTGCTCGGCATCCAGGCTCACCTCGCCGGCATCGAGCCCGGCGACGTCCACTTCGATCCGCTGGAACTCCCCCTGGGCCTTCTCGCCTCGCTCGCGCGCCTCGGCGATCTGGACGGACAGGCGCTCGATCTCGGCGCCGCGGGTGTCCATGCGCGAGCGAGCGGCGTTGACCTGTCCGGTCAGCCTGGCCAGTCCCTCGCGGCGGTCGGCAGCGGCGTGCTCGGCCTCCGCGACCCGACGCTCCTCCGACGCCGCCGCCGCCTCGGCCGCCATGCGGGCCGCCTCGGCATGCGACAGTGCCTCACGCGAGGACTCCACCTGGCGCCCGAGTTCGAACTCCTCAGCGCGCAGGCCACGGGCTTCCGCCTCGATCTGCTCGGGGTCCCGGCCGGAGTCCTCCTCCTCGGGTTCGGGCTGGAGGTGGCGCACCCGCTCGGCGGACAACTGCACCAGGCCGTGGAAGCGCTCACGCAGGCTGCTCAAGGCGAACCAGGTCTCCTGGGCCTCCGCAAGGCGGGGGGAGTCCTGCGCGGCCTGCTCCTCCGCCACTCGTTCCTGCTCCAGAAGTTCGGCGAGTCGACCGTCGACCTCGGCCTGGCGCTCGCGCAGGGCCGTCTCATCGGCTACCTCGGCAGCCAGCGATTCGCTCAGGTGCAGCAGATCGTCAGCCATGATCCGCAGGCGCGCGTCTCGCACCTCTGACTGGATCACGACGGCACGACGGGCGACCTCGGCCTGACGTCCCAACGGCTTGAGCTGACGACGCAGCTCCGTGGTCAGGTCCTGCAGCCGGGTGAGATTGGCCTGCATCGAGTCGAGCTTCCGGAGCGCCTTCTCCTTGCGCTTGCGATGCTTGAGGACCCCGGCCGCCTCCTCGATGAAGCCGCGGCGGTCCTCAGGCGTCGCCTGCAGGATCGTGTCGAGCTGGCCCTGTCCGACGATCACGTGCATTTCGCGGCCGATGCCGGAGTCGCTGAGCAGTTCCTGCACATCGAGGAGTCGGCACGGCTCACCGTTGATGGCATAGTCCGATCCGCCGTTGCGGAAGAGCGTCCGGGAGATCGTCACCTCGGTGTAGTCGATGGGCAGGGCACCGTCGGAGTTGTCGATCGTCAGGGCCACCTCGGCCCGGCCGAGAGGGGCACGGCCCGACGTGCCGGAGAAGATGACGTCCTCCATCTTGCCGCCGCGCAGCGACTTGGCCCCCTGCTCGCCCATGACCCAGGCGAGCGCGTCGACGACGTTGCTCTTGCCGGATCCATTGGGACCCACGACGCACGTCACACCCGGCTCGAAGTGGAGGGTGGTGGCGGAGGCGAAGGACTTGAAGCCCTTGAGCGTCAGGCTCTTCAGATGCACGCCCGGACTCTACCTTCGGTCGCCGGCGGCTCGGCGCGGGGCGCGCTGACAGCGCGGGCAGAAGTAGCTCGACCGGTTCATGAAGGCCGCCCGTCGGATCGGTGTTCCGCAGCGGGGGCAGGGCAGGCCCTCCTGCCCGTAGGCGGCCAGACTGCGGTCGAAGTAGCCGCTTTGCCCGTTCACGTTGACGTAGAGGGCGTCGAAGCTGGTCCCTCCCTGGGCGAGTGCCTCAGCCATGACCTCGCGGACCGCCTCGAGCAGCGTGACCGCCTGAGTCCTCGTCAGCCGGGTCCCGGGTCGGGCGCCATGGATCCGGGCGCGCCACAGCGCCTCGTCGGCGTAGATGTTCCCCACCCCGGACGCCACCGTCTGGTCCAGCAGGATCCGCTTGATCTCGGACTCCTTGGAGCGGACCCTGGTGAAGAAGGCGGCGTCGTCGAACGCGGGATCGAGGGGATCCCGCGCGATGTGCGCGACCGAGGCGGGCACGTGTCCCCCGGCGCCGTCCGGCACCAGGTCGGCCAGCGCCAGCCCGCCGAAGGTGCGCTGGTCGACGAAACGCAGCTCGGGACCGCCGTCGGCGAAACCGATCCTCACCCTCAGGTGCGTCTCGTCCGGGGCGCCGGGGTCGAGGACCAGGAGCTGGCCGCTCATCCCCAGATGCCCGACGAGCGAGGTCTGGGGGCCGCCGGCCCCGTCTGCCAGGGGCAGCCAGAGGTACTTGCCTCGACGGGAGGCGCAGACGAGAGTGAGACCGGCCAGCTGCGCCTCGAAGTCACGTGCACCCGGGCTGTGGTGGCGAACAGCGCGCGGGTGGCGCACGTCGACCGAGACGACCGTCCGGCCGGCAACCCATCGCTGCAGTCCGGCGCGGACGACCTCGACCTCGGGAAGCTCAGGCACCCCGGTGCGCCTAGCCGTCCGCGGCCGGGACGTCCGGATGCTCGCGCAGGATCCGCTCATAGGCCTGCGCGGCAGCACGCTGCTCGGCGACCTTCTTCGAACGTCCCGACCCTTCGCCGAGGACGTCGCCGGCGATCACGGCCTCGGCGGAGAACTCCTTCGCGTGATCCGGTCCGACATCGCTGACCCGGTAGTCCGGCAGGCCGAGCCCAGCCGCGGCGGCCACCTCCTGCAGGGACGTCTTCCAGTCCAGCCCCGCTCCGAGTTCCGCCGCCTTCGTGATCAGGGGGTCGAACAGCCGGTGGATCACCTCCCGGGCCCTGTCGATTCCCGAGTCGAGGAAGACGGCGCCGAACAGTGCCTCCATCGTGTCGGCGAGGATCGACGACTTGTCCCGCCCGCCGGTGGTCTCCTCGCCGCGGCCCGAGGTAGACGTAGTCCCCCACCCCGAGCGTCCGGGCGACATCGGCGAGGGCAGCGGCGTTGACCACGGCCGCCCTGAGCTTGGCCAGGCGCCCCTCGGACCAGTCCGGGTAGGTCGTGTAGAGGGTCTCGGTGACGACGATGCCGAGCACCGAGTCGCCGAGGAACTCCAGCCGCTCGTTCGTCGGGAGCCCGCCGTTCTCATAGGCGTAGGACCGGTGCGTGAGCGCCAGCGTCAGCAGCCCGGGATCGATGTCAACGTGCAGGGTGCGCCGGAGTTCCGCAGTGTCCGTGATCACGGGCGCTCCTCCCCAGTGAGTCTGCCCAGGACCGTCCCCACGAGATCGGCGACGGTCAGGTCCCCCTCGGTGACGAAATCCGCGTCATCGAGTGCACACGTGAGTCCGGCTCGCTCCGCCATGGTGCCGACGGCATCAGCCAGGCAGACGGCGTCAGCCGGCGACATCCCCAGGGCGGACAGCGGCGAGTCCTCGCGGAGCCCAGCGACGACCCCGGGATCGAAGACCTCGCCGAGGGCATCCTCGACCAGTCCTGCGGCGACGCGGTGCTCCGGCGTCACGACCGCGCGACCTTCGCGAGGGCGACCTGCGTCTCCTGCACCAGTCCCAGTCTCGAGGCGCGCGCCGCCAGGTTCACGCACGCGCAGATCTCGTCGGGCGTGCCGGCGCCGTGCCCGACGACGGTCACGCCGTTCACCCCGAGCAGCATGCCGCCCGCGAATTCGGAGGTCGCCGTCCGCCGCACGATCGATCGGGCCGGCTCCGGGTCGCCGTACGCCGCGCCCATCTCATGAGCCGACCAACGGACCGCACCCTCGATCCCCTTGAGCAGGACGTTCCCGGTGAAGCCATCAGTCACGATCACCTGAGCCAGGCTCCCGAGCGCGACGTCATGACCCTCGACAGCGCCCACGTAGCGAACTCCAGTGCCGGGGAACGACTCCGAGAAGAGGTCATGCGTGGATCGGCGGAGCCGATCGCCCTTTCCCGCCTCGCTCCCGATGGTCAGCAGGCCAACGCCGGGATCGCTGACGCCCAGCGCCCGGGCGTAGGCCCAGCCCGGCCAGCGCGAACTGGCGCAGGATGTCTGGGGTGGCGTCGGGGGCGGCCCCTGCGTCCACGAGAACGACCGGGCCCGCGAGGGCCGGGACGACCACCGCAAGCGCGGGGCGGGACATGCCCGTGACGCGCCCCAGGCCCAGCACGGCCGCGGCGACAGCGGCGCCGGTATGGCCGACCGAGACCCAGGAGTCCGCCAGGCCGCCGGCCACGAGGCCAACGGCCACGGACACAGTGACGTCGTCGTGGTTTCGCAGCGTCGAGATCGGGTTGGCCGTCATCGATGCGCCACGGCCAGCGTCGACGATTCGCACAGCGTCAAGCGACACTCCGCGGTCCGCCAGCAGAGCTCGTGCGGTCTTCGCCGGACCGACGACGATGAGATCGATCGGGTCGCCGGAGGATTCAGGGGTGTCGGCCTTCTTGCCGACCCCGACCAGACGGGCGATCGCGTCCGCGACCACCCCAGGCGCCCCGTCGCCACCGAGGAGGTCGAGGGCGACAGTGGTCAACTGCTAGACGTCCAGGACGCGGCGCTTGGCGTAGGTGCCGCACGTCGGGCATGCCGTGTGTGCGAGCCGCTTCTCCTTGCAGCGCGCACAGGTGACCAGGTTCGGCACCGTGGTCTTCCACTGCGAACGGCGGTGACGGGTGTTGGAGCGGGACGTCTTCCGCTTGGGAACAGGCACGGTGATTCCTTCGGTCAGGGTCTCTCGCGGCGCGAGGGTCCGGGCTTACGTCGCGTCCGGGTCCACCAAGGCGGCGAGGGCCGCCCAGCGGGGGTCGGACGTTTCATGCACGTGCTGCGGGTCGTCCTCGAGCCGTATCCCGCATTCGGGGCACAGGCCGAGGCAGTCCTCGCTGCACAGCGGGGCGAGTGGCAGATCGAGCACCACTGCGTCCCGCAGCACCGGCTGCAGGTCGATCAGGTCGTCCTGCAGTACCGGCAGTGGATCCTCGGACTCATCCTCCTCCTCGACGATCGCGCCACGCGCGTCGGTCGCCGGGTATCGGAACAGCTCGGTGAGGTCGAACTCCTCGTGCCATTCGACGGGCTCCAGGCAGCGCGAGCACTCCGCACCGATCTGCAGGTCCGCCGTACCGGACACCAGGACACCCTCGAGAACGGACTCCAATCGCAGATCCAGATCGATTGGCGATCCCTCGGGAACCCGAGCCATCGCGACGCCAAGGCCAGCCGGGGCCGGAGAGGTTCGGGTCACGGTGACCATCGACCCGGGTCTGCGCTGCAGGTTCCGCACGTCAATGACGAGCGGATCTGTCGGGTCGAGGCCGGTCACAGGGACCCTCCACTTTCGGCACGGCTAGCCGTGGCCTCGCTAGAGGCCTCGCGAAAGGCTACCTTGTGCCCTCCGGAATGGCGAAAACCGGTCGGTCAGCGACGGTCGTCGAAGTCCGCCGGACGCTCCATGAACCCGGTGTCCTCGAAGGCTGCGTCGTCATAGACGGGTTCCACGACGGGGGCCAACTCCTGGTACATCTGGCTGCGCAAGCGCTCGCGACCCCGGTCGACAGTCTGCAGGGTCTTCTGCAGCGTGATCTCGAAGGTGGCCAGCTTGGCATCGATGTAGTCGTCGGTCTCCTTGCGCATCCGGGCCGTCTCCGTCGCCGTCTGCTCGGTGACCGCATTCGCCTCGTCGACTGCCGCGAGGTACACCTCGTGCTCTGAGACCAGCCGGTCAGCCTCGGTGCGGGCACGGTCGAGAATGCGGTCGGCCTCACGGCGGCCGTCCTGGACCACGGCCTCACGATCGGCCAGCAGCTCGTCGGCCCGCTGGACCGACTCCGGCAGCAGCTGCCGGATCTCCTCGATGAGGTCGAGCACCTGCGAGCGGTTCACGAGGCAGGAGGCCGAGAGCGGCATCGCCTTGGCGTCCTCGATGAGGACGGCGAGTTCGTCGAGTCGTTCCTGAACGTCCACGAAGGCTCCTTGACGACGGGGCGGTCTACTGCTGTTGCCCCATTGTGTCCGAGAGTTTCTCGCTCAGGCGCTTCAACACGGTCTCGGGCACCAATCCGTCGACATCGCCGCCGAAACGGGCGACCTCCTTGATCAGGCTCGAGGACAGGAAGCTGTAGAGCGGATTGGTGGTGATGAAGACCGTCTCGACCCCGCTGAGCCGGTAGTTCATCTGGGCCATCTGCAGTTCGTAGTCGAAGTCACTGACGGCGCGCAGGCCCTTCACGATGGCCGTGACCCCGTGCACCTTGCAGTAGTCGACCAGCAGGCCGTGGAAGGAGTCGACCCGGACGTTGGGATACGGGGCCACGACCTCCCGAAGCATCTCGATGCGCTCTTCGATGGAGAACAGGCCCGCCTTGGAGTGGTTGATGAGGACCCCGACGATGACCTCGTCCGCCATGGCGGACGCACGCGCGAAGACATCCAGGTGCCCGTTGGTGACCGGGTCGAAGGATCCGGGGCAGACGGCCGTGCGCATCAGACCCCCTCCTCGCCGGGGATTCCGGCGTCCGTCGATGGCGCGCAACGACCGTACCAAAGCGCCGTGTCCCCGTACGGTCGTCGCCGTGGTTGCTCCCAGCCCGCCGGGATCGGGGAGTCGGGGTCGCGGGCGGGTCGCTCGACGATCACCCGGGCTCCATCGGCGATCCAGCGCGCCGCCCACAGTCCGTCGAGGAGGTCGCGGATGTCCTCGGCCGGCCAGTCGTAGGGGGGATCCACGAACACCAGCCCGGCACCCTCCTGCGGGGGCGGCATGGCGGCGAGCCGGCGGACGTCACGCACGAGGACCTCGGCGCCAGGGCACCCCACCGCGTCAGCGTTGGCCGAGAGGATCCGTGCCGCATCGCGCGACCTCTCGACGAGCACCGCCCCTCGAGCGCCGCGGCTGAGGGCCTCCAGGCCCAACGCACCGGTCCCGGCAAAGAGGTCCAGGACGGCGAACTCCGACCAGGCCGCGTCAGTGGCGAGCAACTGGCTGTCGAGGGCGGAGAAGATCGCCTCGCGCACGCGATCCGACGTGGGCCGGGTGCCCGAGCCGGGGACGGCCAGGCGTCGGCCCCGGGCTGCTCCGGCGATGATCCGGGTCACGCCTTCTCCAGGAACTCGGCCTGCTCGTCGGCCTCCAGGTCCTCCACGGCGGCCGCCAGGGCAGGGAACGCGTCGAGAGCGGGGTCGGTATCGACGATGGCGTGGGCGGCAGCCCGGGCGTCGAGGATGACGTCCTCGTGCCGGGCCACCTCGAGCAGCCGCAATGAGCTGCGCCTGCCCGACTGCGAGCTGCCCAGGACGTCACCCTCGCGCCGGAGCTCCAGATCGAGTGCCGACAGTGCGAAGCCGTCGGTGGTGGACGCGACGGCAGCCAGCCGCTCGCGGGCCGGCGACCCAGCCTCCGCATCCGTGACGAGGAGGCACAGGCCCGGAAGCCCACCTCGCCCACCCGTCCGCGCAGTTGATGGAGCTGCGAGATCCCGAACCGATCGGCATCCATGACCACCATCATCGTGGCGTTCGGCACGTCGACGCCGACCTCGATGACGGTGGTCGAGACCAGCACATCGATGCCGTCGGGGACGGACGCATCGGCGAACCGGCGCATCACGTCGTCCTTCTCGTCACCGCTCAGGCGACCATGCAGCACGCCGAGGCGCAGGCCCGCAAGCTCGTTGTCGGCCAGCGACCGGGCCAGCGGGACCACCGAGGCGAGGCTGACCGCGCCCGCCGGTGTGTCGTCGGCATCCTCGGCCCACCACTCGTCCTCGCCCATATTCCCAGTGTCGAACTGAGCGGCTGCGCCACCATCGCTCTCCGCGTCGTCGCCAATGCGCGGGCAGACGACGAACACCCGGTGCCCGGCGGCCACCTCCTCGTGGACCCGCTGCCACGCCCGCGCGGCATGGGTCGGCTGCTCCCGCGGGGTCACCACGTGCGTGGTGATTGCGGCGCGGCCGGCCGGCAGCTCGGACAGGGTCGAGACGTCCACGTCGCCGAAGACCGTCATGGCCACTGTCCGCGGGATCGGGGTGGCGGTCATGACGAGGACGTGTGGCCGCGAGCCGTCGCCCGACTTCGCCGATAGCGCGGCACGCTGCTCGACGCCGAACCGATGCTGCTCGTCGACCACCACGAGCCCGAGGTCGTGGAAGTCGACCTTGTCCTGGATGAGGGCATGCGTGCCGACCACGATCCCGGCCTCGCCGCTCACGATGTCGAGGAGCTCCTGGCGTCGCTGGCCCGTGCGTTGCGACCCGGTCAGCAGGGCCACTCTCGTCGCCGTCTCGGCGCCGCCCAGCCGCCCGCCCTCGGCCAGCGGTCCCATCAGGGCAGTGATCGAGCGGTGGTGCTGCGCGGCGAGCACCTCCGTCGGTGCCAGGAGCGCCGCCTGGCCGCCGGCGTCCACGACCCGCAGCATCGCGCGCAGCGCCACCACCGTCTTGCCTGAGCCGACGTCTCCCTGCAGGAGGCGGTGCATCGGGTGGTCGTTCGCCATGTCGCGGTCGATCTGCCCGGCGACCTCCAGCTGGCCCGCCGTCAGCGTGAAGGGCAAGCGGGCATCGAAGGCCTCCAGGAGGGGGCTGGACTCCGGGACGCGTCGGGTGGCGGGCAGGGCCATGACCTCCCGCCTTCGCTGGGCGAGCAGCACCTGCAGGGTGAACGCCTCCTCGAACCGGAGCCGGGCGACCGCCTTCCCCACGTCCTCTCGACTGGTGGGGCGGTGGACGGCCCAGATGGCCTCGGTCAGGGGCATCAGGCCGCGATCAGCGAGGACGTTGGACGGCACCGGGTCGTCGAGCTCGCCGAGCTGCGCCAGGACCACGTCGAGCGCCTTGTGGATCTGCCACGAGGTCACCGCCTTCGACGCCGGGTAGATCGGGATGAGGGCCCCGGCGAAGGCGAGCACGGCCAGCGGGTCGTCGTCGACCCCTTCCGGCAGGAGCTCGAACTCCGGGTGCGTCAGCTGCACCTTGCCGCGGAACTGCGACACCTGGCCGGCGAACAGCCCTCGGCGGCCCACCGTCAACTGCCCCTCGCGCCACTTCTGGTTGAAGAACGTCAGCGACATCTCGTCGCGCCCGTCCGTGACGACCGCCTCGAGGATCGTGCCGCGGCGATTGCGCATCGGGCGGACCGTCACCTTGCGGACCTCGGCCAGCACCGTCACCTGCTCGCCCTCGGCGAGGGTCGACAGGTCGGTCAGCTCGCCGCGCTCGGCGTAGCGGCGCGGGTAGTGCCGGACGAGGTCCTCGACAGTGGCCAGACCGAGGCCCTTTCGCATGGCGTCGGCCGTCCGACCGCCCAGGACCGAGGAGAGCCGGGCACGCAACAGGTCGTGGGACGCGCTCACTCCACGCCCATGATCATCGGCCACAGCGGCTGGCCGCCCTCGTACACGACGGTCTCCGTCAGAGGGAACGCCTGCGCGAGCCACTCGGGGAGGTCGTCCCGCAGGTCGACCTCGGCGTCGGCCCCCATCACGAGGGTAACGAGCTCGCCGCCGACGGCGAGCATCCCGGTGAGCAGTTCCCGTGCCACTTCTGCCAGCCCTGACCCCACCATGACGATGTCGCCGTCGACCAGTCCGAGGACGTCGCCGGCCTCGCACGGGCCGACCGTGGTCAGCGCCGCCCTGCTGGCGATGGTCACGGCGGCGTACCGAGTGGCTCCAACCGCCCGGGTCATGGACACCACGTCGTCGTCGAAACGTGCGGACGGATCGTGCACGGCGACCGCAGCCAGCGTCTGCACGATGGAACGGGTGGGGATGACGGACACCCGGACACCGGCCGCACGGGCCTGTTCGGCGGCCGCCTCCGCCACTCCCCTGGTGTCCTTGTCGCTGGGCAGCACCACGACCTCCGCGGCGTGGGACAAGACGATCGCGTTGAGCAGCTCACTCGTGGACGGGCGCTGGCGGGCCGCGGCCGGGACCAGGCGCACACCCGCATCACCGAGGAGTTCGGCGATTCCGGGACCGTGCGTCACCGCGACGAGCGCCCGGGGCTTGGCTGCCTCGTCCTTGGCGATCACCAGTTCCAGGTGCGTGATCCGCAGCCGATAGGGCCGCCCAGCACGCATCGCGGCCTCGATCGCCGCGCCGGCGTCGTCCACGTGCACGTGCACGTTCCACAGGCGGTCACCTCCGACCACCACCAGGCTGTCCCCGAGCGCATCCAGCTCCGCCCGCAGGGCTGGGACAGCCGCGTCGTCCGCGTCCAGGAGGAACATGACCTCATAGGCGGGTCCCCCGTAGTGGCGGGTCGCCTCGGAATCGACCGGGCGCGGGACCGGCACGTGCGGACCCGCTCGATCCGCCGGTCGGACCCCGGTGACCGCCTCCGCCAAGGCATCGAGGACGACCACCAGGCCCTGGCCGCCCGCGTCGACGACGCCGGCCAGCCGCAGCGCCTCGAGCATCGTGGGGGTCAGGGCCAGCGCCTCGCGAGCCCCGTCGGCCGCCGCGGTGACGACCGCCGCAGCGTCGGACGTGCCCGAATCGATCACCTCGCCGGCCGCGTCGGCCGCCGCCCGCGCCACCGTGAGGATGGTGCCCTCAACCGGCCGGCCGACGGCCTCGTAGCCAAGATCCGCCGCTCGGCGCAGCAGCGAGTACACGGACGCTCCGTCGAGCACCTGCCCGTCGGTGAGCGCGCCGAGGACCTCGCTGGTGCCCCGCAGGATCTGGGACATGATGACGCCGGAGTTTCCTCGCGCGCCCATCAGGGCCCCCATCGACATCGCTCGCGCCGCCTCGTCGACGTGGGGCGCGGCGGAGTCGTCATCGGCAGCCCAGCACTGCTCGACAGACTCGAAGGCGGACTCCATCGTGAGGTAGAGATTCGTCCCCGTGTCCCCGTCCGGGACGGGGTACACGTTGAGTGCGTCAATGTCCTCCCGGGCATCGCCCAGGCCGCTCAGGGCACGCAGCACCCAGTCGCGCACCAGTGCGGACGACACGATGGCGGGCACCGGCATCCTCCTCACGGCATAGGGTCCTGACCCACCGTTCGTTTGGGTCCTGACCCGACCGTACCCTCAATTTGGGGGACGGACGGGCGCTCGGCTACCCTTGTCCCTCGCGGTGCGTTGTCACCGCTCACCTGACCGACGAACCGCCCACCGGGATCGCGTGGGACTGAAGGAGTGCACCGTGGCTGCCAACTGCGACGTCTGCGGCAAGAGCCCCAGCTTCGGGCACAGCATCTCTCACTCGCACCGCCGCACGAAGCGGCGCTGGAACCCGAACATCCAGCGGGTCCGCACCATGGTCGGCCGCACCCCGAAGCGCCTGAACGTGTGCGCCGCCTGCATCAAGGCTGGCAAGGTCACCCGCGCCTGACGAGCTTCCCTGATCGAAGCGCTGCCGCATTGCGGCAGCGCTTCGTCGTTTCCGGACGTTCGTCCGGCGCTGGTTTCGGTGAGGGTCAGGCGAAGTGGCGGTGGCCACCCTCGTCGCGCGGCACGCCGTCGACCAGCACCGACCGGCTCCCCTGCCGTCACCCGACCGATCGCCCGGAAGCCGTCCGGCAGGGGCGCATCGTGCCGGGAAGGTCGCCAGCAGCGCATGGTCGTCGCCCCCGGTCAGCATCCACTCGTGCGGGTCGACGTTGTAGGCCGAGGCGGCCGCCTGCATCGGCTCGGGGATGTCCCAGTCGCTCGTGTCGATCTCGATCGTGACGCCGGACGCCCGCGCCACGTGCCCGGCGTCCGCGACCAGCCCGTCGCTGACGTCGATCATGGCCGTCGCCCCGCCCTCGCGCTGCTCGCGGACCCGCGGCGTAGTCCGGTTGCGGGTAGCGGTGCGCGTCGACGAGCACCTTCGGCGAGCGGAAGCCTCGTGACAGCAGGGCCAGGCCCGCGGCCGCCCAGCCGAACCGGCCGGCAATCGCCAGGACATCGCCCGGCATCGGCCCCCGAGCGAAGGACCGGCGGGCGACCTCCGAGGTCGCCGAGCGCAGTGACGCTGATGATCACCTGGGGTGCCTCCACGACGTCGCCCCCCACCAGGAGCGCGCCGACCAGCGCGGCCTCCTCGCGCAGGCCGGCCGTGCAGCTGACCGCCCAGGCAGCCGGCAGATCGCCGGGCGCCCCGAAGCCGACGACGAGACTGGTCGCCACCCCGCCCATGGCCGCGATGTCGGCGAGGGACGCAGCAGCGGCACGGCGACCGACGTCAACCGGCGTGGACCAGTCGCGTCGGAAGTGACGACCCTCGACCAGCAGGTCACAGGTGACGGCGACACGGCCGTCGGGTGCCGTGACAAGGGCGGTGTCGTCGCCCGGGCCCACGAGCACCCCCGGCTCGTCACCGCGCAATGCACCCAGGGTGATCTTGTCGATGAGTCCGAACTCCCCGATGTCCCGAACGGTTCCACTGTCGCTGGTCATGGGCGATAGTCTCGCAGGCATGTCAGTGCAGGCGTATGTGCTCATCCAGACCGAGGTCGGCAAGGCCGCGACGGTCGTCCAGGCGATCCGCGACATCACCGGCGTGACGCTCGCCGAGGACGTCACCGGTCCCTACGACGTGATCGTCCGGGCCGAGGCCAGGACGGTCGATGAGCTCGGCAAGCTCGTGGTCGCGAAGATCCAGGGCGTGCCCGGGATCACCCGCACCCTGACCTGCCCGGTGGTCAACCTCTAGCAGGATCCTCGGCTCCCCTAGTGGAGCCCGGTCCCCTTCCTGATGGCATCGGCGATGAGCCGGTCGACGAGCTCGGGATAGTCGATCCCGGTCGCCGCCCACATGCGCGGGTACATCGAGATCGACGTGAAGCCGGGCATCGTGTTGACCTCGTTGAGGACGACCTCCCCGTCGGCCCGGACGAAGAAGTCGACGCGGGCCAGCCCGTCGCAGGCAAGCGCGTCGTAGGCGCGGACGGACGCAGCCCGGACGCGAGACTCCACGTCCGCCGGCAGGTCGGCCGGGACGACCAGCGTCGCGGAATCGTCGAGGTACTTGGCCTCGAAGTCGTAGAAGTCATGCCGCGCGTTCACGATGATCTCGGCGCACCGGCTGGCCCTGCGTTCCCCGTCGGGGCCGGCGAGGACGCCGCACTCGATCTCCCGGGCCCCGGTCACCGCCGCCTCGACGATGATGCGCGGATCGTGCTTGCGAGCGGACTCGATGGCGGCGCGCAGCTCGTCGGCCGAGGTCACCCGGACGATCCCCAGCGACGAGCCCGCCCTCGCTGGCTTGACGAACACCGGCAGGCCGAGCCGGGCAACCCGCGCCACGGCCGCCTCGGGATCGTCGTGCCAGTCGCGATCGGAGATGACGACGTAGTCGCCCACGTCCAGCCCCGCGGAGGCCAGGGCCGCCTTCATGAATCCCTTGTCCATGGCGATCGCCGACGACAGCACCCCTGACCCGACGTAGGGCACCCCCACGGTCTCGAGGAGCCCCTGGACCGTGCCGTCCTCGCCCCAGGGTCCGTGCAGGACGGGGAACACCACGTCGACGTCGAGGCAGCTCGACAGGTCCGCAGCGGGCGCGCTCGCAGCGACCTCCGGCAGAGCGCCGGACTGCTCGAGGATTCCCAGGCCGCCATCAGAGTCGCGGACCCAGCGTCCGTCTCGCGCGATCCCGACGACGGAGACCTCGTAGCGGTTCGGGTCGAGGGCCGCGACGATGGAGCGGCCGCTGATGCACGAGATGGAGTGCTCACTGCTGCGGCCGCCGAGAAGGACGGCCACGCGGGTGCGATTCACGGCACGACCGTACCCCGCGACCGTTGCTTCGTCGGGCAGGACGTCGGCGACTAGGGTCACCCTGTGCCAATGTCGTCGGACCCGGAGCGCCCGCTGTCGATCGACACGCTGGCGGTCAGTTCCGGACGTCCCGCACCCGGCCCGGACCAGCCGCTGAACACGCCGATCGTCCCGGCGTCGTCGTTCCACGCGGGCGGCTCGTTGGAGTACGCCCGCGAGGAGGCGCCGACCACGTCCGCTCTCGAGGAGGCGATCGGGACGCTGGAGAGCGGTACCGCCGTCGCGTTCTCTTCGGGGATGGCCGCGGCGAACGCGATGCTCGACCTGGTACCCCCCGGCGCCGTGGTCGTCGCGCCCAGCGCGGCCTACACCGGCGTCGCCGTGCGACTGCGCGAGCTCGCCGAGATCGGACGTATCGCCCTGCGCATCGTCGACGCCGACGACACCCCGGCCGTCGTGGCGGCCTGCGACGGCGCCCACCTGCTCTGGCTCGAGTCGCCGACCAACCCGATGCTCCAGGTGGCCGACCTCCCGGTCTGCATCAGCGCGGCGCACGCGATGGGCGCCCTCGTCCTCGTCGACAACACCTTCGCGACCCCGATCCTGCAGAACCCGCTCACTCTCGGCGCCGACGTCGTGATGCACAGCGTGACGAAGAGCCTGAGCGGGCATTCCGACCTGCTCATGGGAGCGCTCATCGCCCGTGACGCCGACCTGGCCGAGCGGCTGCGTCTGCGACGCGTGCTCCTCGGGGCCGCCCCCAGCGCCTTCGACTCCTTCCTGGCCCTGCGCGGTATCCGCACCCTGGCCATCCGGATCGAGCGGGCTCAGGCCAGTGCGCGCGTGATCGTCGACCGGCTCGAACAGCATCCAGCGGTGAGCCGCGTGCGCTACCCCGGCTTCGGGACCATTGCCGCCATTGAGTTGACCGGAGGCGTTCCGGCCGCGGACGCGCTGAGCGCGTCGGTGCACGTGTGGACGCACGCGACGAGCCTCGGTGGAGTTGAGTCGCTGCTCGAGCGTCGCCGACGCTGGCCGCTGGAGAGCCCGACCGTGCCGGAATCACTGGTACGCCTGTCGTTCGGCATCGAGGGCGTCGAGGACCTGTGGGCCGATCTCGACCAGGCCCTGCGCGTCGCCCCGTCGGCCCTGCCGACTGCGGGGCCAGTGGCCGGCGGCGCCTGAGTCACTGCTCGCTGAGCGCCGGATCTACTGCTCGCTGAGCTGGGCCTCCGCCTTGGTGTCGCGAGACATGAACGCCGAAGCCATCTGGCGCGGAGAACGGCCATGGTGCACGACCTCGACGACCTGCTCCGTGATCGGCATGTCCACGCCGTGCTGCTGAGCCAGGGTCAGGATCGGCTGGCAGCTCTTGTAGCCCTCGCACGTCTGCTTGGTCGCGGCGATGGTCTCCTCCACGGTCAAACCGCTGCCGAGGTTGAACCCGAATGTCCGGTTGCGCGACAGCGGCGAGCTGCAGGTGGCGACGAGGTCGCCGACCCCGGCCAGGCCCTGGAAGGTCAGCGGGTCGGCGCCCAGAGCCACGCCCAGGCGGGCCATCTCGGCCAGGCCGCGGGTGATGAGCGAGGCCTGCGAGTTCTCCCCCAGTCCCATTCCGGCCGCGATGCCGTTCGCCAGCGCGACCACGTTCTTCACCGCCCCGCCGATCTCGGTCCCGACGACGTCGGTCGTCCAGTACGGGCGGAAGTAGTCGGTCGTGCAGGCGTCCTGCAGCCGCCGTGCACTGGCCTCGTCGGCGCAGGCGACCGTGGTGGCCGCGGGCTGGCGCTCGGCGATCTCGCGGGCCAGGTTGGGGCCTGAGACGACCGCGACCCGCTGCTCATCGACCTGTGCCGCCTCGCGGATCACCTCGCTCATCCGCTTCGTCGTGCCGAGCTCGATGCCCTTCATCAGGCTCACCAGCACCGCATCGGGATCGAGGCCCGCGCCCCACGCGGAGAGGTTCTCCCGGAGAACCTGCGCCGGGACCGCGAGGACGACGAGGGACGCGCCCTCGGTCGCCTCCTGCGGCACGGTCGTCGCCGTGATGCGGTCGGGAAGGTCGATGCCCTCGTGGTAGGCGTCGTTGCGGTGCCGTCGGTTGATGTCATCGATGACGTCCGCGTCCCGACCCCAGATGACGACATCGCTGCCCGCATCGGCAAGCACCATGCCGAAGGCCGTTCCCCACGAGCCGCTGCCCATGATCGCCACTCGTGTCATGTGGACCCCTCCCTGTCGCTTCGCATCATGCCCCCTCCGGACCCGTATCGCTGGCGTTGCCCGGAGGTCGCTCGCGCTTGAACACCAGGCGGGTGCCGGCGGCGACTCCTGACGGATCTGCGCCGAGCATCGCCGAGATCGCATCCATGAGCCGGTCACCCCCGATGGCCAGCGTCTGGGCGTCCATCGGCCGGCCCGCGAGGTCGGACAGGTCCACCGGGTCTCCGACGACGATCCGGATCCGCTTCCGCGGGAGGAACTTGAACTCCTTCTTGTAGGGGCCCATGACGAGATGCGACCCCCATTGGACCATCGGGAACAGCGGTCGACCGGACGTGAGCGCCAAGCGGACTGCCCCGGTCTTCGCCGACATGGGCCACAGGTCCGGATCGCGGGTGATGGTGCCCTCCGGGTACACGACCACGCATTCGCCCTTCTCGAGCGCGGTCAAGGCGTCGCGGATGGCGGTGCGCGCCTCGGTGGACTCGCGGTAGACCGGAATCTGGCCCGCGTGCGTGATGATCGGGCCGAGGATGGGGGTCCGGAATACCGACTCCTTGCCCAGGAAGCGTGGGGGCCGGTCCGCCTGCCAGAGGGCGAAGGCCACGACCGGCGGGTCGAACCAGGAGGTGTGGTTCGGCGCGACGATGATGCCGCCCTCGGCCTGCGTGAGCTTCTCGGTCCCGGTCATCTCCCAGGACACGACGAAGCGCATGACGCGGCCACAGGATGAAGACGACGAATCGATAGGAGAAGCCCAGGTGCTGCCGACGACGCACGCGTGGCGCCCGCACCATGTTGCCTCCTCTCCGCTCCCGTCGAGACTAGTCCGATCGACGCGGCGACGTGACTCGTCCGTGCGACCGGACCGCACCGCACATGCGGTTTGATGGGACCGGTGACCGTGGACCGCGAGTGGACCGTCATCATCCCGGTCAAGGCATTGGCGGCCGCGAAGACCCGCATGGACCCGATCGCCCGCGGGTCCGGCGATCTCGCGCTGGCCTTCTTCCTCGACACGCTTGCCGCCGTCAGTGCGTGCGCGTGCAGTCTCCGAGATCCTCGTCGCCACCACGGACACCCAGGTGTCTGACGCGCGCGTCGGCCGCGGGTGCACCGTCATCTCGGACGTGGGGTTTCCCGGAATCAATGCAGCAGCGCGCCACGCTGCCGAGCACCGCGTCGGGCACCGGCGGCGTGGCCGTGATCGTGTCCGACCTGCCCTGCCTGACCGCCGCACTCCTCTGGCGGCCGTCCTCTCGGCGGCCGATCGCCACCACACCGCCTTCCTCGCAGACGCAGACGGCAATGGGACGACCATGTGGTTCGCCGACCGACGGCGAGCCGATCGACCCGCGGTTCGGTGTCGGGTCGCGCGCCGCGCACGTTGATGCCGGCGCTGTCGACCTCGTCGACATCGAGCCTGACCTCGCCGATTCGAACCGGCCCGTCGCGACGTCGACACCCGTGCTGGCCCTCGAACAGGCACGGGGTCTCGGGCTTGGCCGGCACACTCTGGCGATCCTGGATCGAGTCCGTCTCCCCGCATCGTCACGCGTCGCTGCCACCGAGCCGGACGCGGTCCTCGTCGTGGACGAGGCGGGAGTGACCGTGCTGGTACCCCAGAGCCTGGTCACCAGCTCCGGGCCTCGGGACCTGCATCGCGGGCAGCGACTGGTGCTCCGGCACGGCGCCGACGACGGCGATCGTGGCGATCGACGTTCCCTGACACGACCGGACCCCCCGTCGTTCGATGGGGGGTCCGGTGATGGTGCAGGTGCGGTGAAGCGTCTAGCGCTTCGCCGGGCCTTCTTGGCCGGAGCCTTCTTGGCCGGAGCCTTCTTCACGGGCGCCTTCTTCGCCACGGCCTTCTTGGCCGGAGCCGCCTTCTTCACGGGCGCCTTCTTCGCCACGGCCTTCTTGGCCGGAGCCTTCTTCACGGGCGCCTTCTTCGCCACGGCCTTCTTGGCCGGAGCCTTCTTGGCACGGGAGCGGCCTTCTTGGCCGGCGCCGCCTTCTTCGCGGGAGCCTTGCTCACGATCTTCTTCGCACCGGAAACGACGGCCTTGAACTCGGCGCCGGGACGGAACTTGGGAAGCTTGGTGGCCTTGATCTTGACGGTCTCACCGGTGCGCGGGTTGCGGCCGAGGCGGGCCTTGCGGGCCTGGCTCTCGAACACGCCGAAACCGCTGACGGCGACCTTCTCGCCTCGGACGACGGCCTTCTTCGTCTCTTCGATGAACGCGTCGACGACATCGGTGACGTCGCGCTTGCTGTGGCCCAGGCGAGTGGCCACGGCGTCAATCAGTTCTGCCTTGTTCACGGGTAAACCCCTCCGGAGGGTGTGATGGCCGGCCGGCTGGCCGGTGCGCTCACCCTATTCCCGTAGGGCACGTCAACGGAAATCGCCACGCCGGATATTGCCTTGCGGGGCAACGGGAATGGAGCGTCCTCCGACCGCGCGTGACCTACGTCACGGGGGTGGTGGTCGGCTTCCAGCCAGGTCGCTCGGCCTCGAACGCGGCGATGTCATCTGCGTACGTCAAGGTGATGCCGATGTCGTCAAGCCCCTCCATCAGGCGCCACCTGACGTAGTCGTCGACCTCGAAGCCAGCGACGAGGTCTCCTGCCCGCACCTGGCGATTCTCCAGGTCGACCACCACCTCGAGCTCGGGGTCGGCCTCGATGAGCGCCCAGAGTTGCTCGACCACCGGCTCGGGGAGCTGGGCGGTCAGCAGGCCGCCCTTGCCGGAGTTCCCGCGGAAGATGTCCGCGAACCGTGAAGAGATGACGACGTGGAAGCCGTAGTCCTGCAGTGCCCATACGGCGTGCTCGCGCGAGGAGCCAGTCCCGAAGTCCGGTCCCGCGACCAGGATGCGTGGCACCCTCGTACTCCGGGAGATTCAGCACGAAGTCCGGATCCCGCCGCCACGCGGAGAACAGGCCGTCCTCGAAACCGTGACGCGTGATGCGCTTCAGGTACTCGGCGGGGATGATCTGGTCAGTGTCGACATTGCTGCGGCGCAGCGGAACCGCGGTCCCGGTGTGAACGGTGAACTTCTCCATGACGATCTCCTCAGGCTACGGGCGAAAGGTCGGCGGGCGCCGTGAGGCAACCGGTGACGGCGGTCGCGGCCGCGACCGCGGGCGAGACCAGATGGGTGCGACCCCCGGGACCCTGCCGGCCCTCGAAGTTGCGATTCGACGTCGATGCGCTTCGCTCACCCGGAGCCAGCTTGTCCGGATTCATCGCCAGGCACATCGAGCAACCGGCCTCGCGCCACTCGGCGCCCGCCGCAATGAAGACGTCGTCCAGCCGCTCCTCCTCGGCCTGCAGGCGGACGCGGACGGATCCGGGAACGACGAGCATCCGAACGCCGTCGGCCACCCGCCTGCCCCTGAGCACCTCGGCAACAGCGCGCAGGTCCTCGATCCGACCGTTGGTGCAGGAGCCCACGAACACGGTGTCGATGGGGATCTGGGTGAGCGGCGTTCCGGGGGTGAGGTCCATGTACTCCAGTGCTCGTTCGATGGCCACGCGATCGATCTCGTCCGCAGCGTCGTCGGGTGACGGCACGGACGCGGTCAGGGGCAGGCCCTGGCCCGGATTCGTGCCCCAGGTCACGTATGGGCTCAGTGTCGACGCGTCGATGTGCACCTCGGCGTCGAAGACCGCATCGGCATCGGTACCGAGGGTCGACCAGTAGGCGAGCGCAGCCTCCCAGTCCGCACCCTTCGGGGCGTGCGGAAGACCCTTGAGGTACTCGAACGTGGTCTCGTCGGGTGCGACCATCCCGGCCCGCGCGCCCGCCTCGATCGACATGTTGCACAGGGTCATGCGGCCCTCCATCGACAGCCCGCGGATGGCCGACCCCCGGTACTCCAGGACGTGGCCCTGGCCACCACCGGTGCCGATCCTCGCGATAACTGCGAGCGTGACGTCCTTGGCCGTGACGCCGGGCGGCAGCTCCCCGTCGACGGTGATGGCCATCGTCTTGAACGGCTTGAGGGACAGCGTCTGCGTCGCGAGGACGTGCTCGACCTCACTGGTGCCGATGCCGAACGCCAGTGCACCGAACGCACCATGGGTCGACGTGTGCGAGTCCCCGCAGACGACCGTCATGCCCGGCTGGGTCAGCCCCAGCTGCGGGCCCACGACGTGGACGATCCCCTGCTCGATGTTGCCGAGCGAGTAGACCGGGACGCCGAACTCGGCGCAGTTGTGACGAAGGGCGTCCACCTGGGCCTTCGAGACGGGGTCTGCGATCGGCTTGTCGATGTCGATGGTGGGGACGTTGTGGTCCTCAGTCGCCAGGGTGAGATCGGGCCGACGGACCGGCCGGTGGTGGGAATGCCGCAGCCCGTCGAAGGCCTGCGGACTGGTGACCTCGTGCACCAGGTGCAGGTCGATGTAGAGCAGGTCGGGCTCGCCCTCCGCCCGTCGGACGACGTGGTCCTCCCAGACCTTCTCCGTCAGTGTGCGTCCCATGGGTCCTCCAGCTCGCTTTGCTCTACATGTCACTTGCGTGAATCCCACTCGCGTGAATCTCACACGCTTGACATCTCACTATGTGAGACATCAGTATCACTACGTGGACAACTCTAGCGGAGTCGGTGTCATTGACAAGGCCGTGGGGGTGCTCGATGCCGTCGCGGCGTCCCCGCTCAGCCTCGCCGAACTGGTCGAGGCGACCGGTCTCCCCCGCCCGACCGCCCACCGGATCGCCGTGGCCCTCGAGCGCCACGGGGTGCTGATCCGCGACGATGACGGCCGGTTCGCCGTCGGCGCGCACGTCCTGCGCTGGGCCGCATCCGCAGACGATTGGCGTCGGCGGGCCGAGACCGTCGTCACCGAACTCCGCGACGCCAGCGGCGAGAGCGCCCAGGTCTACCGACGCTCCGGGGACCAGCGGCTGTGCATCGCCGCAGCCGAGCCCGTCTCGGGCCTGCGGGACACGGTGCCGGTGGGGTCGCTGCTCACCCTTGGCGCCGGCTCCGCGGCGCAGGTGCTGGTCGCCTGGCTCCCGGAGGACGAGCGGGCACGACTCCTTCGGGGTGCCGCCTTCACGTGCCGCCGACCTGGCTGCGGTGCGCCGGCGCGGCTGGGCGCACACCATCGCGCAGCGAGAGCCCGGCGTGGCCTCGATCTCGGCCCCCGTCCACGACGACGCGGGCCAGGTCGTCGCGGCCGTCAGCATCTCCGGACCCACCGATCGGCTTCGGCGCCCGCCGCAGACCCTGGTCAGGGCGGTCACGAAGGCGGCCCGAAACCTCGAGTGAGGCACGTCGACCACGGGCCAGGAATGACAGAAGGCCCTCCGCGAGGGAGGGCCTTCTGCTTCGCGTAGCCCCGACGGGATTCGAACCCGCGCTACCGCCTTGAGAGGGCGGCGTGCTAGGCCACTACACAACGGGGCCGTGCTCACATGCTGGTGAACTGCTCGTGCCGCCGGCACTGCTCGCTCATGACAAGCGGCCGCTCTCGCGACCGCGCGTCGCTGGGGTACCAGGACTCGAACCTAGACTAACTGAACCAGAATCAGTTGGGCTGCCAATTACCCCATACCCCATGGGCTGCCGATCTCTCGGCGTCGTACGAACGTCGAGTATAGACGCACGGCGAGGACGCCTCTGACACCCTCCTACTGCGCGGCCTCCTGCACGGCCGCCAGTCGCGCGAGCGTCGTGTCCCTCCCGAGGATCTCCAGGGACTCGAACAGGGGCGGCGAAACCCGGCGCCCGGTGACCGCCACCCGTACCGGGGCGAACGCGAGCTTGGGCTTCAGCCCCAGGCCCTCGATGAGGGCGGACCGCAGGGCCTGCTCGATCAGTTCAGCCGTCCAGTCGTCCAGTCGCTCGACGGCACCCGATCGCAGCCGCCACGACGCGTCGGCCGTCCTCGGTGAGGATGGCCGATGCGTCCGTCTCGTCGATGGCGAACCGCTCCTGCGGCACGAGCAGGAAGGCAAGCATCCCGACCGACTGGCGCAGGTTCTCCATCCGCTCCTGGACCAGCGGGACGGCGGCGTCGAGAACGCTCCGCTGCTCGGCGGTGAGCGGCTCCGTCACGACGCCGGCGTCCGACCAGGTACGGGACGATCCGCTCGGCCAGGTCCGCTGGCGTGAGGCTGCGGATCCAGTCCCCGTTGATCGCCGTGCACTTCTTGAGGTCGAACCGGGCCGGATTCGGGCTCACGCGATCGAGGGTGAAGGCCGCTGCCATCTCGTCCTTGCCGAAGAACTCGCGATCCTCGCCCATGGACCAGCCGAGCAGAGCGAGGTAGTTGAGCAACGCCTCCGGCAGATATCCCTCGTCGCGATACCACTGCAGTGACGACTCGGGATCACGCTTGGAGAGCTTGCGGTTGCCCTCCCCCATGACGTAGGGCAGGTGCCCGAACCTCGGGGTGGCGCCATCCCCCACGCCGATCTGCGCCAGGGCGCCGTAGAGCGCCAGCTGCCGCGGAGTGGACGACAGCAGGTCCTCGCCGCGCAGCACGTGCGTGATCCTCATGAGGGCATCGTCGACGGGATTGACGAGCGTGTACAGCGGCTCCCCGTTCGCCCGGACCAGCACGTAGTCCGGCACCTGGTCGGCCGCGAAGGTGATCGGACCGCGCACGAGGTCGTCCCAGGTGCTGTCGTGGCTCGGCATGCGGAACCGGAGTACGGGCAGGCGCCCCTGCGCCGCGTAGGACGATCGCTGCTCCTCGCTCAGCTGTCGGCAGTGCCCGTCGTACCCGGGCGCCCGCTTCTCCGCCTTGGCCAGCTCACGGCGCTCCTCGAGCTCCTCCGGCGAGCAGTAGCAGTCATAGGCGAAGCCGCCCTCGCGCAGCTTCCGGGCGACGTCGGAGTACACGCCGTCCCGCATCCGCGCGGACTGCCGGTAGGGCTCGTAGGGACCTCCGACGATCGGGCCCTCGTCCCAGGTGAGTCCGAGCCACTCCAGTGCCGCGAGCAATGCGTCGAAGGACTCCTCCGAGTCACGGGCGCTGTCGGTGTCCTCGATGCGGAACACGAAAGTTCCGCCGGTATGCCGGGCAAAGGCCCAGTTGAACAGTGCCGTTCGCACCATCCCGACGTGGGGATTGCCCGTCGGGGACGGGCAGAAGCGGACGCGCACATCACTGTCAGTCACGATCGATCACCGGGTTCGTCAGAGTGCCAATACCGTCGATGGAGACCGTGACCTCGTCGCCGGCCACGATCGGCCCGACGCCGGCCGGAGTGCCGGTCAGGATCAGGTCGCCGGGCAGCAGGGTCATGACCGAGCTGATCCAGGAGACGAGCGCCGCAACGTCGTGGACCATGTCACCCGGTAGAGCCCGTCTGGCGCAGGTCGCCGTTGACGCGGCACTCGATGGTCGCGTCATCGAGGTCGACGTCCGTCTCGATCCACGGGCCGATCGGGCAGAAGGAGTCGAAGCCCTTGGCGCGTCCCCACTGGCCGTCGGTGCGCTGGAGGTCCCGCGCGGTCACGTCGTTGGCGCAGGTGTAGCCCAGCACCACGTCGCCGACGCGCTCCTCGGGCACGTCACGGCACAGTCGCCCGATCACGACGGCCAGCTCCGCCTCGTGCTCGACCTGCTCCGACTGCCATGGCAGGCAGATCGGCTCACCGGGCCCGATCACGCTGGTGCTGGGCTTGAGGAAGATCATCGGGGCGGCCGGCACCTCGTTGCCCAGCTCCCGGGCATGCTCGGCGTAGTTCCTGCCGACCGCCACGATCTTGCTGGGCAGCACCGGCGCGACGAGCCGCACATCCGCGAGCGGCAGCACCCTGCCCTCCGGCTCGAACGGTCCGAACGGGTGGCTGCTCAGCAGCGCCACCGCCTCCTTCTCGATGACGGCGTAGTGGAGCTCGTCGTCGATGGCGACCCGGCAGATGCGCACGCGCCGACCCTATCGGCCGGCCGTCACGGCCCGATGACGCAGCAGCCCGTACTTGACGGCATCCTCCAGGGCTCGCCACGAGGCGGCGATCACGTTCTCGTGGACGCCCACCGTGCTCCACGAGGTGCGGCCGTCAGACGTTCCGATGAGCACGCGGGTCCTGGCCCCCGTGCCTGCCTTCTCGTCCAGGATCCGGACCTTGTAGTCGACGAGGCGCATCGTGTCGAGATCGGGGTAGGCCTGGACGATCGCACGGCGGATCGCCCGGTCCAGCGCGTTGACCGGACCATTGCCCTCGGCGGTGGAGATGATCCGCTCGCCGTCGATGTGCATCTTGACCGTTGCCTCGGTCTTCACCGTGCCGTCCGCGTCCTGCTCGACGATGGTCCGCCAAGACTCGACCTCGAACGCCACCTCGACGCCCTGGGCCTCCATGATGAGCAGCTCGAACGACGCGTCCGCGGCCTCGAATGTCCAGCCCTGCGCCTCGAGCTCCTTGACCTGCTCGACGACCTGCGTCACGAGTTCGGGGCTCTGCGACAGGTCATGCCCGAGTTCCGCCCCCTTCAGCTCGATCGACGCACGCCCGGCCATCTCGGTCACGAGCACGTTCTGCTCATTGCCGACGACGGCAGGGTCGATGTGGTTGTAGAGCTCGGCGTTCACCTTCAGGGCGCTGGCGTGCAGTCCGGCCTTGTGAGCGAATGACGCCCAGCCCGCGTAGGGCTGGTGCGTGTTCGGCGCGATGTTGGCGATCTCCGCGATCGCGTGCGAGATGCGCACGGTCTCGGCCAGGCTGCCTTCCGGCAGGCACTCGATCCCGAGCTTGAGCTGCAAGTTGGGCACGACGACGAACAGGTCGGCGTTGCCCGTGCGCTCGCCGTAGCCGTTGGCCGTGCACTGGACGTGGGTGACGCCCGCCTCCACCGCCGAGACCGAGTTGGCTATGGCGCAGCCGGTGTCGTCCTGGCAGTGGATGCCCAGCCGAACGCCCGACCGCTCGCGCACGTCGCTGACCACCTCGAACATCCCGTGCGGGAGCATCCCGCCGTTGGTGTCGCACATGACCCCCACGGACGCGCCCGCATCCGCGGCGGCGACGAGCAGCCGCACGCCGTAGTCGGGGTCGTGCTTGTACCCGTCGAAGAAGTGCTCCATGTCGACGAACACCCGACGGCCCTCGGCCACGAGGAAGGCGACGGTGTCGCGCACCATCGCCTCGTTCTCGTCGAGGGTGGTGCGCAGCGCCTCCTTCACGTGACGAACGTCGGACTTGGCGACCAGGGTGACGACAGGTGCCCCGGACTCCACGAGGGCACGCACCTGGGCATCCTGGTCGACCCTGACGCCGGCCTTGCGGGTCGCACCGAACGCGACGAGCTGCGCGTTCCTCAGCGTCAATTCCGTCTGAGCGCGCTGGAAGAACTCGGTGTCCTTGGGCATCGCTCCGGGCCATCCGCCCTCGATGAAGCCGACCCCGTACTCATCCAGGAGGCGGGCGACGGCGAGCTTGTCGGTGACCGAGTACGAGATGCCCTCGCGCTGGGCCCCGTCGCGCAGAGTGGTGTCGAAGACGTGGAAGTCGTCAGGGCGAGACATGGTCTTCCTCACATTCAGCTCGTCCCGCCAACGAAAAAGCCCCCCGCGGGTGCGAAGGGCTGCGCGTCGACGAGAGTCGACGCGCTAGTTAATGATGATGGCGGTGCGGTGCACGGCTTCATCCTGCCACATCACCCCGATGGGTCGTCACTCGTGGTCGACTCCCGGCGCCGGGATCCAGCCACGAGTGACGACGCATCGATCAGCTAGCAGATCGTGTGCAACCAGTTGTGGCGATCTGGTGCCGCTCCGGTCTGGATGTCGAGGAGCGCCTGCCGCAGGCGAGCCGTGACCGGGCCGGTGCCCCCCTCGCCCACCGTCCACGCCCCGCTGGTCCGCGACTTCACCTCACCGACCGGTGTGATGACGGCGGCCGTGCCGCAGGCGAACACCTCCGTGATGTCGCCGCTGGCGCACCCCTCCCGCCACTCATCGACGCTGATCCGGCGCTCCTCGGCCAGGATCCCCATGTCCTCGGCAACCGTCAGCAGCGACGACCGGGTGATCCCGGGCAGCAAGGAGCCGGTCAGTTCCGGCGTGACGAGCCGCGCGGAATCGCCCTGACCGAGGACGAAGTACAGGTTCATGCCGCCCATCTCCTCGATCCAGCGGCGCTCGATCGCGTCGAGCCAGACCACCTGGTCGCAGCCGTGGTGCGATGCCTCGGCCTGCGCCAGCAGGGAGGCGGCGTAGTTCCCGGCGCACTTGGCCTCGCCCGTCCCGCCGGGAGCGGCCCGCACGTAGTCGTCAGACAGCCACACCGACACGGGCTTGAGTCCACGCGGGAAGTACGCCCCCGCCGGTGACGCGATGAGCAGGTACTCGTAGCGATCCGAGGGACGCACGCCCAGGCCGATCTCCGTGGCCAGCATGAACGGCCGGAGGTATAGGGACTTCTCCTGTCCGGTCGGCACCCATTCGCGGTCCTGCCGCACGAGCGCCTCGATGGAGCCGACGAAGAGCTCGACCGGGAGCTCGGCCATCGCCAGCCGACGAGCCGACCGGGCGAACCGCTCGGCGTTCTGGACCGGACGGAAAGTCCTGATGGTGCCGTCCGCATGCCGGTAGGCCTTGAGGCCCTCGAAGATCGCCTGGCCGTAGTGCAGGAAGTTGGTGGCCGGATCCAGCTGGATCGGGCCGTAGGGCTCGAGCCGCGCGTCCTGCCAGCCGTCCGCCTCGGTCCACGTCGCGCGGACCATGTGGTCGGTGAACGAGCGCCCGAAACCGGGGTCGGCGAGGACCGCCTCGCGCTCGGCCGTGCTCGCCGGGTGATCCGAGGGGTGCACGTCGATAGGCCACAAGGCGGTGCCGGTGTCCGTCGTTGTCATGGTGCGAAACTACCCCTTCGACGCGGAGAGCGCTGCTGCCGCGAGGGCATCGCCGATCTCGGACGTGCTCCGGGCCGCGACCCCGCGGGACTCCAGATCCGCGGCCACCGCCGACTCCACCCAGCCTGCCGCAGCGGACTCCCCCACGTGGTCGAGCAGCATGGCCAGGGACATCACCGTCGCGGTCGGATCGGCCTTGCCCTGCCCGGCGATATCGGGAGCGGAGCCGTGGACCGGCTCGAACATGCTCGGGTTGGACCGGCTCGGATCGATGTTGCCGCTCGCCGCGAGCCCGATGCCGCCGCCGATCGCCGCACCGATGTCAGTGAGGATGTCGCCGAACAGGTTGTCGGTCACGATGACGTCGAACCGCTCCGGCTGGGTCAGGAAGAACATCGACGCGGCGTCGACGTGGCAGTAGTCCGTCTCGACTGACGGGTACTCCCTGGCGACCATGTCGAAGGTCCGCTGCCACAGGCTGCCTGCGTGGACCAGCACGTTGGTCTTGTGGACGAGGGTCACCTTGTTGCGACGGCGAGTGGCACGGTCGAAGGCGTCACGGATGATCCGCTCGGCCCCGAACTCGGTGTTGAGGCTGACCTCGGTCGCCACCTCGTGCGGCGTGCCCTTGCGCAGGGTGCCGCCGGCCCCGACGTACGGGCCTTCAGTGCCCTCCCGGCAGACCACGAAGTCGATGTCCTCGGGACCCTTGCCCGCGAGCGGACCGGTCACGCCCGGGTAGAGCTTCACGGGGCGCAGGTTCACGTGGTGATCCATGACGAACCGAAGCGGCAGCAGCACACCTCGCTCGAGGATGCCCGGCGCGACCGACGGGTCGCCGATGGCACCGAGCAGGATCGCGTCGTAGCTCCGGAGCTCCTCGACGACGGCGTCCGGCAGCAGTTCGCCGGTCTCGTTGTAGCGCCGTGCGCCCAGGTCGTACTCGGTGGTGACGACGTCGATGTCGGCGGCACCAGCGATCGCGGTGAGCACCTTCATGGCCTCGGCGACCACCTCAGTGCCGATGCCGTCGCCGGGAATGAGGGCAAGGTTCAGGGTTCGAGGCATGGAGGGAAGGGTAGTTGGCCTCCGGTGGCATCCCGTAGGCGCATCCGCCATCGTGTGACATCGGAGGTTGCCATGGCACGCAAGCGCTGGAATGACCTGTCCGATCGGGAGAAGACGGCCGTCCTGGTCGCCGCTTCCGTACAGCTGTCACTGGCCGCGACCGCGTGGATCGACCTGGCCCGCCGACCGGCGGACCTCGTGCGCGGACCGAAGGCCGCCTGGGCAGCCGCGATCGCGGTGAACTTCGTCGGCCCGATCGCCTACTTCACCGTCGGGCGGAGGAGCGTCCCCGTCCAGCCCTCCGCTGCCTGCCTGAGCCGGGTGGTACGCTTCGCCATCATGACGTCAGCGCTGCTCCTTCGCTGCCGCGACGAGGCCTAGTCCACCGGCCTCCTCGTCGCGGGATTCGTCGTTCGCCGGTACCAGCCTGAATCGGCTACCAGCCCAGACGAGATCCCGAGGAGCCTCAATGTCCAGCACGTTCGATCGCACGATCGCCTACGAGAGCCGTAACGCCCAGCAGCCGTCGGCCATGCCCTACGGCCGGTATGAGCCCTTCGCCCCCATCCCCCTGTCCGACCGCACCTGGCCCAGCACCGTCATCGGTCAGGCCCCCCGCTGGTGCGCCGTCGACCTGCGAGACGGCAACCAGGCACTGATCGACCCGATGACGCCGCAGCGCAAGCTGCGCATGTTCCAGCTGCTCGTGTCGATGGGCTACAAGGAGATCGAGGTCGGGTTCCCGTCCGCCTCGCAGACCGACTTCGACTTCGTCCGCATGCTGATCGAGGACGAGCTGATCCCCGACGACGTCGTCATCCAGGTGCTGACCCAGTCACGTGAGCAGCTGATCGAGCGCACGTTCGAATCGATCAAGGGCGCCGATCAGGCCATCGTCCACCTGTACAACTCGACCTCGACCCTGCAGCGACGCGTCGTGTTCGGCCTGGACAAGCCGGGCATCGTGGACATCGCCGTGCACGGTGCCCAGCTGTGCCAGAAGTACGCCGACCAGGTCGCCAACGAGACCGACGTCTTCTTCGAGTACTCCCCCGAGTCCTACACGGGAACCGAGCTGGAGTTCGCCGTCGAGGTCTGCGACGCAGTCACCGACGTGTGGCAGCCGACGCCGGACCGCAAGGTGATCTTGAACCTGCCGGCCACGGTCGAGATGGCCACGCCGAACGTCTACGCCGACTCGATCGAGTGGATGAGCCGCAACCTGGCCCGGCGGGACTCGGTCGTGCTGTCCCTGCATCCGCACAACGACCGCGGCACCGCCGTCGCGGCCGCCGAGCTCGGCTTCATGGCCGGGGCCGATCGGATCGAGGGCTGCCTGTTCGGGAACGGCGAGCGCACCGGCAACGTGTGCCTGGTGACGCTGGGCATGAACCTGTTCAGCCAGGGCGTCGACCCGCAGATCGACTTCTCCGACATCGACGACATCCGCCGCACGGTCGAGTACTGCAACCAGATCCCGGTGCACGAGCGGCACCCCTATGGGGGCGACCTGGTGTACACGGCCTTCTCCGGTTCGCACCAGGACGCCATCAACAAGGGCCTGAAGATGATGGAGTCCGACGCGGCCGAGGCGGGCATGGCCGTCGACGACTTCCGCTGGCAGGTGCCCTACCTGCCGATCGACCCGCAGGATGTCGGTCGCACCTACGAGGCCGTCATCCGGGTCAACTCGCAGTCGGGCAAGGGCGGAGTCGCCTACATCATGCGCACGGAGCACAAGCTCGACCTGCCCCGTCGGCTTCAGATCGAGTTCTCGCAGGTGATCCAGCAGGTCACCGACAACGAGGGCGGCGAGGTCGGCCCGGGCGAGATGTGGGCGACCTTCTCCGGCGAGTACCTGCCTGATCGATCGGCCTCGTGGGGTCGCTTCCGCCTCTTCGGCGTCAAGCAGGACTCCGCCGTCGATGGGGACACGAGCATCGACGTGGTCCTGAGTGACAACGGAGTCGACTACCAGCTCGGCGGTCACGGCAACGGACCTGTCGCGGCGTTCTGCGACGCCCTGGCCACCCACGGGATCGACGTACGGGTGCTCGACTATGCCGAGCACGCGATGTCGGCCGGCGGCGACGCCAAGGCCGCGTCCTACGTCGAGTGCGCGGTGGGCGGTCAGGTGCTCTGGGGGGTCGGCATCGACCCGTCGATCACGACGTCATCGTTGAAGGCGATCGTCAGCGCGGTCAACCGCGCGATGCGCGAGGAGTGAGCGCACGAGGAGTGAGCGCGCGTGACGGCGAAGCCCGACACGCGATGAGCCCCGCAGCGGACGCGCTTGCGGTCGTCCCCAACTTCCGTGACGCGGGGTTGGCGACGCCGTCGGGGTGGATGAAGGCTGGGGTTCTCTATCCGTTCCTCTCGCCTGTCCGGACTTCACGATGGCGTCGGCTGCCGCTGCTGGTCGCCTTGGGCGTGACGGACGTGTTCGACCTTCGCACGGCCGGCGGAGGTGGCGACACCGGCCGGACAGCCTGCCGCCGGGCGTCACCCTGACCGTGGCGAACGTGCTGGCCGACCGACCGCACGGTGGGGCCGTGGCGGTGGCGACCCTCGCCAGAAGCCGCATGGACCCCGAGGCGATCGCGGCGATCAACGAGGCGGTGGGCGGCGGCCGCGCTCGGGACCTGATGCTCGAGACGTACCGGGACTTCGCCGGGCTCCCGTCGGCGCTTCGACGGCTTCGGGCAGGTCCTCCGCGGCGTCGCCAACGCAGAAGGAGCCTCGATCGTCCACTGCACCGCGGGCAAGGACCGTTCCGGCTGGGCGGTGGCGGTGATGCAGTTGGCGTGCGGGGTACGGACCGAGGACGTCCTGGCCGACTACCTGAAGAGCAACCAGTCCATGTCCGACGCCTACGGACCCCTGCTCGAGCAGTTCGCCGAAGCCGGCGGGGACGCGGACTCGTTGGCGAGCATCCTGTACGTCGACCCGGACTACCTCGACGCCGGACTGTCCGCGCTGCGGAGCGCCTTCGGCGACCTGGACGGCTACCTCACCACGCGGCCTCGGCATGACGCACGTTCGACGTCGACCAGCTGCGCGCCCGCCTGCTGGCCTAGCTCGTCGAGTGGGCGCTCCCGCCCCGGTCCGGAGCGTCCGGGACGTGCGCCACCGACCACTCAACGAACGGGACGGGTCAGACGGCGTCGTCGGTCTCGATCGGCTCCTCGAACTGGCTCTGGTAGAGGCGGTAGTAGGCGCCCCTCGCCTCGATCAGCGCGTCATGCGTCCCCTGCTCGACGATGCGGCCGTGCTCCAGCACCACGATCACGTCGGCGTTCCGGATGGTCGAGAGCCGGTGCGCGATGACGAACGACGTGCGCTCGGCCCGCAGCTCGGCCATGGCCTGCTGGATCAGCACCTCCGTGCGCGTGTCCACCGAGCTGGTGGCCTCGTCGAGGATGAGCACCGTCGGGTCGGCCAGGAACGCTCGGGCGATCGTGAGCAGCTGCCGCTCGCCGGCGCTGATGTTCTCGCCCGCCTCGGTGAGAAGGGTGTCGTAGCCCATCGGCAGGGTCCGCACGAAGTGGTCGACGCGGGCCGCTTCCGCCGCCGCCTCGATCTGCTCCTCGGTGGCCCCCAGCGAGCCGTAGGCGATGTTGTCCCGGATCGTGCCCTCGAACAGCCAGGTGTCCTGAAGGACCATGCCGAATCGGTGCCGCACGTCGTCACGGGTCATGGACATGGTCGGGACGCCATCGATGACGATGCGTCCGCCGTCGACGTCGTAGAACCTCATGAGCAGATTCACCAGGGTGGTCTTGCCCGCCCCGGTCGGTCCGACGATGGCCACGATCTGGCCGGGTTCCACGGTGAGGCGGAAGTCCTCGATCAGCGGTGCGTCCGGCAGGTACCGGAAGGAGACGTCCTCGAAGCCGATCCGCCCGGTGATCTCCTCGATGCGGATCGGATCCTCCGGATCGGGCTCCTCCTCCGGCTCGTCCAGCAGCTCGAACACCCGCTCGATGGAGGCCACGCCGGACTGCAGGATGTTGGCTACGCCAGCGATCTGGGTGATCGGCATGGTGAACTGCCGCGAGTACTGGATGAACGCCTGGACATCGCCAAGCGACATCGTCCCTGAGGCCACGCGCAAGCCGCCGATCACGGCGATGGCCACATAGTTGAGGTTGGCGATGACCGTCAGCGCCGGCTGGATGATGCCGGAGATGAACTGGGCCTTGAAGCTGCTCTCGTACATGCGCTCGTTGGCCGCGTCGAACTGGGCGATCGACTCCCGCCGGTGGCCGAAGACCTTGACCAGCTCGTGGCCGGAGAACGACTCCTCCACGTGCCCGTTCAGCTTCCCGGTCCAGGACCACTGGGCGATGAAGTGCGGCTGCGACCGCTTCGCGATCGCCATCGTCACGAAGAACGACAAGGGCACCGTGAGGAGGGAGATCAGGGCCAGGAGCGGACTGATCCAGATCATCATGGCCAGCACGCCGATGACCGTCAGCACGGCGGTGATGAGCTGGGTGAGGGTCTGCTGCAGGGTGGTGGCGATGTTGTCGATGTCATTGGTGACGCGGCTCAGCACGTCACCGCGCGACGCCGTGTCGAAGTACCGGAGCGGGAGCCGTCCGAGCTTGGTGTCGGTGTCCTCCCGCAGGCGGTACATCGTCCGCTGGGTGACGCCGGCCATGAGGTAGTTCTGCGCCCAGCTGAGGATCGAGCTCAGGACGTACACCACGACGACGAGGGCGAGGATCCTGGCCAGCGCGTCGAAGTCCACGCCCTGACCGGGCGTGATCGTCATGGAGGCGAGCATGTCGGCCTGGTCGGTGTTGCCCTGCGCCCGCAGGGCAGCCGACCGCCTGGTCCTGGGTCACCCCGGCCGGCAGCTGTCCGCCGACGACGCCCTCGAAGATCACGTTGGTGGCGTTGCCCAGCAGCTTCGGTCCGAGCACCGCGAGGAACACGCTCGCGACGGCCAGCACGAGCACGGCGGCGACGATCCAGCGTTCGGGTCGCAGTCGCGAGCCGAACCGCTTCAGGGAACCGCGGAAGTCCTGCGCCTTCGCATCGCTGACGCCCATGCCGAAGCCGCCCATGGGGCCGCCGCCCATCGGGCCGCGCCGGACCGGCGCCTGCTGGCTCATCGGGTCCCCTCGAGCTGGGCCTGGGAGGACACGATCTCGCGGTAGGCGACACAGGACTCGATGAGCTCGTCGTGAGTGCCGACACCGACGATCTGGCCGCGATCGAGAACGATGATCCGGTCCGCGTTCATGATGGTGCTCACGCGCTGGGCGACGATGATCACCGTCTTGTCGCGGGTCCGGCTGGCGAGAGCCGCAGCGCAGACGGGCGTCCGTCGTGTAGTCCAGCGCCGAGAAGCTGTCGTCGAAGAGATAGATCAGCGGGTCGCGGACGATGCAGCGGGCGATCGCGAGGCGCTGCCGCTGCCCGCCGGAGTAGTTCACGCCGCCCTGGTCGACCGGGGACGCGAGGCCCTCGGGCAGCACGTCGACGAACTCGCGGGCCTGCGCGATCGTCAGCGCATCCCACACCTGCTCGTCGGTCGCCTCGGGCCGCCCGAAGCGGACGTTCGTCTCGATGGTGCCGCTGAACAGGAAGGCCCTCTGCGGGACGATGCCGAACAGCGACCAGAGGTCGTCCAGGCGCAGGTCCCGGATGTCGACACCGTCGATGAGGACCGACCCGGACGTCACGTCGAGCAGGCGCGGAAGCAGGTTCACCAGGGTGCTCTTGCCGGATCCGGTGCCGCCCACGATGGCCGTCGTCGACCCTGGCTCGAAGGTGCAGGAGATCCGCTGCAGAACGCTGTCCTCGGCTCCCGGGTACCGGAACTCGACGTCGCGCAGTTCGACGCGGCCCACCGTGGGTCGCTCGGCGAACTCCGCCTGGGCCGGCTCGACGATCTCGGGTTCGGTGTCGAGCACTGCCGAGATCCGCTCTGCCGACGCCGCCGCCCGCGGGACCATCATCATGGTCATGACGGCCATCATCACGGACATCAGGATCTGCATGATGTAGGCCTGGAACGCGAACAGGTTGCCGATGGGCATGCTGCCCTCATCGATCAGGTGGCCGCCGAACCAGATCGTCGCGATGATCGCCAGGTTCATGATGAGCATCAGCGTCGGGAAGATGAGGGCGAACAGGCGCGTCACCTTCAGCGACGTTGCGGTGAGATCGGCATTCGCCTCCGCGAAGCGCGCCTCCTCGTGCGAGGTGCGGACGAAGGCCCGGATCACCCGGATCCCGGCGAGGTTCTCGCGCAGGACTCCGTTGACCCTGTCGATCTTGACCTGCATCGACCGGAAGAGCGGCACCGCCTTGGCGACCATGATGCCGATCACCAGGACCATGACCGGGACCGTGATGAGCAGCAGGCTGGACAGCTGGACGTTCTCGCGCATCGCCATGATCACGCCGCCGATGGCCGTGACGGGAGCGAGGACCATCATCGTCAGCCCGACCATGACGAGCATCTGCAGCTGCTGCACGTCGTTCGTGTTGCGGGTGATCAGCGAGGGCACGCCGAAGGCATGCATCTGCGCCAGCGAGAAGTGCTCGACCCGGCGGAAGAGGTCCCCGCGCACCTCGCGGCCGAAGCGCATCGAGGTTCGAGCGCTGTAGTAGACAGTGACGACCGAGGCGAGCCCCACCAGGACCGACAGCACGAGCATGACGGCACCCGTGCGGAGGATGTACGCGGTATCCCCCGTGACAACGCCGTAATTGATGATGTCGGCGTTGAGGCTCGGCAGGACGAGGCTCGCAATCGCCTGCACCAGCAGGAGGACGCCGATCAGCACCAGGACTCGCCAGTGCGGAGCGAGATACTGCCTCAGCAACTGGATCACGCTTGACCCTAACGCCTGAGATCTACCCGATCGCTTCCCGGGCGGTCTTGGCCCAGTCATCCCGACGCACGATCTGCCGATACCAGGCCACCGCGTAGATCGGCAGCAGGCTCCAGCAGTAGACGATGTACGGGATGACGAGCAGGAGCGACCGAATCGGGTTGCCTCGGCCGGTGACCCTCTCGGCGCGGAACACGCCGACACTCGTCCCGCCGAAGGCGAGGATCAGCAGCGCCAGGAAGGTGACGACCCCGATGCCCCGGTCCACCAGGTCCGGGAAGAACACCAGCAGGACGGCGGCCGTCATCGTCGAGATCGCGATCACGGTCTGAACAACCGGCTGCAGGAGCCAGTAGCTCCCATCAAGGCGGGCAACCGCTCGGATCGGAGCTCTCCTGAAGACCCCGACCCGGGCCATCGCCTGCATGTTGCCCTGGCACCAGCGCACCCGCTGTCGAAAGAGCCGCCGATAGCTCGACAGCCCTTGCTGGTTCACGGCGCAGTGCATCTCCTCCTGACCCAGCCAGCCCGTCCCGATCAGGGACAGCCCGAGGTCCTGGTCCTCCGTGAGACGGTGGCGCCAAGGCCCGTCCGCCTGTCCACCCGCCATGTTGATCTGGGCGATCTCCGTGAGCGCAGCCAGCCGGTTCACCTGCCCGTTCCCGCCCATCCCGGCGGTACCCCAGGCCGAGCGACCCATCTGGAACACGCTCCCGAAGATCCGGAACTCGATGTCCTGCATATAGGCAAGCGGCTTGGCTCGGTTGTAGATGCGAACCGCCAGCTGGACTCCTCCGACGCGATCGTCGAGGAAGCGGCTGGCGACGTCAGCGCCGAGTCCGGGGTCCAACCGGCCGTCGGCATCCACGATGACCACGAGGGTTCGTTCCTCCCCGAACTCGGACTGTTCTCCAACGACCGGATCGTCGCGAAGCACCCGCCATGCATGATTGAGGGCTGCGGCCTTCCCCTTGCGCGCATCGGGCGGGACGCGAGTGAGAACCTGCAGGTCCGGGCTCGCGTGCTCCGCGAGAATCTCGCTCGTTCGGTCCGAGGACCCGTCGTCGATCACCAGGATTCGTCGATGGGTCACCTGGACGAGTTCAAGCCGCGCCACGGTGTCCGCGATCGTCACCTCCTCGTCGAGTGCTGGGACGACGAAGACCCACAGAAATCGGGACTCGTCATTGGTCTCGGACGAGGGAGCCTCCTCCCGACTCGCCAGCAACGACAGTCCGATCACCAGCAGGATCTGGATGACGCTCAGAACGAAGGCCACCACAAACAGGATCTGGACGGGCCAGGGCAGTCCCGCGAACGGATACAGGGCGAGCAGGTCGTCGGTCATTTGGGCGAGACCCTAGAAGGTCAGGTGACCGGCGCCGGCAACGTGCTCGACCAGTTCGTCATCCCACTCCTCCTCGGTGAGCACTGGGGTGACGGCGACGGGGTGGTATCCCGCCGCAGTGAGGATGGCTCGGCGGCTGACTCCGCTCCCGAAGCTCTGCGGCGCGGAACCCCCCACCACGAGGTAGTCGATGAGAGATCGGATCCGCTCCGCGGCGCGACCGTCGCCGAACGGGTTCACCGCGTCCCTCATCGCCTGCAGTCGAGTCGGATCGTCCAAGAGGCTGAGCGCGGTGCCGGCGATCACCGAGGGATCGACCCCGACCAAGGCGAGAGTGCCGGCATCAACGCCCTCTTGACGTTCGGTCTCCTGGCGGGCCACCAGCACGGGGGTGCCGACGCTGGGGGCCTCCTCCTGGATTCCTCCCGAATCCGAGATCGCAAGAGTGGCCGCCTCCAGCAAGTGGGCGAACTCCACATAGCCCAGGGCGTCGACGAGCAGCACCCGTGGGTTCGTTCCGAGAACCTCGATCAACGTCTGGCGCACCTCAGGGTTCGGATGCATCGGCAGCACCACCCTGACGTCCGGTCGCGCCCTCGTGATGCGATTGAGGGCCGAGGCGATGTCCGCGAGGTATGGCCAGTTCTCGCGCCGATGCAGCGTGGCAACCACGATCGGGCGCACCGGAGTCGACCACCTCCTGCAGTCGCTCGTCCGACCACTGCACCGGTTGAGCGCATGCCCACATGAGGGCATCGATGCTGGTGTTCCCCGAGACGAACACGTGCGCGTCGGAGACCATCTCCCTGATCAGATTGGCCTCGTTTATGGCTGTCGGGGCGATCTGGACCAGTGCCATCCGAGCGATGAGCTGCCTGTTCATCTCCTCGGGGAACGGCCCGCGCGGGTTGTAGGTGCGCAGTCCCGCCTCGACGTGGATCACGGGGATGCCTGCCTGCGCCGAGGCCAATCCCGCAGCCATCGCCGACGTCGTGTCCCCATGGACCATCGTCGCGATCGTGTACGGGGCGCCCTCGACCGCGTCTTCCTTCTGCAATGCGGCCAGGAGTTCGCCGACCTCCGTCACGACCTGCGAGCACAGTTCATTGATGGTGCCCGTCCGACGGACGACGACCAGGCTCGCGTCCGGCGTGATGCCCGCCATCGCCAGCACGTCATGCGCCATCTGCGCGTGCTGACCTGTGGTCACCACGAAGGGCTGCACGTGCCCACTCGTGCGCAGCGCCTGGATGACCGGGAACATCTTGATGGCCTCGGGTCGCGTGCCGACCACCACCACGACCCTCAGCCGATCCGCGACCGGTCGTGGCGCATACACAAGCTCCATGGCGAATGGCCCTCCGAGTCGGCTGCCCTGATCGTATGGGGAACGCGCCAGCCGTGGCGCGCTGCGAGAGCCGACTCACTCCTCCGGAGCGACGACCAGCGCGCTGCGGCTGCGCTGCGCCCACGCGACGCACCCGACGACGACGAGCGCCGTCAGGACCGTCCCGGGTGTGACCACCTCGCCGAGAAGCAGCGCGGACCACAGCAGGGTCAGCAGTGCCTGAAGCTGCTGCACCTGGCCTCCGTAGGCGGAGCCGGCCAGCGCAGGCCCCGGTACCACGCGAAGAACCCGAGATACATGGACGAGATCCCGAGCAGGACCAGCGCCGTCCACTGGCTCGCCGTCGGGTCGTAGTCGCCCGAGGTGGCCCACCACAGGACCGCGGTGGCCGGCAGCGTGACCGGCAGGGCGAGCACGACCACCCAGGAGATCACCTGCCAGCCGGGCATCACCTTCGTGATGGCCGCGCCCTCGACGTAGCACCAGGACGAGCTCAGCACCGCCCCGACGATGAGCAGGTCGGCGATCCAGTCACCGCCCTGTGCCCCGCCTCGGGACAGCGCGAAGACGACGAGGGCGGCGGTTCCGCCTCCGGCCGCCAGCCAGAACTGCCGAGGCACCCGCTCGTGCGTGCGAAGCACGGCGAAGAGTGCCGTCGTGAGGGGCATGAAGGCCGCGATGACGGCGGCGTGCGCCGACGTCGTCCGCTCGAGTGCCAGCGCCAGCAGGATCGGCCAGCCGAAGACGGCGCCCAGCATCGTGTACACCAGCGGCTTGATGTGCTGCCGGGCCGGCCACGGCACCCGAGCGATGAGCAGCAGGACGGCGGCGAGGCCACCGGCGACCACCGCTCGCCCGGTCGCCGTGAGGAACGGGTCGAAACCGCCGACCGCCACCTTGGTGAGCGGGAGGGAGAAGGAGAAGAGCAGAACCCCGACGAACGCCCAGGCCAGTCCTGTGCGGTGGCGCCGGTCCACTCAGGCAGGTCATCAGTCGAGGTCGACGGACGTGCCCGAATGGGCTCCGATCTCCGCGATGATGGCCTCGAGCCGCTCAGGCGCGATCGCCGTGTCGACCGTGAGCACGATGAGGGCGTGACCCGACTCGTCGCGACTGACCTGCATGCCGCCGATGTTCACGTCGCCCTCCCCCAGGACGCGTCCGACGATGCCCACGATGCCGGGGCGATCGTGGTAGCGCAGGAAGGCCATGTGGTCGCTGACCGGGACGTCGACGTCGAACGTGTCGACCTCGACCACCTTGGCCGTATCTCGCGGTCCGGTCACGGTCCCGGCGACGCTGACCTTCTCGCCGTTCGTGAGGGTGAGGGTCACCCGGAGCAGGGAACGGTGGTCCTCGCTGGTGCGGTCGGACGTGAGAGCGACCTCGACTCCTCGCTGCTCCGCCAGCACCGGGGCGTTGACGAACGACACGGGGTCGTGAACGAGCATCTGGAACACGCCCTTGAGCGCGGACAGCTCGAGCACCCGCACGTCATGGTCGGCGATCTCCCCCAACGCCTCGACGTCGATCCGGACGACGGCTGCGTCGGCCAAGGAGCAGGCGATGGAGCCGATCTTCTCGGCGAGCGGGAGCATCGGCTTGATGGCCTCGTCGAGCTGGCCGCCCTGGACGTTCACTGCGTCGGGGACGAGCTCGCCGGAGAGCGCGAGGCGAACCGAACGGGCGACGGCGATGCCGGCCTTCTCCTGCGCCTCGTCAGTGGAGGCGCCGAGGTGCGGGAGTCCTACGACGTTCTCGAGCGTGAACAGCGGGGAGTCCGTGCACGGCTCCTTGGCGTACACATCCAGCCCGGCGCCGGCGACCCGTCCGTCCACGAGTGCCTGGTAGAGCGCCGCCTCGTCCACGATGCCACCACGAGCAGCGTTGATGATGTGGACGGTCGGCTTGACCTTGTGGAGCTCGGCGTCGCCGATCAGGCCGATCGTCTCAGCGGTCTTGGGCAGGTGCACCGTGATGAAATCGGCCTCGGCGAGCAGGTCGTCGAGGGACACCATGCGTACGCCCGAGCTGAGCTGCCCGCGCCGGCTGGACGTAGGGGTCGTAGGCGATGAGCCGGACGCCGAAGGCACTCAGCCGCTGTGCGACGAGGACGCCGATGCGACCGAGCCCCACCACGCCGACGACCTTGTCGGCCACCTCGACGCCCGTGTACTTGGATCGCTTCCACTCGCCCCGAGCGAGAGCGGAGCTGGCCGGAACCAGATTCCGGGCCGACGCCAGGAGCAGGGCCACCGCGAGCTCCGCGGCGCTGACGATATTGGACGTGGGGGCGTTCACGACCATGACGCCGGCCTGGGTCGCCGCCTTGATGTCCACGTTGTCCAGTCCGACGCCGGCCCGTGCCATGACCTTCAGCCGCTTGGCCGCGGCGATGGCCTCGGCGTCGACCTGCGTGGCCGAGCGAACGAGAATCGCGTCGACGTCGGCGATGGCCGGCAGCAGGGCCGCGCGATCCGCGCCGTCGCACGACACGATCTCGAAGTCGGGCCCGAGGGCCTCGACGGTGGCTGGGGACAGTTCTTCGGCGATGAGCACGCGGGGCTTGGTCACTCGCGGAGTGTATCGACGCCCCAGGGGCACGTTGACGCGAGCGAGGCTGGGGTGTGAAGCGGGTCACTGGCCTTGGCGTGCTGCCCCGCCGGTCTCAGGCGCGAAGCGGCGCTCACCGAGCGGCGGTGCCCTCGACGTAGTCGTCGCCCTTGTTGTCGACCCAGCTCATGAGCCCGCGGAGCTCGCGGCCCACTTCCTCGATCTGGTGCTGCTCGCCCTTGGCCCGCAGCGCCTTGAACTCGGGTCCGCCGGCCAGCTGGTCGTCGACGAAACGCTTGGCGAAGGAGCCGTTCTGGATGTCGGCGAGGACGGCCTTCATGTTCTCCTTGACGTGCGCGTCGATGACCCGCGGACCGGACACGTAGTCGCCGTACTCGGCGGTGTCCGAGACGCTCCACCGCTGCTTGGCGATGCCGCCCTCGTACATCAGGTCGACGATGAGCTTGAGCTCGTGCAGGCACTCGAAGTACGCGACCTCGGGCTGGTACCCGGCCTCGACCAGGGTCTCGAACCCGTACATGACCAGCTGCGAGGCGCCGCCGCACAGCACGGCCTGCTCGCCGAACAGGTCGGTCTCGCACTCCTCGGTGAAGGTCGTCTTGATGCCGCCGGCGCGAAGAGCGCCGATCGCCTTGGCGTAGGACAGCGTGAGCGGCCACGCCTCGCCGGTCGCGTCCTGCTCGACGGCGACGATGGCGGGGACGCCACGGCCGGCGACGTACTCACGACGGACGAGGTGACCTGGGCCCTTGGGAGCGACCATGCACACGTCGACGAAGTCGGGCGGCGTGATGTAGCCGAAGCGGATGTTGAAGCCGTGCGCGAAGAAGAGCGCATCGCCCTCCTGCAGGTTGGGCTCGATCGACTCCTTGTAGAGGCCGGCCTGGACATGGTCCGGAGCCAGGATCATGATGACGTCCGCCTCGGCGGCCGCCGTGGCGGGATCGACGACCCGCAGACCCGCCTCCTCGGCCTTCGCGGCGCTCTTCGAGCCGGGGCGCAGGCCGACGCGGACGTCGACGCCCGAGTCGCGCAGCGACATCGCATGCGCGTGCCCCTGGCTCCCGAAGCCGATGATCGCGACCACGCGGTTCTGGATGATGGACAGGTCGGCGTCGTCGTCGTAGAACAGTTCGGCCACGGTGGGCTCTCCTCTGGTGAACGGGCGGATAGGCGGGGGAAGGGTATCGGTTGGGCGGGTGACGCCTGCTCAGGCGGAGCGGTCGATCGGACGGACGGTCCGGTCCGTGATGGAGCGAGGACCACGGCCCACGGCCACCATTCCTGACTTGACCAGTTCCTTGATCCCGAAGGGCTCCAGGACCTTCAGGAGGGCCTGCAGCTTGTCCGCCTTGCCGGTGGCCTCGATGGTCACGGCGTCGGGTGCGACGTCGACCACCTTGGCCCGGAAGAGCTGGGCGGTCTCCAGGACGTGGGAGCGGGTGTCGGTATCGGACCGCACCTTGACGAGCATGATCTCGCGCTGGACCGACGCGTCGGGATCGAGCTCGACGATCTTCAGCACGTTGATCAGCTTGTTCAGCTGCTTGGTCACCTGCTCCAGGGCCAGGCCCTCGACGGTGACGACGATGGTCATCCTGGAGACGTCCGGGATCTCGGTCGGACCGACGGCCAGTGACTCGATGTTGAAGCCACGCCGCGAGAACAGGCTCGCGATGCGGGCGAGGACGCCGGGCTTGTCCTCGACGAGAACGGAGAGCGTGTGTCGGGACATCAGTCGTCCGACCCCCAATCTGGTGCCATGGAACGAGCGTGCATGATGTCGTCGTTGCTGGTGCCGGCGGCGACCATCGGCCACACCATCGCGTCCTTGTGGACCACGAAGTCGATGACGACCGGTGCGTCGTTCATCCCCATCGCCTTCTCGATCGTGGCATCGACCTGCTCCGGCGACTCGCAGCGCAGGCCGTAGGCCCCGTACGCCTCAGCGAGCTTCACGAAGTCCGGGATCCGATGCGACTCCAGGTTCGTGTTCGAGTAGCGCTCGTTGTAGAACAGGGTCTGCCACTGGCGGACCATGCCCAGGTTTCCGTTGTTGATGAGCGCGACCTTGATCGGGATGTCGTTGATCGAGCAGGTCGCCAGCTCCTGGTTGGTCATCTGGAAGCAGCCGTCGCCGTCGACGGCCCACACGGTCGCATCGGGACGTCCCACCTTGGCCCCCATCGCGGCCGGAACGGCATACCCCATGGTGCCCAGGCCGCCGGAGTTGAGCCAGGTGTTCGGGTGCTCGTAGTCGATGAACTGTGCCGCCCACATCTGGTGCTGGCCGACGCCCGCGGCGAAGATCGTCTCGGGGCCGCTGATCAGCCCGAGCCGCTGGATCGCGTACTGCGGCGAGAGGGTGTTGTCGTCGTAGGTCTCGTAGCCCAGCGGGTAGGTGTCGCGCATGCGGGAGAGCAGCGCCCACCAGGCCTCGTAGTCGCCCACGGCGCCGTTGGCCTGCTCGACCTCGATCGCGGTCACCAGCTCCGGGATGATCTCGGCGAGGTCTCCGACGATGGGCACGTCGGCCTGCCGGTTCTTGCCGATCTCGGCCGGGTCGATGTCGGCATGGATGACGGAGGCATTGGGCGCGAACGTCGACAGCTTGCCGGTGACGCGGTCGTCGAAGCGGGCGCCGAGCGCGATGAGCAGGTCGGACTTCTGCAGCGCCCCGACGGCCGCCACGGTGCCGTGCATGCCCGGCATGCCCAGGTGCAGTGGGTGGGAGTCGGGGAAGGCGCCGCGTGCCATGAGCGTGGTCACGACCGGAATGCCGGTCAGGTCCACCAGTCGCCGCAGCGCGGCGGAGGCCCGGGCCCGGATGACGCCACCGCCGACGTACAGGACCGGCTGCTTGGACGCGAGGATCATGCGCGCCGCCTCCCGCACCTGCTTGGAGTGCGGCTTGGTCACCGGGTGGTAGCCGGGCAGGTCCATCTGGACGGGCCAGGAGAACTCGGTCTCGGCCTGCAGCGCGTCCTTGGACACGTCCACCAGGACCGGGCCCGGGCGACCAGTCGATGCCAGGTGGAACGCCTCGGCGACCGCGCGCGGGATGTCGTCGGGGTTGGTGATGAGGAAGTTGTGCTTGGTGATGGGCATCGTGATCCCGCGGATGTCCGCCTCCTGGAAGGCGTCCGTGCCGATCGAGGCGCTGGGCACCTGACCCGTGATCGCGACCACCGGGACGGAGTCCATGTTGGCGTCAGCCAGCGGCGTCACCAGGTTCGTGGCACCCGGACCGCTGGTCGCCATGCACACGCCCACCCGCCCGGTCGCAGCGGCGAAGCCCTCGGCGGCATGCCCCGCGCCCTGCTCGTGGCGGACGAGGATGTGGCGGATCTTCGGCGAGTCCATCAGCGGGTCGTACAGGGGCAGGATGGCGCCGCCGGGGATGCCGAATACGTCGGTCGCCCCCGCCGCCTCGAGTGCATAGACCAGGCTCTGCGCCCCGGTGATCTTCTCGCCCATCTCTTCCTTCTCTCGCTGTCCTGCAATGAAAAACCCCCCGACCCAGCATGGGTAACGGAGGGAGGCGCGGGGTGACCTGAGGTCAGCCCACGCGCCTGCGTACTACGAGAATTCGTGCCACGTCCGGAAGCCTACCTCTCGAGGGCGCGGGTGCCCACCGCACCCCCGTCAGTCGCAGACCGCACCCCGGGAGGCAGACCCGACCAGGCGGGCGTACTTGGCCAGGACGCCTCGGGTGTACCGCGGCGGCAGTGGCTGGAAGGACTCTCGCCGCTCGGCGAGCTCCGCCTCCTCGACCAGGAGGTCGAGTGTGCGGTTGGGGATGTCGATGCGGATGCGGTCGCCGTCCCTGACCAGGCCGATCGGGCCGCCGTCGACGGCCTCCGGGGCGACGTGCCCCACGCACAGGCCGGTCGTGCCGCCGGAGAACCGGCCGTCCGTGATCAGCAGGACGTCCTTGCCGAGTCCGGCGCCCTTGATCGCCCCGGTGATCATGAGCATCTCGCGCATGCCGGGACCCCCCTTCGGCCCCTCGTAGCGCAGCACGACGACGTCGCCGGCCACGATGGTGCCGTCCTCGAGCGCCGCCATCGCCGCCTCCTCCCGGTCGAACACCCGCGCCGCGCCCTCGAACACGTCCACCGGAACGCCCGCGTTCTTCACCACGGCGCCTTCGGGGCACAGCGACCCGGACAGGATCGTGATGCCGCCCGTGGCGCGCCAGCGGCCGTGTCATCTCCCGCACGACGGAGCCCGTCCGCCGCCGGCGGGTCGACGTCGGCCAGGTTCTCGGCCAGCGTCCTGCCCGTCACCGTGAGGCAGTCCCCGTGCAGGAGCCCGGCGTCGAGCAGCATGCGCATGACCACGGGGACGCCGCCGACCCGGTCCAGGTCGAACATCACGTACTCACCGAACGGCTTGAGGTCCGCCAGCAGCGGGACCCGCGTGCTGATGCGCTGGAAGTCGTCGAGGTCGAGCTCGAAACCGCACTCGTGCGCGATGGCCGGCAGGTGCAGCACCGCATTGGTGGAGCCACCCAGGGCCATGACGACCGTGATGGCGTTCTCGAGGGACTCGCGGGTGATGATGTCGCGGGTGGTGATCCCCTGACGGATGAGCTCGATCACGGCCTCGCCGGACCGGCGGGCCAGCGCGTCGCGGCGCGCATCGACGGCGGGCGGGGAGGAGGAGCCGGGCAGGGCCATCCCCATCGCCTCGGCCGCACTCGCCATCGTGTTCGCGGTGTACATGCCGCCGCACGTCCCGGCGCTCGGGCAGACCGCGCGTTCGATCCGGTCGAGGTCCTCGTCGGACATCAGTCCCCGGGCGTTCGCGCCGACGGCCTCGAAGGACGTCACGATGTTGACGGTGTGCTCGCTCCCGTCGGTCAGGCGGACGTGGCCTGGAAGCAGCGAACCGGCGTACAGGAGCACGCTCGCCACATCGATGCGGGCGGCCGCCATCAGCATCGCCGGGATGCTCTTGTCGCACCCGGCCAGCGTGACCATGCCGTCGAGCCGCTCGGCCTGCATCACGGTCTCGATGGAGTCGGCGATCACCTCGCGGCTGACGAGCGAGAAGTGCATCCCCTCGTGGCCCATCGAGATGACGTCGGACACGGTGATGGTGCCGAACTCCATCGGGAAGCCGCCGCCCGCCTGGACCCCCTGGCCCACGCCGGCGGCGATGTCGCGCAGCGACATGTTGCAGGGCGTGATCTGGTTGAACGACGACGCGATGCCGATCTGGGGCTTGGAGAAGTCGGCGTCGGTCATGCCGAGGGCACGCAGCATGCCCCGGTTTGGGCGAGCGATCCCGGCCCTGGGTCACGAGGAAACTGCGCGGCGTCATGGTCACCGCTTTAGTCTAGGTGGGGTCACTGAGTCGTCCAGGAAGGTCGAGATGCCGTTCACCACCCTGATCAGCGTTGCCCAGCTGCGGGACCGAATGGCTGATCCGGACCTGGTCGTCCTCGATGCCCGGTTCACCCTCGACGACGAGGGCTGGGGCAATCGGGCCTTCGCCGAGGGCCACATTCCCGGTGCCCAGCGCGCCGACCTGTCGGATGACATGGCCGGAGAGATCGTCCCCGGCGTGACCGGTCGACGCCCCTTCCCCGACGCGGACGACTTCATCGAACGGGTCCGCGCGTGGGGCATCGGTGACGCAGACGCAGGTGGTCGTGTACGACGCCGACGGCGGACTCATGGCGGCATCGCGGCTGTGGGTCATGCTGCGCTGGGTCGGTCACGACAACGTGGCCGTCCTCGACGGCGGGTATCCCGCGTGGCTCGCGTCGGGAGGACCGGCGGTGACCGGACGTCCCTGCGCCTGCGCCGGGAACCATCACGCCAAACCTTCGACCCGAACTGCTCGTCGACGTCGAGGAAGTGGACCGGGCTCGCGTGCTGCCCCAGACCCGGGTCTTCGACTCCCGCGGGGCCGAGGGCTACCACGGCGGTGGCGTCTACCACGATCCCGTGCGCGGTCACATTGCCGGAGCCGGGCTGGCCGACCGGGCCGAGACCATGACGTTGGACGGCCACTTCCGGACCGCCGCAGAACTCCGCGAGCACTACGCGGGCCTCATCGGCGACCAGTCACCCTCGGACATCATCTTCTACTGCGGATCCGGGGTGACCGCCGCGCAGAACGTGCTCGCCATGACTCATGCGGGCCTTCCCGGGGCACGCATGTACGTCGGGTCGTGGAGCGAATGGATCGTGGACCCGGAAAGGCCGTTCGAGCTGTGAGCGCCCCGTTCCGCTTCGCGCTCATCGGCTGCGGCTTCTTCGCCCAGAACCACCTGAACGCCTGGGCCCAGATCCCGGAAGTCGAGCTCGTCGCCACCTGCGACATCGATCCGGCGAAGGCCAGGGCGGCAGCCGGGCAGTTCGGCGGCCGGGCCTACACCGATGCCCGCGAGCTGTTCGCCAGCGAGGACCTCGACTTCGTCGACATCGCCACCACTCCCCCGACTCACCGCATGATGGTCGAGCTGGCCGCAGAACACGGCGTCGCCGCGATCTGCCAGAAGCCGCTCGCCTGGGAGATGGCTGACGCGCGGGCCATGGTCGAGGCCATGGCGGCCAGGAACCTCCCGTTCATGGTCCACGAGAACTTCCGGTTCCAGTCGCCGATGCGACGGATGAAGCAGGTGATCGACAGCGGCGCGATCGGCCGCCCCTTCTTCGGCCGCATGAGCTTCCGGACGGCCCACGACGTCTACTCCGCCCAGTCGTGGCTGGTCGAGTCCGAGCGGATGATCATCGTCGACGTCGCCGTGCACCTGTTCGACCTCGCCCGATTCTTCATCGGCGAGCCCGAGACCCTCTACACCGACGCACTGCGCGTGAATCCCCGAATCAAGGGTGAGGACGTGGCGACGGTCCTCATGCACATGCCCGATGCCACCTGCATCGTCGACGCCAGCTACGAGACGAAGTCCGATCACAACACCTACCCCCAGACCTTCGTGACCGTCGAGGGGACGGAGGGCACCGTGACACTCTCGGCCGACTACCACCTGCAGGTCGTCTCCGGTTCCGGAGTCGTCGACGAGGACCTCGTCATCCCGGACCACGGATGGACCTCCGAGCCGTGGAACGCGATCCAGGACAGCGTGGTGAACGTCCAGCGTCAGTGGGTCGACTGCCTGCGCGCAGGCGTGGTCTCCGAGTGCTCAGGCGAGGAGACTCTGCGGCTGCTCGACATCACCCTGGGGGCGTACGAGTCCCTCGCCACGGGACAGGTGTACCGGGTCGGGAGCGCGCTCTGAGCCCGTCCGTCGTCCGCGCCGGTCCGCTGCGCGCCGACTTCGACGACGGCGACCTGCGGTGCATCCGGCTCGGCGACACCGAGATCGTCCGTCGGATCTACCTCGCCTTCCAGGATCGCAACTGGACTGCACGACCGTGGATCCTCGACGCGATCGACGTTGATCAGGACGTCGACTCGTTCAGGATCCAGTACACCGCTCGGGGCACGTTCGACGCGGAGCACTTCACGTGGTCGGTCGTGATCACCGGTGCCGCCGACGGCACGATCGACTTCTCCGCCACAGGTGTGGCTCACGCCCCGTTCCTGCGCAACCGTCTGGGGCTGTGCATCCTGCACCCGATGTCCCTGGCCGGCCGCCCGGTCGTCGTCGACCACGCCGCCGGCGGACGCGAGGAGACCGCATTCCCGGTGGAGATCTCGCCGCACCAGCCCTTCATCGATGTCCGGGCGCTGTCCCACGAGGTTCGTCCCGGACTCGTCGCGCGCGTCGAGATGGCCGGCGAGGTGTTCGAGGCCGAGGACCACCGCAACTGGAGCGACGCATCGTTCAAGACCTACTGCACCCCGATCTCGCTCCCCTTCCCCGTCGAGGTCACCCCCGAGCGGCGGATCGATCAGTCGGTGCGCATCACGCTCGAGGGCGAGGTGCCCGGCACCGAGCCGGACGACGGTCCGATCACCCTGCACATCGGCGAAGACGCTCGCCGCTGCCCCGCCTGGGACTTCAGGCCCGAGCTCGAGCCCCTGACCGAGCATGAGGTCGGCGACGTTGTCGCGACTCGGACTGGATCACCTGCGCATCGACGTTCCCGTGGCATCGCCGACGGCGGCCGAGACGCTGCTCGTCGCAGCCGATCAGGCTCGCGCCCTCGGCTGCCGCCTGCAGGTCGCGCTGATCGGCGGAACCCGCGACGAACTCGCCGACATCGTCACGGCTGGCGCCGGGGCCGCGGACCTCGTGGACTGCTGGTTCGTCTTCCGACCCGACGAGAAGGTCACCGGCAGCGAGTGGATCGCCATCGCGCGCGAGCGTCCTCGGCGCCGACGCCGTGATCGGCGGTGGCACCGACCTGTACTTCACCGAGCTCAACCGCGAGCCGCCCGGACACCACCAACCTCGATGTCGTCAACTTCTCGCTGAACCCCCAGGTGCACTCCTTCGACGACCGCACCCTCATCCAGAACACGGCGACCCAGCGCGTCATCGCCGAGAACGTCCCCCGGCTCGCCGGCCGGGCAGCCGTGAGCGTCAGCCCGGTCACCCTCCGGCCGCGCTTCAACCCCAACGCGACCGATCCGGCATCGGATGTCAGCAACACCGCCCTGCCGTCATCGGTCGACGCCCGACAGCGGACCTGGTTCGCCGCCGCCTGGACCGCGCTGTCGCTGGCCGGCCTCGCCTCGCCGGGGACCATCGACTCGGTGACGTACTTCGAGACCACGGGGTGGCGCGGAGTCATGGAGACGTCCGCCGGCTCGATGGATCCGGTCAACTTCCCCTCAGAGCCTGGGCAGACCTACCCCGTCTTCGACGTCCTCGAGGCCGTGCGCGGCTTCGCGCACGCACTCGGCACGACTTCATCCCATCCGGAGCAGGTCGGCGCCCTGGTCGTCGAGGGCGAGACCGGGATCCGCCTGATCGTGGCAAACCTCGACGATGCCGCTCACGACGTGAGCGTCCGCGGCCGACTGCATGAGTCCCATACCCTTCCCGCCAGGTCCGTGACCGTCATCGATCGACTCGGAGGCACCGATGAGTGACCCACTGTTCTCCCTCGACGGCAAGCGCGTGGTCATCACCGGCGCCGGCGGTGCCATCGGCTCGGTCGTGGCCGAGGCCATGGCGGCCCGCGGGGCGATCGTCGGCCTCCAGGACATCTCGGACGAGAAGGTGGATCCGCTGCAGCAGCGGATCGCATCGACGGGCGGCCAGGCCGTCAGCCTGGTCGCCGACATCGGCGAGGCCGAGGCGGCTCGCGCGATGGTGCGCCACGCCGCAGCGACGCTGGGGGGCATCGACGTCCTCGTGAACGGCGCGGGGATCAATCGGCGCAAGCCCATCGACGACGTGACACCCGAGGACTTCGACGCGATCGTCGGCGTGAACATGCGGGCGGTCTTCTTCGCCAGCCAGGCCGTCCACCCGATCATGGCCGCGGCCGGCGGCGGCGCGATCGTGAACCTCAGCTCGCTCAGCGCCCGGTACAGCTTCAACACCATCTCGGTCTACGCCGCGACGAAGGCCGCGGTCAGCTCCATGACCCGCAGCTTCGCCCGCGAGTGGGTGAACGACGGCATCCGGGTGAACTGCATCGAGCCGTCCGTCGTGAAGACGGAGTTCACCAAGCCGCTGTGGGGCGAGGAGCACCGGCAGCGTTGGTTCGACGAGACGACGCCGATCGGCCGCCTCGCCGTGCCGGATGAGCTGGTCGGCTCGATCATCTTCCTGGCGACCGACGCGTCGGCCTACATCACCGGGCAGGCCATCGTCATAGACGGCGGAATCCTCAGCGGTGCCGACTGGGACTCCTACCAGGACTAGAGCGTCGGCGACCACGACGTGCGCTGCTCGCCGAGCCCGGTGATGCCGAGCGTGATGACATCGCCGACCTGCAGCCACGTCGGCTCGGCCATCCCGAGCCCGACCCCGGGCGGGGTTCCGGTGATGACGAGATCTCCGGGGTCGAGGACCATGAACTGCGAGATGTAGTGGAGCACGGTGCCCACGGAGAAGATCAGGTTCTTCGTCGATCCCGTCTGACGCCGCTCGCCGTTGACGTCGAGCCACAGGTCGAAGTGCTCCGGGATGGCCGGGTCGTCAGGGGTGACCAGCCAAGGTCCGGTGGGGCACGAGGTCTCGAAGGCCTTGCCCTTCACCCACTGGCCGCCGCGCTCGATCTGGAAGGCGCGCTCGGACAGGTCGTCGACGGCCACGAAGCCCGCCAGGCAGTCCAGCGCCTCCTCGGGCGACGAGAGGTAGCGGCAGGTCCTGCCGACGACGAGGCCCAGCTCGACCTCCCAGTCGACCTTGCTGCCACCACGCGGAAAGCGGACGTCGTCGTAGGGACCGACCACGGTGTTCGGGGCCTTGCTGAACAGCAGCGGCTCGGTCGGGATGTCCATCCCGGACTCGATCGCGTGGTCGACGTAGTTGAGTCCCACGGCGACGAGGTTGCCCGGCCGCGCGATCGGGGCCCCGACCCGCCCGGGCGGGGCGAGGGGAAGCGACGCAGGATCCACGTCCCGGAGCCGGTCCAGCCCACCGGACGCGAAGAACGCCGCGTTGAAGTCCGCAATCAGGGTCGATGCATCGCGGTAGGTGCCGTCAGCGTCGAGCAGGCACGGGATCTCGCGGCCGGGTTCCCCGACCCTGGCGAGGCGCATCAGTCGCAGACCGCGCCGCGCGATGCGGAGCCGACGAGCTTCGCGTACTTGTGCAGGACACCGCGGGTGTAGCGAGGCGGCAGTGGCGCGAACGCAGCCCGCCGCTTGTCGAGCTCGGCCTCGTCGACCAGCAGGTCGAGGGTCCGGTTGGGGATGTCGATGCGGATGCGGTCCCCGCTCTTCACCAGGCCGATCGGGCCGCCGTCGACCGCCTCCGGCGCCACGTGCCCGACGCACAGGCCGGTCGTGCCGCCGGAGAACCGGCCGTCGGTGATGAGCATGACGTCCTTGCCGAGGCCGGCTCCCTTGATCGCACCGGTGATCATGAGCATCTCGCGCATGCCCGGGCCGCCCTTGGGACCCTCGTACCGGATGATCACGACGTCGCCCTTCTGGATCGTGCCGTCCTCCAGCGCGGCCATCGCCGACTGCTCGCGCTCGAAGACGCGGGCGGTGCCCTCGAACACGTCCACCGGGACGCCCGCGTTCTTCACCACGGCGCCCTCGGGACACAGCGAGCCCGACAGGATCGTGATGCCGCCGTGCGTGTCGAGGGGGTTCTTGGAGGCGTAGAGGATCGTGCCGTCCGGGTCCGGCGGGGCGATGTCGGCCAGGTTCTCGGCGACCGTCTTGCCGGTGACCGTCAGGCAGTCGCCGTTCATCAGGCCGGCGTCGAGCAGAGCGCGCATGATCACCGGCACGCCGCCGACCCGGTCGACATCGCTCATGACGTACCGACCGAAGGGCTTGACGTCGGCGAGCAACGGCACCTTCGCGCCGATGCGGTGGAAGTCCTCCATCTCGAGCTCGACGTTCGCCTCGTGCGCCAGCGCGAGCAGGTGGAGCACCGCGTTGGTCGATCCCCCGAAGGCCATGACGACGGCGATGGCGTTCTCCAGCGACTGCCGGGTGATGATGTCGCGGGTCGTGATGCCCTGGCGGATCAGCTCGACGACGGCCTCGCCCGAGCGACGCGCGAAGCCGTCACGACGACGATCGACCGCGGGCGGCGCGGCCGATCCGGGCAGCGACATGCCCATGGCCTCCGCGGCGCTCGCCATCGTGTTCGCCGTGTACATGCCGCCGCAGGCGCCCTCGCCCGGGCAGATCGCGCGCTCGATCAGGTCGACGTCCTCGCGCGACATCAGCCCACGCGCGCAGGCGCCGACCGCCTCGAACGCGTCGATGATCGTGACGTCGCGCTCCGAGCCGTCGGAGAGCTTCACGTGACCCGGCAGGATCGAGCCCGCGTAGACGAACACGGAGGCGACGTCGATCCGCGCCGCCGCCATCAGCATGCCCGGCAGCGACTTGTCGCAGCCGGCGAAGGTGACCATGCCGTCGAGTCGCTCGGCCTGCATGACGGCCTCGACGGAGTCGGCGATGATCTCGCGCGACACGAGCGAGAAGTGCATGCCCTCGTGGCCCATCGAGATGCCGTCGGAGACCGAGATGGTGCCGAACTGCAGCGGGTAGCCGCCCGCCGCGTGCACGCCCTCCTTCGCCGAGCGCGCCAGGCGCTCCAGCGACAGGTTGCACGGGGTGATCTCGTTCCAGCTGGACGCGACCCCGATCTGCGGCTTGGGGAAGTCCTCGTCGGACATGCCCACGGCCCGGAGCATGCCGCGGGCGGCCGCCCGCTCGAGTCCGTCGGTCACATCGGAGCTGCGCGGCTTCATGTCGGTCATGACACGAAGCCTATTGAGTTGGGCCTAGGGGCAGTACCAGGCGTCCTGCTGGCCAAGCGTGCCCTTGTACGCGTCCGAGAATCCCCCGGTCGTCTCAGCAGTCGGCACCAGCCAGGCCAGCGGGACCTTCGTCTTGCGGTTGGCGTCGGGCGAGAAAGCCGGCATCCACACTCGCCGGACCATCAGCCTCAGCGTGACCGCCGTCGCTGCTGTCCCGGCCCAGCATGCAGTGGCCTTCTTCGCCGCCTTCGCCTGCCGCTTGGTCACCCGCTCCCCGGGCTGGTAGCCCTGGTACTGGGTCACGATCACGGGCACGGCGTTGATGTCGACGCGCCACCGCGCGTCCAGATTGAACGACATGCCCGGCGTCTTGGCGGTGGGGACGTTCAGCACCACCTGACCAGCCCGCACTTGGCTCCGGTGCCCGTCCAGACGGACGCGGTCCCCGTACCGGGCTCGAGGGCCTGGACCGGGGTGATCGTGCAGCCGTTGCACCCCGTCACCTTCATGGTGATGGTGGTCATGTCCTCCGCGAGTGCCGCTGGTGCGGTGACCGAGAGCGCCACCGCCGATACCAATGCAGACACGATGGCGATCGTCCGCTTCATGAAGGCCTCCTCAGGTCAGCGTGACACGATGAACTTCAGCGTCTCGCCCACGGCGAATCGATGCAACTGCTCGGCGACCAGTCGGCGCGCCCGCGGCAGGAAGGCCGAGGTGTTGCCGCCGACATGCGGGCTGATGATCACCCCGGGCAGGTTCCACAGCGGGTGATCGGGCGGCAGCGGCTCCGGGTCGGTGACGTCGAGGGCCGCCCGCATCCGGCCGAGAGCCACCTGCTCGACCAGCGCGTCGGTGTCGACGACCGGTCCGCGGGCGACATTGACCAGGAGCGAGCCCTCCGCCATCCGGGCCAGGAACTCCCGGCCGACCATGCCGCGCGGTGTCGTCGGTGAGCGGTACGGCCAGGACCACGACGTCCGCGGCGCCGAGCAGCGCCGGCAGCTCACCGACGGCGTGGACGCCTTCCCGCGCGGTGCGGCCGACCATGATCACGTCCGTCTCGAACGGCTCGAGCCGACGCCGGATCGCCTGACCGACTCCCCCGGCTCCGACCACGATGATCCGCTTGTCCGCCAGTGCCTCGCGGCGCCCGTAGAGCCACGAGCCGGTGGGCATCGCGCGGGCGAAGGCGTCGATCCCGCGCAACGAGGCGAGGATGAGCCCGACCGCGAGTTCCGCCGTGCTCGCATCGTGAACGCCGCCGGCATTGCACAGGGTGACGCCCGGCCGGGAGGAACCGCAGGGCGTTCTCGAAGCCCGCGGTGAGCAGCTGCACGACCTCGAGGTTCGGCATGCGCGCCATCAGCGCCAGGTCGTCCATGGGACCCATGTAGGTCGGGACATAGAAGGCGACGTGCTCCACGTCGTCGACGATCGGGACCGGTGGATCCACCGGACGCACGTCCTCGGGGAGCATCGCGCCGAGCACGGCTACTCCGCTACGCCGAGCCGCTCGAGGAGCGAGCGCGCGCACCTTGGCCGCGTCCGCCTGGCCGCGCGTGGCCTTCATGACCGCCCCGACGATGGCCCCGGCCGCCTGGACCTTGCCGCCGCGGATCTTGTCCGCGACATCCGGCTGCGCCGCGAGGGCCTCGTCGATCGCCGCGAGCAGCGACGAGTCGTCGCTGACCACGGCGAGCCCGCGCCCGGCGACGACATCATCGACATCGCCCTCGCCGGCGATGATGCCGTCGAAGACCTGCCGCGCCATCTTGTCCGTCAGGCTGCCGTCGGCGACAAGTGCCTCCACTCGCCGGATCTGTGCTGCCGTGACGGGAACGTCGGCCAGGTCCATCTCCCGATCGTTGGCGATGCGCAGCAGCTCCCCGGTCCACCACTTGCGCGCCGCCGCCGGCTCGACTCCCTCGGCGATCGCCGCCTCGACGAGATCGAGGGCGCCGGAGTTCACCATCGTCTGGAACTCGTGATCGCTGACGCCCCACTCGGCCCGCAGACGGGCGCGCTTGGCCGACGGAACCTCGGGCAGCGTGCCGCGCAGCTCCTCGATCCACTCCTTGGAGGGCGCGACGGGAACGAGGTCGGGCTCCGGGAAGTACCGGTAGTCCTCTGCCTGCTCCTTTGACCGACCCGACGTGGAGCGGCCGGTGTCCTCGTGGAAGTGCCGGGTCTCCTGGATGACCCGCCCGCCGGACAGCAGGACGGCGGCCTGGCGCTCGATCTCCGAATGAACGGCCCGCTCGACAGATCGCAGCGAGTTCACGTTCTTCGTCTCGCTCCGGGTGCCCCAGTCGTCGCCGGGTCGGTTGAGGGAGACGTTGACATCGCAGCGCAGCGACCCCTCCTCCATCCGGACGTCGGAGACACCGAGGGCGCGCATGAGGTCGCGCAGCTCGGTCACGTAGGCCTTCGCGACCTGGGGCGCGAGGGAGCCTGTGCCGGGGATCGGCTTGGTGACGATCTCGATGAGCGGGATGCCAGCGCGGTTGTAGTCGACCAGCGAGTAGTCGGCACCGTGGATGCGGCCGGTGGCACCGCCGGTGTGCGTCAGCTTGCCGGTGTCCTCCTCCATGTGCACGCGCTCGATCTCGACGCGGTACTCGCGGGGACCGTCGTCGGTCTCGAGGGTCACGTCGAGGTACCCGTCGAAGCACAGCGGCTCGTCGTACTGGCTGATCTGGTAGTCCTTGGGCATGTCCGGGTAGAAGTAGTTCTTCCGCGCGAAGCGGCTCCACGGCGCGATGCTGCAGTTGAGGGCCAGCCCCATCCGGATCGTCGACTCGACCGCGGTCCGGTTCACCACCGGCATCGACCCCGGCAGGCCGAGGCAGACCGGGCACACCTGGGTGTTGGCGTCCGCGCCGAACGCCGTCGGGCACGAGCAGAACATCTTCGAGTTGGTGCCGAGCTCGACGTGGGTCTCGATGCCCAGGACGGGCTCGAACTGCGTGAGGGCCTCGTCGAAGGCGACGGTGTCGTGGGCGGTCGTCATAGCGCGGGAGCCTCCTCGATCAGCAGGTGTCCCCATCGGTCCACGAGGGCGGCCTCCAGGGCGGCTCCGACCAGGTAGAGACGCTCGTCGGCCATCGGGGGCGCCATGATCTGGAGCCCGACCGGGAGGCCGTCCTCCGGGGCCAGTCCGACCGGCAGCGACATCGCCGCGTTGCCGGCCAGGTTCACCGGGATCGTGGCGATGTCGTTCAGGTACATGGCGATCGGGTCATCGATCTTGTCGCCGATCTTGAACGCCGTCGTGGGCGCGGTCGGGGAGATGAGGACGTCGACCTGGTCGAATGCCGCCGCGAAGTCGCGGGTGATCAGCGTGCGGACCTTCTGCGCCTGCCCGTAGTAGGCGTCGTAGTAGCCGCTGGACAGCGCGTAGGTGCCGATCATGATGCGCCGCTTGACCTCGTCGCCGAAGCCAGCCTCGCGCGTCATCGCCATGACCTCCTCGACGGACCGGCTGCCGTCGTCCCCGGCGCGCAGGCCGTAGCGCATCCCGTCGAAGCGGGCGAGGTTGCTCGAGGCCTCGGAGGGCAGGATCAGGTAGTAGGCGGCCAGCGCGTAGTCGAAGTTCGGGCAGGACACCTCGACGACCTCGGCCCCCAGCCCCGAGAGCAGCTCCACCGCCTCGGAGAAGCGCTGGGAGACGCCCGCCTGGTAGCCCTCGCCACCGAGCTCCTTGACCAGCCCGATCCGCAGGCCGCGCACGTCACCGCGCTCAGCAGCGGCGACGACATCCGGCACGGGGGCCGAGATGGAGGTGGAGTCGCGCGGGTCATGCCCGGCGATCGCCGCGTGCAGCAGGGCCGCGTCCATGACCGACCGAGCACACGGGCCTGCCTGGTCCAGTGACGAGGCCAGGGCGACGAGTCCGTAGCGCGAGACGCCGCCGTAGGTCGGCTTGACGCCCACGGTGCCCGTGACGGCGGCCGGCTGCCGGATCGACCCGCCGGTGTCCGTCCCGATCGCCAGCGGCGCCTCGAAGGAGGCCACCGCCGCCGACGAGCCACCGCCGGATCCGCCCGGGATCCGGTCGAGATCCCACGGGTTGTGCGTGGGGCCGTAGGCCGAGTGCTCGGTGGACGATCCCATGGCGAACTCGTCCATGTTGGTCTTGCCCAGGATGACGACGTCGGCGGCCCGCAGCCGCTCGACGACCGTCGAGTCATAGGGCGGGCGCCAGCCCTCCAGGATCCGCGATCCGCAGGTGGTCGGGACGCCCTTCATCGTGAGGACGTCCTTCAGGGCGAGCGGCACGCCGGCCAGCGGGCCGAGCTCCTCGCCGGCCGCGCGCCTGCGGTCGATCTCGCGCGCAGTCGTCGTCGCGTCGTCGGTCAGGACGTGCAGGAACGCATGCACGCGCTCGTCGACCTCGGCGATGCGGTCGAGGTGGGCTCGGGTGACCTCCTCGGAGGACACCTCGCCGTCGGACATGGCCCGCGCCAGCGTGGCCGCCGACTGCCGGACCAGGTCGCCTTCCATCTTCGCCACGCTCACTCCTCGTCCAGGATGCGCGGGACCCGGAAGCGGTCGTCCTCCCACGCAGGGGCACCACCCGCGACCGTGGCGCGATCGAGGCCCGGGTGGGCCACGTCCTCGCGATAGACGTTCTCCACGGGGATCGGATGCGAGGTCGGCGGGATGTCGTCGGCGGCCACCTCGGACACGCGCGCGACGGACTGCAGGATCACGTCCAACTGCCCTGCGTAGTGGTCGAGCTCGTCGTCGGAGAGCTGGAGTCGGGCCAGGCGAGCCAGGTGCTCCACCTCGGCCCGGGTGATCGCGGTCATTGGCTCATCCTATTGAGGGGCGAAGGGAGCCCGATCTACTGAGGGGCGAAGGGAGCCCGATCTTGAGGGGCGAAGGGAGCCCGATCGAGGGGCGAAGGGCGCCCCGTGTCCCGGGACGATGCGCGACGGCTCCAGCGCGAGGATGCGTTCACGGGACCGGCGCAGCTGGTCCGGGTCCGGCGCGTAGGGATCCTCGTCCGGTCCACCCTCGAACCACCACGCGTGCGTGCACACGACAAGGCCGTCATCGGTCCGGATCAGCGTCGAGATGTCCTCGTTCGTGTGTCCCGGGCGTCCGGATCAGCGTGATGTCCTCCGCCAGGGCTCGACCCTCGGCCTCGTCGTCGGTCCACAGATCGTGCTGGTAGATCGCGGCGAAGTCGTGGAAGCGAGCCGCAGGGAACAGTGCGGCATTGAGCGTGTGGTCGATGTGCTGGTGGCTGAACACCACGTCGGTCACCTGCTCGGGGTCCACGCCGAGGTCGCGGAGCGGATCCAGGATCCGTCCGGTACTGGCGACGAGGCCGGGGTCGACGATGACGTGGACGTCGCCCTGGGTGGCATAGACCACCGAGGAGCCGACCCGCATCCCGGTTGCCTCCTCGGGACCGACGTAGCCGGTATGCAGGAGATGGAAGCTCGCGCTCATGAGGTCTCCGTTCGATGCTCGAGGGCAGCGTCGAGGCCGCCGTCCAGAAGGGCCCGGAACCCGTCGACGCCGACGATCGGGACGCCGAGGCTGACGGCCTTGTCGTACTTCGACCCGGCATTCTCACCGGCCACCACGAGGTCCGTCTTCTTCGACACGGACGACGCGACCTTGCCACCGAGGTCGGTGACCGCCGCTGCGGCGGACTCGCGGGTGAAGCCCTCGACCGACCCGGTGATGACGACGGTGACCCCCGCGAGCGGCTGGGGACCGGTCTCGACGACCTCGTCGGCCATGCGCACACCCCCGCGCCGCCACTTCTCGACGATGTCGCGATGCCAGTCCTCCGCGAACCACTCGGCCACCGTCGCCGCGATCGTGGGGCCGACGTCCTCGGTCTCGGCGAGCTCGTCGACGCTGGCAGAGGCGATGGCGTCGAGCGAGCCGAACCGGCGGGCCAGGTTGATCGCGGTGGGTCCGCCCACCTGCCGGATGGACAGCGCGACCAGCACCCGCCACAGCGGCTGGCGTGCGCGACGCGTCCAGGTTCGCGAGCATGGCCTTGGCGTTCTCGGACAGCTGCGGCCCTGTCTCCTCCTTGCCGGGCTCGCGGGTGAAGAACGGGCAGCGCAGGAGGTCGTCCGCGGTGAGCAGGAACAGGTCTCCCTCGTCCTCGACGAGTCCGCACTCGAGCATGGCGATCGCCGCCTTGTAGCCCAGCCCCTCGACGTCGAGGGCCCCTCGCGAGGCGACGTGGAACAGCCGCTCGCGCATCTGGGCCGGGCATGACCGCGCGTTCGGGCATCGGATGTCCTTGTCGGTCTCCTTCTCCGGTCGCAGCGGCGTCCCGCACTCCGGACAGACGGTGGGCATCACGAAGGCGCGCTCGGAGCCATCGCGTGCCTCGACCACCGGCCCGAGAACCTCGGGGATGACGTCGCCGGCCTTGCGCAGGAACACCATGTCGCCGATGAGGACGCCCTTGCGCTCAACCTCGTGGGCGTTGTGCAGGGTCGCCATGGACACCGTCGATCCGGCGACCAGGACCGGCTCCATGACCGCGAACGGGGTCACCCGGCCGGTGCGCCCGACGTTCACCGGGATGTCGAGCAGCCGCGTGCGCACCACCTCGGGCGGGTACTTGTACGCGATGGCCCACCGCGGCGCCCGGGACGTCTCGCCGAGCTGCAGCTGCAGGGAGATGTCGTCGACCTTGATGACGACGCCGTCGATCTCGTGCTCGACGTCGTGGCGGTGCTCGCCGTAGTAGGCGATGAAGTCCATGACCCCATCGGCCGCCGGATGGACCTTCGCGCGGCTGCTGACCGGCAACCCGAGGGACGCCAGCACCTCGTAGCCCTCGCTCTGCCGGCGAATGGCGACACCGTCGACCGCGCCGATGCCGTGCACGATGAGCTGAAGCCCGTGGAGCCGGGCGACCGCCCGGCCCAGCTCGGCCTCCATGCGCGCGATGCGGCCCGCCGCACGGTCACCCGTCCGACCCTCCGCCCGGACCGCGGCGAGCTCGGCTTCCCGTCGGTCGACGCGCTGGCGCAGGGAACCGGCCGCAGTGTTGCGGGGATTCGCGAATGCCGGGCAGCCCGAGGTCCTGCTGCTCGGAGTTGATGCGCTCGAAGTCCGCCACCGGGAAGTAGATCTCGCCCCGCACCTCGAGCAGTCGAGGCAGCGGCTGACCGGGCGCAGGCTCGAGGCGCTTCGGAACGCCGGCGATGAAGCGCGCGTTGTAGGTCACGTCCTCGCCCACGGAGCCGTCCCCGCGCGTGGCCAGGGTCGTGAGCCGTCCATCGACGTACACCGCGTCGACCGCCAGGCCGTCGATCTTCAGCTCGCACAGCAGATCGGGCATCGCACCCAGCCCCTGCTCGACCCGGTCCAGCCAGGCGGTGAGCTCGTCCGCGTCGAAGGCGTTGTCGAGGGAGTACATCCGCTGGAGGTGCTCGACCGGCTCGAACATCTCCGATCGCTGGCCGCCGACGGTCTGCGTCGGCGACTCCCCGCTCACCAGATGCGGGTTGGCCTGCTCCAGGGCGACCAGCTCGGCGTAGAGCTCGTCGTACTCGGCATCGGAGAGGGTGGGCGCGTCCCGCTGGTAGTAGGCCATCCGGGCGTCGTTGATCGCATCGACGAGCTCCGTCCAGCGAGCTCTGGCGCCGGCCGGTGAAGCGTCAGCGGTCACCCTCCACCTCCGTCTCGTCGTGGCGGAGGACACGGCCCACGGCGCGGCAGGCCGCAAGTGCCGTCCGCGACCAGTCGGGGCTCGCCGCGGCCAGGCCGCAGGTCGGCGTGATCGCCACCTGAGCAAGCCACCGATCGTCCTCGAGCCCCAGCCGGTGCAGCAGCTCCCGCAGCGGAGCACTCGCCTGCCGGTCGCCGAGGCTTCCCGCCCCTGTCGACGGGACGGCGCCCGCCAGGATTCCCGAGCCTGCCTCCCACGCCCGTCCCAGCGCCTCGTCGAGCGCGTCGGCGGCGACCGTGATGTCGAGGCTGACGAAGCTCGCCCCCGATGCGCGGATCAGGTCGAGGGGAACGTCGACGGCGCAGCAGTGGACCCCCGGCACCGCTCCGGCCTGCGCCGCTGCCGCCAGCACGTGGCCGAGCACCCGCTCCGCCGCCTGTGGGTCCACGGCCCGATAGGAGGACAGTCCGCTCGCGGTGCCGACCCGACCGGCCAGGACCGTGGGCAGGCCCGGCTCGTCCACCTGGACCACGATCGCGCTGGCGTTGGGCAGCCGCCGACGAAGCTCGGCGACGTGGTCGCGGACCGCCTCGCCGAGAGCCTGGGCGATGTCCCAGGAGGCCGCCGGATCCCGCAGGGCCCGCTCACCGGTCTGGAGCTCGACTGCGGCCGACATGGTCCAGGGGCCCGCGACCTGGCACTTGACCGGCCCGGAGTAGCCGACCGCGGCCTCCTCCAGCGCGTCGAGGTCCTCGCCGAGGAACGACTCCGCCCGCCGCATCTCGCGGCCGGGGCCGGCGGTGAAGCGCCAGCCGTCCGGCGTGGTCTCCAGCGACATCCCGGCCGAGACACGGGAGATCAGGCCACCGGTCCGGCCGATCATGTCGGAGCCGGGACCGCGGGCGGGCAGTTCGGGCACGTGCACGAAGCCGGGGAGCTCTCCGCAGACGATGCGGGCCGCCTCGACAGCCGAGGTCCCAGGCAAGGAGCCGACTCCCGTGGCCTCGGCCGGTCCCCACGGGACGGTCATGCCCGCGTCACCCGATGGGTGCGGTCCACGGTCGCCGACCCGACCACGCGGGTGCCGTCGTACAGCACGACCGCCTGCCCGGTCGCGAGTCCGCGGATCGGCTCGTCGAGGTCCACGATCAGCCGATCGCCGTCGACATGCGCCCGTGCCGCCACGGGGGTCCCGTGCGCGCGGACCTGTGCATGCAGCGCGACCGGTTCGTGACCGACCGGAGTCCCGGACCAGATCACATGGCTGCCTTCGATGGCGTCGACGTCGAGCAGATCGGGACTGCCCACGCGAACCGTGTTCGTGACGACGTCGACATCGACGACGTACCGGGGCGAGCCGTCGGCCGGTGGCACCGTCAGGCCAAGGCCGCGACGTTGGCCGATGGTGAATGCGTGGGCGCCACCATGCTGCGCCAGCACCTCCCCCGACACCACGTCCACGATGTCGCCGGGATCGTCTCCGAGCCGGGAGCGCAGGAACCCCATCGTGTCGCCATCAGGGATGAAGCAGATGTCATGACTGTCGGGCTTGCGCGCCGTCAGGAGGCCCCGATGCTCCGCCTCGTCGCGCACATCGGCCTTGAGGTCGGCGCCGAGGGGGAAGAGGGCATGCGCCAGCTGTTCCCGACGGAGGACGCCGAGCACGTACGACTGGTCCTTGTCGGGGTCGATGGCCCGATGCAGTTCCGGGCCGTCCACGCCGTCAAGCACGCGCGCGTAGTGGCCCGTGGCCACCGCGTCGAAGTCCATCGCGAGCGCGCGGTCGAGGACGGCCGAGAACTTGATCTTCTCGTTGCACCGAAGGCAGGGATTGGGGGTCCGCCCCTGCCGGTACTCGTCGATGAAGTCGCTGATGACCTCGTCCGCGAACTGCTCGAGAGGTCCCACACGTAGAACGGGATGTCGAGCCGATCGGCCACCCGCCGCGCGTCGCGGGCATCGTCGAGCGTGCAGCACCCGCGGGAGCCCGCGCCGTGAGGGGTCGACGCCCGGGACAGCGCCAGGTGGACGCCGACCACCTCGTGCCCCGCATCGACCATGCGGGCGGCCGCGACGGAGGAGTCGACGCCGCCGGACATCGCGGCGATGACGCGCACGTCAGCCGACCCTGGAGGCGAGGGATCCCGCTCGCCGCGCCCGCTCGACGGCCCCCGGCAGTGCGGCCATGACGGCGTCGATATCGGCCGGCGTGGTCGACTCCCCGAGGCTGAAGCGCAGGGAGGAACGGGCGAGCGGCTCGTCGACGCCCATCGCGAGCAGCACGTGGCTGGGCTCCGGGATGCCTGCGGTGCAGGCCGACCCCGTCGAGCAGTCGATGCCGGCGGCATCGAGCAGCATGAGGAGCAGATCCCCCTCGCAGCCGGGGAACGAGAAGTGCACGTTGCCGGGCAGTCGCTGATCCGGACCCGCTCCCGGGTCGCCGTTCAGCACCGCGTCGGGCACCGCTGCGAGGACACCGGTGACCAGCTGGTCCCGCAGCTGGGTCAGTCGGATCATGCGCTCGGCCTGCCCCGCGACCGCGTGCTCCACCGCCACCGCGAACCCGGCGATACCCGGGGCGTCGAGGGTGCCCGAGCGGATCTCGCGCTCCTGGCCGCCGCCGTGGAGGACCGGGGTGAGTCGCGCACGCGGGCCGACGATCAGCGCGCCGACGCCGAACGGGCCGCCGATCTTGTGGGAGCTGATGGTGACGGCGTCGGCGTCGAGCGACGCGAGATCGAGGGGCAGGTGGCCGAGCGCCTGCACGGCGTCGGTGTGGAACGGGACGCCGGCGGCCCGGCACATCTCGGCGATCGCGAACACCGGCTGCACTGTGCCGATCTCGTTGTTCGCCCACATCACGGTGCACAGCGCCACGCGTCTCGGGTTCGGACGAGGCCTCCTCGGCCGCACCGAGGTCCACCCGGCCGAGGTGGTCGACCGCCGAGCCACGTGACCTTCGCGTCCTGCTGCTCCTCCAGCCACACGACCGGATCGAGCACGGCGTGATGCTCGATGGCCGAGGCGAGGATCCGCTCCGCCCCGACTCCGTCGTGGCGCGACCAGAACAGGCCCTTCACGGCGAGGTTGTCGGCCTCGGTGCCGCCCGCCGTGAAGACGACCGCGCTCGGGCGCACTCCGAGCTGGGCAGCGATCGACTCGCGGGACTCCTCGACGACCCGCCGTGCGCGCTCTCCCGGAGGTGTGCAGTGACGACGCGTTGCCCACGTGGCGCGGACTGCTCGAGCCAGGCCTCGCGGGCGCCGGGCAGCATGGGCGTCGTCGCCGCATGGTCCAAGTACGCCCGCTGCTCCACGACGCCCAAGAGTAGTCACCGGATCCGAGACGGCCAGCGCAGCCGCCCGGGTGCGGGTCGGCTACTCGGCGCGCTTGGTGATCTCGTCGGTGAGCTGCGGGACGACGGTGAACAGGTCGCCCACGACGCCGTAGTCGGCGAGCTCGAAGATCGGCGCCTCGGGATCCTTGTTGACCACGACGATCGTCTTGGAGGTCTGCATGCCGGCGCGGTGCTGGATCGCACCCGAGATCCCGTTGGCGATGTACAGCTGCGGGGACACCGTCTTGCCGGTCTGCCCGACCTGGAACTGGTGCGGGTACCAGCCGGCATCGGTCGCGGCGCGGCTCGCGCCAACTGCCGCGCCCAGGGAGTCCGCCAGGGCCTCGATCACCGCGAAGCCCTCCGGGCTGCCGACGCCGCGGCCGCCGGAGACCACGATCGCCGCCTCGGTCAGGTCCGGGCGTCCGCCCTTGGCCGCCACCGTGCGGCCGGTGACCGTCGCCTTGGTCGCCGCCTCGGACAGGGCCACGGTCACGTCGACCCGCGCCGGGGTGGCCGGGGCCGGCTCCGGTGCCACGGAGTTGCCGCGCACCGTGAAGATCGGGGTGCCCTGGGTGACCTGCGAGTGCACGACGGTCGAGCCGCCGAACACGCTACTGCGTCGCCACGAGGTCGGCCGACACGTCGACGGCGTCGGTGATCACGCCGGATCCGGTGCGCACGGCCAGGCGGCCGGCGGCCTCCTTGCCGTCGGCCGTCGACGCGACCAGGACCGCGGTCGGAGCCTTCTCGGCCACCAGCTGCGCGAGGACCTCGGCCTTCGGCGCCACCGGGCTGGCCAGCAGCGACTCGTCGCCGGCGACGTAGACCGTGGTCGCGCCGAACTCCCCCAACGCCGCCGACGGCCGCGTCGTCGAAGCCGGGACCGACCCACACCGCGCTCGGCTCGCCCAGCCGACGGGCCAGCGTCAACAGCTCGCCGGTCACCTTCTTGATCACGCCATCGGTCTGCTCGACCAGGACCAGGACCTCACCCATGACTGCTGTTTCCTCTCTCGGCCGGACTCAGATGAACTTCTGCTCGGACAGGTACGCGGCGACCTTGGTGCCGCCGTCGCCCTCGTCGGTCACGATCGTGCCCGCGGCCTTCGGCGGCCGCGCCGCGAAGTCCGCGACCGTCGACCACGCCGCGCTCAGTCCCAGCTTCGCGGCATCCAGGCCCGCGTCAGCGAGCACTCAGCGTCTCCACCGGCTTCTTCTTCGCCGCCATGATCCCCTTGAACGACGGGTACCGCGGCTCGTTGATCTTCTCGACCACGCTCAGGACCGCCGGCATGCGCGGCCTCGACCGTGTCGTACCCGGTCTCGGTCGCCCGCTGGATCGTGACGGTCGACCCGTCGACCTCGACCTTCTGCGCGAACGTCAGCTGCGCCACGCCCGAGTCGCTCGGCCACCATCGCCGGCACCACGCTCATCCGGGCGTCCGTGGACTCCGACCCGAAGACCACCAGGTCGAACCCGCGGCCCTTGAAGACCTCCGCCAGCGCGTAGCTCGTCGCCACCGCGTCCGAACCGTGCAGCGCGTCGTCCACGAGATGCACGCCGGCGTCGGCGCCCATGCTCAACGCCTTGCGCACCGTCTCCGCCGCGCGCTCCGGGCCCATCGTCACGACGACGACCTCGCCGCCCTGCGCCTCGACCAGCTTCAGCGCCTCCTCGACCGCGTACTCGTCAAGCTCGTTCATCACGCCGTCAGCAGACTCCCGATCCAGCGTGGAGTCCGAAGCCTGCAGCGTCTTCTCCGCCCAGGTATCCGGAACCTGCTTCACGCACACAGCGATCTTCATGGGGCAATCCCTCCTGCGACCGGTCGTTAGTTACTCACGAGTAATATAGCCCATCAACGGACGCGCGCACCTCCTCGCGCCCCGCGCGCCGACCCTCAGCCACCGATCCCGGTGAGCAGGTTCCCACCGTCGGGCAGCAGGCGCAGCGGAGGGCGGTCCGCCTGCCGGTCCTCGCCCTTGTCAGCACGGATGGCGTCGCGGTAGAGCAGCCGGGTCCGTTCGGCGATCGCGGGCCAGCCGTGTCGCTCCAGGACGGCGATTCGCGCCGCGGCGGCGTACCGGCGCGCCGCTGCGCGGTCGGTCAGCGCGGCTTCGACGGCTCCCGGCCAGTCCCGCGGCATCGCCGGTGGCGAAGGTCCATCCCGTGCGACCGTCCTCGACGAGTTCCGCAAGCCCGCCTGTGCGTGAGACGACCAGCGTCGTCCCCAGCGTGGCCGCCTCGAGGGCGACGATCCCGAACGGCTCGTAGATGGACGGCACGACCATCGCATCCGCGGCGGCGATCAGCGCGCGCAGGTCCGCCTCTGGCATCCAGCCGGTGAACGTCACCGCCCGGCCGAGCCGCTTCTCCCGCGCGGTCCTGCGCAGGGACTCCTCCGCTCCCCCACGCCCGGCGATGACGACCCGCACCCCGGGAACCCGGCGACGCAGGCGCGCCGTCGCCTCCAGCAGCGTGTGCACGCCCTTCTCCCACTCGAGTCGCCCGGCGAACACCACCAGCGGTGAGCCGTATGCCTTTCGAGCGCGCGCTCGACGAGACGGCGAGACCACCCACTGGTCGGGGTCGATGCCGTTGGGGATGACCACGATCTTGCCCTTGGCCGGATCGAAGAGCCGCTGCACCTCCCAGCGCATGTGCTCGCTGCAGGCGATGACGCGCGTGGCCTCGTGCGTGACCCAGTGCTCGACCGAGTGAATGGCATGCGAGACGTCGGTCGGAAGCCAGCCCTGATGCCGGCCGGCCTCGGTCGCATGCATGGTGACGACGAGCGGCAGCCCTGCGGCCTCACGCAGGATGACCCCGGACTGGGCCACGAGCCAGTCATGTCCGTGCACGACGTCGGGACGCCACTCGCGCATGAGGGCGAGACCCGCGCGGGTGACGGCGACGTTGAAGCCGGACATCCAACCGATCAGGTTCGCAGGCTCGAACGGCACGCTCGGCGCGGCCGGGGCCACGCGGATGACGCGGACACCATTGAGGACCTCGTCATCCGCGCGCCCCCTCGGCCGCCTGCGAGATGACGACCACGTCGTCCCCCATGGCAGCCTGCGTCTCGGCCAGGGCATGCACATGCCGCCCGAGCCCGCCGTACATGACGGGTGGGTACTCCCAGGACAGGTGCAGGATGCGCACCAGCCGAGCATAGGCGCGGCGCCCGTCGACGGGACCGGCGACCCGGCCGGTCGCCGTCAGGTCAGTTGCCGGTGAACTCCGGCGGCCGCTTCTCGATGAACGCGGACATCCCGATCGACTGGTCGTCGGTCGCGAACAGGGCGGCGAAGCGCACGCGCTCGATGTCGAGTCCGGTCGTGAGATCGGCATCCATGCCCCGGTCGACCGCCTCCTTGGCCGCCCGCAACGCGAGCGCCGGCCCCTTGGCCAGCCGGCCCGCCAGCTCTCGCGCGTCGGAGTAGACCTCGGTCGGCCGGCACCACGCGGTTGACGAGCCCGAGGTCGAGTGCCTCGGCCGCGTCCGACGTGGCGTCCCGTGAGGATGAGGTCCTTCGCGCGCGAGACGCCGATGAGTCGCGGAAGCCGCTGGGTACCGCCGGCCCCGGGGATGATCCCCAGCAGGATCTCCGGCTGTCCGAGCTTGGCGTCGTCGGCGGCGAACCGCAGGTCGCAGCACAGCGCCAGCTCGCACCCGCCCCCGAGCGCGTAGCCGGTGACCGCGGCGATGGTCGGCTGCGGGATCCGGGCCACCGCCGTGAAGGCGTCCTGCAGGCCGGACGACGCGCGGAGCATGTCCTGGTAGGTCATGTCGGCCATCTCCTTGATGTCCGCACCGGCCGCGAACACCTTCGGGCCGCCGTACAGCACCACGGCTCCGACGTCCGATCGGGCGCCGAGCTCCTCGGCCGCCTGCTTGATCTCACGCTGCATCTGCAGGCACAGGGCATTCATCGGTGGTCGCTGCAGCAGGATCGTCGCGACCCCGTCCTCGACGTCGACCGAGATCATCTCCGGCATCGCGCACCCGCCTTCCACCCTCAGGGCAGGGCCGTCGCCCCACCGCGCCACCGAGCGTAGCGGCCGACTTCGGGCGCCGCCGTGCGGCCTGTACCGTGTCGCCGTGACAGGTCACGGGACGACGGGCTGGGACCCGCTCGGGGTGACCCCGGACCGCCATGGCGGGGCGAACGTGGCCCTGTGGGCTCAGGGTGCCAGCGCCGTCGACCTGTGCATCTTCGACGAGTCCGGGCGCGAGGAGCGGATCCCGCTCACCGAGCGGGTCTTCAACGTCTACCACCGGCACGTCGACGACCTGCCGGCCGGAACCCGCTACGGCTTCCGCGTCCACGGGCGACTGGAATCCCGCCGTCGGCCACCGCTGGAACCCGCACAAGCTGCTGCTGGACCCGTACGCCAAGGCCATCGACGGCGCCTTCCGCGACAACCCCGCCGTCTACGGGCACCTGGGCAGCGACGACCTGCGCATCAACGAAGCCGACTCGGCCCCGTTCGTCCCGAAGAGCGTCGTCGTCGACGACTACTTCGACTGGGGCGACGATCGCTCCCCCAACACCGCGTGGGGCGACACCGTCATCTACGAGACCCACGTGCGCGGGATCACCAAGCTGCACCCGTCCGTCCCCGAGCACGAGCGCGGCACCTACGCCGGCCTCACGCATCCCGCCGTGCTGGAGCACCTGACCACCCTCGGCGTCACCGCCATCGAGCTGCTTCCCGGTGCACCACTTCCTCGACGAGATCCACCTGCTCGAGGACGGCCTCACCAACTACTGGGGCTACAACTCCATCGGCTACTTCGCCCCGCATGCCGCCTACTCGTCCACGGGCGCCCGCGGCGGCCAGGTCTCGGAGTTCAAGCGGATGGTCAAGGCCGTGCACGCGGCCGGGCTCGAGGTGATCCTCGACGTCGTCTACAACCACACCGCCGAGGGGAACCAGCTCGGCCCGACCCTGTCCTTCCGCGGGATCGACAACGACGACTACTACCACCTGCGCGACGGCGGCCGGTACTACGCCGACTACACCGGGTGCGGCAACACCCTCGACGTCTCCAAGCCCCACGTCCTGCAGGTGGTCATGGACTCGCTGCGCTACTGGGTCGAGGAGATGCACGTCGACGGCTTCCGCTTCGATCTCGCGTCCGCGCTGGCACGCTCCTTCCACGACGTCAACATGCTCGGCAACTTCATGACCACGATCCAGCAGGATCCCGTCCTCCGCCGGGTCAAGCTCATCGCCGAGCCCTGGGACGTCGGTCCCGGCGGCTACCAGGTCGGCGAGTTCCCGCCGCTGTGGACCGAGTGGAACGACAAGTACCGCGACAACATCCGCGACTTCTGGCGAGGGCAGGCCGGGATCGGCGAGCTCGGCTGGCGCCTCTCCGGCTCCGCCGACCTGTACGCCAGCGAGGGGCGTCGACCCTTCGCGTCCATCAACTTCGTCACGGCCCACGACGGCTTCACGATGCGCGACCTGGTCACCTACGACCGCAAGCACAACGAGGCCAACCTCGAGGGCAACCGAGACGGGACCGACAACAACCGGTCGGACAACAACGGTGTCGAGGGCGAGACCGACGGATCCGCGCGTGATCGCGATCCGCCAGCGGCAGCTGCGCAACCTGCTCGCGACCCTCCTGCTGTCCACCGGCGTCCCGATGATCGCGGGCGGCGACGAGTTCGGCCGCACCCAGCGCGGCAACAACAACGCCTACTGCCAGGACAACGAGATCTCCTGGTACGACTGGGACTGGGAGCCCTGGCAGTCGGACCTGAAGGTCTTCGCCAGCCAGCTCCTGCACTTCCGGCGCCTGCACAGCGCCTTCCGGCAGCGCTACTTCTTCGACGGCAAGCCCCTGCATGCCGGCGGCCCGAAGGACCTCGCCTGGCTCGGGCCCGACGGACGCGAGATCGCCGAGGACGGACTGGCACTCCGCCGGACAGCCGCACGCTGGGCATGTTCCTCGCCGGCGAGAGCCACGGACTCGACGATGACAACCGGCCGATCCGTGACCGGTCCTTCCTGGTCGCTCCTGCACGCGGGCGACGCACCCGTGGACTTCACGCTCCCTGGCGCGCCCGTACGGCCACGCCTACCGACTGATCGTCGACACCACGCACCGGACAGGCCGACGAGTCCGAGGACGATCCATCCGTGCCGGCAGCACGGTCGTCGCTGCCGCCCGCGCAGCCTGCTGGCGTTCCATGCCCTGACCGTCGCCGAGTACGACGCGACGATCGGACACTCGGACAGCCGGCACCTGAACGCCCGATGCCTCGTCACTTGTGGCGGGTCTCCGGGGCCCGGAAGTCGCCACAAGTGACGAGGCATCGAGGGTCAGCGCGAGGACGCCGTCCGCCATGCCGTCGCTCGGCGGCGGCACGCACCTGCAGGCCCAGCTCCTCCGAAGCCGCGAGCCCGGGGTGCCGCGGGCAGGATCCGCACGGTGTACCCGAACGGACCGTTGCGGTCGAGGTCGATGACCAGCCGGTACTCCCACCGGTTGCCGTCGAAGCCCTCGACGGCCGCCATCGGCACGTGCTCGGGGTGCGTGAGCCGGTCGTCGGCGTCGACGCGCCCGTGCACCGCCTGCACCACGACGTCATCGGGGGTCAGGTGCCCGAGCGAGACGTAGGCGCGCACCGTGATCGGAGTGCCCTGCATGACCGCGTCGCCGACGCCATCCGCCTCGACGTGGTCGATCCGGATGTTCGACCACTCGGCGCGCACCCGCTTCTTCCAGTCCGCGAGGTCGCGCGCGACGGCGAAGCCGTCGGCGTCGACCGCTCGCGACGAGATCGCAGCCGGCATGTACAGGCGCAGCACGTACTCGCGGAGCATGCGGCTGGCGAGCACCTTCGGCCCGAGGGTGCGCAGCGTGTGCTTGAGCATCGCCATCCAGCGGGGCGGGACGCCCTGATCGTCGCGGCGGTAGAACGCCGGGGCGACCGAGTTCTCGATCAGGCTGTAGAGCGCCTCGGCCTCGATATCGTCACGCCGGTCAGCGTCCTCGATGCCGTCAGCCGTGGGGATGGCCCAGCCGTTCTCGCCGTCGAACCACTCGTCCCACCAGCCGTCGAGGATCGACAGGTTCAGGGCGCCGTTGAGCGCGGCCTTCATGCCCGACGTGCCGCTCGCCTCGAGCGGTCGGATGGGGTTGTTCAGCCAGACGTCGCAGCCCGGGTACAGAGTCGTCGCCATGGCGATGTCGTAGTCGGGCAGGAAGACGATGCGCTCGCGGACGTCCTCGTCGTCGGCGAACTGCACCAGCTGCTGGATGAGTCGCTTGCCGCCGTCGTCCGCCGGGTGGGCCTTGCCCGCGACGACGAGCTGCAACGGGACGCTCCGGGTCGGTGAGCAGCGCCTTCAGCCGCGCCGGGATCGCGGAGCATGAGCGTGAGTCGCTTGTACGACGGAACGCGCCTTGCGAAGCCGATGGTGAGGACGTCCGGGTCGAGCACGGAGTCGATCCAGCCGAGCTCCGCATCGGTCGAGCCACGGTTGACCCAGGACTCGCGCAGACGAGTGCGGGCCATCTGGACCAGCTCCTCGCGCAGGGCGCGCTTGATCGTCCACAGCTGGTCATCGGGCGTGCTCGGCGATGGCCTCCCAGCCCTCCGCGTCGTCGATCGACGCACCATGGGCCAGCTCGATGACCTGCCGAGCCACCCAGGTGGGGGCGTGCACGCCGTTGGTGATCGACGTGATCGGGACGTCGTCGCTGTCGAAGCCCGACCACAGACCGGAGAACATGCCGCGAGACACCTCGCCGTGCAGCAGGCTCACGCCGTTGGCGCGCTGCGCGAGCCGCAGGCCCATGACCGCCATGTTGAACACGGCGGGGTCGCCGCCCTCGAACGTCTCGGCTCCCAGCTCCAGGACCTGGTCCACCGGGACGCCGGCCGAGGCGTTGTCGCCGCCGAAGTGCTGGGCGATGAGGTCCATCGGGAAGCGGTCGATGCCGGCCGGGACCGGCGTGTGCGTCGTGAACACGGTGCCGGCGCGACTGACCTCGAGCGCCTCGTCGAACGTCATGTTGGAATTCAGCGTCACGAGCTCACGGATGCGCTCGAGCCCCAGGAAGCCCGCGTGGCCCTCGTTGGTGTGGAAGACCTCGGGATCGGGATGCCCGGAGATGCGGCAGTAGGTGCGCAGCGCGCGGACTCCGCCGATGCCCAGCAGCATCTCCTGCTGCAGCCGGTGCTCGCTGCCGCCGCCGTACAGCCGATCGGTGACCTCCCGCTCGGACGGCGCCGTTCTCCTCGACGTCCGAGTCGAGCAGGAGCAGGGGGACGCGACCCACCTGAGCCACCCAGATGCGGGCGGCGATGAATCGCCCGCCGGGCAGTCCGATGGCCACCTTGGCCGGCGAGCCGTCCGCCTCGCGCAGCAGCGAGACCGGGCTGCCGTCCGGATCGGTGACCGGGTAGCGCTCCTGCTGCCAGCCATCGCGCGACAGCGACTGGCGGAAGTAGCCCGAGCGGTAGAACAGACCGATGGCGATGATGGGCACGCCGAGGTCGCTGGCGGTCTTGAGGTGGTCACCGGCCAGGATCCCCAGGCCGCCGGAGTACTGCGGCAGAGCGGACGTGATGCCGTACTCGGGCGAGAAGTAGGCGATGCCGGCGGGCGCTTCGGCCCCGAGCGACTGGAACCAGCGATCCGACGCGAGGTAGGTGCGCAGGTCGTCCAGGCAGCGACCGGCCCAGTCGACGAACCCCTGGTCGGCGGACAGTTCGGCGAGCCGCTCGGCGGACACCTCCCCCAGCAGTCGGACCGGGTCGTTGCCGCCGGACTCCCAGAGCACGGGGTCGACGGCCGCGAACAGGTCACGGGTGGCGGGGTGCCACGACCACCGCAGGTTGATGGCCAGCTCCTCGAGAGCGGCGAGGTTCTCAGGCAGGACGGTGCGGACGGTGAATCGTCGTATCGCTCTCACGGGGCACAAGATAGCGGCTCTCTACCCAGGAAATGCCAATCGGTACCCCAAGGACGTCATGTAATTGACGGAAACTTGCATGCAACGCAAGTTCTTTCGCTCCCGTCACACGAGCCACCATCCGACGCCCCGCGAGCGACAGTAGGCTGCCCCCATGGCCGCCGCGCGACGGAAGACCGGACCGAACCCGACCCCCGTGGACGCCAGCGGACACACGACCGATCCCGCCGACCGACCGCGACACCGATCCCGCGACGACCGATCCCGCGCCACCCCCGCCACCCCGGGCCCGCACGCCACGTCGACCCACGGCCGCGCGCAGCCCCTGGCAGCCCGTGCGCCTCGACCCGCCCGCCGAGCTGTCCGGCCGCTATCCCATCACCGACGTCTCGCCCGCAAGCCTCGGCGGTCGGCGACCAGCCGCGGCTGCCGTCGGGGAGTCGATCCCCGTCCGCGCCACGGCCTTCCGCGAGGGGCACGACAGCATGGGCCTGAGCGTCGTCCTCACCGCGCCTGACGGATCGGTGGCCGAACGGGTGCGGATGACCCCCGAGGCCACCGGCCTGGACACCTGGCTCGGCCACGTCCGACCGACGCGGGTGGGCGACTGGTCCTTCACACTTGAGGCCTGGGGTTCCCCGTGGGACACCTGGGTGCACAGGGCCACCATCAAGATCCCGGCCGGCGTGGACGTGGAGCTCGAACTGACGGAGGGCGCACTGCTGCTGGAGGAGGCCGCGGGGGCCCTTCCCGAAGCCGAAGCGGACGCCCGGGACACCCTGCGCACCGCTGCCTCCACCCTCGTGGCGACCGCCCTTCCGGTCCCGGTCCGACTGGCTGCTGGCACCGACCCCGCGGTGGCCGACGATCCTGCTATCGCCACCCGTTGCGCCATGGACGTCACCACCAGCGGCCCGTGGCCCCTACGGGTCCAGCGCCGGCGCGCGCTCGTCGGCGCCTGGTACGAGTTCTTCCCGCGCAGCGAGGGCGCCTCGCTGGATCCGCCTCGCTCGGGGACCTTCGCGACCGCGATGCCCCGACTCGACGCCGTCGCGGACATGGGCTTCGACGTCGTCTACCTGCCGCCGGTCCACCCGATCGGCCGCGTCAACCGCAAGGGCCCGAACAACACGCTCTGACCCCCGGCCCCGACGACCCCGGCTCACCGTGGGCCATCGGCGCCGCCGAGGGCGGCCACGACGCCATCCATCCCGATCTCGGGACGATCGACGACTTCGACGCGTTCGTCGCCCGTGCCGTCGAGCTGGGGCTCGAGATCGCCATCGACCTCGCACTCCAGGCGGCACCGGACCATCCGTGGGTCGCGGCGCACCCGGAGTGGTTCACGACCAGGGCCGACGGGACGATCGCCTACGCCGAGAATCCGCCGAAGAAGTACCAGGACATCTACCCGCTCAACTTCGACAACGACCCCGAGGGCCTGTACGCCGAGGTCGAGCGGATCGTCCGGTACTGGATGTCGCACGGCGTTCGAATCTTCCGCGTGGACAATCCGCACACCAAGCCACTGTGGGTCTGGGACCGTCTCCTCTCCACGATCTTCGAGACCGACCCGGACGTCCTGTTCCTGGCGGAGGCGTTCACTCGCCCGCCGATGATGCGAGCGCTAGCCGAGGTCGGCTACCAGCAGAGCTACACCTACTTCACCTGGCGCAACGGCAGGGCCGAGATCGAGGAGTACGGCACCGAGCTGGCCGGGCCGGCCTCCGCCTACATGCGCCCGAACTTCTTCGTCAACACCCCCGACATCCTCCCCGAGTACCTGCAGCACTCCGGCCCCGCCGGTTTCGCCATCCGCGCGACCCTCGCGGCCACGCTGTCCCCGACCTACGGCGTCTACAGCGGGTTCGAGCTGTTCGAGCACGTCGCGGTGCGGCCGGGCAGCGAGGAGTACCTGGACTCCGAGAAGTACCAGTACCGGCCCCGCGACTGGGAACTGGCTCGCAAGCAGGGGCGGACGCTCGCGCCGTACCTGACTCAGCTCAACGAGATCCGGCGGGCGCACCCGGCGCTCCAGGACCTGCGTTCCCTGCGCTTCCACGGCTCCGACAACAGCGACGTGATCGCGTACTCGAAGCAGGATCAGGACGACATCGTCCTGGTGGTGTGCACGGTCGATCCGGGTCGCGAGCACGAGGCGACCATCTGGTGGGACCTCGCCGCTCTGGGCCTTCCCCCGGACGAGCGGTTCGTGGCCCACGATCTGGTCACCGACATGACGTGGACCTGGGGACCGAGCACCTTCGTGCGCCTACGACCCTGGGAGCACGTCGCACACATCGTGCACATCCGCCGACTCTGACCCCGCCCACCGACCCCATCAACGATCACACCGGAGCAACGATGACGAAGCCCGCACCAGGACCAGCCCCGCGCGAGGTGTCCGTGCTCGACCTGGATCGACTGGTCGACGGCTGGCACCACGACCCGCACTCGATCCTCGGACCCCACGCCGACGCCGACACGGTCACCATCCGGGTCCTGCGACCCGGGGCCGACGCGGTCACCGTCGTCACCCCGGCTGGGCGCGTCCCGCTCACGCACGAGCATCGCGGGGTGTGGGTCGGCGCCCTGGAGGGTACCGAGGTGCCCGACTACTCCGTCGACGTCACGTACGCCGGAAACGTCATCCCCGGCGACGACCCCTACCGGTTCCTCCCGACGCTGGGGGACATCGACCTGCACCTGATCGGCGAGGGCCGCCACGAGCAGCTCTGGCAGGTACTGGGCTCGCACCTCCGCTCGTACCAGACCTCGCTCGGCGTCGTCACCGGAGTGTCGTTCGCGGTGTGGGCACCGAACGCGCAGGGCGTACGGGTGGCCGGCGACTTCAACTACTGGGACGGGACAGCGCACGCGATGCGCTCGCTCGGCTCGACCGGGATCTGGGAACTGTTCATCCCGAACATCGCGGACGGCACCGTCTACAAGTTCCACATCCTCGGTCGCGACGGTGTGTGGCGAGAGAAGGCCGACCCCTTCGCCTTCGCGACCGAGGTGCCGCCGGCGACCGGCTCGGTCGTGTACTCGTCCTCGTACGCATGGCAGGACGACGATTGGCTGGAGACCCGGGAGCGCACGGACCAGCACAAGCGGCCGATGTCCGTCTACGAGGTGCACCTGGGCTCCTGGCGGGTCGGGCTCGACTACCGACAGCTGGCCGACGAGTTGACCGAGTACGTCGCCGACGCTGGCTTCACCCACGTGGAGTTCCTGCCGGTCGCCGAGCATCCCTACGGCCCGTCGTGGGGCTATCAGGTCACCTCCTACTTCGCCCCGACCTCGCGGTTCGGCAAGCCGGACGACCTGCGGTACCTCATCGACACCCTGCACCAGGCGGGCATCGGCGTGCTCGTGGACTGGGTGCCCGGCGCACTTCCCCAAGGACGAGTGGGCGCTCGCCCGCTTCGACGGCACCGCGCTGTACGAGCATGCCGACCCGCGCCGCGGCGAGCAGCCGGACTGGGGCACCTACGTGTTCGACTTCGGGCGCACCGAGGTCCGCAACTTCCTCGTGTCCAACGCGCTGTACTGGCTCGAGGAGTATCACGTCGACGGCCTGCGCGTGGATGCCGTCGCCTCGATGCTGTACCTCGACTACTCGCGCAAGGACGGCGAGTGGTCCCCGAACCAGTACGGCGGCCGAGAGAACCTCGAGGCGGTCGCCTTCCTGCAGGAGCTCAACGCCACCGTGTACAAGCGCGTCCCCGGCGTCACGATGATCGCGGAGGAGTCCACCGCGTGGCCGGGAGTCACCCGGCCGACGTTCCTCGGCGGCCTGGGCTTCGGGTTCAAGTGGAACATGGGCTGGATGCACGACACCCTGGAGTACATCTCGCACGAGCCGATCCACCGCCAGTACCACCACAACGAGATGACCTTCTCGATGGTCTACGCCTACAGCGAGCACTTCATCCTGCCGATCTCGCACGACGAGGTCGTGCACGGCAAGGGGTCACTCGTGGAGCGCATGCCCGGCGACCGCTGGCAGGAGCTGGCGAACCTGCGGGCGTACCTGGCCTACATGTGGGGACACCCGGGCAAGAAGCTGCTGTTCATGGGCTCGGAGTTCGCCCAGTCGTCGGAGTGGTCCAGTGAACGCAGTCTGGACTGGTGGCTGCTGCAGTTCCCCGAGCACGCCGGCGTCCTGAAGACCGTCACCGACCTGAATGCCGTCTATGCCGCCACGCCCGCGCTGTGGCAGCGCGACGACGACCCGACCGGCTTCGAGTGGATCGACGCCAACGACTCCGGCTCCAATGCCTTCAGCTGGCTGCGCTGGGACGACGACGGGGGCTGCGTGGCGGTCATGTCGAACCTGTCGCCGGTGCCACGCGAGGCCTACCGGCTCGGCCTGCCGTTCGCCGGACGGTGGACCGAGGTGATGAACACCGACGCGACCGCCTACGGCGGATCGGGCCTGGGCAACTTCGGCGAGATCGAGGCAGACGCGACCGCGTGGCACGGACGCCCGGCCTCCGCCGAGATCATCCTGCCGCCGCTGTCGACCAGCTACTTCCGCTTCGAGGGCTAGCCGCCGCCTCGAACGACCGGGCTTCGGCCCACGGGTCGGCCTAGCATCAAGCATGGCCCGCGTCCGGAGCACCTTTGCCGGGCGGCTGATCGCTGCCGTCTTCCTTCTGGTGCTGCTGCCGACCGTCCTGCTCGGTGCGTTCGTCTACACCCAATCGCGGTCCAACGCCATGGACGAGGCGAACGGACCGGATCGCAGCAGTCGTCGGCGGACCTCGCGAACCGCATCGACGCCTTCATCCTCGACGAACGCGACCTGGCGAGGTATGCGGCTGCCAGCCGTGAGGTGCGCGACTTCATCCGGGCGCAGAATGATCCAGAGGCGTCCGACGCGCTCGACCGACTGGCTCGCAAGCGGCCCCTTCGTCGTCGGCAATGACCACGTCGAGGACATCTTCGTGCTCGACGCCCAGGGCACCTGCATCGCGTCGACCGAACCCGGCCTTCGTCGGCGAGTCCTACGGCATCCGGCCCTACTTCCAGCAGGCGGTCGGGGGGTCCGTACGCCATCAGCGACTGGAGCATCGGGATCACCTCCGGAGAGGCGGGCATCTTCCTTGCCTCGCCGATCCGCGGCGAGTACAACGAGGTGGCCGGCGTCCTGGTGGTCAAGCTCCAGACCGCCCCGATCGACGACATCATCGCCCAGGCGTTGCGAATCCGGGACCCGCGCGCGTGCTCTTCAACGACGCCGGCGTCCTGCTCTCCGCATACGACTCCGCCCTGCGCTACCGGACCGCTCGATGCGCTGACCCCGCAGGAACTCGCCTACATCACGTTCGACCCAGCAGTTCGCGGATGAGCCGCTGCCGTCGCTGGGCCTAGTGACGGTGCGCGAGGACCTGGCCGAGGTCGACGCCCGGCGACACCGTCATCTCGCGCGAGTACGAGCTCAGACGGCCAGCCTCGCGTCGCCGCCCTCACCGGGCTCGAATCCGACCGTGGACGGTCGGCGTCGTCGCGCCGCTGGCGGACATCGAGGCGGCCGCGGCGTCGGTGCCGCTCATCATCGGCGTCATCGTCGTCTTGATCCTGCTGTACGCCGCGTTCGCGACCTTCTACCTCACCCGTTTCGTCGTGCGACCGATCCGCGACCTCGTCGAGCAGCAGCCACGACCTCGCGGCCGGGAGGCTCACCGTCCAGGTGCCCGTCACGCGGCGACGACGAGGTCGCCCAGCTCGCCACCGCCTTCAACAGCATGGCCACCGAGATCCGCGGCAACACCGAGCGACTCGAGGGTGAAGTCGCGCGGCGGACGGCAGAGCTCGAGCAGGCCAACCGCGAGATCACCGAACTGTCCATCACTGATTCGCTCACCGGCTGCAACAACCGGCACTACCTGGATCTCCAGCTCCCCCGCGAGATCGAGAGGGCGGGTCGTTACGGACGACGGCTCTCGGTGGTGATGTGCGACATCGACTTCTTCAAGGCGGTCAACGACCAGCACGGGCACGCCGCCGGGGACGCGGTGCTGCGAGCCGTCGGCGGCTACCTGAACGCCCACCGTCGTACGCCGGACTGGGTCGCGAGGTTCGGCGGCGAGGAGTTCGTGATCGTGCTCCCGGAGACGATCCTGGCTGATGCCGTCGACATCGCCGAGCGGGCCAGAGCCGGAATCGCCGAGCCTCGACGTGCGGGTCAATGACATCTCCATGCCGATGACGGCGAGCTTCGGCGTCTCGACCTTCCGGATGGGGCAGGACGACACCGCGCAGTCCCTCATCGAGCGCAGCGACGTCGCCCTCTACCGGGCGAAGGAGGCCGGCCGGAATCTCGTCAGGTCGGAGCGACCGCCAGCGACTGAAGCCCCGACTCAGAACAGCGCGCTGGCCAGCGACGTCCGCGCCTTGGGCACGGCCGGGTCGTCCCCGGCGAGCAGGAAGTAGTCGAGCATCCGGTTCCGGGCCGTGTCGCGCTCGTCCCCTGCGGTGACGCGCACCTCCTCGATGCCGAGCTCGAAGGCCCGCGGCCAGTCGTTGCGCAGGGCCGCGAAGTCGGCGGCCAGCAGCCGTGCCCCGTGCATCGTCGGCAGCGGGTTCGTCGATGCCCCTCGGTCCGGGCGTACAGCCCCACCATGGCGAGTCCGGCGGCCGCCTCCGGGTCGCCGGGCGACGGCCGCCAGCACGGCCGGTACGCCTCCCGAGCCGCATCCCAGTCGCCGGCCTCGATGGCCTCGAACGCCGCGTCGAACCGCGGGTCGACGGGGGGCTCCGGCTCTGCATCGGTCGGGGTCTGCGCGTCTCGGCCGCGCGGCGGTGTCGGCCGTCAGGAGACTGCCCGTGACACCCTGCTCGGCGGCCACCCGGAGCAGCTCGTCGAGGATCTGCCTGATCTGTGCCTCCGGGTAGGCGCCCTGGAACAGCGGCACCGGCTGGCCGGCGATCGACCGCGAACACCGACGGGATGGACTGCACCTGGAAGGCGGCGGCGATCTGCTGCTCCGCATCGACATCGACCTTGGCCAGCACCCAGCGGCCGCCGTCATCGGCCGCCAGCTTCTCCAGGACCGGCGACAGCTGCTTGCAGGGTCCGCACCACTCCGCCCAGAGGTCGAGGACCACCGGCACGGTCATGGACCGGTCGATGACCTCCGCCTGGAAATTGGCCGTCGTCACGTCGATGACGACGCCCGCCGGAGCGTTGGCAACGGCCTGCGGCCGCCTTCTGCTGGTTCTGGCGACTGGTTGCGAGAGCGCCGAGATCGACGGCGCCACGGGCGGAGAAGGGTGTCGATGTCATGGCGTCATTGTCTCCCATGGCCGACGCGGGCCTGCCACACGGCGGTTCGAGCCCACACCCGCGCGCGAGAACGCGTCACAATGCTGGAATGCACGTCTCTGCAAAGGCCGACTACGGGGTGCGCGCGCTCCTGGAGTTGACCGTGGCCCACCAGGAGAGCCCCACCCGCCTCGTGAAGGGCGAGGCGATCTCGACCGCGCAGGACATCCCCCTGAAGTTCCTCGAGGGAATCCTCCGGCAACTGCGGCAGGCCGGTATCGTCGCCAGCCAACGCGGGGCCGAGGGCGGATACCGACTCGATCGCGACCCTGCGTCCGTGTCCATCGCCGACGTCGTTCGGGCCCTCGACGGCCCCCTGGCCGCCGTCCGCGGCCAGCGCCCCGAGTACCTCGAGTACTCGGGCGCCTCGGAGCACCTGCAGGAGGTCTGGATCGCCGTCCGGGCGTCGATGCGCCACGTCCTGGAGAACATCACCCTCGTCGACGTCGCCTCGGGAACCCTTCCTGCCGATGTCGCCGGGCTGCTGGGCGAGCCCGGAGCATGGCAGCGCCGCTAGGCCTCCGCCACGAGCGCAGCCGCGGCCGTGTGCGGATCCAGTCGCCCTGAGACCACGTCCTCGGCGGCCGCCGCCAGGCGATCGGCCCCTCCGCCCGCTGTCAGGCGCCGACGCATCATCGCAACCGCCAGGGCCTCGACCTCGTCCCGTGCCCGCTGAATCCTGCGCAGCTTCGAGCTCGCCGCTGTCGACCAGCCAGTCCCGATGCTCGTCGATCGTCGCCATGAGGCGATCGATTCCCTCACCGGTGGACGCGACCGTCTTCACGACGGGCGGCTTCCAGCCGCGCTCGTCACGCTCACCGAGCGCGATCATGTTGCGCAGCTCGCGAACCGTCGAGTCGGCACCGTCACGATCGGCCTTGTTGACGACGAAGACGTCCCCGATCTCCAGGATCCCCGCCTTGGCGGCCTGGATGCTGTCCCCCATGCCCGGTGCCAGCAGGACCAGTGTGGTGTCGGCCGCGGCGGCCACCTCCACCTCGGACTGGCCCACTCCGACCGTCTCGATCAGCACCACGTCGCAGCTCGCGGCATCGAGAACCCGCAGCACCTGCGGTGTCGTGGCCGCCAGCCCGCCGAGGTGTCCTCGCGAGGCCATCGACCGGATGAAGACGCCCTCGTCGGTGGCGTGCTCCTGCATGCGAATCCGGTCACCGAGGAGAGCACCACCGGAGAACGGCGAGGAGGGATCGACCGCGAGGACACCCACCTTCTGGCCGCGCGCGCGCATCGCCGTGATGAGCGCGGACGTCGTCGTCGACTTGCCGACGCCCGGCGACCCGGTGATGCCGATGACGCTGGCGTGCCCTGCCGTCGTGGCCAGCTCCCCCATGAGGGCCGGCACGTCCGGACCCCCATCCTCGATGAGCGAGATCAGCCGGGCCACGTCGCGGGTGCGGCCGGCGCGTGCGCCGGCGACGAGGCTCGGCAGATCCCTGCTCACGTCAGTGTGACGCCGCCGCTAGGCCTGCGGAACGCGGATCAGCAGGGCGTCGCCCTGGCCGCCGCCGCCGCAGAGTGCCGCAGCACCCGTGCCGCCGCCCCGCCGACGAAGCTCGAGCGCGAGCGAGAGCACGATCCTGGCGCCGGACATGCCCACCGGGTGGCCCAGCGCGATGGCGCCTCCGTTGACGTTGACGATGTCCTCGCCCACACCGAGCTTGCGCGACGGACACGATGCCGACGGACGCGAACGCCTCGTTCAGCTCGAACAGGTCGATGTCCGACACGGCGATGCCCTCCCGGGCGCAGGCCTTCAGGATGGCGTTGGCCGGCTGCTCCTGAAGCGAGGCGTCCGGCCCCGCCACGACCCCGTGGGCACCGATCTCCGCCAGCCACGTCAACCCGAGTTCCTCAGCCTTGGCACGGCTCATGACGACCACGGCCGCGGCGCCGTCCGAGATCTGCGAGGCATTGCCCGCGGTGATCGTCCCGTCCTTGGCGAAGGCCGGCCGCAGTCTGCCCAGCGATTCCTGGGTCGTGTCCGGCCGCACGCCCTCGTCGCCGGAGACGACGATCGGGTCCCCCTTGCGCTGGGGAACCTCGATCGGCGCGATCTCCTCGGCGAGTGGGCCGCGGCCGCCGCAGCCCGTTGATGGGACTGCGCGCTGAAGGCATCCTGCTCCTCGCGGGTCAGCCCGAACCGTCCGTTGTGCCTCTCGGTGCTCTCCCCCATCGCGCACTCGTCGAAGGCGCAGGTCAGGGCGTCGAAGGCCATCGAGTCGACCATCGTCCAGTCGCCGTACTTCACGCCGTCCCGCGAGCCCGTGAGCAGGTGCGGGGCGTTCGTCATGGACTCCATCCCGCCCGCGACCACGACGTCGAACTCGCCGGCCCGGATCAGCTGATCGGCCAGGGCGATGGCGTCGATGCCCGAGAGGCAGACCTTGTTGATGGTCAGGGCAGGCACGTCCATGCTGATCCCGCCCTTGACCGCCGCCTGCCGGGCGGTGATCTGACCCGCGCCGGCCTGGAGGACCTGGCCCATGATCACGTAGTCCACCTCGTCCGGCGACACTCCCGAGCGCTCAAGGGCCGCCTTGATGGCGAACCCGCCGAGATCGGTGCCGCTGAAGGACTTCAGCGAGCCCTGGAGCCGACCCATCGGCGTGCGTGCTCCAGCCACGATGACCGAACCGTTCGAGAAGGACATCCTGTCTCCCTTTCAGCGCTGCAATGGTGACAACATAATGCCCATGGAATCCCTGTTGACGCGCATCGACCACGTGGGCATCGCTGTCCCCGACCTCGATGAGGCCATCGCGTTCTACGAGCGCACGTTCGGTCTCGACCTTCTGCACGAGGAGGTCAACGAGAAGCAGGGCGTCCGCGAGGTGATGATGGGCGTCGGCGACTCCGGCTCGTTCATCCAGCTGCTGGCCCCCCTCAACGAGGACTCGGCCATCGCCAAGTTCCTCGACCGATCCGGCCCAGGGATCCAGCAGGTGGCCTACGGAGTCGACGATGTCGAGGCGGTCGCCGACGCCCTCCGCGAGCGGGGGGTGCGGGTGCTGTACGAGACCGCCCAGGTGGGGACGGCGGGCTCGCTGGTCAACTTCTGTCATCCCAAGGACTGCGGCGGGGTCCTGATCGAGCTCGTCCAGAGCGCCCCCCATCACGAACGGGTCATGGGCACGACAGAGCATCCCTGATCGGTGTCGGACATCACCGTCGGCGACTGGACGCTAGCGGACGGTCAGTGGACGGCGGTGGCTGCCGTCCTAGTCGGGGCTGCGGCCATGGTTGTGCTGATGTCGGTCTGGCGACGGGCTCGACGGTGGCTTCTGGCGACCGTGATCAGCATCACCATGGCAGCCCTGTGGCTCCGCTTCGGGTGCTAGCGCTCTGGCAGACTGGGTAGCCCGAACGGAGGAACTGATGGAGCACATCCGCGAGGCAGTCCTGGCCGGCGCATCGCCCGAGGAGTTCGTTGGGCTCGAGATCCCTGAGTCGTATCGGGCGGTGACCGTCCACAAGGACGAGCAGGACATGTTCGCCGGTATGCCGTCGAGGGAGAAGGACCCTCGACGGTCGTTGCACCTGGACGAGGTCCCGACCCCGCAGCTGGCTCCGGGCGAGGCGCTGATCGCGGTGATGGCGTCGAGCATCAACTACAACACCGTCTGGACGTCGATCTTCGAGCCGGTGTCGACGTTCGGGTTCCTGGAGCGGTACGGGCGCACGCATGCCGATGCCAAGCGCCACGACCTGCCGTACCACGTGATCGGCTCGGACGCCTCGGGCGTCGTCCTGCGGGTCGGTCCGGGCGTGAATGCGTGGAAGCCCGGCGACACGGTCGTGGCGCACTGCCTGAGCGTGGAGCTGGAGTCCCCTGCGGGCCACAACGACACGATGATGGATCCCGAGCAGCGGATCTGGGGCTTCGAGACGAACTTCGGCGGCCTGGCCGAGCTGGCGGTGGTCAAGTCCAACCAGCTGATGCCCAAGCCGGCGCACCTGACGTGGGAGGAGGCCGCCTCCCCGGGCCTGGTGAACTCCACCGCCTACCGGCAGCTGGTCTCCCGCAACGGCGCCGGGATGAAGCAGGGCGACGTCGTGCTGATCTGGGGCGCCTCCGGCGGGCTGGGCTCCTACGCCACGCAGTACGCGGTCAACGGCGGTGCGATCCCGGTGTGCGTGGTCTCCAGCCCCGAGAAGGCCGACCTGGTCCGGTCCATGGGCGCCGAGCTGGTCATCGACCGATCCGCGGAGGGCTACCGGTTCTGGAAGGACGCCACCACCCAGGACCCCAAGGAATGGCAGCGGCTGGGCAAGAAGATCCGCGAGCTCACCGGCGGCGACGATCCCGACATCGTGTTCGAGCACCCGGGCCGGGAGACCTTCGGGGCATCGGTGTACGTCACCCGCAAGGGCGGCACCATCGTGACCTGCGCCTCCACCAGCGGGTTCATGCACGAGTACGACAACCGGTACCTGTGGATGAACCTCAAGCGGATCATCGGCAGCCACTTCGCGAACTACCGCGAGGCCTTCGAGGCCAACCGGCTGGTCGTCCCGCGGCATGATCCACCCCACCCTGTCCAAGACCTTCCCCCTCGACCAGGCCGGGCAGGCCGCCCTCGAAGTCCACCGCAACGCCCATCAGGGCAAGGTCGGCGTCCTCGCCCTCTCCCCCGAGGAGGGACTCGGCGTCACCAACCCCGAGCTTCGCGCCCAGCACATCACCGAGATCAACCGCTTCCGCGACACCTGAGGCGAAGAGGCCCATCTACCATGGGCGCGTGACCGCGACGCCACCACGCACGGAACCGGTGCCGTGGAATCTCGATCGCGGTCGCAGGCGCGGCGAGATGGGCTACCTCCCCGGGCTGGACGGCATCCGTGCGCTGGCCGTTCTCGGCGTCCTGCTCTACCACGCGGACCTCACGTGGATCACCGGCGGATACCTCGGCGTCGACGTCTTCTTCGTCCTGAGCGGTTTCCTCATCACCTCGCTGATCCTTGAGGAGTTCGATCGGTCCGGACGGATCGCACTTCGCGAAGTTCTACCTCGGCCGCGCGAGGCGCCTGCTGCCCGCACTGGTCCTCATGCTGGCGGCGGTGGCCGTCGCGGCCGCGTTCGTCTACCGCGACGCGGCCTCGCAGGTGCGGGCCGACACGATCGCGTCGCTCTTCTACGTGAACAACTGGTGGTACATCCTCAGCGAGGGCTCGTACTTCGAGTTCATCGGCCGACCGCCCATGCTGAAGCACCTGTGGTCCCTCGCCGTGGAGGAGCAGTTCTACCTCGCCTGGCCGGCCATCGCCTTCCTCGTGGTGCGGCGCACGGGCCGACGCGGCCTGAGGCTGGTCGCGCTCGCGCTTGCGCTGATCTCCACGGCCTGGATGATCGTGATGTCGGTCAGCAACGGCTTCCCGGAGTACGCCGACCCGAGCCGCGCCTACTTCGGCACGGACTCGCACGCGATGGGCCTGCTCGTCGGGGCCGCCCTGGCGACGGCGTGGCGACCAGGACGCCTGCGCTCCGACATCCCGCGCGGAGCCGTCGCGATCATCACCGCCGCAGGAATTGCCGCCCTGCTCGGCGTCGTCGCGTTCTTCGTCTTCGTCGGCGAGTTCACCCCCTGGATGTACCAGCGCGGCGGCTTCCTCCTCCTGGCCGTCGTCGTCGCTGCCTTGATCGCCTTTGCCACGCACCCGGCCTCGCCACTGGGCGGATGGCTGGGGACGCAGCCGTGGCGCTATCTGGGCCAGCGCTCGTACGGCCTGTACCTGTGGCACTGGCCGATCTTCATGGTCACCCGGCCCAATCTCGACATCGCCCTCGACGGCATCCCGCTACTGGCGCTTCGCCTGGCGCTCACGGTCGGCATCGCCGAGCTGAGCTTCCGCTTCGTCGAGATGCCCATCCGTCGAGGGGCCATCGATCGGTGGGTCAAGGCCTGGCGCGCGTCCACCGGAACCGAGCGCACTCGCCGCACCTGGCGCGGTGCGGGCATCCTGACCTCGATCGCAACGGCAGTCCTCGCGGTCGGCCTCGTCCTGTCGACCGCGCCCGCCCCGACCGCGGCTGAAGGCCTGGCGCCCGACGTGGTCGAGGCGATGGGCATCGCGAGTGGCGGGCCGACCGAGGTGAGCCTGGATGACGAGCCCAGCCCGAGCAGCACGCCGATCGCCTCTCCCGAGGCCACACCATCGACGCCCTCGCCTGGTGACGAGACCCAGAACGGTCGGCTGAGCGCCATCGGCGACTCAGTCATGCTGGGGGCGCGCAACACCCTGAAGGAGTCGATTCCGGGCACCAAGGTCGACGCCGCCGTTTCCCGATTCCCCGGTGCATTCATCGGACGGCTCAAGAAGTACGTGGCCAGGGACAAGCTGGCCCCGGTCGTGGCGCTGCACCCGGGAACCAACGGAGTGCTTCCCGCAGACATGATGCGCGAGATGCTCGACATCCTCGTCGACACGCCACGGGTGGTCGTCGTCAACAACCAGATGCCGCGCACGTGGCGAGCGCCGAACAACAAGGTCATGGCCAAGGTCGTCCCCGAGTACGAGAACGCGGTCCTCGTTGATTGGTACGCCGCGTCGAAGGATCATCCCGAGTACTTCGCCTCGGACGGCATCCATCTCACGACCAAGGGCGCCCAGGCATACGCCGACGCTCATCGAGCAGGCGGCCTTCGCGAACTAGCCGGCCGGTACGTCTGCTCCCGGCGTCGCGAACTGCGGAGGGCCCCCGTCGATGAGCTCGCTGCCCACCTGCCGGATGGAGAACTGCTCCTCGGGCAGCAGCGGCCGCCAGCTGCCGGTTCAGCTCGATCAACGCGAGTGCGTCCCCGCCCACCACCGTGACCAGCAAGCCACCGTCCTTGGTGTCGACTGCGATCACGGCTCACGTCCGGACTCGCCGGCAGCCCACTGGTCCGCCGCCTGACGGGCGATCGCCGCCGCTGACGGCGCCTCAACCTGCCCCGGCTCCTCCAGGGTCCAGGAGATGCTGACGTCCGGTCGCGTGCCGAGCTGCGCCTCGATGTCGTCCTCCAACGCCGGTGACGTCACCGGGCGGGAGCGGCCCCACCGTGTCCGCAACGAGTCCGCCATCCGTCGCGGATAGGCCCGTGAGGGACAGCGACTGGGTCGCCAGCCAGGCCTCGACGATCGGCCGGGCCTCGTCGAGGGCCACGGCCGACTGCGGGCGTCGGCTGGTCGCCGTTGCTGCACCGGGATCCAGCGAACGGCTGCCGACATCGGACGACCGAACGCCGCGGTGAGCTGGTCGGTCAGGGCGCTGGTCGACGCCGGCGCCACCGCGCCCGTGACGTTCACGACGACGTTGTCCTCATCGAGGGTGACCGCGCCGAGCGAATCCGGCGACTCCGCGCCCCAGCCACGTCAGCGCGGTCTGCGTGGCGAGCCGGAGATCACTGGCATCAGCGACGGAACTGGCGAATCGACTGACCCAGCAGCAACGCCAGGCCGACCACGGGGATCGCCACTAGCCCGACTCCCATGGCCAGATGGGATCGCGACCCCTTCCGGCGGCGAGCCGGGACGAAGCCCGGTTACGAGGAAGACGATCGAGGCGGCGAACATGATGCCGAAGAGGTTGGCGGCGAAGAGCAGCGTGGCGCCTCGGGCAAGGTCCGGCTGTCCGAGGCCGAGCAGGACGCCGACGGCCGCGAGCGGCGGCACCAGGGCCACGGCCACCGCCACTCCAGGCAGGGCGCCGGAAACGTCGCGTCGCACGGTGGCGTACGCTCCCGCGGCTCCGGCCGCTAGCGCGACGACGAGGTCGCGGATGTCCGGGCTGGCTCGCGAGACCACCTCGTACGGGCAGCCCCGAGTTCACGATGGGCGTGAACCGCGCCAGGGCCCACGCCAGCGCGATCGAGCCGGCGACGGACACGGACACGATGACCGATGCCCGCCAGAGCCGCCCACCCCAGCCCATGACGATCGAGGCCGACATGCCCATGATCGGGGCCATCAGCGGCGCGATCATCATGGCGCCGATCACGACGGCGGTGGAGTTGAGCAGCAGACCCATCGTGGCCACGATGATCGAGAGCGTGAGCAGGACGCTGTACTGCCCGACCGTCCGCCGCGAGGGCCGCATCATCAGCGCCGTCATCGCCGAGCGGCGGTCGTCCGCCGACAAGGTCAGCCGGTGGACGGTGTGCCGGTGCTCGGGCGGACGTTCCGGGTCGTCCACTCCCACGACGGCCTCCGTCACAGCACTCTCCTCCCTTCCCCGATGTCGGTCACCGTGTAGAGGATCAGGCCAGGAATGACCGGATCTGGGATCCGACACGCGCCGGGGCCTCCACGTTCGCCAAGTGGCCCGCGCCGTCGATGACGACCACGGCGGCGCCGGGCATCGCCTGCTGCATCAGCGCCTGTTCCGGTGCCGGGCTCAAGACGTCCTCGTCGCCGAACAGGATGAGCGCTGGCACGTCCACTTCAGCCAGCAGTTCCAGGGAGTCCGGACGCTGCGCCATGGCGCGCTGGTACCAGGCGACCGCGTCAGCGCCGGCCTCGTTCAGCCAGCCGCGGACCTGCGAGACGACCTCCGGTCGACTGGCCCGCGTGGTGTCGCCCAGGAGCCCCGGGAGCACGTCCCGCTCGAGGATGCGACCGGTCTCCCCGGGCGACTCCAGGCACAGCCGGGCCAATCGCTCCCGGTTCTCGCGAGCCGGCTGGGCGTCAGCCGTCGCCTTGGTGTCGCACAGGAGGAGTCGAGTCGCCAGGCCCGGACGGGCCCGCAGCAGGGCCATCGCCACGTAGCCACCCAAGGACACCCCACCCAGCGACGCAGCGCTCGACCCCGTGGTCGTCGAGCCAGTCAAGCAACGCGTCCGCGACCGCGGGGAGCGAGGGCGGCCCTCCCAGGAGGGCGGATCCACCGAAGCCCGGCAGGTCAGGGACGATCACCCGCCACCCCGCACCCACCAGTTCCTCGGCCTGCGGCAGCCACATTCGTCCATCGCAGGGGAAGGCATGCAGCAGGACCACGGCGGGCCCCCGGCCGAGGTCTCGGACCAGCAGCGGGCCCGTCACAGGTCGCTCCAGCGGTCCATCGGACCGTCCCACTCCACGGGCAGCGGGGAGCGGTCGGGGGCCACGACCGCGACGATCTCGTCGAGCACGATCTTGACGAACTTCTCTCCCACCCACAGGTGCTTCGCCCCGGGCACCGCACGGACGTCGGCCCGGTCCATGCAGCGCGAATCGCTGCCGGGCGGCATCGGGCACCAGGTAGTCGTCGAACTCGGGAACGAGGCAGACGACAGGTCGGGCGCTCGCGTTCCACGCCCTCAGCTGGGGATCGGTGGTGAAGCGAAGAGGCGGCGAGAGCAGGATCGCGCCACGCACGGGATCGACGTCACCGCTGGCCAGGATGACGTCGGTGCCGAAGGACCAGCCGACCAGCCACGGATCAGGCAGCCCGCGACGAACGACCTCATCAATCGCCGCTCGCAGGTCGAGCCCCTCGCCTCGCCCCTCGTCGAAGGACCCCTCGCTGGTGCCCGCGGCACTGGTCGTGCCCCGCGTGTTGAACCGGAGCACCGCGATGTCCGCGAGCGCCGGCAATCGCCAGGCCATCTTCCGCAGGACGTGGCTGTCCATCATTCCGCCATGGGTGGGCAGGGGGTGGACCGTCACGATGGTGGCCACCGGCTCGTGGACCGCGGGCAGCGCCAGTTCAGCGACCAGCGAGAGGCCGTCGTCGGTGTGCAAGTGCAGCGGGTCGCGGCGGGCGGGCAGGACCGAGTTGGCGACGATCGACTCGGTCATCGTCAGGACCGTCCGCTGCGCGGGGCCCGGCGGTCACGGGCGGCCCAGCACGGGGTGTGCCAGTGGCGACGACGCTCGAGGCCCTGCGGATCCTCCGCGGGGAAGGCGACCACATGCGGGGTCGCCGGACGGATCTCCTGATCGCACCCCGGGCATCGATAGGCCTTCGTGGCCGCCGAGCCGGTGACCCGCTGGACCACCCAGTCCCCGTCCGGGTGCGACTCGACGGTGCGACTGGCATAGGCCGGCCCGAGTTCCCGGACCTCGTCAGGTCGGCGACGGTGCTTGCGAGCCATCAGGCGTAGACCCGGAAGCCCCGACCCGTCTTGCGACCCAAGTAGCCGGCGGTGACGAGATGCTCGAGAAGCGGTGCCGGCGAGAACCCCGGCTCGCGGAACTCCCGGTACAGGGTCTGCTGGATGGCCAGAGACACATCGAGGCCGACGACGTCCAGCAGCTCGAACGGCCCCATCGGATAGCCGCAGCCCTTCTTCATCGCCACATCCATGTCGTCTGCGGACGCGTAGTTCGCAGCGAGCATCCGGATTGCGTCGTTCAGGTACGGGAAGAGCAACGCGTTCACGATGAAGCCCGCCCGATCGCCGCACTCCACCGGATGCTTGCCGATGCTGTGGCACACGTCGACCGCGGTGGAGACGACGTCCTCGGCCGTGGCCACCGTGCTCACCACCTCGACGAGCCTCATGATCTGGGCCGGGTTGAAGAAGTGCAGGCCGACCACATCCTCGGGTCGGGAGGTCACGGCGGCCATGTCCACCACCGGAAGGCTGGACGTTGTGGTGGCCAGCACCGCACCCGCCTTGCAGACCTCGTCCAGGCGCGCGAACAGCTCCGTCTTGACCGCGAGATCCTCGACGACGGCCTCGACGACGAGGTCGACGTCCGCCAGGTCGGACAGGTCCGTCGTGCCCGTGACCCGCGCCAGTGCCGCAGCCCGGTCAGCCTCCTGGAGCTTTCCGCGCTCGACGGCCTTCGACAGCGACTTCTCCATGCGCGCGCGCACGGACGCGATCTTCTCGTCGCTGCGAGCCACCACGGTCACCGGGAAGCCCGCCTTGGCGAAGACCTCCACGATCCCGGAGGCCATCGTGCCTGAGCCGATCACGCCCACCGAGGCCACGGTTCGGCTTGGTGGTCGCTCGGACTCCTGGCCCACCCCGTCATCTGGCACGACGACGGGCGAACCCGGCGCCTCGTAGGTGTAGAAGCCCCGGCCGGTCTTCCGGCCGCGCAGGCCCGCCGTGACCATCTGCTTGAGGATCGGACTCGGCGCGTGCAGGCGGTCGCGGCCCTCCCGGTACATGGTGTCGAGGATCTCGTACGCCGTGTCCAGTCCGATGAGGTCGAGGAGCATCAACGGCCCCATCGGGTACCCGCACCCAAGCCGCATCGCCGCGTCGATGTCCTCGCGCGACGCATAGCGGGACTCGTACATGGACACTGCGTGGTTGAGATACCCGAAGAGCAGGGCGTTGGCGATGAAGCCGGCCTTGTCTCCCACGACCACCGGTTCCTTGTCGAGCGCCACCGCGAAGGTCACCGCCTCGTCGACCACGTCCTGCGACGACACCACCGTGCGCACGATCTCCACGAACGACTGGACGGGCGCTGGGTTGAAGAAGTGAATGCCGACGACATTGGCCGGCCGGCCCGTGGCAACGGAGATGTCGGTCACCGACAGGGATGACGTGTTCGTGGCAAGAATCGCATGAGGCGGAGCGATCGAGTCGAGACGGCGGAACAGGTCCTTCTTCAGGTCCAGGCTCTCGCTGACCGCCTCCACCACGAGGTCGGCATGGGCCAGCGCCTGCAGGTCGGTGGTGAAGGACACCCGTGACAGAAGGGCATCCTGCTCCTCCGCCGAGAGCTTGCCGCGCGACACGGCACGGGCGGTCGAGCCGAGGATTCGGCCACGGCCCAACTCAAGGGATTCCTCGTCAGCCTCGATCCCCACAACCGAATACCCATGACGGGCGACGACCTCGGCGATTCCGGCCCCCATCGTGCCGAGTCCGACAATGCCGACTGTGGAGATACCCATCAGGGTCCCTTCTCTTCGCCGCTCGGCGACGTCTCCCCTCGACCCTATCTCGGGGCCGTCGGGGATCCACGCCGTGCTCGGTCGCAGCACGGCAGAATGCGCGTGCATACCGACTCGGAGGGAGGAACCCGTGCGAACGCTGGCGCTGCGCGCCCTGCTGCCTGCCGGGCTGCTCCTCGCGGTGGCACTCGCGCCCCCCGTGCGGGCCGACGACGACGCAGCCGCGCTGGCAGAGCGCTACGCACCCATCGTCGTCGTCCGCGACCAGTCGGAGGCCTGCGGGGATGGTGAGCCATACCTGCCCTCGGCGGTCGACTCGGTCCTCGGACGACCCGACGTCATCCTGCGTGGCCCGAGCGGCGAGTCGATTCCGGCGCCCCAGCCGACGGATCTCGCCGGTCGCGGCGAGGGCTGGTACCTCGACCTGCCGGGCAATCCGCTCGAGCCCGGGTGCGACTACGAGCGCTGGTTCGACGCCAGCGGCGCCGGCTCCACGCCGACCGTGTACGCGCGAGTGGCCACGGACCCGGACCATCCCGGGTCGCTGGTCCTCCAGTACTGGTTCTGGTGGGTCTTCAACGACTGGAACGACCGGCACGAGGGCGACTGGGAGATGGTCCAACTCCAGTTCGACGCCGAGACGGCAGCTGACGCACTCGCCCGGGGGCCGACGAGCGCGGCGTTCGCCCAGCACGAGGGATCGGAGACTGCGGACTGGGCCGACGAGAAGCTGCTGAGGCAGGGTGACCGCATCGTCGTGTATCCCGGCCAGGGCTCGCACGCGGCGTACTACACGCAAGCCCGCTGGTTCGGCAAGAGCGCGGCGGCCGGCTTCGGCTGCGACGAGACAGGCGCCCTGGGCGCCCAGGTACGTCCCGAGGTCGTGATGCTTCCGGATTCGCCTGATGCACGGCTTCGAGTGGCTCACCTTCACGGGCCGCTGGGGAGAGAAGGCGCCGTCCTTCAACAACGGCCCGACCGGTCCGAACACCAAGACGCAGTGGTCGCACCCGGTCTCGTGGCAGATCGAGGAAGGGCGCGAGGGAGCAGTCGCCCTCCCGGTGATCGGCGGACCCGCGGCGGACTCCTTCTGTGACCTGACCCGCTCGGGCTCCCTGCTGTTCATCGCGCTGCTCGACCAGCCGATCCTGGTGGTGGCGGCCCTGCTCGTCCTCCTCGCGCTGGGCTTCCTACTCGTCCGCGGCACGCGCTGGCGGCACGGCGGCGACACCCGGCCGGACCGCGAGCGGCGGGCCGGGCAGGTCGTCTCGGCCTCCTTCAGCCTGCTGTTCCGGCATCCCAGACTGCTGGGCCCGATCGTGCTGGTGGTCGGCCTGGCCACGGCCGGGGCTCTGGCGCTCCAACGCCTGGCGCTGCGCAGCCGCGCCGACCGACGACCTCACCGATGTGCACGGTCTGACCGACTCCCCCATCGCCATCGTGCTCGTCGTGCTGGTCTCACTCACTCTCGCGCCGTTCGTGGCCCTCGCCCTCGCGGCCACCAGCCGGGTCGTCGAGGGCCTCGCCAGAGATCATCGCGTCTCGGGATGGTCGGCCATCGCCCTCGCGGTGCGCTGGCCGTCCGGCGCAGTCGTCCAGCTGCTCCTCTTCGTCGTCGTGACGCTTCTCGCCTCGTCGCTCGTCGGGCTGCCGATCGCCCTGCTGTTCATCGCGTTCTGGGCGGTCGCGATGCCGGCGGCCGTCATCGAGCGTCGCGGGGTCTGGTCCGCCCTGCGGCGCAGCGCACAGCTCACCAAGGGTCGCCGGTGGCGAGCGGTCTTCCTGAGCGCCCTGCTCGTGTGGGTCGGGTTCAGCCTGCCGGGCGCGCTAGGCGGACTGCTCCTGCTCGTCACCGGTTGGCCGTTCTGGCTCACGAACGTGGTGTCGATCGCACTGGGGGCGATCCTTCTGCCGTTCTCCGCGATCGGCCTGACGCTGCAGTACTACGACTTCCGACACGAGGAGCGTCGAGATCTCGAGCACGCCGCGGACGGAAGTCCGACGGAGTCCTAGAACAGCCGCAGCCCCGGGTCGTCGCTGCCCTTCAGCGCGTCGTAGTCGAGCACCACGCAGCGGATCCCGCGGTCCTCGGCGAGCACGCGGGCCTGCGGCTTGATCTCCTGCGCCGCGAAGACGCCCTGGACGGGGGCCAGGAGGGGGTCTCGGTTCAGCAGATCGAGGTAGCGCGTCAGCTGCTCCACGCCGTCGATCTCGCCGCGCCTCTTGATCTCGACCGCGACGCTGCGTCCGTCCTGGTCGCGGCACAGCAGGTCCACCGGCCCGATCGCGGTCGGGTACTCGCGCCGAACCAGCGACCAGCCCTCGCCTAGGACCGCGACGTGCAGAGCGAGCAGCTTCTGCAGGTGCGCCTCCACGCCGTCCTTCACCAGTCCCGGATCGACGCCGAGCTCGTGCTCGGCCGCATGCACGACCTCGTGGACGGTGATGACGAGCTGCTCGCCGGCCTTGTTCTCCACCGTCCAGACCTCGCGACGCCCTCCTCCCCCGACGGCGACACCCGGGTCGTGCACGGCGGGCTCATCCAGTTGAGAGGCTTGTACGAGCCACCGTCCGAATGGATCAGGACCGACCCGTCCGCCTTGACCATGATCACTCGCAGCGAGGCGGGGAGATGTGCGGTCAGTCGACCCACGTAGTCGACCGTGCACCGCGCCACCATGATTCGCACGCGAGGCAGCGTATCCGCCGGACCGCGCGGCCCGCGCGTGGCATGATCGACCAACATGGGTGACCCCGCCGTCAGCGTCAGCGACGTCCGCAAGCGATACGGCGATCTGTGGGCCCTCGACGGCGCCACCTTCCACATCGACTTCGGCGAATGCTTCGCCCTGCTCGGGCCGAACGGAGCCGGCAAGACCACGGTCACCGAGATCCTCGAGGGCTACCGCGACCGCGATTCCGGGAACGCACAGGTGCTCGGTCAGGACCCGGCCGACGGCGATCGCGCGTGGAGGTCCCAGCTGGGAATCGTCCTGCAGTCCGACCGCGACCTCGGGGACCTCACCGTGACGGAGGCGGTCGAGCACTTCGCTGGCTACTTCCCCGACCCGCGCGACCCGGGTGAGGTGATCGAGTCGGTGGGCCTGACCGACAAGCGCAAGTCGCGGAACGAGAAGCTCTCCGGGGGCCAGCGCCGTCGCCTGGACGTCGCCCTCGGCATCATCGGACGCCCGAGGCTGCTGTTCCTCGACGAGCCGACCACCGGCTTCGACCCGGAGGCCCGCCGCGAGTTCTGGACGCTCATCGAGGGGCTCAAGGCTGAGGGCACCACGATCCTGCTCACCACGCACTACCTCGAGGAGGCGGAGCGCCTGGCCGACCGGGTCGCCGTCATCTCGCGAGGTCGGGTGCTCGCCTGCGACACCCCCGAGGACCTCGGCGGTCGCGAGCGGCGATCCGCCCGCGTCTCCTGGCGTGAGGACGGCACCCGCGTCGAGGCGCAGACGATGACTCCCACGCAGACCATCGGCGAGCTGGCCGCGCGCTTCGACGGGGAGATCCCCGCCCTCGAGGTCCGGAGAGAGACGCTCGAGGACATCTACCTCGAGTTGATCGGGGACGATCGCGGTGGCGACCACCCTGCTCCGGTAGCGGAGGTCGACGTCCAGTGAGCGCTCCCGCGCAGACGCGCCTGCCCAGCACCGCCGCCCTCGGTCGCCGACGGGTGGCCGTCGAACTGAAGCAGTTCTTCCGCGACCGCAACTCCGCGGTCTTCAACTTCGCCTTCCCGATGATCCTGCTCGTCGTCTTCGGCTCGATCTTCGGCGACCAGGAGCTTGCTCCCGGCATCTCGTTCGCCCAGTACTTCGTGGCCGGCATGATCGCGTCGGGCGTGCTGTACACCTCCTTCCAGAACCTGGCGATCTCGATCCCGCTGGAACGCGAGGACGGCACGCTGAAGCGCCTCCAGGGCCTGCCGATGCCGACGGCCTCGTACTTCATCGGCAAGATCGGCACCGTCTTCGTGACGTACATCGCGCAGGTGGTCATCCTGATCGCCGTCGGCGTGGCCTTCTACGGCATCCAGCTGCCCAGCACGGCGTTGCAGTGGTTCACGTTCGTATGGGCAAGCATTCTGGGCCTGATCGCCTGCACCCTGACCGGCCTGGCCTTCTCGGTCGTGCCCAAGACCGGACGGGGCGCATCCGCCGTCGTGACACCCATCGTCCTCGTGCTGCAGTTCACCTCCGGCGTGTTCTTCGTGTTCACCCAGCTGCCGCAGTGGATGCAGGTGTTCGGCTCCCTGTTCCCGCTGAAGTGGCTGGCGCAGGCGATGCGCAGCGTCTTCCTCCCCGAGTCGGCGGCCGTCGTCGAGGTGGCCGGCGGCTGGGAGCTCGGGATGTGCGCCCTGATGCTGACGCTGTGGTGCGTCATCGGCCTGGTGCTCGCTCTGCGCTTCTTCCGGTGGTCGGTACGCGGCGACAGCTGATCGCCGGCTAGCGCAAGTCGGCACGAGGCCTCACCATGGGGACGTGCCCGCCTGGAACTCCTTCTCCTACGCGTTCGGCCCGTTCGTGGCGGTCGTCCTCATCGGCATCTTCGTCCTCATCCTGCGCTGGGCCTTCAGCAGAGGCGGGTCGGTCGTGGCCGCCGCCGCCGCGACCCGGTACGAGCGAGGAGTACGGGCTGCTCGTGCCCGTCGCGGCGCCCGCGACGTACGTCGAGGGCGAGGTCCTGCGCCGTCGGCTCGAGGACAGCGGGGTGCGCGCCAACCTGGCCACCACGCTGGAGGGGCCCCGGGTGATGGTCTGGCCGAGCGACGAGGAACGGGCCCGCGAGGTTCTCGCTAGCGGTCGTTGACCTCGGCGCGCACGATCTCCGCTCCGACGGAGCGGAGCGCCTCGACGAAGCCCGCGTACCCCCGGTCGATGTGGGAGACCCCGTAGATCGTCGTGCAGCCCTCGGCCACGAGCCCCGCCAGGACGAGCCCGGCACCCGCCCGGATGTCCGTCGCCTCGACCGGCGCCGCGGACAGGGACGTCGTGCCTCGCACGAGAGCGTGATGGCCGTCGGTCCGCACGTCCGCCCCGAGTCGGGCCAGTTCCTGGACGAAGCGGAAGCGGGCCTCGAACAGGTTCTCCGTCACCAGTGCCGCGCCCTCGGCCACCGAGTTCAGGGCGATGAACTGCGGCTGCAGGTCGGTCGGGAATCCGGGGTACGGGAGGGTCACGATGTCGACGGAGCGGGGTCGGGAGTCCATCACCACCCGGAAGCCATCCTCGAGCGCCGTCACCGTCGCCCCGGCCGTCGCGAGCTTCTCCAGCGCGATGCTGAGGTGGTCGGCATGGGCATTTCGAACGGTCAGGTCGCCGCGGGTCATCACGGCGGCAACCGCCCAGGTGCCCGCGACGATGCGGTCGGGCACGGTCGCGTGCTCGACGGGAACCAGCGACTCGACTCCCTCGATGGTCAAGGTGGACGTCCCGACGCCGTCGATGCGAGCCCCCATCGCCTGGAGCATTCGGCAGATATCGATGATCTCGGGCTCGCGGGCCGCATTGTCGATCACGCTCTCGCCGTCGGCCAGCACCGCGGCCATGAGGATCGTCTCGGTCGCGCCCACGCTCGGGAAGTCCAGATACGTGCTGGCGCCGCTGAGGCGCCCGCGGGCGTGGGCCAGTAGGTAGCCATGCTCGCTGGTGACGTCCGCCCCCATGCGCTTGAGTCCGTCGACGTGCATGTCGAGGCCGCGGGAGCCGATGTTGTCGCCCCCGGGAAGGGCGACGTCGGCTGCCCCCACGCGGGACACCAGCGGACCCAGCACGCAGATGGAGGCGCGCATCCGACGGACCAGGTCATAGTCGGCTCGATGGTCGGGAGCCTCCGGCACGGTGATGCGGACCGACGAGGCCTCGATGTCGTGATCGACCTCGCACCCCAGTCGCCTGAGGAGCTCGGCCATGATCTCGACATCGAGGATGTGCGGCACATTCGTGATGGTCGAGGTGCCCGGTGCCAGGAGCGTCGCCGCCATCAGCTTGAGGACGGAGTTCTTCGCACCCGTGACGGCGACCTCACCCACCAGCGGGGTGCCACCGGTAACGCGAAAGACCTCCACGGGCGCATCGTACGGGGGTCGCGCCGCCCATCTGCCGACGCGGACCAGGTGCCGTAGGGTCGGCGGCATGGTCAATCTCACGCGGATCTACACCCGGACCGGCGATGACGGCACGACATCCCTCGGCGACATGAGCCGTACCGGCAAGAACGACCCCCGGCTGAAGGCGTATGCCGACGTCGACGAGGCCAACTGCGCCATCGGGGTGGCACTCGCCTCGTCGACCCTGCACGACGACGTGCGCGCCCTGCTGCTGGGGATCCAGAACGACCTCTTCGACGTGGGTGCCGACCTGTGCACTCCCGTCGTCGAGGACCCCGAGCACCCCCCGCTGCGCGTGGAGGACGACTACGTCGAGCGGCTCGAGGCCGCCTGCGACGAGTACAACGAGCGACTGGAGCCGCTGCGGTCCTTCGTCCTACCCGGCGGGACGGTCGCGGCGGCACAGCTGCACGTGGCCCGGACCGTCGTGCGGCGGGCCGAGCGGTCGACATGGGCGGCCCTGGACACCTACCACGGCGGCATGAACCCGCTCACGGCCACGTACCTGAACCGGCTGAGCGACCTGCTGTTCATCCTGGCGCGGGTGGCCAACCTGGACGCCGGCGGCGACGTGCTCTGGCAGCCCGGCGCCAACCGCTAGCCCCTCCCGCTCCTTCGTTGAGCGTGCAGTTGTTGGGCCCCGGGCGTTCGCCCGGGGCCCAACAACTGCACGCTCAACAGGGGGGTGGCGGCTGGCACGGCTGGGTCTAGCGGGAGTGGACGCCCTTGGCGATCTCGGCCACCTGGATGCGCGTCTCAGCGCGCCGGAGCGCCGGCGCCTCCTCCTCGTGCGAGGCCGTTCGCCTGGATCCGGGCCAGTGCCGCCTGCGCACGCTCGAGGTCGATGTCCTCGGCCAGCTCGGCGACCTCGGCGATCACGTTGACCTGGTTGCCCGACACGGAGAAGAAGCCGCCGTGCACGGCGACCACCAGCCGGCTGCCATCGAGCTCCTCGACCCGCAGCGGGCTCTCCACGAGCAGGGCCAGCACCGGCTCGTGCCCGGGCAGGATGCCGATGTCACCCTCAGGGGTCTTGGCCACCAGCGACTTGGCGGGGCCGGACCACAGCGCCCGCTCCGCCGAGACCACGGCCACGTTGAGGACCTTCTCGTCAGCCATGCTCGACTAGCCCTTCGCCAGGGCGGCCGCGTTCTTCTCGACATCCTCGATGCCGCCGGCCATGAAGAAGGCCTGCTCGGGAAGGTGGTCGTAGACCCCTTCGCACAGCGCCTTGAACGAGGCGATGGTCTCCTCGACGGGCACGAACGAGCCGGGCTGCCCGGTGAAGGCCTCCGCCACGAACATGTTCTGCGACAGGAAGCGCTGGATCCGGCGGGCACGACCCACGAGGATCTTGTCCTCCTCGGAGAGCTCGTCGATGCCGAGGATGGCGATGATGTCCTGCAGATCCTTGTAGCGCTGCAGGATCTCCTTGACGCGCGCCGCGACGGCGTAGTGCTCGTCGCCGACGTACCGCGGGTCGAGGATGCGCGACATGGAGTCCAGCGGGTCCACGGCCGGGTAGATGCCCAGCTCGGAGATCGGCCGGCTCAGCGTGGTCGTCGCGTCGAGGTGGGCGAACGTCGTGGCCGGCGCCGGGTCCGTCAGGTCGTCTGCCGGGACGTAGATCGCCTGGAGCGACGTGATCGAGTGCCCGCGGGTCGAGGTGATCCGCTCCTGCAGCTGGCCCATCTCGTCGGCCAGCGTGGGCTGGTAGCCGACGGCCGATGGCATGCGCCCGAGCAGCGTCGACACCTCGGAGCCGGCCTGGGTGAAGCGGAAGATGTTGTCGATGAACAGCAGCACGTCCTGCTTCTGCACGTCGCGGAAGTACTCCGCCATCGTCAGTGCCGACAGCGCCACCCGCAGGCGGGTGCCCGGGGGCTCGTCCATCTGGCCGAACACCAGAGCGGTCTTCTCCAGGACGCCGGACTCGCTCATCTCGAGGAAGAGGTCATTGCCCTCGCGGGTGCGCTCGCCGACGCCGGCGAACACCGAGACGCCGCTGAAGTTCTCGGCAACGCGGTAGATCATCTCCTGGATGAGCACGGTCTTGCCGACGCCGGCCCCGCCGAACAGGCCGATCTTGCCGCCCTTGACGTACGGGGTGAGCAGGTCGATGACCTTGATGCCGGTCCAGAAGACCTCGGTCTTCGACTCCAGCTGGTCGAATGCGGGGGCCTGGCGGTGGATGCTCCACCGCTCGGTGATCTCCAGCGACGACTCCGGCACGTCCAGCGGAATGCCCAGGGTGTTCCAGACGTGGCCCTTGGTCACGTCGCCCACCGGCACCGTGATCGAGTCGCCGGTGTCGCGCACCTCGGCGCCGCGGACGAGGCCGTCGGTCGGCTGCATCGAGATGGCGCGCACCATGTTGTCGCCGATGTGCTGTGCGACCTCGAGGGTCAGGGTGCGGTTGCCGCCACCCTCCTCGCCCTGGTCGAAGCTGACGTCGACGTGCAGCGCGTTGAAGAGCTCGGGCATGGCCTCGACGGGGAACTCCACGTCGACGACAGGGCCGGTGACGCGGGCCACGCGGCCGACGCCGGTCTTGGTCTCGGTCGTTGCGGTCATTTTCGTTCCCTCTCCTAGCGCGCGCTCGACAGCGCGTCTGCGCCGCCCACGATCTCGCTGATTTCCTGGGTGATCTCGGACTGACGTGCCTGGTTCGCCTGCCGGGACAGCGACTTGATCATGTCCTCGGCGTTGTCGGTGGCGGACTTCATCGCGCGACGACGGGCCGCATGCTCGGAGGCCGCTGCCATGAGGAGCGCCGTGTAGACCATGTGGTCGATGTATCGCGGCAGCAGCCCATCGAGGACGGACTCGGGGTCCGGCTCGAACTCGTAGAGAGCGGACGGCTGTGCGCCCTCCTCCTTGACCACGATCTCGTCGACGACCTCGAGCGGCAGGATGCGGCGGATGCGCGCCTCCTGGGCCACCATCGAGTTGAAGTGCGTGTAGACCATGTGGATCTCGTCGACGCCGCCCTCCTCGGTGGGCGTCATGAAGGCCTCGAGCAGGTCCTCGCCGATCTTCTTGGCGTCGGCGTAGGAGGGCTGGTCGGTGAACCCGACGTACTCCCCGCCCATGGCGCGATCACGGAAGCGGTAGTACGACACGCCCTTGCGGCCGACGACGTAGGGCATCACCGTGATGCCCTTCTCGCGAAGGTTCGAAGCGAGGGCCTCTGCCTCCTTGATCGCGTTCGAGGAGTAGGCGCCGGCCAGCCCGCGGTCCGCCGTGACGACCAGGACCGCCGCCTTCGTCCGGTTCTCCTCGTTGGCCATCAGCGGGTGCTTGGAGACGTCGGTCGCGTCGGTCGCCGCCGCGCTGATCGCCGCATACAGGTGCGTCAGGTACGGCAGCGACGCATCAAGACGCTGCTGCGCCTTCACGATGCGTGACGAAGCGATCAGCTCCATCGCCTTCGTGATCTTCTTGGTCGCCTGGACGGACTTGATCCGCCGTCGGTAGACCCGCAGTTGTGCACCCATGTCAGCTAGCCCCGGACCGCCCGCTTGATCTGCGTGGGGTCGATCTCCTCGTCGGCCACCGCGGCGACCGGCTCGTCGTTGACCAGCAGGTGACCGGCGGTGGTCGTGAACTGCTTCTTGAACTCGCCGATCGCCGTCTGGAGCACGGAGACGGAATCGTCCGACAGCTCGGTCGTCGTGCGGATCGCCTCGAGCAGCTCGGGCTTCGCGCGCTCGAGGAAGTCGAGGAACTCGGAGTCGAAGCGGCGGATGTCCTCGACCGGGACGTCGTCGAGGGCACCGGAGGTGCCGGACCAGACGGACACGACCTCACGCTCCATCGCCTGCGGCTCGTACTGGGGCTGCTTCAGCAGCTCCACCAGGCGCACGCCGCGCTCGAGCTGCGCCTTCGAGGCCGCATCGAGGTCCGAGCCGAAGGCCGCGAAGGCCTCCAGCTCGCGGTACTGGGCGAGGTTCAGGCGCAGGCTGCCGGCCACCTTGCGCATGGCCTTCGGCTGCGCCGAGCCGCCGACGCGAGACACCGAGATGCCGACGTTGATGGCGGGCCGGACACCGGAGTTGAACAGGTCGGACTCGAGGAAGACCTGGCCGTCGGTGATCGAGATGACGTTCGTCGGGATGTACGCCGACACGTCGTTCGCCTTGGTCTCGATGATCGGCAGGCCGGTCATCGAGCCCGCGCCCAGGTCGTCGGAGAGCTTCGCGCAGCGCTCGAGGAGACGGCTGTGCAGGTAGAAGACGTCGCCCGGGTACGCCTCACGGCCCGGCGGGCGGCGCAGCAGGAGCGACACGGCGCGGTAGGCCTCGGCCTGCTTGGACAGGTCGTCGAACACGATGAGGACGTGCTTGCCGGCGTACATCCAGTGCTGGCCGATGGCCGAGCCGGTGTACGGGGCGAGGTACTTGAAGCCGGCGGGGTCGGAGGCCGGGGCCGCCACGATGGTGGTGTACTCCATCGCGCCGTACTCCTCGAGCGCGCCCTTGACCGAGGCGATGGTGGAGCCCTTCTGGCCGATCGCCACGTAGATGCAGCGGACCTGCTTCTTCGGATCGCCCGACGTCCAGTTCTCGCGCTGGTTGAGGATCGTGTCGAGGCAGACCGCGGTCTTGCCGGTCTGCCGGTCGCCGATGATCAGCTGGCGCTGTCCGCGGCCGATGGCGGTCATGGCGTCGATGGCCTTGATGCCCGTCTGCATGGGCTCCTTGACGGGCTGGCGCTGGACGACCGTCGGGGCCTGCACCTCGAGCGCACGGCGCCCCTCGGCCTCGATCGGGCCGAGACCGTCGATCGGATTGCCGAGCGGGTCAACGACGCGGCCGAGGAACGCGTCACCGACGGGAACCGACAGGACCTCGCCGGTGCGACGCACGGACTGGCCCTCCTCGATGTGGGAGCCATCGCCGAGCAGGACGACGCCGATCTCGCGGACGTCGAGGTTGAGCGCGAGACCCATGAGGCCGCCCTCGAACTCCAGCAGCTCGTTGGTCATCGCGGAGTGGAGACCCTCGACGCGCGCGATGCCGTCACCGGTCTCCATGACGCGACCAACCTCTTCGCGGGCGGTGCCCGGCGAGTACGCCGCGACGTTCCGCTCGATCGCATCCCGGATCTCTTCCGGCCGGATCGTCAGCTCCGTCATGGTGTCCTGCTCTCTTTCTCGGCCCGCGGGGCGGGCAGTCGGTCGGTTGTTGGGTAGGTCCTTCGTACTCGTCAGCCCAGCAGGGCGCGGCGAGCCTGTTCCATTCGCGCAGAGACGGTGCCATCGATGACCTCGTCACCGATCTTCACCTGGACGCCGCCGAGCACGGTCGGGTCCACGGCCACATTGAGGCGGACGGTGCGGCCCTTGAGCCGCGTCAGCGCGTCAGCGAGCCTGCGCGCCTGCGCGTCGTCGAGGGGCGCCGCGACCTTGACCTCGGCGACCACGCGCTCGCGCTGCTTCGCGGCAAGAGCGCAGAGGTCGTCGACCACCGAGTCGATCCTGCGTCCGTGCAGGTGACCGACGGCGTAGCCCAGCACCTGCGAGGTGGCGGATGTCGTGCGACCGCTGAGCAGGTCGCCGACCACCGCGGACTTGACCTCGCTGGACTGGGCCGGGTCGGTCAGGGTCATCTGCAGGGCAGACGAGGCGTCGAGTGCCCTGCCGAAGCGGAAGAGCTCCTCCTCCGTCGCATCGAGCGTCCCGTCGGACTCGGCGACGGTGAAGACCGCCTGGTCCGCGAGCAGTTCGATCGCCATCAGCAGGTCGGCCGCAGAGGACCAGCGGCGGTCCACCGCCATGAGCAGGACGTCGACCGCGAGCTCGCTCACCTTGCCAGCGAACAACTGCTGGACCAGGCCGTTGCGCACCGACTGCGGCTGCCCGCTGTCGGCCAGCGTGGTGAGCAGCGGGCCCTCGTTGTCGAGGATCCCCGCGACCGCGAACAGCTCACCCGCGAGTTGGGCGAAACCCAGCTCCTGCCGGCGGGCGTCAAGGCCCTCCTGGCAGGCGGCGAGGCTCTCGCGGCTGGATCCGAGCATCAGCCAGCACTCCCCTGGGCCTGCTGCTCGAGGTCGGCGATGAAGTCCTCGACGGTCTGGCGCACGCGGGCGTCATCGCTCAGGGACTGTCCCACGACCTTGCTCGCCAACGTGACGGACATCTCGCCGATCTGCCGGGTAAGCGCAGACGTGGCCTGCGAGCGGTCGGCAGACAGCTGGGCCTCGGCCTGCGCCGTGACCTGCTGAGCGGCTGCCCGCGCCTCGGTGCGGGCCTCCTCGATGATGGCCGAGCGGTCCGCCTGGGCCTGCGTGCGGATGGCCGACGCCTCCTCACGAGCCTGTGCGAGCTGGGCTCGGTACTGCTCAGCCAGATCCTTGGCCTCAGCCTCGGCCTTGGCCGCCCGCTCGATCCCTCCCTCGATCGCGTCCGTGCGCTCGGACAGGGTCTTCTTGATCCCCGGCAGGGCGAACTTCGCGAGACCGCCGAAGACGATCAAGAAGGCGATGATGCCGATGATCAGCTCATCGATCGGCACCGCGAGGACAGAGGGCATTTCCTCTGCGCCCTCGCCGCCGGCAGCGGCGACCGCAGCGCTGGCTGCGGAAATGACGTTAATCACGATCGTGACCTTCCCAGATCAATCAGTGGACTGAACCGTGGATGGCTCTGGTCAGACGCCGAAGACGAACGGGGCGACGAAGCCGATGAGCGCCAGCGCCTCGGTGAGGGCGAAGCCCAGGATCATGTTCTGGCGAATAACGCCGTAGGCCTCGGGCTGACGGGCGATGGCCTGCACGCCCAGACCGAAGATGATGCCGATGCCGACACCGGGGCCGATGGCTGCGAGGCCGTAGCCGATCGAGCCGAGTGATCCGGTGACTTCCGCGAGAAGCGACATGTCGATTCCTTTGCTTTCCTGGCCAGCGGTCGATCCGCCGGTCTGGGGTCCATGGGCTATTCAGTTGTGGTCGGGCGGCTCAGTGCTCAGAGTGCAGGGCACCGGCGATGTAGACAGCGGTCAGAAGGGTGAAGATGTAGGCCTGCAGGAACTGGATCAGCGCCTCGAAGCCCGTGAGCGCGATAGCGACCGTGAAGGAGGCCGCCGATCCGATGATCCCGATCACGCTGGCACTGAGCAGGTAGAAGGCGGCGATGCTGAACGTGGCGATCAGCAGGTGGCCGGCGAACATGTTGGCGAACAGACGGATCGCGTGCGTAGCGGGCCGGACGATCAGGTTGGACAGGAACTCCAGCGGAGTCAGCAGCACGTACATGGCCTTGGGCACGCCCGGGGGAAACAGCATTCCGCCGAAGAAGCCGCCGAACCCCTGCCGGTAGACGCCGAGGGGCACCCAGGTGACGTACACGATCAGGGCGAAGGCGACCGGGATCGCGAAGATCGATGTCACCGGGATCTGCACGAACGGCACGATCCCCATGAAGTTGCTGAGCCAGACCAGGAAGAAGAAGGAGAACAGGAACGGGACGAACTTGTCGCCGTCCTTGCCGATGATGTCCCGAGAGATCCCGTCACGGATGAACAGGTAGCCCATCTCGCCCACGTTCTGCGCACCCCGCGGGACCAGCTTCGGCTTGCGGAAGGCGTAGATGAAGAAGCCCAGGATGAGGAAGACGCACAGGAACAGGACGATCGTGACCTTGGAGATGTGGAACTCGAGGTTCGCGATGGTGAAGGACGCGATGTCGTCGAAGAGGAAGATCTCTGCACCCGGGGCGGGGAATCCGCACCCCGAATTGAGGTGGCAGTCCAGGCCGCCCGATGCGACCACGTTGTTAAGCGACACCAGGCTCCTCCATGCCCCTCACGTGCGTCACAGCCGTCATGTCGTGTCCCGGCCTTGGCGTTTCTCGTCCTCGTCAGCCTCGCGCGCGAGGCTCACAAACATCAGGTAGTACGACAGACCCAGGCCCACCATTGCACCGACGGCCATCAGCAGGGCTTGATGCCCCACCCACCTCGACACCAGCCAGCCGAGGCCGGTGTAGAGGATCAAGCCGGAGATCATGCGACTGCTGTTGGTCCACGCGGAGTTGGACATCCTCCGGGCGTCGTCCATCGAAACGGTCCGCCTCCGCGCGCCCGAACCGTACCATCCGGAATGGCGACGAGAGGTGCCGGGGGCGCTCACGGACGGGCCTCCGGATCGACGTACAGGACCTTGCTGCGCCACGTCCCGAAGGCGGACGCGAAGATCCACGCAAGGGCGCACGCGATGATCGTCGCTGCGAACACCTTGGGGGCGAAGAAGGTGGCGTCGCGCAGCAGCAGGAGGAGAACGAAGAGCACCAGGATCTGGCCCATGTAGACGACCAGAGCGGTCATGAACGCTGTCTCGGGACTGTTGCTCAGGACGCGACCGACGATGTACTGACCGGTGGCGAAGAAGGCCACCGCGATGATCGTGCCGAGGACTCCGGCCAGCAGGCCCTGGGCCCCCGACACCGCCGTCCCGATCACGGTGCACAGCACGCCCACAGCGATGGTGATCAGCGCGGCCCGGCGCAGGACCAGGGCGTCGTTCGCGGGCACGTCTTGACGCTATCGCACCCTGCTTGTGACCCCCAAATGTCAGACGGGCCAACGGCAGTGGCATTGCTCACGAACTGCCGACGGATGGTTCAAGCACCGGTGCCGGTGCGCAGGGTGCGCACCTCGGCCTCGTCGGTGGCACTCGGGCGGCGGACCGCGAAGATCAGCAGGCCGAGCCCCAGGAAGAAGCCGATGACCGCGTAGCCGAGGGGGAAGAAGGCCACGGCCACCGCTGTCCCGGCAATGAGCGCAGTCCACGCGTACATGAGCAGGACCGCTCGGACCTGCGAGTGGCCCATCTCGAGCAAGCGGTGGTGGAGGTGCTGCTTGTCGGGGGCGAAGGGGTTGCGCCCGGCTCTGGTCCTCCGGATGACGGCCAGCAGCAGATCGATCAGCGGCACGGCCATCACGGCCACCGGAAGCAGCACCGGCAGGAGTGTGGGCAGGAGCGTGCCGCCGGCCACGGCGCTCGGGTCGACCTGGCCGGACAGCGTGATGGTGCCGGCCGCGAGAAGCAGGCCCAGCATCATCGAGCCGGTGTCACCCATGAAGATCCGGGCAGGGAAGAAGTTGTTCGGCAGGAACCCGACGCAGACTCCGACCGCGAGCACGGAAACCAGAGTGGCCAGCGTGGCGCGCTCGAAGCCGAGCTCAACCGAGAGGAGATAGGAGTACGCGAAGAAGGCCCCGGCCGCGATGGTGACGATGCCGGCGGCAAGTCCGTCCAGGCCGTCGACGAAGTTGATGGCATTGATGCTGACGAGCACGATGATGACGGTGAAGAGCACGCTGGTGATCGGATCGAGCACGAACGTCCCGCCGATGGGCAACCAGATGATGGCGACTCCCTGGAAGGCCATCACGCCGGCCGCCAACACCTGTCCCGCGAGTTTCGTGGGGGCGTCCAGGCCCCACCTGTCATCGACGATGCCCAGCGCCACGATGATCGCGATGCCGGACAGCAGCGCGAGTGCCGTGTTCGTTCCCTCGAACACCTCGCCCATCATCGGCAGCTTGCTGGCCAGGAGCAGGCCGGCGACGACCCCGCCGACCATGGCCAGGCCCCCCAGCCGCGGGATCGGCTCATCGTGCACATCGCGGTCACGGACCGGGGCGATGAACCCCCACCTGAGTGCCAGGCTGCGGACCGGCGAGGTCAGCAGGTAGGTGACCGCCGCGGCGGCCAGCAGGCACAGCAGGTACTCGCGCATACGCGTCAGTCTCGCGGATACGCCGGGTGCTGGGTGACGAGTGTGGACACCTCTTCGGCGATCGCGGGCGCATCGGTGCCGTCGGCGTCGCGGACTGCACGGGCGATGAGGGTCGCGATGGTGGTCATGTCGGCCTCTGTCATTCCCTGGGTCGTGACGGCCGGGGTCCCGACCCTGATGCCGGAGCCCTTTGACGGAGGCTGCGGGTCGTAGGGGATCGCGTTCTTGTTCAGGGTGATGCGCGCAGCGTCGCACCGCTGCTCGGCGATGTCGCCGGTGACGCCGGTGGACTGGATGTCGATGAGGGCCAGGTGAGTGTCGGTTCCGCCGCTGACCGGCCGCATGCCCTCGTTCGCCAGCCCGGCGGCGAGCGCCTCGGCGTTGGTGATGACCTGCCGGGCGTAGGTCTGGTACTCAGGAGTCGCGGCCTCCTTCAGCGCGACGGCCTTGGCCGCGACGGCATGCATGAGCGGACCGCCCTGCATCATCGGGAAGACGGCCTTGTCGATCGCCGTCGCGTGCTCCTCGCGACACAGGATCATGCCGCCGCGGGGCCCGCGCAGCACCTTGTGGGTCGTGAAGGTGACCACGTCGGCGTATGGCACCGGGCTGGGGATCGCCCCGCCCGCCACAAGACCGATGAAATGGGCCGCATCGACCATGAGGATCGCCCCGACCTCATCGGCGATCTCACGGAACGCGGCGAAGTCGATCAGACGCGGGTATGCGGTGGCGCCGCTGATGATCATCTTCGGACGATGCTGCAGCGCGAGAGCACGTACCTCGTCGTAGTCGATCAACTCGGTGTCCTGTCGCACTCCGTAGGACACGATGTCGAACCACTTGCCGGAGAAGTTGACCTTCGATCCATGGGTCAGGTGCCCCCCGTGGGGCAGGCTCATCGCCAGCACGGTGTCCCCTGGCATCACGAAGGCGCCGTATGCAGCGAGATTGGCACTCGCCCCGCTGTGCGGCTGGAGGTTCGCATGATCGGCGCCGAACAGCGCCTTGGCGCGCTCGATCCCGATGATCTCGGCCTTGTCGACGTCGGCGCATCCGCCGTAGTAGCGCCGCCCCGGGTATCCCTCGGCGTACTTGTTGCTCAACGTCGAGCCAAGGGCGGCCAGCACGGCCGGCGAGGTGAAGTTCTCGCTGGCGATCAGTTGGAGTCCGCTGCGCAGCCGATCGAGCTCCGACAGGATCACTGCGGCAATCTCGGGATCCTCGGCGGCGAGCTCGTCGAAATCGGGCCCCCAGAATGGCGTGCTGTTCATTCATCTCCCTCTCGTGGACCCGACCTCATGGACCCGAGGCGAGCGTGCGGGGCCACTCTACGGGGTCGCGGATTCCTCACCGGGCGCCACGAGCGCACAGATCCGCCTCAGTCGGTCGACGGAGAGTTCACCGACCCTGACGACGACGGGCGCCGCCCCAGTGACGTCCACCACGGTGCTGGGCAGGCTGGAACCATCGGACAGATCACCGGCATCCAGTGCGAGGGAGATCTCCCGCCCAAGCTGGTCGAGCGCATCGTCGACGTCCACGGGCGCCGGCAGCCCCGGCTGGTTCGCCGTCGTCACGACAAGGGGCCCGGAACGGTCGAGCAGCGCAAGCGCGACCGGGTGCAGGGGCATGCGCACGGCCAGCGGCGCGTCTGACGGAAGGTCCCACGCGAGCGTCGACTGCGGGGTCATCAGCAGGGTCAAGGGACCGGGCCAGAAGGCATCCATCAGGGCCCGGGCGTCGTCGGAGATCCGGGCCGCGATCCCGGCCATCGTCGACCGCGCTCCCACCATCACCGGAAGCGGCACCTGGGCGTCATAGCCCTTCGCCTCGCGCAAGGCAGCGACGCCCCGGCGGGAGAAGGCATCGGTCGCCACTGCGTAGACCGATTCCGTGGGCACGAGTACAAGGTCCCCCCGTCGCACGGCCGCCAGGGCGGCCGCCACTGCTCGGTCGCGGTGGACGCCGTCCGCGCAGTCAATGCGCTGGGTCAAGACTCGCCACCCGTGCGACGGGCCAGGGTGAACCGCGGCAATCCGTTGAGGTCGATGCGGTCGGCCACGGACTGGAAGATCGGCTGACCGTCGGGGACACCGAGGCGCGCCGCGAGGGCGGCGTCGGCAACCATGGACGAGGCCACGCCGGGCACCCCCGCCGCGCCGGCGGCCTGGCCCTGGACGTCGGCATGCTCGATGGCGACCAGCCCGCCGGGACGCAGCAGGACGGCGGCCGTGCGCAGGACGCCGCGCACCACGTCAAGCCCGTCGTCGCCCCCGTACAGCGCCATCTTCGGCTCGTGGTCGCGAACCTCGGGCTCCCTGGGCACCATCTGGTTGGGCACGTACGGCGGATTCGTCACGACCACGGCGACCTTGCCGGCCAGGTTGGCGAGCGGCTCGCCGGCATCCGCGACCGTCGTCGCGTCGGCGTGGATGACGTCGACGGTCGAGCCGCACGGCGGCGATCTTTTCAGCGTGGGAGGCAACGTTCCTCCGGGTCCACTCCACCGCCTCGATGCTCAGCTCCACAGCGTGGACATGGCTGCCCGGCACCTCCGTGGCGAGCGAGATCGCGATCGCACCGCTCCCGGAGCACAGGTCGACGGCGATTCGCCGATCCTCGGGCTGCTCGGCAAGCACGCGCAAGCCCGCCTCCGTCACGAGCTCGGTCTCCGGCCTTGGGATGAACACGCCAGGACCGACCTCCAGCTCGATCCTCCGAAAGCCGACCTTCCCGATGATGTGCTGAAGCGGCACCCGGGACAGCCGGCGCGTGAGCAACTGCTCGATCCGGACCTTCTCCTCCGCCGTGACCGCCTCCTGGAGGAACAGGCGGTTGCGAGTCGTTCCCAGCGCGAAGGCCACGAGCTCGGCGGCGTCAACGCTTGGCGAAGGGACGCGAACCGCCGAGAGCCGATGCTCCGCGTCGAACAGGACGTCGCGCACCGTGACACGACCCCCGATCGTGTGGTCCTCGGTCCACGACATCAGGAGCTCCCCACGTCGCTGAGCCGACTGGTCCTGGTCGGCCTCGACGCACGCATCGATCACCGCGTCGAGGTCGCCGTCGAGCACCTGGTCGAGGTTGTGGGACTTGAAGCCGACTCGGTGGTCGCTGAACCGGTTCTCCGGGAAGTTGTAGGTGCGGATGCGCTCGCTGCGGTCGACCGTGCGCACCTGCGAGCGGCGGGCGTCTGACGCCTCCTTGGCCGCCTGCTCCTCGGCGACAGCGAGGAGCCGTGCCCGCAGGATGCGCAGCGCCGACTCCTTGTTCTGCAGCTGGCTCTTCTCGTTCTGGCACGACACCACCACGCCGGTCGGCAGGTGGGTGATGCGCACGGCCGAGTCGGTCGTATTGACGCTCTGTCCGCCGGGGCCCGAGGAGCGGTAGACATCGATCCTGAGGTCGTTGGCGTCGATCACGACGTCGACGTCCTCTGCCTCCGGGAGGATCAGGACCCCGGCCGCGGACGTGTGGATCCGGCCCTGGGACTCCGTGACCGGGACCCGCTGGACGCGATGCACCCCGCCCTCGAACTTCAATCGCGCGAACGGTGCCGAGCCAGGCTCCGGCACTCCCTTGTGCCTTCACCGCGATCGAGATGTCCTTGTAGCCCCCGAGGTCGGATTCGACCGCATCGAGGACCTCAGTGGACCAGCCGCGGCGCTCGGCGTACCGCATGTACATCCGGGCGAGATCGCCGGCGAACAGCGCCGACTCCTCGCCGCCCTCTCCCGCCTTGACCTCGACGATGACGTCCTTGTCGTCCATCGGATCCCGGGGCAGCAGCAGGGTCGCAGGTGCTCGGCGGCCGACGTCGACCCGCTCGGCCTGGGACGCGACCTCGTCCGCGAAGGCCTCGTCAACCTCGCCGAGCTCACGCGCCGCCTCGAGGTCGTCGGTGGCCGCCAGCCACTCACGGTAGGCCGCGACGATCGGCCCGAGCTGCGGCGAAGCGGCGCCCGAGCCGTCGGGCGGCGGCCTGGTCGCCGTGCACGGCGGGGTCCGAGAGCTGCACCTCGACCTGCGAGTACTCGTCCAGCAGCTCGATGCAGGACTCGAACATCGCGGGTCTCCCGATCACTCGTGGGATGGGGGTCAAACAGACCGGGCGCCGGTCGGGGGTCGACCGCGCGACGGGGGAGACACGCGGCCGACCCCGGGCCGGCGCCCGGGGGCTGAAGCTACTTCTCGGTCTCGGGGCCTCCTTGCCGTATCGGCTCTCCCACTTGGCCACGCGACCACCGGTGTCGAGGATCTTCTGCTTGCCGGTGTAGAACGGGTGGCACTGCGAGCACACGTCCGCGTGGATGACGCCGTTCTTGGCGGTGCTCCGCGTCGTGAAGGTGCTGCCGCAGGTGCACGTGACGGTGGTCTCCGCGTAAGCGGGGTGGATATCAGCCTTCATGTCTCTCCTCGGATGGCTCCGGGTCGGTGCGCCCGGCGGGCGGCCGTGAACCGGAACTGGACAAGTATGCCACTGCCCTCAGCGGGTACGAAATCACCTCGGGCGGATGGACGTCAGTCGTCGTCGCGCGATCCGCTGACCGCGGGCGACGTCTTCTGCACCTGCAGCAGGAACTCGCTGTTGCTCTGGGTCTCCCGAAGCTTGTTGAGCAGGAGCTCGATCGACTGCTGCTGGTCGAGGGCGTGCAGCACCCGGCGCAGCTTCCAGACGATCTTGAGCTCCTCGGCCGACATCAGCAGCTCCTCCTTGCGGGTGCCGGACGCGTCGACGTCCACCGCGGGGAAGATCCGCTTGTCGGCCAGGCGCCGATCGAGCTTGAGCTCCATGTTTCCGGTGCCCTTGAACTCCTCGAAGATGACCTCGTCCATGCGAGAGCCGGTCTCGACGAGCGCGGTGGCGAGAATCGTCAGGGAGCCGCCGTTCTCGATGTTCCGGGCGGCACCGAAGAACCGCTTCGGCGGGTAGAGCGCCGTGGAGTCGACGCCGCCGGAGAGGATGCGGCCCGACGCCGGGGCGGCCAGGTTGTAGGCGCGCCCGAGGCGGGTCATCGAGTCCAGCAGCACGACGACGTCATGCCCGAGCTCGACGAGGCGCTTGGCCCGCTCGATCGACAGCTCGGCGATGATCGTGTGGTCCTCGGCCGGTCGGTCGAACGTCGAGGCGATGACCTCGCCCTTGACCGAGCGCTGCATGTCGGTGACCTCTTCGGGTCGCTCGTCCACCAGGACGACCATCAGGTGCACCTCGGGGTTGTTCGTGACGATCGCGTTGGCGATCGACTGCAGCACCATCGTCTTGCCGGCCTTGGGCGGTGACACGATGAGTCCGCGCTGGCCCTTGCCGATCGGCGCGACGAGGTCGATCACGCGAGTGGTGAGGTTGCCGGGTGTGGTCTCCAGGCGGAGGCGGTCCTGGGGGTACAGCGGCGTGAGCTTGGAGAACTCGGGCCGGTTGCGAGAGGCGTCAAGCGTGCCGCCATTGACGGTGTCGATCCGGACGAGCGGGTTGAACTTCTCCTTGCGGTCGCCGTCCTTCGCCTGCTTCGTCGCGCCGGTGATCGCGTCGCCCTTGCGCAGGCCGTTCTTGCGAACCATCGAGAGCGACACGTACACGTCGTTGTGCCCCGGGAGGTACCCGCTGGTGCGCACGAACGCGTAGTTCTCCATCACGTCGAGGATGCCCGCGACGGGGACGAGGATGTCGTCCTCGCTGATCTCGGGCTCGACGTCGTTGTAGTTGCCGCCCGGCCGGCGGTCCCGGCGGTCCCGGAAGCGGTCCCGTCCGCGACGGCGCCGGCGGCCCTCGTCGGGACCGTCGCCACGGTCCTGCCGATTGCCCTGATCCTGACGGTCGCCACGGTCCTGCCGATTGCCCTGATCCTGGCGGTTGCCGCGGTCCTGGCGGTTGCCGCGGTCCTGGCGGTTGCCACGGTCCTGACGGTTGCCCTGATCCTGGCCACTGTCGTCCGAGGCCTGCGACTTGTCCTGCTGCTCGGTCTTGGCCGGCGCGTCGCTCTTGGCCTGCTGCTCGCTCTTGGCTCGGGTCTCGGTCTTGGCCGGCGCCTCGGCCCCGTCGGCCTGCTCCACTGGAGCCTGCTCACGTCGGCGCCCCGCCGGGGGCGACTGGCGGCCTCGGGGGCTGCCCCATTCGATGCGGAGGTCGATGCGGAGGTCGGATGCGGAGGACCGCTGGCGCTCGCTGATCGCGGCCACCAGGTCGCCCTTGCGCATGCCGCTGGCGCCGGAGATGCCCATCTGCTGGGCGAGTTGCTTGAGTTCGGGCAGGAGCATGGCCGACAGGCCATTGCCCCGCGAGGTCGTGCTCGTCGTGCCCGACACTTCAGTTTCTGTCACGAAGAATTCCTTTGGAGGTTGCCCTCGACTTGCGAGGGGTTCGTCTACCCGCGACTGCTCGGCGTGCCGGCTCTCGCAGGGGGGTGTCCAGTGCGGTGCAGTGTCCACCGCGGATTCACATGAGGTGACGGACCGTTGGCTCGGAATCGAGGAATCGGCTTGCCGCCGTCATTTCTGGAACGTACACGAGCATAACACCACACCACCGCCCGGGCCGCCAGGCGGGTGTCAGGTGAGCAAGGGCATCGGGACCTCGCGGGCCCCGACCGGAGCAACCGGTACCGCCTGAACGATCCACCCCTCCCCCGCCGAGTCGGCGACGATCGCCGCCGTGCCAGGAGACGGGAAGGCGAGCACGGTCGGTCCAGCTCCGGAGATGACCGCGGGAACCCCCGCGGTCCGCAACCGCGCGACCAGGGCGACCGAGTCGGGATACGCGGCGGCTCGGCGCTGCTGGTGCAGTCGGTCCTCGGTCGCGCTCATGAGGCGGCGCGGGTCGATGGTCATGGCATGGACGAGCAGCGCGGCGCGAGCGACGTTGGCCGATGCGTCGGCGAACGCCACCGTGTCGGGCAGCAGCGCGCGCGCCTGCGACGTCGGCGAGCGCGTTCGGCGGAACCAGCACGACCGGCTGAACGTCGGCGTGCGGTTCCATGCGCACGGCGTCGGCGAAGCCGTCGCCCTCGAGCCAGGCCACCGTGAATCCGCCGTGGAGCGCCGCCGCGAGGTTGTCTGGATGCGCACTCCTGGCGCGAGCGCGAGCTGCAGCACGTCACTGTCGGTCATGCGCTCGCGTCCGTCGACGACCATGGCCCGGGCCAGGACGATGCCTCCGATGATCGCGGCGGCCGACGAGCCGAGCCCGCGGCCATGCGGGATGACGTTGACGCACCGCAGGATGAAGCCCGGAACCCGCACGTCCATCCGCGCGAAGGCGGCCATCATCGAACGGGCGACCAGATTCGTCTCGTCGAGTGGGACCACGCCCTCGCCCTCACCGTCCACCTCGACAAGCACGCCCTCGTCATCGGTGACCATCGCGATCAGGTCGTCGTAGATGGCGAGCGCCAGTCCCGCGGTGTCGAAGGCCGGCCCGAGATTGGCGCTGCTGGCCGGCACCATCACCCGCACTGCCTCTCGACGCAGACCCGACATGGCTACGCCAGTTCCAGGGCGCGGGCCGCCGTGTGCGCATCGACCGGGACGACGGTCGGCTCCTGCGCACCTTCGAGCGCCCACTGCGTGTCCTTCAGTCCATTGCCCGTGAGCGTGCAGACGATGGTCTGGCCCGGATCCAGGTCTCCGGCGAGGTGCATCTTCAGCAGTCCCGCGACACTCGCAGCGCTGGCCGGTTCGCAGAACAGTCCCTCGCGTCCGGCCACCAGGCGGTACGCCGCCAGGATCTCCTCGTCGGTGACGGCGTCGATGCGTCCACCCGAGGCGTCACGGGCCTCGATGGCCGAATCCCACGAGGCCGGATTGCCGATGCGGATCGCGGTGGCAATCGTCTCGGGGTGGAGGACCGGTTCCCCGATGACGAGCGGAGCCGCCCCGGCTGCCTGGAATCCCCACATGCGCGGCCGGCTTGAGGCGACGCCGTCGGCCGCATACTCCGCGTACCCCTTCCAGTAGGCCGTGATGTTGCCCGCGTTGCCGACCGGAAGGCAGTGGATGTCGGGTGCACGGCCGAGCTGGTCGACCACCTCGAAGGCGGCCGTCTTCTGCCCCTCGATGCGGGCCGGGTTGACGCTGTTGACCAGCTCGACCGGGTAGTCGACGGCCAGCTTGCGCGCCAGCTCGAGGCAGTCGTCGAAGTTGCCGTCGACCTGGAGCAGGGTCGCCCCGTGCACGACGGCCTGCGCCAGCTTGCCCATCGCGATCTTGCCCTGCGGCACGAGCACCGCGCATGTCATGCCGGCCTTCGCGGCATAGGCCGCCGCGCTGGCCGACGTGTTGCCGGTCGAGGCGCAGATGACGGCCTTGGCCCCCTCCTCGGCCGCCTTCGAGATCGCCATCGTCATGCCGCGGTCCTTGAAGGAACCGGTGGGGTTCGAACCGTCGTACTTCAGCCAGACGTCGCAGCCGAGCATCTCGCTCAGGACGCCGGCGTGGACCAGCGGCGTTCCGCCCTCGTGGAGCGTGATCACCGGGGTCGCGTCCGACACCGGTAGCCGGTCGCGGTACTCCTCGATCAGGCCGCGCCATTGATGCGCCATGGCTATGCCCCCGCCTCGCCCTCGACGCGCATCACGCCAAGCACCTCGCGGACAGTGTCGAGCCCGCTGAGCTGCTCGACCGTCATGCGCAGGGCGGCGTCGGACGCGCGATGGGTGCGCACGATGAGTCCGGCCTCGTCGCCGTGACCGTCCTGCCGCACGACCTGGATGCTCACCCCGTTGTCCGAGAACGCCTGGGCGATGCTCGCGAGAACGCCGGGTCGGTCGGCGACGGACATGTTCACGTAGTAGCGGGTGAGCGCGGCGCCGACAGGCAGGACCGGCAGCTTGGTGTACGTGCTCTCCCCCGGACCCCGGCCGCCGCCCACGCGATTGCGGGCCGCCGTGACCAGGTCGCCGAGGACCGCGCTCGCGGTGGGAGCGCCACCCGCTCCGCGGCCGTAGAACATCATCTCTCCCGCGGACTCGGCCTCGATGAACACCGCGTTGAAGGCGCCGCGCACGCTCGCCAGAGGGTGGCTGCGCGGCAGCATCGTCGGGTGCACCCGGACGATCACCCCCTCGTCGGTGAGCTCGGCCACCGCGAGCAGCTTGATGACGAAGCCCATCTGCTGGGCCGCCGCGATGTCCTCGGAGGTGACCTTGCTGATGCCCTCGCAGTAGACGTCCGCGAGCGTGACCCGCGTGTGGAAGGCGAGCTCGGCGAGGATCGCCGCCTTGGCCGCGGCGTCGTGGCCGTCGACGTCCAGGCTCGGATCCGCCTCGAGATACCCCAGCGCATCCGCCTCCGCGAACACGTCGGCGTACTCGACCCCCTCCTCGTCCATCTTCGTGAGCATGAAGTTCGTGGTGCCGTTGACGATGCCGAGCACCTTGGTCACGCGATCGCCGGCCAGGGACTCGCGCAACGGGCGCAGCAGCGGGATGGCGCCGGCCACCGCCCCCTCGAAGTAGAGGTCGACCCCGTGACGGGCGGCCGCCTCGTAGAGCGTCGCGCCGTCGGCCGCGAGGAGCGCCTTGTTGGCGGTCACGACACTGGATCCGGCCGCCATCGCGGACAGGATCAGGGCTCGCGCCGGCTCGATGCCGCCGATGAGCTCCACCACGATGTCGACCCCGCTGGAGGCGAGCGCCTCCGCGTCGGTCGTGATCAGGTCGGCCGGCACTCCGGGGCGCGCCTTGTCGCTTGTCCCGCACCGCCACACCGGTCAGCACGACGGGCACGCCCACCCGCTTCTCCAGATCGACGGCGTTCTCCCGCAGGAGCCGGGCCACCGACGCGCCCACGGTGCCGCCGCCGAGCACGGCGACGGTCAGGGGTCGCGCCTGGGACGACATGCATGCTCCTCGTGGATGGGACTGCTCGGTGCACAGCCTCTCAGGTGCTCGGCGAAGGTCGCCAACCGGTTCGCCGCGCAGCGCGCCTACGGGACTTTGGCCCCCGTCTTGGGCACCATTGCCTCCATACCAGACGGTAGCCACGCCGCCACGGGTCCCCGGAGGAGAACATGAACACCGCTGCCCGCAAGCTGCTCGCCGAGTTCGTCGGCACTTTCCTGCTCGTCTTCCTCGCCGTCGGCGCGGCAGTCTTCGGCATCGCCGCCAAGGTCGGCGTCGACGGCGCCGGACCGGGCAACGGCGTGGTCGGTGTCGCCCTGGCCTTCGGCCTCGTGCTGCTCGGCATCGCCTACGCGTTCGGACCGGTCTCGGGGGCGCACGTGAACCCGGCCGTCACGCTCGGCATGCTCCTGGGCCGGCGCATGCCGACCAACGAGGCGGTCGGCTACTGGATCGCCCAGTTCCTCGGCGCCATCGTCGCCGGCGGAGTCCTCAAGCTGTTCGTGTCCTCCTTCGGCGTCACCGACTACACCGGTGGCCTGGGCACGAACTCCTACGACAACGGCAACATCAACATGGCCGGGGCCTTCGTCCTCGAGGTCCTGCTCACCGGCGCGTTCGTCATGGTCATCCTGCTGGTGACCGAGAGGGTCGCGGCCCCCGGCTTCGCCGGCATCGCGATCGGCCTGACTCTCACCCTGGTCCACCTCGTCGGCATCCCGCTGAACGGCACCTCGGTCAACCCGGCCCGCTCCTTCGGACCGGCGCTGTTCGCCGGCGGGGACGCCCTCGGCCAGGTCTGGCTGTTCATCCTGGCTCCCCTCGTGGGGTCCGTCCTGGCCGTCGATCCTCTGGCGGATCACGCGGTCGACCGTCGAGGAGCCCGAGGAGCTGGTCGCCGGTTCCGAGCGCGAGTAGCGGCTCAGGCGCCGGGGTCGAGGGCGAGCAGGTCGTCCATCGTCTCGCGCCGCAGCACGACTGACGTCCGCCATCCCGGGCTGACACGACGGCTGGCCGTGGCAGGTAGTTGTAGTTCGATGCCATCGAGCGGCAGTACGCCCCTGTCGCGGCCACCGCGAGCAGGTCGCCCGGGAGCGAGGTCGGCGGGCAGCCACGCGTCGCGCACGACGATGTCCCCGGACTCGCAGTGCTTGCCCACGACGCGGGTGAGCATCGGCTCGGCCGACGACTCACGCGAGGCGAGCACGACCGTGTACTCCGCGTCGTAGAGCGCCGTGCGGATGTTGTCGCTCATCCCGCCGTCGATCGGACACGTACGTGCGCACTGCGCCACGATCGAGGTCGACTGGCTTGACGGTCCCGACCTCGTACAGCGTCACCGCCGCGGGACCCACGATTGCCCGCCCGGGTTCGAAGGCCAGCGCCGGCATCGGGATGCCGGCCGCGGCGCACTCCTTGCCGACGATGTCGCCGATCTGGAAGCGCCATGTCCGGCACGTCAAGCGGATCGTCGGAGTCCAGGTAGGCGATGCCCATGCCGCCGCCGAAGTTCAGCTCCTCGACCTCGATGGCCTGCTCGTCCCAGATCCGCTGGGCGAGCGACACCACGCGGGCGGCCGCCACCTGGAAGCCCGCCGCGTCGAAGATCTGCGAGCCGATGTGGGAGTGCAGGCCCATGAGGTCCAGGCTCGGCAGCTTCGCGACCCGCCGCACCGCCTCGTCCGCGGCACCGGAGGCCAGCGACAGACCGAACTTCTGGTCCTCGTGCGCCGTGGCGATGAACTCGTGGGTGTGCGCCTCCACGCCCACGGTGACCCGGACCAGAACGGGCTGCACGATGCCGGCACGTGCGGCCGCATCGGCGATGCGCACGATGTCCTCGAAGGAGTCGATGACGATCCGCCCGACGCCGGCCGCGACCGCGGCCTCGATCTCCGCCATCGACTTGTTGTTGCCGTGCATCAGGAGGCGCTCGCCCGGCACGCCGGCTCTGAGTGCGACGGCCAGCTCGCCTCCGGAGGCGACGTCGATTCCGAGTCCTTCCTCCGTCACCCAGCGCGCGACCGTCGTGGTCAGGAAGGCCTTGGCGGCGTAGTAGACGAGCCGGGCGCCAGCATCCACGTAGGCGGTGCGGTAGCGGTGCGCCCTCGCCCGGAGGTCGGCCTCGTCGAACAGGAACAGCGGCGACCCGTACTCGGCGACGGCGTCACGAACGTCGACGCCGCCGATCTCCATCGACCCGCTCGAGTTCCGACGGCACGAGGAGGGCCACACCGCCGGTGAGAGGTAGTTGAGTTCATCCGCGTTCGCGGGGCGGGCCACGGCCTCGTGATCGACGGCGACGTCGGCATGCAGGGGGCCAGCAGGATGGGCGCGCATGCCGAAAGGCTAGGGCATCACGACGGCGGCGATGGTGCGACGATGTCGATCAGTGCCTCGTCCGGCAGGACGAACGCCGACTGAGTGATCGCACCCGCGTCGACGATCGACGGCCAGCTCGCCGGCAGAACGGCGACGTCGAAGATCTCCTGCACCTGTCCGTCGAACCTGAGGAAGCCGACGACGTCGCCGTTCCGGGTATCCACCATCCAGATGCCGCAGTTGCGCTCGGTCCTCTGCTCCGTGACCGGCAGCGACGCGAACACCGACTCGCGCACCTGCGAGAGGCCGACAAGTGCATACGGCCCGAGGAACGCCAGGCCGCGAGTGAAACCGGGGAGCGTGGCGACAGTCGTGACGGCCCCGCTGTCGACGTCCACGGTGGCGAGGGTGCCCCTGCCCGACTCGAGCACCCAGAGGTGACCGTCATGCCAGCGTGGTGAGTGCGGCATCGACAGCCCTGACGGCGACGACCGCGTCGGTCGTCATGTCGACGACCACGCCAGACGTGCCCTTCTGCGCGCGCCAGCCGTCCATCGCGTCGGTCTGCGACAGAGCCGTGACGTACCGGGGTATGCCGTCGACGACGCACAGGCCGTTCAGGTGGCAGCGGTCCTCGGCCGCCAGGCCGCTGATCCAGGAGGGCCGCCACACCGGGACGAACGAGTAGTCGAGGTCCTGCCGGCACACGCACGAGAACCGGGTGTTCACGAAGTACAGGGATCCATCTGCCGCGTAGGCCATGTCGTGGATCGCGACATCGCCCGTGAACACGATGCTGCGCGGCGCGTAGGCGCCGTCGACCGGTCTCGGCGACAGCACTCTCGACTCGATCCCGGGATTGGCGGTGTAGACCCGGATCGTGTCGGCCGCACCGATCGCCAGCCTCGAACCAGTCACCGCCAGTCCCATGGGACGGTCGAAGTCCGTGAACTCGGTGTCGATCGAGCCGTCGTTGTTGCGTGCGAGGATCACGTGCCCGGACTTGTAGGTCGTGATGACCAGCGACGCCTTGGCTTGACCCAACACCTGCGGCAACGAGGCGGTGTGCGACGAGGAGAATGGGGTCCCCGCGCTGGCAATGATGCGTGGCGGCTCCCCTTGAGCGGGGGCAGCCTCGAGCTCCGGCCACGGGAGGTCCGGCCGCACTGACTGCAGGACCCCCCGGTACCGATCGACCGTCGGCTCGACGTCCGCCATCGCGACACTGAGCTCACCCCAGTTCCGCTGCCACTTCCAGGCGATCGGTGGCGTCACGGCGGTCGACGTCACGGGCAGCGGCTGGGTCAAGGCTCCGGCCCACGGCAGTCCGAGTGCCGCGGTCACGGTGGTGATCTCGCCGATCGGATCGGCAAGCAGGCCCTCGTAGGACGCCACGGCCCAGCGTTCCGCCGGCAGGGCCTCCAGATCGTCCAAGACAGCCGACGCGATCCCGGCCCACTGCTCGGCGCACACCTTCGCCAGCGGCGCACCGATCAGCCTGCGCCAGTCCTCGACGAGGGGGAAGGCCCAGGGCTCTCCCCACCACCCCGGCAGGTCCGGGATCGACGCGAATCGCCTCGATCGCCACGCATCGATCAGCGAGCTGATGGTTGGCACCGGGCGGCGAGCCATCACGACGAAGCGGGCGTCCGGTAGCGCTGCCGCCAGCAGCGAGATCCCCATCGAGAGTCGGGGGTACCAATCCACCAGCACGTCAGCCTCGACGCGGGATGATGCAGCCCGTCGGATGGCATCGACAACGCTGACCGTCGCGTCGACAGACGTCAGGCGTTGCGACGCGAAGCCGTCGGAAGCTGCAGAGGGAGTGGCGAGTTCGATGACGTCCCGGCGCGAGAGGTCAGACGCCCCCCACGACGGCTCCTCCAGCAGGGCCGCCTGAAGAACTGACGCACCTGACCGCGGCGCGCCGACCAGGATCAGGTGCACTGGCCGACCCCCTCACCATCGGTGCGCTCCCATCCGGGGAACGGCTGGCCTACATGCGCTCCGGAGCGCTCACGCCGAGCAGGTCGAGTCCGTTGGCGATCGTCTGCCGCGAGGCCGCGCACAGCCACAGCCGCGCGACGTGGATCGGCGCCAGCTCCTCGTCGCCGCGCGGCAGCACCCAGCACACGTCGTAGAAGCGGTGGTAGGCGGTGGCCAGGTCCTCCAGGTAGCGCGCCACGCGATGCGGCTCGCGCAGCTCGGCGGCGCTCGCCACCACGCGCGGGAACTCCCCGATCATGCCGAGCAGGTTGTTCTCCCGCTCGTGGTCGAGCAGGGCCGGATCGAAGTCGGCGTTGCGCCAGTCGATGCCCAGCTCCGCGGCGTTGCGCAGCACCGACGAGATCCGCGCGTGCGCGTACTGCACGTAGAAGACGGGGTTGTCGCTCGTGGCGCGAGTGACCTCCTCCAGGTCGAGGGTCATCGGGGTGTCCACCGGGTAGCGGGACAGGGTGTAGCGGGCGGCGTCGACGCCGACCTCCTCGACGAGTTCCTCGAGGGTGACGATGTTCCCGGCCCGCTTGGACAGCCGGACCTCCTCGCCGCCACGGGTGATCTTGACCAGCTGACCGATCAGCACCTCGATGTTGTCGTCCATGTCGTCGCCAGCGCACGCGGCGACGGCCCGGAGCCGGTTGACGTAGCCGTGATGGTCCGCGCCGAGCAGGTAGATGCTGAGGTCGAAGCCGCGGGACCGCTTGTCGACGTAGTACGCGGTGTCCGCGGCGAAGTAGGTGTACTGGCCGTCGGCCTTGATGAGGACGCGGTCCTTGTCGTCGTCGAAGTCCGTCGTGCGCAGCCACATCGCTCCGTCGAGCTCGTAGACGTGCCCCTGCTCGATGAGCTTCTTCAGGCCGCGCTCGACTGCTCCCGACTCGTAGAGCGAGCGCTCGGAGTACCAGACGTCGAAGTGCGTGCGGAAGAGCTCGAGCACCTGTTCCTGCTGCTTGAGCTGGAGGGCGTATGCCGCCTCCCTGAAGGCGACCAGCTGCTCGTCGTCGGGCAGGGACATGATGTCCGGCTTGGCGATGACGATCGCGGCCGCCAGGTCAGCGATGTAGCCGCCGTGGTATCCGTCCTCGGGGACGGGCCGGCCGTGCGCAACCTCCATCACCGAGGCCCCGAACTTGTCCATCTGCACGCCGCGATCGTTGATGTAGAACTCCGTCGTGACGGTCGCTCCCGCTGCCGCCAGCACCCGGGCGATCGCGTCGCCGACGGCCGCCCACCGCGTGTGCCCGAGGTGGATCGGACCGGTGGGGTTCGCGGAGATGAACTCGACATTGACGACCCGCCCGGCCATGGCATCGCCGTGGCCCCACTCGTTCACCGGCCGCGACGACCGTGCGGGCCAGCTCGCCCTGCGCGGCGGTGTCGAGCCGGATGTTGACGAATCCCGGACCGGCCACCTCAGCCGAGGCCACGCCGGGCACCGCCGCCAGCCGCTCGGCGAGGAGCGTGGCCAGTTCGCGCGGCGGCACGCCAGCCGGCTTGGCGAGGGCGAGCGCGATGTTGGTGGCGTAGTCGCCGTGCTCACGGGACTTCGGCCGGTCGAAGCGCACCTCCGGCATGTCGCCAACCGGACGCGACCTTCGGCGGCCAGTTCGGACACGATGTCGGTGACGGCGGCCGCGAGTTGGGCGGGATTCACGCGCGAGCCTAGCCGCGCGAAGTCCTCGTCCGACCGGCCCCCAAGCGGCTATGCTCCCCGCCAGGCACGGCCAGATCAGCACCACCGTTCTGAGAGGTGCCCGCCCACGAGGCGGGCATCGGTACTTCTGAGCACGAGCACAGATGCGGGACGAAGGTTCGAACGGCTTGGCCGACGGGCCGGGCAACCGTTCGGCACGACGTTCCTGCAAGGAGAATGTGCATCATGGCTCAAGGTTCGGTGAAGTGGTTCAACGCTGAGAAGGGCTACGGCTTCATTGCGCAAGCCGATGGCGGTCCGGACGTCTGCATTCGACGACACGTCTCCGCATCGAGAACGCATCTGGATCCAGGACGACACTCCGGCATCGAACGCATCTGAAGGGCCCCACCGCATGGTGGGGCCCTTCAGCGCTTCCGGGTCCCTGTCCCCCGACTTGCGACCCGGACAGCAGCGGTATGCCCCCCTGTCCGCGCATCCAAACGGCGTCGGGCGAAGTGCGGGGAATGTCGGGTTTCGGCGTCGTCCAACGACCTGAGGCACAATGGTCAGATGGCCGAAGACGACATCGAACGGCTCCTGCGGGAGATCAACGCGACCACCGGGCAGCCTCCGGCACAGCCCGGCCAGACCCCAGCGCGCAAGCCGGACGCCGAGCCGGCGACGACGAGCGGCTCATCTGCCGGCGGACGAGTCGCGTTCGCCGCATCGCCGGCGTGGTCATGGGGGCCGGCGCCTTCATGTTCGCGGTCTTCACGCCGTGGACCGAGTGCCTTCGACATGGGGATGGCCGGCGCGGGGGCCGCCTTCCTCACCGGGCTGGTGGCCGGGCCCCCGAAGTGGTTCTCGTCCTGAGGCCGTCCGCCTCGATGATCGCTCCCCACAGGAGCGCGACGAAGCACAGATAGAGCCACAGCAGGATGACGATCGCGGTGCCGAAGATGAGGATGGCCGCGCCGAGGCTGGTCGAGAACCGGGCGTAGATGCCCACTCCCACCGTGGCCCCGACGAATCCCACCGTCGACACGAGGGCACCCCGGGACGCCCATGGCAGGGCCACCGGACGTGCTCGGAGCATGCCGCAGGACCCAGCGTGACCCGAAGTAGAGCAGCAGCACCGCCACCGGCCAGTCCAGCCACCACTGGTCGAGCGCCGCGGACAGCCCGTCGACACCGAGCCAGTCGAGGATCTGGGGAAGGATGGTCAGGACCACCACGATGGCGACGGCAGCGACCATTCCGATCAGCGTGATCACGGTCGAGACGCCGCGCTCGATCAGTCCGCTGCGCTTCTCGGTCACGCCGAAGACCGTGTTCATGGCCATCCGCACCCCCAGGACCACCTTGGCAGCCGCATAGACGGCGATCAGCAGGCTCACCAGTGTCGTGATGGTGAACGAGGTGGCCGACGCGGACTCGATCGTCCCGACCAGGGCGTCGATGACGGTCTGGAGGGCGCCGGCGGCCTCGGGCGTCTGGGCGGCGAACCGCTCCAGGACGTCCCGCACCTGGTCCGGGTCGAGGAAGACTCCAGCGAGGGTCCCGAAGGCGAGGGCGGCCGGCGCCAGCGACAGCGCGACGAAGTAGGCCAGGCCGCCGGCCGACAGCGAGACGCGATTGCGCCCATAGTCCACGGTGATCCGGCGCCCCCAGTCCATCGACCTCCTGAATGCGCTCCCTCACGCCGCCATCCTTGCGGAAGGTTCGGGCTCAGGGGCGGCGGGACCCCGCTGATAGCCTGTTGCGGCCCGAGCCCCCGTAGCTCAGGGGATAGAGCGCCGGTTTCCGGTACCGAAGGTCGCAGGTTCGAATCCTGCCGGGGGCGCCAGATGTCACACTCCGATTCCCCGCCCCAGGACCGCGTCCACTACGCCCTCGTAGGCGCCGGCGTGTACCCGATCGTGGTCGCCACGTTCGTCGGCCCTGCTGCTCATCTCGAACATCGGGGCGGTCAAGCTCATCGCCTTCGGGCCGATCATCACCGACGGCGGCGTCTTCCTCTTCCCGCTGACGTACATCGTCGGCGACGTCCTCAGCGAGGTGTACGGCCTCAAGGCGGCGCGCAAGGCGATCTTCCTGGGCTTCCTGATGTCGGTGCTCGCGGCGTTCACCTTCTGGGTGGTGCAGTTGTCCCCGCCCGCTGCCGACTGGCCGAACCAGGAGGCCTTCGAGGCGGTCCTCGGCTTCGTGCCGCGGATCGTGCTCGCCAGCGTCGCCGGCTTCCTCGTCGGGCAGCTGCTCAACGCCTACGTCCTGGTACGGATCAAGGAGCGCACCAAGGAGAGGGCGCTGTGGCTGCGACTCATCGGCTCGACGGCCGTCGGGGAGTTCGCCGACACGCTCGTCTTCTGCACCATCGCCTTCTACGGGATCATCACCGGCGCGGAGTTCTGGAACTACGTTCTGGTCGGCTACCTGTACAAGACCCTGCTCGAGGTCGCCCTGCTGCCCATCACCTACCGGGTCATCGCCGCCGTCAAGCGGAGAGAGCCGACCTACGCGATCGGATAGTCCGCCCGGTCCCGACCCAGTACCTCGTCCCGAAGATCGGCGAACGTCCCGTCGATGATGCTGTCGCGGATGCGGTCGATCAGCCGGACGATGTACCGCTCGTTGTGGATGGTCGCCAGCGTCGAGGCCAGCATCTCCTTGGACTTGTACAGGTGATGCACGTAGGCGCGGGTGTGGTTCGCGCAGGTGTAGCAGTCGCAGGTGTCGTCGATCGGCGCGAAGTCCCTGCGGTAGCGCCCGTTGGTCAGGTGGAAGCGCCGGTTCGGGTGGTACACGGTCCCGTTGCGGGCGTTGCGCGACGGAGCCACGCAGTCGAAGGTGTCCGCCCCGCTCTCGACGGCGACGAACACGTCGCTCGGATCCCCGATGCCGAGCAGGTGCCGCGGCTTGTCCTCAGGCAGCTCCTCGCAGACCCACCGGACGATGGTCCCCAGCTGGTCCTTCTCCAGCGCCCCGCCGATCCCGAAGCCGTCGACGTCGAGGGCGGCCAGGCCCCGGGCCGACATGCGTCGCAGGTCCTCGTACTGCGCACCCTGAACCACGGCGAACAGCGCCTGGTAGGGGTGACCTGCCCGCTCGGCGGTGAGCCGGTCGTGCTCGGCCACGCAGCGCTCGGCCCAGGCCTGGGTCCGCGCGACCGATCTCTCCTGGTAGTCCCGGGTGTTCAACAGGGTCGTGCACTCGTCGAACGCGAACATGATGTCGGCGCCGAGCTGGTGCTGGACGCGCATCGACACCTCGGGCGTGAAGCGATGCATGGACCCGTCCACATGCGACTTGAAGGTCACGCCGTCGTCGTCGACGTGGGCGAGCCGATCCTTGCCTTCGGCGATGACCTCGTCCGAGCGAACGGTCTTCGCGTCCATGGCCAGGATCTTCTTGAACCCGACGCCCAGGGACAGCACCTGGAAGCCGCCGCTGTCCGTGATCGTGGGGCCGTCCCAGCCCATGAACCGAGCCACCCCGCCAGCCTCATCGACGATGTCGGCGCCGGGCTGGAGGTACAGGTGGTACGCGTTCGCCAGGATCACCTGGGCACCCAGCTCCCGCATGGACTCCGGCAGCACCGCCTTCACCGTCGCCTTCGTGCCCACGGGGGTGAACGCCGGGGTCCGGATCTCGCCGTGCGGTGTCGTGATGACGCCGGCCCGACCCAGCCCGGACGCCATCGACGACGAAACCTCGAACGAGAACCCGCTCACTCACCCTCCGGAGCCAGCTCGTCGGTCGGCGGGAACAGCTCACGTGCTGGCGCGATCCAGGCCTGAATAGGCGCCTCCAGCGATTCGTTGGAGCCACCGCAGAACTGCGGTCGCAGGTCGAGGAGGGTCTCCTCACCCGAGGCGATGACGAGGTCGATCCCGGTGCCGCCCGTGCAGCCGTCCTCCTCCGGTTGGGCCTGGAGGTCCAGCACGGACGGGAGGGTCGAGCCGAGCAGCTCCCACACCGCGGCCGGAGTCGGCACCCGCTCGTCGGCCAGCACGTCGCCGTAGCTGTCGATCACCAGGTGCGCCTCGCCCTGGGTGACGGTGAGGCTCTCGCTTCGGTGGTACTGAGGTGGCACGGAGGAATCGTGATACGCGTACGAGACGACGGCATCCTGCGGTAGGCCCTGGTTCACGTCCACTTCGGATCCGGAGCATCCCGACATCAGGCCGACGGCTAGGAGCGTCGCCACCCCCACACCGCTGAGCACGCGCATGAGCCGACCATACGCACCCGCTCGGGTGAGGGGCGGTCAGGCGTCGATGTCACGGATGCTCCTCACGAAGAGCACGCCGAGCGACGTGACGACCAGCACCGCCGCGAACGCGAGGTAGGTGACCTGCACTCCATAGCTTTCGACCATCCACCCGGCGAGGAGGAACGCCAACGGCGGCGAGGCATAGAACAACGCGGTCTGGACGCCGTACACCCGGCCCTGCACGTCGGCAGCCACGCGCCGCTGGACGAGCGTGTTCATCAGCGGCTGGAAGGGACCCCACGCCAGACCGAGGATGAACCCCGCAACGAGCATGACCCACAGCGCGGGCAGCAGCGCGAGCGGCACGATGGACGCCGCAGTTCCGATCAGCACGAGCCGGACCAGCTGGTAGCGGGTCATCCTGCCCGAGATCCATCCGTACCCGAAGGCGCCGATGACCGAGCCCGCCGCCATCGCCGAGACGAGGAGGCCCAGGCCGGTCGGGTCGTCCAGCGCCTCGAAGTAGGCAGGCAGGATCACGGACTCGGTGGGCAGGTACACGGCCGCCAGGACCATCAGCGCGATCGAGATCGCGCGCAAGGCGGTGTCGTTCCACAGCACCGTGGCGCCCAGAGCCAGACGGCGCCACGTGCCGTCCTCCGCTCCGCCTGACGCGCGGCGAGCATCGAGGCCGGCATCGCCGACGCGCAGCAGTACGAGGGAGCCGATGGCGACGAGGAACAGCCCGAAGGGGGCCCAGAACACGTCCACCGCGCCGACCAGGCCGATGAGGATCGCCCCGAGGGCCGGCCCGATCGTCCACCCGACCGCGAAGACGCCTTCGTGCAGGCCATTGAGCCGATCGATCGGGTAGCCCGACGCCGTGGCCACGTCAGGGAGCAGCGCCTTCCGTGCCGTATACCCGGCCGGGTCGAACGTCGCCCCGAGCACGGCGAGCGCGAGGATCCATCCGAAGTCCAGGTCGCCGACCGCGGCGACGATCGGAAATGCCGCGACCGAGACCGCGGACAGGATGTCGGAGACGATGCTGACCAATCGCCTCCCGAATCGGTCGATGGCGATGCCGACCAGGGGCGACACCACAATGCCGGGCAGCGATGCCATCGCCACCACGAGTCCGGCCGATGCCGCCGAACCCGTCCGTTCCAGAACGAGCCAGGGGATCGCGATCATCACGATCGCATTGGCGATGCCGGACGTGGCGTTCGCAGACTCCAGCAGCACGATGGGACCCCACCGGTACTGGCGCATGCCCCCCATCCTCGTGCCTTCCGCGACACTTGGGCCATGACGACACCTGAGATCGGCGCCCTGCTCGATGCGGACGGCATCGCGACCAACGTCCACGTGTCCGGCGACGGCCATCCGGTGCTTCTCCTGCACGGATCCGGCCCGGGCGTCAGCGCATGGGCCAACTGGCGGCTCACCATCCCCGGCCTGTCCGAGCGCTTCATGGTGATCGCACCCGACATCGTCGGATTCGGCTACACGGAGCGACCCGCCGACATCGTCTACGACCTCGACACCTGGACGGCCCACGCCGTGGCGGTGCTCGATGCCCTCGGCGTCGAGCGCGCCCACGTGGTCGGAAACTCGTTCGGCGGTGCCCTCGCCCTGTCTCTTGCCATCCGGCACCCCGACCGTGTCGGCCGGCTCGTGCTCATGGGCTCGGTCGGCGTGCCGTTCGAGATCACCCCGGGGCTGGACGCCGTGTGGGGCTATGAGCCGTCAGTCGAGGCGATGGAGTCGCTGCTCCAGCTGTTCGCCTTCGACCGCAGCCTGACCGGGCCGGACCTCGCGAGGCTGCGCTTCGAGGCCAGCATGCGACCCGGTGTCCAGGAGGCATACCGGGCGATGTTCCCCGAGCCCCGTCAGGGCGCGCTCGACGCGCTGACCCACGACCCAGCGGACATCGCGCGCATCTCGGTGCCGACACTCATCGTGCACGGGCGCGACGACCGGGTCATTCCGCTGCAGAACTCCGTCGATCTCCTTCACCTGATCGACGACTCGCAGTTGCATGTGTTCGGGCGCTGCGGCCACTGGACCCAGATCGAGCACGCCGATTCCTTCACGTCCCTGGTCGTCGATTTCCTCGACGTCTCCGGCCGAACTGGTGATCAGGAGTGACGCAGGATACGTCGTGGTGAGCCTGTGATTCGAGGGTCAGGATTTCCTCGAAAATCTTCGGCAAACCGCTTGTGACGACGACCCGAACGCGAGTAGAACTTACCTACCGCACCGCAAGGGGCGGGTCGATCCAGGAAGTGAAGGCCAGACGAAGGCGGCGGACCGAAAGGGACGCAACCGGAGGGTCCCGAGTGCTGGCGGGGCCGGTCTGAACGGAGCGGTTCGAGGAAGCGATAACGACATCGCCGATGCTGCGGAAACGGAGCATGAGCGCCGCGATCTGCACCTAGCGCGGGCGCCCCGAGAGATCGGGCGGTGGGCGGACGCTTCCAAGTGAAGGCCCCTCGAACTCATACTTCGAGGGGCCTTCACCATTTATAGGCCAGATGAGGGCCAGATCGCCGGAGCGCCACGCCCACCGGTTCGATCAGGTTCGCCGAAGGATGCGGCCAGCCGGTCCAGACCCTCGTCGATACTCACCCGTGGCCGCCAGTGCAGGGCGCGGCGGGTCTCGCGCTGGTCGAACCAGTGCGCCGTCGCCAGCTGCTCTGCGACGAAGGCGGTGATCGGCGGCTCATCGGGGCGGCCAGCCCGCGCCCAGGCCCGCTCGACGAGCGTTCCCGCTCGCCGTGCGACGGGGTAGGGGACCCGACGACGGGGAGGTGCGCCGCCTGCGGCGAGAGCGATTCGGCTCACCAGTTCGAACACCGTCCGCGGCTCGCCATTCGAGACGACGAATGCACGCCCGTGCACGTCCGGGTCAGCACACCGTTCGAGCGCCTCGGCGATGGCCTCCGCCGCGTTGTCGACATACGTCGAGTCGATCAGCGCCGCGCCGTCGTCGATGAGGACGAGTCGGCCGGCCCGGGCCCGCTCGGCGATGCGCCCGATGAGCTGCGTGTCCCCCGGCCCCCAGACCAGGTGCGGCCGGACCGCCACGACCGAGAAGTGGGCGTCATCCCTCGCGAGAGCGGCCCGCTCCGCCAGCGCCTTGCTCCTGGCGTAGTTGCCCCGCGCGCGGTCCGGGTCCGCGGGCGTGCCCGCCGCTCCGATCAGCGGCTCCCCGGCGTGGGCGACCGAGGGCGACGACACCTGCACGAACCGCCGCGCCCCGGCCGCCCGCGCGGCGTCCAGGACGATGGCGGTTCCGTCCACGTTCACGTGCTCGAATCCGGACCACGGACCGGTCATCGAGACCAGCGCCGCCAGATGGACGACGCCCTCCTGATCGGCCATCGCTGAGGCGACCGCGGCGCGGTCGGTGATGTCGCCCAGCACCTCGCGCACTCCGGCGACGTGCCCCGCTGGTGTGCGCTGGAACGTGGTCACCTCGTGCCCCCGCGTCACGAGCTCGCGGACCACCGCCGATCCGAGCAGTCCGCGACCCCCGGTGACCAGCACCCTCATCGGTCGCTGCCGCCCGATCGTCGGCCGGCCAGCAGACCCTCGGCCCATTCGGCGAGTTCCGCGCGGTCGACCTTGGAGTTGTGCCGGATGTCGACCGGCAGTTCGGGGCGCTGGAGCACGGCCGCGACGTCGTGGCCCGCGGTTCGGCGCACCTGGGCCGTGAGATCGAGGTCCGCCAGTCCGGTGCGGTTCTCGCCGGTCACCACGATCACGACCAGTTGCTGGGTGCCGCGCGGACCGACGCCCACGCAGGCCGCCTGGCGGACCTGAGGCAGCCGCTCGACCGCCTGCTCGATCCCGACCGGGGCAAGCGGCCCGGTCGCCGTCGTGATCACGTGAGCAAGCCGGCCGCCGATCCACAGCCGACCCTCGGCATCCAGGTGCCCCACATCGCCGGTCCGGTGCCAGCCCGGGTCGCGCGCACTTGCACGCTCGGTCGCCCAGAGCCGGTCGTAGTGGTCCTTCTGGTGCGCGGCGCGCACCACGATCTCGCCCAGCACGCCGGGCTCGTCGCTGAGCGCCCCCGTGGCGACCCCGTCGTCGTCGACCGCGCTGATCCGCACGTCAACGCCCGGCAGGGGTCGACCCACGAGGACGCCGTCGCCAGTGCCGGCGGCGTCGATCTCCGCGATCGTGACGTCAGCGACGGGCAGCACCTCCGTCATCCCGTACGGCGTGCGCACCTCAGCCGCAGGGCACAGCCGGGCCATGCCGTGCAGGAGGGCTGCCGAGACCGGGGCACCCGCCCCGAGAACCAGCCGCAGGGAGCCCAGTGCGCCGAGGTCCTCGTCGGTGAGCAGGTCGGCAGACTCGAGGATGCCGGTGAAGGCCGCCGGCGAGGCCCAGACGAGCGTCCCGCCGACCACGCGGGTGGCGTCGGCGAACGCCCGCGCCGTCAGGGTTCGCGGCGACGTGACGTCCATGTCCGGGATCGACGACCGGATCCCGAGGGCCGGGCCGAGCACTGCCCACGGAGCGAACGCGGCCACGAGCGCGTCGTTCGACGTGATGCCGTAGTGGGCGCGCAGCAGGTCGCGGGTGCGCTGCACCTGGCGATGCCGGTACACGACGCCCTTCGCTGGTCCGGTCGATCCGGAGGTGAAGGCGACCAGGGCCTCATCGTCGGCGGACGGGGCCACGGGCAGCGTTCCGCGGGCGGCGCCCTCCCGGGCCACCGACACAAGGTCGCCGGCGGCGATGCGCTGCCCCGGGAGGCGCATCGCGCGGACCAGCGCCATGGCCTTGGGGATCGCGATGACGTGCTTGGCGCCCGAGCCGCGCAGCGCGCGGCGGATGCCCCGTACGCCCAGCCCGGCGTCGGTGACCACGACGCTTGCCCCGATCCGCCAGCAGGCGTACACGACGGCGATCAGGTCGGCGCCCGGCGTGATGAGAACGGCGACCCGATCGCCTCGTCGAACGCCCCGCGCCGACAGGCCCTGAGCCAGCAGTCGCACGTTGCGGTCGAGGAGTTCCCAGGAGACCGTGCGCCACCGCCCATCGCCGATGGGCTCGGCGAGGGCGGTCCCGGTCGGATCCTCGGCCGCGCGGCGCTCAAGCCCCGCCCACAGCACCTCCCCCGATGCGTCGTCACTTGTGGCGGGTTCTGCGTCCCCAGAAGCCGCCACACGTGACGACGCATCGCGGAGACGACCGGAGCGAAGGTCGTCGACCCACTGGAAGAGGTCGTCGGTGAGCGCCGGCGCATCCTCGCTGACGAGGTGCCGGGCCCCCTCGTACCGGTGCACGTCGGCGTGCGGCAGGCGATCGATCAGGTCGTCCAGGTAGCGATCGGAGAAGACCGGGTCGTCGGGCCCCCACAGCAGGAGCACGGGCACATCGGTCAGCTCCCGGACGCCCTCGGCGATCCGGTCGAGGGCTTCCGCGCTCGGGTGATCCGCTTCGAGAGGGATGTCAGCCACGAAGGCCCCGACCGCGAGTCGGCGATCCCGGCCCCGTAGGGCGCGGCGAAGCCGTCCGCGACCTCACGCGGCATCGCCCGCCCGCTCAGGAGGGTCGTCCCACGCACGAAGGCCGGCGTGTCCACGGTGTTGGCGCGAAGCAGCGGCGCGAATCTGGCCAGCCGGATGATCGACGGAGCGGCCGCCCCGTCGGGCTGGTGCACTGCCGTGTTGAGCAGGACCACGCCGCGCAGCTGCGTGCGGTGCGCCAGAGCCCAGCCGAGGGAGATCGGGCCGCCCCAGTCGTGCGCGACCGTGACGACGGGGCCGTCGATCCGCAGAGCGTCCGAGACGGCCGAGAGGTCGTCGACCCGCTGGGCAAGACGGCGCACCGTCGACGTCCGCTCGCTGAAGCCCATGTCCAGCTGGTCGACGGCCACGACCCGCACACCGACAGGTGCCTGCGCCAGGATGCGTCGCCAGAGGTAGGACCAGGTGGGGTTTCCGTGCACGCACAGCAGCGTCAGCTCGACCGCATCATCCGGTCGCTCGGCGTGCGTGTCGAGGACATGCCACGTGCGATCGACCCCGTCGACGTCACGGGCCACGACGAGTCGGGACCAGCGAGGGTCCAGACCGGGAAGGCCGGGTGGGGGCAGAGTCGCGGACAGCGTGTCTGGGTGACTCACCAGGCGATTTCGATGACCGCGGCGTTCAGGCCCGACCCGATCCCCATGCAACCGATCCGCTGGCCCGCCTCGAAGCCGGCCGCATGCATCGCGAGCGTGAACGGAACTGACGCCGGACCGATGTTGCCGCGCGTGGGGAAGATGACCGGCGTCCGAGTGGGATCGATCCCGAGCGCTCCGGTGATGGCCGCCGTGTGGACCTTGGACACCTGATGGATCACGTACGCGTCGAGGTCGGTCCAGTCGAACACGCCGGCGAGGTCGCGCCAGGTGTCGAGCGAGAGCTCCACCCCGGCCTCGAGCAGGCCTCGGGCGTCAGTGGTCATGCTGTCGAGGTCGCCGACGCAGAGCCGGTTGTGCTGGGTGGCGGCGCGGCTCACGCCGCCGACGAAACGGTGTCCCTCGGGATGAGTCGACGCGCGGCCCAGGACCATAGCTGCGCCACCCGAGCCGAGGGTCAGCGTGGCGAAGTTGTCGAGGACGTCCTGCTTGGTGGTCTCGGGCCCCTGCAGGCGCGCGATCGTCGCCTGCTGCGGACGACGACTGCCCTCCCCGTCGACGACGAGCGCGTAGTCGATCTGCCCCGAGTCGATCATCAAGGCCCCGAGTTGCATGCCGTTCATGAACCCGAGGCAGGCGTTGCCGAGGTCGAAGTTCAGGCACGCGCTGGACAGGCCCAGTTGCTCGTGGACGTCCACGGCGGCCGACGGCTCGAGGTGATCCCGGCACACGGACGTGTCGACGACCAGCCCGACGCTGGTCGGGTCGATCCCGGCTTCGGCGATGGCCTTCGCGCCGGCCATGGCTGCGGCATCCGCGAAGGTGACGTCCTCGGGCCACCACCGGCGCTCGGTGATCCCGGCCAGCGACTCGAGCATGCCCGGCCGGAGCCCGACCCTCTCGTAGGTCTCCGCCAGCTGCTCATCGATCTCGTCCGAGGTGACCACGATCGGCGCGTCAACGGCGGTAACCGAGAGAATCGCGGTGTCCGCATAGCGAAAAGTGGCATTGCCGGTCATGAAAGTCCTCTCGGCCCCCGCGCGGGGACGCTGCGATAAGCCTGCCATGCCCCCGAATCGCCGCAAACCGCGGTCCGGTGACGCAGTCCCTGGAGGGGACCGTGACGTACGGTGAGCCCGTGAACTCCCTCCTGCCTCGGCACTCCCAGTCACCTGCCCCGCGGTTCCGGGCCACGGCGGCCGTCACCGCCGCGATCCTCGTCGCCTCCTTGGCGACGGCGGGATACGCCACGGCCGCCCCGGTCACCGCGGGCGCCCCCGCGGTCCTTCCGACCGAGGGCACCCCACCGGGGTTGGATGCCTACTACGCCCAGTCGCTCACGTGGAGCCCGTGCTCCTCGGACCTGCTGTGCGCGTGGCTGACGGTCCCCCTCGACTACGCAGACCCGGCCGGCGCCACCATCAGGCTGCGCGTGTCCAGGGCGGTCGCCACCGGACCGGCCGAGACCCGGCAGGGATCGCTCGTGGTGAACCCCGGCGGCCCCGGAGCATCCGGCCTCGACTTCGCCGCCTACGTGGCCCAGGGCCTGACCCCGAGCGTCGCCAAGCAGTTCGACATCGTCGGCTTCGACACCCGCGGAGTGGAGAAGTCCGCACCCATCACCTGCATGACCGGTGCCCAGACCACACGGTTCCTGCGCGCCGACCCCTCGCCCGACACCCGGGCCGAGGAACTCAGGCTCATGTCGCTCGGCGCTCGGCTGGCCCGAGGGTGCCTGACGAAGTCACCGCAGATTGCACGGCACGTGGGCTCGGAGAACACCGTCCGGGACCTCGACATCCTTCGCCAGGCGCTCGGAGACGATCGGCTCAACTGGCTGGGCTTCTCCTACGGCACGTACCTCGGCACGCTCTACGCCGAGCAGTTCCCGGAGCGGGTCGGCCGGTTCGTTCTCGACGGCGCACTCGACCCGAGCCTGGGCATCATGGAGGTCTCTCGCGGTCAGTCATCCGGGTTCCAGGTCGCCATGCAGCGCTTCGCCCAGGACTGCAGCCGGCGGAAGACCTGTCCCTACCCGGGCTCGGCAGCCAACGTGCTGAGGGAGATCAACCGCCTTCTCGCCCGACTCGACAAGCGCCCGCTCCCCACCGACACCGGCCGGAACCTCGTTCAGGCCGAGGCGTTGGGGGCGATGTTCTACTCGATGTACTCCCCCACCATCTGGCCGTCGCTTCGCCGAGCCCTCAAGATGGCCAAGCTCGGCGACGGGCTCGGGCTGCAGACGATCTTCGACTACGCGAACGAGCGCACCGGCCCCAACACCTATGCCACGAACATGGCGTCGGCGTTCCCGGCGATCGCCTGCTGGGACTCTCCTCCCGCTCCCGGCCAAGCTGGGCTGAGGGCCGCCGCCGCGGACTGGTCGCGGAATGCCCGCGTGCCGGACATGGCGCGGGCAATGTCGTGGGGGAACGCGGTGTGCACAAACTGGTACGGCCACTCGACTCGCGTGCCGACACCGGCGTCGTCCACCACCACCGCGCCGATACTCGTGGTCGGGACGACCTACGACCCCGCCACGCCATACCGGTGGAGCGTGGCGCTCGCTAGCCAGCTCCAGACATCGTCGCTGCTCACCTACGTCGGGGACGGGCACACCGCCTTCGGATCCGGCTCGCGGTGCATCGACACTGCGATCAACGCCTACCTGCTCACCGGTGCACTCCCACCAGCAGGCACGGTCTGCAAGTAGCCGCAGGGCACGCGAAAGGCGGCCTCGCCCATTGACCGCGGGTGGGTTGCCCCGCCGAGCGCTAGGTGCTCGGCGAAGCCGCCGGGTCAGTGGACGAGGCCGCCGCTTACGGGCCGCCTCGAGCGGCGATCTAGTTGTCGTTCTTCAGCAGGCGCGATCCGGCACCCGCGGCAACCAGCGCTGCGGCCGCGATCATGGCCGCGCCCCAGAACGGGAAGTCCTGAGTGGGAGCGGACGAGCCGCCACCAGCCGGCACCGCAGCGGGAATGGTGGCCGACTCAGGCACCGCCACCGTTGCGACCTCGGGAGCCGTCGTGGTGACGGTCGCGGGGATCGCGACTGTGGCAGCCTCGGGGACGGCAACCGCGATCGGCTCCTGAGCCTCGACTGAAGCTGGCTCCTGAGTCTCGACAGTGGCTGACTCGACGACGGCCGTCGTGACGGGCGTCACCTGGGCGGGCTCGGTCGAGGTGCTCGTGTCGTCCGCAGGCGTGTCGTCCGCAGGCGTGTCGTCCGCAGGCGTGTCGTCCGCAGGTCGTGTCGGTCCTGCAGGCGTGTCGTCCTGCGGGTCCTGCGGGTCTCGTCCGCAGGCGTCCTGCGGGTCCTGCGGAGTCGTCGCGTCCTCGGAGTCATCACCCTCGGAGTCATCACCCTCGGAGTCATCACCCTCGGAGTCATCGCCCTCGTCGGACCTCGTCGTCGTCGGCCTTGTCCTCGTCGGCTCGTTGTCGTCGTCGGACTCGTTGTCGTCGTCGGACTCGTTGTCGTCGTCGGACTCGTTGTCGTCGTCGGACTCGTTGTCGTCGTCGGACTCGTTGTCGTCGTCGGACTCGTTGTCGTCGTCGGACTCGTTGTCGTCGTCGGACTCGTTGTCGTCGTCGGACTCGTTGTCGTCGTCGGACTCGTTGTCCGTCGTCGGACTCGTTGTCGTCGTCGGACTCGTTGTCGTCGTCGGACTCGTTGTCGTCGTCGGACTCGTTGTCGTCGTCGGACTCGTTGTCGTCGTCGGACTCGTTGTCGTCGTCGGACTCGTTGTCGTCGTCGGACTCGTTGTCGTCGTCGGACGTCGCCTGTCGTCCTTGTCGTCCTTGCCGTCCTTGTCGGCCTTCGTCCTTGTCGTCCTTCGTCCTTGTCGTCCTTGTCGTCCTTGTCGTCCTTGTCGTCCTTGTCGGCCTTCGTCCTTGTCGTCCTTGTCGTCCTTGTCGTCCTTGTCGTCCTGTCGTCCTTGTCGCCCTCGGACTTCCCGTCGTGACCCTGCGAGCTCGGTCCGCTCTGACGGTCCTGGCCCTGGTCGCCCTCGCTCTGTGAGCAACCGGTGCTCGCCGAAGCGGCCGGCGCCATCGCAGTAGTGCCAAGAAATGCCATGCCCAGTGCGCTGACGACTGCGCCACTGCGCATGACGGCTTTTATACGGGCGTCGCGGTCCTTGCTGGCTTCACGATCGTTGAAGAACATTCAAGCTCCTTGGGTGAGGGTCGCCCTAGCGCGACGTCCTAACAGGAAACCGTTCGGGGCTTGCGGTCCTCGAACGGCAACTTCTCAATACCCGCTCGAGCCGGTGCCCAAACTCTCGGTTGGGTCGCGAACGTGAGGTCGAGAAGCCGCAACCCGGACATTTGACTCAGTTCGTCGGTCGACGAGGCGGTGAGTCAGGCTTCGGTCTGCTTCTCCGGATCGTCCGGGTCATCCAGGCTCGACAAGAACAACTCCACCTGGGCCGCGATCTCGTCGCCGGACGGCATGCCCTCGCCGGCAAGGTCCGCGAGGCCACCGTGAGACCCCGAGGTGATCGCCGCCATCTGGTCGTACTGCTGCTCCAGGGCTGCCACGACAGTCGCGAACTCTTCGTTGCCCTCGAGCTGCTGCGCCACTTCGGCATCGGCACGCCGGGCCGCCGGCTCAAGGTCCGCCACGGTCAGCGCGAGTCCGGTCGCTTGGCCGACCCCGCCGACCAGAGTCGAGGCGGCGCGCGGGAACTCGAACTGCACCAGGTAGTGCGGCACCTGCGCAGTAACGCCCATCGACGGGATGCCCCGCTGCCCGAGATGCAACTCGAGCATCGCGCCGACGTGACCGGGCACCTCGATCTCGCCGATGACCGAGACGTGGCCGGCCACGAGATCCGGCTCGCTGCCATGGACCGTGATACCGAGCGGTCGGGTGTGCGGTATGGGCCAGGGAATGGCCGACAACCCGACGGCCAGACGCACGTCGAACCTGTCGACGATCATGTCCACGGCGGCCATGAATCGCAGCCATTGGTAGTCCGGCTCCGGTCCCGTCAGCAGCAGGAAGCGCTGGCCCATCGCGTCGGTGAGCTCGTGGAGGACGATCTGCTGGATCTCGACGGAGGCGAAGTGGTCGACCACGTAAGTCATCCGGGGTCGCCGCGCCCGGTAGTCGAGGAGTTCGTCAATGTCGAAGGTCGCGACCAGTTGGTGGGCGCAGGTCGCTAGGAGGTGGTCGGCGGCCAGTCGCACGCCCGAGCCGGCGTCCACGAAACCCGAGAAGGCGTAGAGGAGGATCGGGCGCTCATCGAACTGCACATCGCTGTGCAGCGTGAACAGCTCTTCCGGATCGCGCATGGCCTACCTCCTGTCGATACCTCCAGCACGAACGGTGATCAGGATCGCCAACTTCCGGGTTTCGCGGAGAGCGAAGGCTGCTCAGGCCCCCGGCTCGTCGGCGGGCGGTGCGGCCGCCTTGGTCCGCTTCCGGGGGGTGCTCTTCTTCGGTGCGGGAGCAGTGGGCGCCTCATCCGCCTCGGCTGCGTCAGCGGCTGCCACATCCGCCGCGGCCGCCTCGGCGGCCTCCGAGACGACACCGGCGACCTCGTGCGCCGTCGCCCCCGACGACTCGGCTACCTTCGCCGCCTTCTTGCTGGTCGCATCAGCCGCAGCATCGGCGGTCGCAGCGGCGGTCGCGGCAGCGTCGGCCACCTTCTGCGCGGCAGCATCCGCGGCACCCGAGACCGTGGAGGCAGCCGTTGACACCGTGCTCGCCGCAGTGTTGGCAGCGGCCGCAAACGACTCAGCCCACAGGTCCGCGGACGAACCGATATCGCTGGTCTCGCCGCGACGTCGCCACATGACGACCCCCGCGGCGGCGCCTGCCACTGCTGCGGCAACGAGCAGAGCTTTCTTCATCCCTACCTCCAAGGTTCAGCCCGACGCTAACACCGATCCCCCTGGCTCACCCAGCGAACGATCCCACCTCAGTGGGCCGTACGGCCCCGACTGGATCGCTGGGCTTCCTTCAGATACGTCACGAACCGTTCCGTGACCTGACGGCTGCCGAAGAACTCGTCGCGACTGGCCTGGTCGAGGGTGAGGGCGTATTCGCACACCCTGGACCAGGAATGGCCCACCGCCTTCGTGAGTGTCCCCGCCACGGTGGCCGAGATGGCCGATCCCGCGACGGTTCCCCCGGGCACGAGCTTGAGCAGGCTGGTCACCGCGTAGCGCCCGGCCATCGTCGCACCACCGGTGAGCACGACCGACCCTGCCGTGGCGAGCGCCGTCGACCTGCTGGGGGGCAGGCCGTACGCCGCGGTGATCCGGGCGATCATCGTGACCTGGTTGGGGACGAGGATGGCGGCGTCAGCGAAGGGGATCGGTGTCGCGCCTACGCCAGCGGCGACGACCACGGCCTGATTGATGATCGCCGCCACGGCTTTTTTTTTGCGCCCGACGTCGAGCACCTGTGCGGCGGTCAGGGCCGACTCGACGACGCCGGGGATCACCTCGTAGGTGTCGTCCAGCAAGGTCTGCAGGCCGAGCACAGGGCTGTTCGTGAACGGATCGCTCAGGGCATTCGTGAGGACGACCGCGCCGCGAGGCTGGATGGGCAGCCGGAGCGACTCGATGTAGCGGGCGAACTCCAGCGCCTCCGGATGCGCCTCGCCATCTCGACTCGGCACCTGCGTCAGGACGACGATGACGGGAAGCCCGAGGTCAGCCAGCGCCCGCACGAACTGCTCCTGCGCTCGCTCGAAGCGGCGGTCCGACCAGCGCACGAGGTACCACACGGCGTGGATCTGCTCATTGACCGGGCGCGTGCGGTGGTCGGCGACCAATCGCCGGAGCCCCTCGACGATCACGTCGCCCGACGTGCCGGTCTCGAATCCCTCGGAGTCGTAGACGCCGAGGAACCCGTCCGGGTGCCGGTAGTAGACCAGGCCACGGGTGACGGGGCTCCCCACTCCGGTGGCCGCGACGTCACGTCCGAAGATGGCGTTGACCAGGGTGGACTTGCCGACCCCCGTCTTGCCGAATACCGCCAGGTTGAAGCACCCCAGAGCGGCGAACGCCTCGGCCAGGCGCTGCTCGAACAGGCCCTCGACCTGGCCCTGCGTGAGATCAGGCGTGCCACTCGTCGATCCGGTACCAGCGCCCGAGGAGGGCTCGATGCTCACTCCGACACGGTACGCGCGGCGCGGGCAGTTGGACAAACACCCGCCCTCTCGGGTTACCGTGGGTGCATGAGCGCCACGCGAAGCACGGCGCCCACGCGTACTCGGCGTCGGTCACGCTTCGGTGCTGGCGGTGGCCCTCCTGCTGGTCGTGGCCATGGCCTCGTCGGCCCTGGTGGGCGGCTGGATGGCCTTCACCAGCGTCCAGGATCGCGGCATGCTCGGCGGTCCGGTGGTGGTACCCGCTGAGTACCGATCCGTGGTCGCGAAGGCTGCCAAGAGGTGTGACGCCATCCCGGTCGAGGTGTTCGCCGCGCAGATCGCCGCCGAGAGCAGCTGGGACCCCCAGGCCGTCTCACCCGCCGGCGCCAGCGGCATCGCGCAGTTCATGCCCCAGGTCTGGGAGCAGTACGGGATCGACGCCAACAAGGACGGTCAGGCGGACATCTGGGACCCGGTGGATGCGATTCACTCGGCGGCCGAGCTGAACTGCCTCAACCGTCGGCTCGTTCGCGACGCCTCCGGAAACCGGCTGCGCAACACCCTCGCTGCGTACAACGCCGGCTTCGGGTCCGTCCTGAAGTACGACGGCGTTCCGCCGTACCCGGAGACCGAGGCCTACGTCCAGCGGATCCTCGAGTCGGCCAAGACCATCATCCTGTTCGAGCCGACCGCCTAGCCGCATCCGTCCGCGTCAGTCGGACCGGGTCAGGTCGCGAGGGTCGGCCGTCTCGCGCACCTCCGCCGTGATCACCGTGCCGCTCGGGGTCGACATGAGCACCTGACGCAGCACGGCATCCGCCTGCAGGTCGCTGCCGCTGCTGACGCCCCAGTTCTTGAACTCCCGCAGGAGTGCCTCGCGGGCGCGGGCCACCTGCTCGGTGACGACGCGTTTCTGCGCCCACGTGAGCTCACGCTCGCGCAGGGCGCGCTCGATATGGAGCAACTGCGTCGGGGTGGCGGGGAGGTCGTAGGCAACCGAGACGAATCGGGCGATGTCCTCGCGGTAGTCGTGGCCGCGTCGGCCGAAGGTGCCCGGGACGACGTCCATCGCGTTCACCAGGTCGATGCCCGTCAGGACGAAGCTGATCCCGGGACGCCACTTGCTCGACTTCGGGACCCCGGGCGGCCGCTGGTCAGCGGGCCCGAGCCACCAAGGGCGCCGGAGCAGGATGTTCGTGCCGAACTTGGGGATCGGATCGTCGAAGTGGCTGATGAGCACGTGCCGGACGGCATTTCGCCGTTCCTCGGGAAGGTCGGTGTACTGCCCGAAGTTGTCGACCTCGATCATCTTGCCCGCGGGGTCGACCTTCGTCGGATCAACCCGCCAGGACTTCGCGAACTCGGTCGCCGACGGCGTGCCGAGGTAGACGGACGAATGGACGAAGTCGCGGTCCATCGCCTCGACGGTCCGGCGTCGCCAGATGTCCTGCATCGTGAGGGCGCCGAGGCTCTCACCGAACACCACGAAGCGCGGGCGCTTGTCCGGGTCCATGCCTCGCAGGTACCCGGTGATCGCATGCATGAGATCGCGGTTCTGCTCGACGGCCAGGCCCGTGCGCGTCAGGGACATGGACGACGGCAGCATCGAGTACTGCATCGTGGCGATGGCGCAGTCCCCGAGGGTCAGGTACTCCAGCGCCTCGGCCATCACGTAGTTGATGTAGCCGGAGCCTGTCGGAGAGGCGAAGCAGAGCACCTTGCGGTTGAAGGCGCCGGTGCGGACGAGTTCGTCCATGAGCAGGTCCACGCGGTCCTCGAGCTCGGGAGCGGAATCCAGGCCCACGAACACCCGGATCGGATCGGCCACGGCCGGCTCCTCCATGACCTCCTCGATCTCCTCGCGGGTCAGCACCATGTTGACGAAGCGCCGTCCCTCGCGCGACAGGGTCTCGAACGGAACGACGCTGCCCGGTCCTCCCGAGACCATCGACGACGTGGCCGCGCTCTCGTAGGCGGGCTCGACCGCCGCCCCGCCCTGCTCCACCCGCCGCACCGCGTACTCGTATCCCGAGTAGAGGGCACCGCCGAGCAGGGTCAGCGCGACCGCGTGGCCGATCGGGTTCGACACGACGTCGTAGTTCGGCGCCGCTCTCGAGATCACTCGGGCGGCACCATGGGCGATCGCGCGCTCACCAGCCTGCAGGCCGATGACGCCGGCGCCGACTCCCGCGGCGATCGCGACCGACTTGCCGATGGACACGTTGGCGATGGTCTGGTCGCCCACCTCCTGCGCCTGCCTGTGCACGCGGTGGATGTGCCACGCGGAGATCGCGACGCCCGCGGGCAGGGCGAGCGGTATCCGCGTCATCCACCTGTTGCGGGCGTTCCGCTCGACGGTCAGGTCGCTGGCCCCCATGACGGCCGACAGGCCAGCGCTCATGGCGGCGACCCGAGCCGTGCGGTTGGCCGCCACCCTGAGGAGTCCCCGCCTCAGCGGCTCGTCCTCGCGAGGCGGGAGGGCTCGCGAGACCCCCTCGGCCACCGCGCCGATCAGGACGTTGCTCCCCACCCGGAACGCCAGGCGCACGGACACCGATGCCGTGTCCCTGCGCCTTCCGGTGATGAGCCGGGCGGCCGCCTCGATGCCGCTCTGCGCGACCGTCACGGCCGACAGCGTGGTGGCCGAGATGACGCCGGTGGCGATGGCCTGGTCCATCGTGCGGCGCGGCTGAAGGCCGGGCTCGAAGGACGGTCCCACGGACGCGGCCGCGGCGAACAGCGCGACGCGCTCAGTGAGGGAGAGATCCGGGCCGAGGATCCCGAGGATGTTGTCGGCCACCTTCCCGACGCCGGACGCGGGACCACTGGAGGACGTGAGTTCTGCAGCCATGGCGGCATCCTGTCACGGGCAGGCGGCTCCACGCAGCGGACGGTTCACGACCCGACGACGATCGTCTGCAGGTTGTCCACGACCAGTCGGCCGTCGGCCGTCCAGAGTCGCCGATGCTCGCTGGTGAAGCCCTCGTCCGCGGCCGTGACGAAGGAGTGGAACAGGAACGGCTGCCCCTGGTCGAGACTCTCCGGGTCGATCAGGAGGTTCGCCGTGAAGTTCACCGTGGCGATCCGAGGCATCCGACGCACGAGCGCGAGGCTGGCGGGCCACCAGCCGTCGACCAGGGCGATCAGGGACGCTGCCGTGGCGGGGTCGGCACCGCATAGTCCACCCAACCGAGCGTCTCGGCCGGACCGCCGCTCATCGGGAGGCCACGGAGGGGACGCACCTCCAGGTGCTGGGTGAAGACGGGGAAGGGCGGGCCCATCGGGACCGTGGGGACCTCGACCGCGTCGGGCGCCGGGGGCCGGATCGCGGTCCCCCAGTTCGAGTGATCGTGATCCGCCTCGGACGTTCGCGGGCTGCCCAGGATCGCTGACATCGTCGCGACCTCAGCGCCGTCGTCACCTCGCAGGGTTGCCGACCAGGTCGACATCGCCGAGCCGATCCTGACCGGACGAACCTCGATGCCGTACTCGCCGGTCACGGCGGGCGCCATCATCTGCAAGGTCACGCTGCGGACGGTCCGCATGCGGGTCCGGCTCAGTAGCGACCACGGATCGGATGAGGGCGGCCGCCACGAGTCCGCCCCACGCGCCGCGACCCTGCTGCCAGCCATCCGGCAGTGTCCAGGCGTACGGCTGGGGTCCGGGCGCGGCCACCGCGGTCGCGGCGTCGAACGGGTTCACTGGGGACGCGGAACGTCAGCCGTCGACTACCTGGCTGTCGCTGCCCGTGGTCACGTTGGACGTGTCCACGGCGCCGGTGTTGCTGCCGAGGGCTGACTTCTTCAGCCACTTGTCCCACGTGATGTTCCACAGGCCGCCGGGTCCGTTCCAGGACTGCACGGTCTCGCCGCCGGTGTTCTCGTAGAGAACGACGTCACCGGGGATCGTCTTGTCGTAGATCCACTTCGCGTCTGCCTCGAACATGTTCGTGCACCCGTGCGATCCGTTGTATCTCCCGATCCGTCCGTAGGCCCACGCCGCGGTGTGGATGAACTCGCCCGTGGGGGTCAGCCGCGTGTTCCACGGCGCCACGAGCTCGTACTCCTCCTCGGGGCCAAGCCCCAGGGAGGTGCTGAGGTACGTGTGCGTCGCCTCCTTGAGCGTGCTGATCACCTTGACGCCGTTGCGCGTCTCCCATTCGCTCTTGCCGAGGGACACGCCGAAGGTCTTGATCTTCTTCCCGTCGACCCACACGCGCATGTTCACTTTCTGCCCATCGACCTTCGCAATCAGCTTGCGCGCGGTGCGGAAGGTGTAGGTCGTGCCGAGATCGCGGGACCCGACGACAAACTTGCCACTGGACTTGCCCATCACGGCGCGGTCCAGGGTGGAGGTGATCGAGATGGTGGATCGTCCCGGCCAGTACTTCTCAGGTCGGAACATGACGGTGCGGTCGTCCAGCCAGCCCCACGCGCCCTTCACCTTCCGCACTCGACCGTCTTCTCTGAGGGCGGTCACCTTCAGGTGGCTCTCCACGACGGCCTTGTCGGGGATCGAGCGGGTGAACTTCAGCTGCGGAAGGACCCCGACGCCGAGGCGCATGTCCTTGCCGTCGACCCCGACGATGTTCCCTGCCGCATCGAAGGACGCGTTGACCCAGGACCGGGGCTTGGGCAGCTTCTTGGGCTTCGCCGGATCGTAGGCGGCGGGCACGCTGGGCACGCCGCTGATCGAGGAGCTGGCCGCGCCCGGGCCGGCCACGTTCACGGCGCGCAGCGAAACCGAGTAGGTCGTGCCGTTGGTGAGGTTCATCAGGGTGCAGGTACCCGCGGTGCCGACGCAGGGCCACCAGTTCGTGGCATCAACGGACACCTCGTAGCCAGTGACGGGGCTGCCGCCGTCCGTCGCGGGAGGCGTGTAGGCCACGAGGAGCTGCCCGCTGACGGCACCCGCCTTGACGGACGTGATGACCGGGGCGGACGGCGTCGTGGCATCCGAGGCCAGTGACGGGGTCGGAGACGGGGACGGGGTGTCGACGGCCATTACGGGCGATGCCAGCACGGCCGTCGAGACGACCAGACCGGCAGCCGAGACGGCCGCCACGAGCACACGGGGAAGTAGACGCACCAGACAAGGGTAAGCCCCCCATGAGGCCTCCTGAACCGCTACGGTCGGCCGAGGCCGTTTTCTGGCCCAGATCGCCGGCAAAATGTGATCCGCATCACGGAGGTGCTGATGGCACACGGAGCCCCGGTGATGGCCGCCTCGGGGCCGGCCGAGCCGTACCGGACCGGCCGGGTCGTGACGCTGGCCAGCACGGCAGCGATGGGCGGATTCCTCTTCGGTTTCGACTCAGCGGTGATCAACGGCGCCAACACCGCGATCGCCGAGACCTTCGGTCTCGGCTCGGGGGTCATGGCCTTCGTGGTCAGCATCGCGCTCATCGGCTCGGCGATCGGCGCCTGGTTCGCCGGGCAGCTTGCCGACGCGTTCGGCCGGCGCCGCGTCATGCTCATCGCCGCCCTCCTGTTCGGCGCGAGCGCCATCGGCACGGCATTCCCGCCCAACGTCGAGATCCTGATGCTGTGGCGCCTCATCGGCGGTGCAGGGATTGGCGTGGCAAGCGTCGTCGCTCCGATGTATATCGCCGAGATCGCCCCCGCCAACCTGCGCGGCCGCCTGGGGTCGTTGCAGCAGCTCGCCATCGTCTTGGGCATCTTCGCCACCGGAGTGAGCAACTACCTGATCATCCAGGCTGCAGGCTCGTCGACCTCCGAGTGGCTGCTGGGCATCGAGGCGTGGCAGTGGATGTTCCTCGTCATGCTGGTGCCGGCGGCTGTGTACTTCTTCATGGCCTGGCGCATCCCGGAGTCCCCCCGCTACCTCGTGGAGATGGGCCGGCTCGACGAGGCACGCAAGGTGCTCGAGTCGGTGTTCACGACCGACCAGAGCGCCAAGGTGCTCGAGATCCAGCGGACGATGGCCGGGGCCAAGAAGTCGTCGCTGGGAGACCTGAGGGGTTCGCGCTTCGGACTCCTGCCGATCGTGTGGGTCGGCATCCTCCTGAGCATGTTCCAGCAGTTCGTGGGGATCAACGCGGTGTTCTACTACTCCAACCTCATCTGGCAATCCGTGGGCTTCAGCCAGGACCAAGCCTTCTTCACCTCGATGATCACCAACTTCGTGAACGTGGCCACGACGCTGGTCGCCATCGCCCTCATCGATCGGGTCGGTCGCAAGCGCCTCCTGCTCATCGGGTCGGCAGGAATGATCGCCACCCTCGCGATGCTGACGATCATCTTCGGAACCGCCCCGCAGGTGCTCAACGACACCGGCGGGATGGAGCCCCAACTGGTGGGCACCGCCTCGACGTTCGCCGTGCTCGCCTTCAACGCCTACGTCGTGTTCTTCGGCATGTCCTGGGGACCCGTCGTCTGGGTTCTCCTCGGCGAGATCTTCCCGAACCGAATCCGAGCGGCTGCCCTTGCGCTCGCCGCTTCCGCAAACTGGATCGCGAACTTCATCGTCTCGACGGCATTCCCTCCCGTCGCTGCGCAGAGCCTGACGATCGCGTACGGCGTGTTCACCCTGTTCGCGATCGCGTCGATCTTCTTCGTGCGCAGCAAAGTGCCCGAGACCACGGGCCGCACCCTCGAGGACATCAGCGAGGACGCGGTCGCCGCGTAGCCGACCGGCGGTGCAATACCCCTTGGGGTATCCTCACGGTCCATGGGCTTCTTCGATCGGTTCCGGCGCCCCACGGTGTCCGCCGCTGACGCGATCCGCCTCGTCTCCGAGGGGGCGACCCTTCTGGACGTCCGCGAGAACAACGAGTGGAACGCCGGCCACGCCCCCGGCGCCATCCACATCCCGGCGGGCCAGGTCGCGGCCCAGGCTCAGCGGCGCCTTCCGAAGAGCAAGCAGGTGATCGTGGTGTGCCGTAGCGGAGCGCGGGCGCGAGGGGTCACCAATACGCTCCGCGGACTGGACATCGAGGCCCTGAACCTCAGTGGCGGGATGCGGGCCTGGGAGCGCGCGGTGGGCGCGTCGTCGGCAAGCGCAACCTTCCGGGCATCGTCGCCTGAAGCGAGCCCGTGTCACGTCCTGCTCGGAGCCATTCCTGCTCGAGCTCGGACTGCACGACGCCGGCTGGCACTCGGGGGCGGCGGCGCTGGCGCGCTGCTGGGCTGCGCGCGTGGCCCGCGACCTTGGGCGTGCTGCTGTCGCCAAGGCGCGCGTCACGGTGCCGTCACTCAGCGCCTGATCGAAGGTCGTCTCTTCGCCGGCGGGCTGGGTCTGGCGGCCGGTCGACCAGGCCGTGGCCTCTCGTCGCCGGCGAGGCGTCGTCCACTCCTCTCGCTCGGGACGCCCGGACGCCGACGGTAGCGTGGCGGCGTGATGCGCCCGGACCGACACTGCAGGTCGACTCACCAAGGTGTTCCGCGCCGGGTGACCGCGGTGAAGGACCTCAGCTTCACCGTCGAGCCCGGCCGTGACCGGCTTTCTCGGCCCCAACGGCTCCGGCAAGACCACGACCCTGCGATGCCTCCTCGGCCTCGTCCGACCGACATCAGGACGGGCCCTCATCGAGGAGCACCTACGCGGACCTGCCCGCTCCGGTGCACACCGTCGGCGCCGCACTCGAGGCGAGTGGGTTCCACCCCGGTCGCACGGCCCGCAATCACCTGAGGGTCGTGGCGACGGCGGCCGGGCTGCCGACCACGCGGGCGGACGAAGTGCTGGAGGCCGTCGGACTGACCGAGGCCGGCCGGCGTCGCGTCGTCGAGTACTCGCTGGGAATGCGCCAGCGACTGGCACTGGCGACGGCGCTCCTGGGCGACCCGGGCGCCCTGATCCTCGACGAGCCCGCCAACGGGCTCGACCCGGAGGGGATCGCCTGGCTGCGGACCTACCTCCGGCAGCGAGCCGCCGATGGCGGGACGGTCCTGGTGTCGAGCCACGTGCTGTCCGAGGTGCAGCAGACCGTCGACGACGTGGTCATCATCAACCACGGTGAACTGATCCACGCCGGCCCGCTCGAGGGCCTGGCGCGGGCGGGCACCGCGCGATCGGTACTTCGCTCCCCCGACGCCGACCGCCTTCGCGTGCTCCTCGCCGAGCGCCCGGGGGCCACCGTCACCCTTCGCGACGATGGCGCGCTCGTGGTCGACGGTCTTACTTCCGCGGAAGCGGGACATGTCGCCTTCGTCGGCGGCTGCGAGCTGCACGAACTGTCCGGTGAGGCCGATGCCCTGGAACGGGTGTTCCTCGACCTGACGGGGGGCGCGTCGTGATCGCCTCACTGCGCCCGCTGGTGGCCGCCGAGTGGCGGAAGCTCACCACCACGAAGATGCTCTGGGTGCTGACCGCTTGTGGCGGTCCTCTACTCGTGCCTGCAGGTCGTGACTTTGACGCTCGTGTCCAGCGGGATGCTGCCGGGCGTGCCGGTGCAGGACGGCCTACTGCTCGATCCGGACTACGTCACCACGCTTCTCGCCCAGACCGGCACGGCCGCCACGTTCGTTCTCCTCCTCGGAATCATCGCGATGACCGGCGAGTTCCGGCACATGACGATCACGTCGACCTTCCTGACGACGCCACGTCGGTCGCGGGTGCTTCTCGCCAAAGTGTTGACGTACGGCGTGTTGGGCGCGGCGATCGCCTGCGTCACGATGGCCTTCGTCCTGCTCGCGGCGTACGCCTCCCTGGCGCCCTTCGAGCACGCCCCGATCACCCTCGGCACCGTCGCCTCGGTGCTGGCCGGAGCCGTCGATCGGATTGGCGCTGTATGCCATCCTCGGCGTCAGCGTCGGCTCCCTCATCACCAACCAGGTCGCCGCCATCCTCTCGGCTCTCGTCTGGGTGCTCCTCATCGAGGCCCTGGCCGGTCTCGCGTTCCCAAGCGCCGCACGGTGGCTGCCTGGGGGTGCGCTGAACGCGGCCATGGACGTCGCCCTCCGGTCGGACCTCACCGGTGGGCTGACCCAGGCCGATCCGCTGCCCGCCTGGGCGGGGATGGTGGTCCTGCTCGCGTACGCCGCGGTGTTCGCGGCCATCGCCTCGCGGACCACGCTGCGCCGCGACATCACCTGAGTCACCAGGGGACGACCTGACGGTCCTCCCAGAGCAGCCCGGTCTCGTACGAGCCGTCGGCGCGCGGCTCCACCTCCCGGGTGGCCAGCCACTCGATCGTCTCGGCTCCCTCCTCGGCCGACCGCGGCGCGTCCGGGCCGCCCATGTCGGTCCGGCAGTGGTTCGGGCACATCGCATCGACCAGGACCCCTCGGCGTCCCTGCTGCAGTTCCGCCGCGAGGTTCTTCACCGTGGCATTCAGGGCGGCCTTGCTCACCCGGTAGGGCGCCAGACCGCCTGATGTCCCCGGACCCGAGAACCGACCGAGGCAGGCCGACACCGCGATCACCCGCCCCGACCGTCGCTCCGCCATCCCGGGCACGAACGCTCGAAGGAAGTGGAACGCGCCGTCGAGGTTCACTCCCATCACCCGCCGCCACTCCTCGGGCGTCGTCCTGAGCGTCTTGCTCATGCGGTCGCTCATGACTCCCGCTGAGAGCACGAGAACGTCGAGAGCCGCCAGCGGGCCCAGCCGGTCCGTCAACGTCGCAACGTCCTGCGCGTCCGCCACGTCACAGCCGAACCCGACAGCGTCGATGCCCGCCACCTGCAGGCCGGACGCGGCCTCCTCGGCGCGCCGCTCGTCGCGGCCGACCAGGACGACCGTGGCGCCGCGCTCACCCAGCCGTCGAGCGGCGGCCAGACCGATGCCGCGGGACCCGCCGGTGATGAGCGCCACCGCCCCGTCCATGCCGTCAGATCCGTGCGCCATGGAGGCACTGTGCCTGCACCCGCGCCATCCCGCACGTCGGCCATCGCCCCCGACGCCGCCACGAGGCCTGACCGGGCTGGCCGTCAAGGCGACTACGCTGGGACCACTGAGCGCGCCCGCGAAGGCTGGCGCGCGTGTGCCCGAGAGGACCACGACGTGGCCACGGAGACTCCCGAGAGTCCACTGGTGTCATTCGGCCCGAACGAATGGCTCGTGGACGAGATCTACGAGCAGTTCCTCGCGGACCGGAACAGCGTGGACCCCGCATGGTGGGAGTTCTTCGAGGGCTACACGCCGCCGGACTACTCGCCGCGTGCCAATCGGACCACCGAGACTTCGACCCCCGGCGACTCGGCGCGCGGGACCGTCGCGGCCCCGGCACCCGCGGCCGCCCCGACCACCGCCAAGCCAGCACCGTCGGCAGAAGGCCCCCGCCCAGGACGAGCGCGACCTTGCCGTCCTGAAGGGCCCCGCCGCCCGCGTGGTCGACAACATGGAGGCCAGTCTCGCCGTCCCGACCGCAACCAGCGTCCGCGCGGTGCCCGCGAAGCTCCTCATCGACAACCGCACGGTCATCAACAACCACCTGGCGCGCGGTCGCGGTGGCAAGGTCTCGTTCACCCACCTCATCGGGTACGCCGTCGTCCAGGCGCTCGTCGACAACGCGGCCATGAACAACTCCTTCACGGAAGTCGACGGCAAGCCTGCCGTGGTGCGCAACGACGAGGTCAACCTCGGCCTGGCGATCGACATGGCCAAGCCCGACGGGACGCGGCAGCTGCTCGTCCCGAGCATCAAGGGCGCCCAGGACATGGACTTCGCGACCTTCTGGGCCACCTACGAGGACCTCGTGCGCAAGGCCCGCGGCGGCAAGCTCCAGGTCAGCGACTTCGTCGGGACCACGATCTCCCTCACCAACCCCGGCACCCTCGGGACGCAGTTGTCGGTCGCGCGCCTCATGGCCGGACAGGGCTGCATCGTCGGCGTCGGCGCCATGGACTACCCGGCCGAGTGGCAGGGCGCTTCCGCTGAAGCCCTCGCGCGCAACGCCGTGTCGAAGATCCTGACCCTGACGAGCACCTACGACCACCGGATCATCCAGGGCGCGCAGTCCGGCGAGTTCCTGCGCCGCATCCACTCGCTGCTCCTCGGCGAGGACGACTTCTACGGCCGGATCTTCCGCTCCCTGCGCATCCCCTACGAGCCCATCCGGTGGGCGCAGGACATCTCCGCCAGCCACGAGACCGACCTCAGCAAGACCGTCCGGGTTCAGGAGATCATCCACGCCTACCGCGTGCGCGGTCACCTGATGGCCGACACGAACCCGCTCGAGTACGAGCAGCGGATGCACCCGGACCTGGACGTCCTCCGGCATGGCCTGACCCTGTGGGACCTCGACCGCGAGTTCGCCACCGGCGGCTTCGGCGGCCGGGGTCTGATGAAGCTGCGCGAGATCCTCGGCGTCCTCCGGGACTCGTACACGCGAACCGTCGGCATCGAGTACATGCACATCCAGGACCCCGAGCAGCGCGCCTGGATCCAAGAGCGGGTCGAGGTGCCGCACGAGCGCACCGACCGGGACGAGCAGCTGCGGATCCTGCACAAGCTCAACGAGGCCGAGGCTCTCGAGTCGTTCCTGCAGACCAAGTACGTGGGCCAGAAGCGCTTCTCGCTCGAGGGCAGCGAGTCGCTCATCCCGCTGCTCGACGCCGTCCTCATCCGCTCGTCCAACGACAGCATCGTCGAGGTGGCGATCGGCATGCCGCATCGCGGACGCCTCAACGTGCTGACCAACATCGCCGGCAAGTCCTACGGGCAGGTCTTCCGGGAGTTCGAGGGCGACTTCGGCGACGACCTCGTGCAGGGCTCCGGTGACGTCAAGTACCACCTCGGCACCAGCGGCCACTTCACCGCGCCCGATGGCGCGGAGACTCGCGTGTACCTCGCCGCCAACCCCTCACACCTCGAGGCGGTCGACCCGGTTCTCGAGGGCATCGTCCGGGCGAAGCAGGACCGCCTGCCGAGGGAGGACGCCTTCAACGTGCTCCCGGTCCTCATCCACGGCGATGCCGCCTTCGCCGGCCAGGGCGTCGTGGCGGAGACCCTGCAGATGTCTCAGATCCAGGGCTACCGCACGGGCGGCACGGTCCACGTCGTCGTCAACAACCAGGTCGGATTCACCACCAGCCCCAAGTACAGCCGGTCCTCGGTCTATCCCACCGACGTGGCGCGCATGATCCAGGCGCCCATCTTCCACGTGAACGGCGACGACCCCGAGGCCGTCGTCCGAGTCGCGGAACTGGCCTTCGACTTCCGGCAGACGTTCCACAAGGACGTCGTGATCGACCTGGTCTCCTACCGTCGCCGTGGCCACAACGAGGCCGACGACCCGTCGCTCACCCAGCCGCTCATGTACGCGATCATCGACCAGAAGCGCTCGGTGCGAAAGCACTACACGGAGTCCCTGATCGGTCGCGGCGACATCACGCTCGACGAGGCCGAGACCGCGCTGCGGCACTTCCAGGAGCAGCTCGAGCGCATCTTCCAGGAGACCCGCGCCGACGATGACGAGTCCGAGTTCAGCGCGTCGAAGGCGGACATCGTCACCGAGGGACAGCGCACTCTCACCCCGCAGCCGGCCGCCGGCGAGATCGACACGGCCATCAGCCAGGACCAGATCGAGACGGTCATCGCCTCGCAGCTGACCGTGCCGGACGACTTCACCATCCACCCCCGGCTCCATCCTCAGTTGCTGCGCCGCTCGACGATGGTCAAGGACGACGTCATCGACTGGGGCATGGCCGAGGCACTCGCCGTCGGGAGCCTGCTGATGGACGGGCGGACCGTCCGGCTCACCGGCCAGGACGTCCGTCGGGGCACCTTCGGCCATCGCCACATGGTCATCGTCGACAAGGAGACGGGCTGGCAGTTCAAGCCGCTCAAGCAGTGCTACCGCGACGGCGGCAAGCTGTACGTCTACGACTCGCTGCTGAGTGAGTTCGCGGCGATGGGGTTCGAGTACGGGTACTCCGTGGCGCGACCGGACGCGCTGGTGATGTGGGAGGCCCAGTTCGGCGACTTCGCCGACGGAGCCCAGACCATCGTCGATGAGTTCATCGCCTCCGGCGAGCAGAAGTGGGGTCAGCGCTCGTCGATGACGCTGCTGCTGCCGCACGGCTACGAAGGTCAGGGCCCGGACCATTCATCCGCACGCCCCGAGCGGTTCCTGCAGATGTGCGCGCAGGACAACATGATCGTGGCGATGCCCAGCACGCCCGCGTCGTACTTCCACCTGCTGCGCCTGCAGGCCAACGCGAAGATCCGTCGTCCGCTGGTGATCTTCACGCCGAAGTCACTGCTCCGCTCGAAGCAGGCGGTGTCGAACAAGGCCGAGTTCACCACGGGGCACTTCCACCCGATGATCCCGGACCCGACCGTCCAGGGGCCCGAGGTGCGCAAGGTCCTCATGTGCAGCGGGAAGGTCTACTACGACCTCGCCGCGTACCGGGCCGAGCACGGCATCACCGACGTCGCGATCCTGCGGTTCGAGCGCCTCTACCCGCTGCCCTTCCGCACCCTGCCTCCGGCCCTGGAGGACTACCCCAACGCGGAGCTCGTCTGGGTCCAGGAGGAGCCGGCCAACCAGGGGGCGTGGTCGTTCGTGGCCATGAACCTGCCGGAGATCGTCAACCGGCCCATCTCAGGCGTCAGCCGCCCGTCGTCCTCGTCCCCCGCCGTGGGAACGCACCACCGGCACGAGCAGGAGCAGCGGTCCGTGGTCGAGCAGGCCTTCGCGTAGGCCGGCATGTACTTCACCGATCGCGGTATCGAGGAACTGCAGAGCCGCCGGGGCGAGGAGGACGTCTCGGTCGACTGGGTGGCCGAGCGCCTGCGCGAGTTCGTGGATCTCAACCCGGAGTTCGAGACCCCGATCGAGCGGTTCGCGACCTGGCTGGCCCGCCTCGACGACGACGACTGACCGTTTCTCCCGCAAAGCGGGACTGCCGGACACCGGAGCCCCGAATCCGCCTTCTCCTGCCCGTTTGTCCCACATTGTGGGAGAAACGGACATGGGAGGCCCCTACCGGCTGAATCCTGTCCGGTTGTCCCACATTGCGGGAGAAACGGATATCAGCGGGTGAGGACGAGCTTGCCGTGGACGTCGCCGGCATTCATCGCCTCGAACGCCTCGCGCGCCTGATTCATCGGCAGCACCCGATCGATGACCGGGCGCACGCCGGTGCGCACCAGCAGGTCGACCAGCTCCCGCAGCTGCCCGATGCTGCCCATGGTCGAGCCGACGATGCTGAGCTGCAGGAAGAACACCCGGTTCAGGTCGGCCGGCGGGTTGGGACCCGACGTCGCGCCGGAGACCACGACGGTCCCCCCGGGACGCAGCGCCCGCAGGGAGTGGCCCCACGTGGCCTCCCCCACCGTCTCCATGACGGCATCGACCTTCTCCGGCAGCCGGGTCCCGCTCTCGAAGACGGCATCGGCTCCGATGGACAGCGCCCACTCCATCTTCGACGCGTCCCGCGAGGTCACCCACACCCGACGCCCCAGCGCCTTGCCGAGGACGACGAGCGCCGTCGAGACCCCGCCGCCGGCCCCCTGCACCAGGATCGTGTCGCCCGGCGCGGTGGCGGACTTGGCCTGGATCATCTTGTAGGCCGTCAGGTACGCGGTGGGCAGGCAGGCGGCCTCCTCGAACGTGAGCTCGGCCGGCTTGTCGATCAGGTTGTGGGCCGGCACGCGCACGTGCTCCGCGATGGCGCCGGGGTACCTCTCGCTCAGCAGGCTGCGGCTCGGGTCGAGGGTCTCGTCCCGAGCCCCGGACTCAGCGTCCCCGACGACCGCGTGGATGAGCACCTCGCGGCCGTCGTCGGTCACCCCGGCCGCGTCCGTCCCCAGGATCATCGGCACCTGCTCCGCCTTCAGTGCCTGCCCCTTCAGCGCCCAGACGTCATGGTGGTTCAGGCTGGCGGCCCGGACCCGCACGGTGACCCAGTCATCAGGGGTGAGCGGCTCGGCCAGCTCGCCCACCGACAGGCAGGAGAGCGGATCGTCACGGTTGATGCCGGATGCGTAGACGGCGAACATGCTTCGACCCTACTCAGGCCCGGGCGACGCCGTCGACGCGTGCGGCCGCCTCGACGGCCCGCGAGACCTCGGCCGCCACCCGGGTGTCGAAGACGCTCGGGATCACGTAGTCCGGGGCTCAGGTCGTCGCCGACCACGCGCGAGATCGCCTCGGCGGCAGCGAGCTTCATCCCGGGCGTGATGCTCGTCGCCCGGGCGTCGAGGGCGCCGCGGAACAGTCCGGGGAAGGCCAGCACGTTGTTGATCTGGTTCGGGTAGTCGCTGCGCCCGGTCGCCACCACGGCGGCCGTGCGGCGGGCGACGTCGGGATGCACCTCCGGGTTGGGATTCGCCAGGGCGAACACGATGGCGTCCGGTGCCATCGAGGCGACGACGTCGTCGGGCACCTGCCCGGCGGAGACTCCGATGAAGACATCGGCACCGGCGAGGGCGTCGTTGAGGCTGCCGGTCAGGCCGGCTCGGTTCGTGCGCCGAGCCAGATCGGCCTTGACGTCGGTCAGGTCGGCGCGATCGGAGGAGACGATCGCCTGGGAGTCCGCGACGGCGAGATCGCCGATCCCCGCCTCGAGGAGCATGTCGGTGATGGCCACGCCGGCCGCGCCGGCCCCCGAGATCACCACCCGCAGGTCGGACAGCGCGCGACCGGTCACCCTGGCCGCGTTCAGCAGCGCGGCCAGCACCACGATGGCGGTGCCGTGCTGGTCGTCGTGGAACACCGGGACGTCGAGCCGTTCCTGCAGCCTGGTCTCGATCTCGAAGCAGCGCGGGGCGGAGATGTCCTCGAGGATGATCCCGCCGAAGCCGGGCGCCATGCGCACGACCGTCTCGACGATCTCGTCGACGTCCTTGGTGTCCAGGCACATCGGGATGGCGTCGACGCCGCCGAACTCCTTGATCAGCAGCGACTTGCCCTCCATCACGGGCAGGGCCGCGAGCGGGCCGATGTCACCGAGCCCGAGCACGGCCGTGCCATCGGTCACGATGAGGACGGTGTTGGCCTTCCACGTGTAGCGGTAGGCGAGTTCCGGATCCGCGGCGATCGCCTGGCTGATGCGGGCCACGCCGGGGGTGTAGGCCAGCGAGAGTCCCGCCCGGTCACGGACCCGGACTGTGGGGCGCACCTCGATCTTCCCGCCCTTGTGGAACGGGAACACCGGGTCATGGTCCCGAGGGTCCGCGAGGGGACCGGACAGGTCGGCGGCGAGGGCCGAGGGCTGGGACGGGGATTCGGTCAACGCGACCACTCCTTCGAAGAAGGGCCATGCTGGCACACCTGCGCGCGTCCAGGACGGGCCGACGCCGGAATGTGACGCGGCCCACGGCGCAGCACGCAGCTAGCCGCGGTAGGTGAACGGGAAGGCTTCCTCACTGGGTCCCTCGCGGCGAAGGCGCAGCAGCATCTCCTCGGCCTCCTCGAGTCCTGGCAGGTGGCCCTCGTCGACACTGCCAGCACACCGTCATGGGCTCGGTCGCCCGCTCGAACCACTGATAGCGGTCGCGCAGGGCGGTGCGGTGCCCGTCATGGCCGATGACGAAGGCCCGGAGGGCCTCGAGGTCACGCCACACCGTCAGGTTCACGAGCAGCCGGTCGTCACCGAGCAGCCGGTAGCTCGTCGATCCCGGGCCGTCGGCGTCCTTGAGGCGCCAGATGAACCCGTCGGACGCCTCCGCGGCCGCGTTCACCTCCGCCAGCTGCTCGACGAAGGTGGCCATCTCCGGTGAGTCGATCGGGAAGCGGATGTGCCCGGCGTTGAGCTGAGCGAGCGGCATGCGCCTCAGCCTGCCACCGCACGACGGCGCAGCGGGCGGTACCTCCACCACAGGCGGCCGACCACGTTCCTCGCCGGGACGACGCCGAAGGTCCGGCTGTCGTCGCTGGCCGTCGTCGTTGTCCCCGAGCACCCACCAGCCGTCCGCGTCACGCCGCGCGATCCGCTTGACGACCAGCAGGTCGGGGCGCTGCGGGTGCACGAGGAGCACGGCATCCCCGACGTCGACCCGGTCGTGCGTCGGACGAGCCACCAGTCGCCGTTGCGAAGCGCCGGTTCCATCGACGGACCCACCACTCGGACGCGGGTCATCGGCAGCACGTGACCATCCTGCCTGCTGCCGCGCTGCGCGCGATCGGCGCTATCGTCAGAGGCCATCACTCACGTCCCCAGGAGGAGTTCCATGCTCACGAGTCTCGTCACCAAGATGCTGGCCCCCCGCACCACCGCCTACGCCCACTGCGACCTGCCCTGCGGCGTGTACGACCCCGCCCAGGCCCGCCTCGAGGCCGAGTCGGTCAAGGCCTGCATGGTCAAGTACCACGGCTCCGACGACCCCGAGTTCAAGGCCCGCGCGATCGCCATCAAGGAAGAGCGCTCGCACATGGTCAAGGAGCACCTGTGGGTGCTGTGGACCGACTACTTCAAGGCCCCGCACTTCGAGAAGTACCCGCAGCTGAACGACCTGTTCAACCAGGCCACCAAGCTGGCCGGCGCCGGCGGCACCAAGGGCACGACCGACGTCGCCGTCGCCGACGAGCTGCTCGCCAAGATCGACGAGATCGCGGCGATCTTCTGGGAGACCAAGAAGGCCTGAGCAGAGAAATGTGCCTCTGACCAGCGGAAACGCTAGATGGACGCCGTTCCAGTCCGCACTGAGTCCGCAGCAGGATTCGCAAGCGTACTGAGGGCGGCGTCCATGGTGTCCCGGGTCCGGTCGTCGTCACCCGGGAACAGGTGCGCGTAGACCCGAAGGGTGATGGCCGCCGAGGAGTGCCCGAGCGCCGTCTGGACCTGCTTGACGCTGGCCCCGCCCGAGATCAGCGCGGAGGCGAAGTAGTGGCGGAGGTAGTGGGTCGTGAACGCCACGCTCACTTGCCTCCGGGCACGCCCCCAGATGCCCTTCCATCGTCGGTAGGACAGCCGCTGCCCGGTCTCAGTGGTGAACAGCGGACCCTCTGACGGCGGGGCGGCTAGGTGACCAGCCAAGGCGTCGATGACGACGTGCCCCAATGGAACGGTGCGTGCCTTGTTCCCCTTTGGCGGCCCGAAGGTCCCGTTCTGGCGCAGTTGACGTTCGACCCGCACTTGACGGCGAGGGAAGTCGACGTCGGAGACATCGAGCGCGAGAGCTTCACCGATACGCAGACCGGAGCCGGCAAGGAACACCACGAGCGCCCGGTAGACGTCGGGGAGCTCCTGAATTCAGGCTACGACTTCGCCAAGCAGTCTCGGTGCCGACCGCAGTATCGTCCTGCCATGTCCATCGACGCCGAGCTCGCCGCCGCGGCGTTCCGGTCAACGTGGATCGCGATGGCGACCGCTGCCCCCGATCGCGTCTGGTCGCACCGCGAGCCCGGCGTGACGGCTCTCGTCACCGGCCTGCCCATTGCGATGATGAACGGCGTATGGGTCACCGCGCCCGTTGAGGACCTGGGTCGGCTCAGTTCCATGATCGAGGAGGTTCGCGCGCACGACCTCCCCTACTGCCTACAAGGGCGCACCGGCCAGCGTGAAGCACTCGCCGGCGCCGCCGCCGCATTCGCGCTCTCCCCTGACGACGACGTCCCGCTCATGGTCCTCGATGATCCAGGGCTGCTGCCTCCTCCCGACGCGACTCCGGGGTTGGACATCCGCGAGCTGGATTCCTCCGAGCACGACCTGCACACGACGGTCGGTGCTTCTGGGTTCGGCGTTCCTGTCGACGTCATGGCTGCCATCACCGCGTTGGTGCGGGCGGTCCCCGGATCCCGCCTCTACGCGGGCTGGGTGGATGGGGTGCCGGCCACCACGGCCGTATCCGTACCCAGCGGCACTGGCGGTGCCGGGATCTTCAATGTCGCGACTCCGCCTGAGCACCGTAGGCATGGCTATGGCGCGGCCGTGACCGCGCGGGCTGTCACGGACGCGATCGCCGATGGCTCCGGCTGGGCGTGGCTCCAGTCCTCCACGGACGGGTACCCCGTCTATCAACGCATCGGGTTCCAAACCGTCGAGGCCTGGCCTACGTGGGTGTCGGCCACGCACTAGCCCAGCGTCATCAAGCGAGGACGGGCATTCGTCTCATGCGCCGTTTCCGCGCCCAGACAGCGTGATCACCGAGGCCTCCGGTGACGCCCGCGAAACCAGCAGCAGGCGACGGGACGTGAGATTCCGGCTCAGTACGTAGGGGAACACCCGAGCAACCGGGAGAGGTGATCAGTTCCGAAGTCCGCTGACGAATCATCGAGCGGCCCGATCATGCGGTGGTTTAGACGTCAGCCCGAGCACCTACCGTCGCCGGCGTGAGCGAACATCGGTCGGTTCGCGTGCAGGCGGTCATCGCCCGCGCCCCCCGCTCCACCCGGCCCGACGATCCTCGGCGCTAGGCCACAGCAGCCGATACGGGGTCACTGCGAACTTCCGGCACTCGCCTAATGTTCACGGCGAGGGAAAGCCACCAGATCGCGAGCACCACAGCGAGGACCCGTTGCGCCAGACCCGGTGCCGCCTCAGCGAGCGCGATGTTCCCGACGAAGACAACGCTGACCGCCACGGCGAACCAGAGCTGGGCGCGTCGGAACTGCCGCCAGCCATCATCGCGCGCGAACACGCCGCGGAGCATCCACACTGCGACGAGGAGGCTGATGATCGTCACGAGGAAGCTGAGGATGTGGATCCCGCCCGAGATGGTGGTCTCCTCGGTGTCCGTCTCGTCGGTCACGAAGACCGCGGACACGATGAACCCGAGGCCGGCGATCAGCATGAGCACCCACGACGCGGTCACCCGCTTCCCTGGCGACAGCGTGGCGCGGAGCCCGAGTGCGATGGCGATCACGCCAACGGCGTTGAGGACGTCGCTCAGTCGGCTGAGCCATCCGTAGTCGCCGAGCGCGTATTCACTCATCACATTGTCGACGACGCTGAGTTCTGGGTCGAGCACGTGGAGGACGGCGTTCACCAGCAGCCACCCGGCAACACCGATCATGCCGATGACGCCGTATTGCCTGGCGGTCATGGCACCCTCCCCGTGTGGCAGCTCGTTCTGGGCAGCCTAGACGGCTCGGTGCCGGAACACGCACGAAACGAAGATCTGCGGCGGGCCGCACACGGCACGGCGGGGAGCGGACCAGGTTCGGCTCACCTCGACCGTTGATGAGCAGATCCGACTGGCTCAGCGGGACCTCGGGACGGCAGATCTGTCGCTCGGCCAGTCCTCCCGCGTCCATCGGCCGAACCAGCCGCAGAACCGGCTGCCCGGACCGACAGCAATCCCAATCAGTGATACCCACGGGGGGTCCAAACACTCGCGTGACGTAGGCCACCGAATGAGGCGTCGTTCGGACGATCGCGGGGTGTGTGTGGCCGCGCATCGCACCAGCCTGCCGTCGCACCGTGGAACGGACAGGGGAGGTTGAACCCATGGTCAGTCTCCATCACAAAATCCCAGGGCCACGAGGTCGATTCCGCACCGCGGGAGTGGTCGCGTGCATGGTGGTCGCAGCGGGGCTTCTACCGGCCTGTTCCTCCGAGGACAGCTCTGAGCCTGCCGCGACGCAGGCCGCAGCAACGAAGGCCGCCAGTCCGATAGTGGTGGACGCTGAGCAGTTGAACGGCACCTGGTTCGTTGGTGGGCCTATGTTCCTCACGTATGTGCCAGACGGGACTTGGTATGTCGTCTCGAAGACCTATCACGAGGACGGGACCGTCTCCATCACCCGCAACGGCGCGGAGCCCTGGGCCTGGGGCACGTATACCTTCGACGGGTCGACAGTCACCATGAACGAGTCTCCAGACGCCACCGAGTGCCCCAACTCGCATGGGGCCTACACGGTTGACTGGATTGACGCCGACACCCTGCGAATGGTCCTCATCGACGAGAACTGCGACACGCGCCGATACGACCAACACGCTGCAATGAAGCACGCAAGGGTCACAGAGCAGTCGAGCGAGAGCTAGTTACGCATCTGCCACACGACTCGCAAAGCTGTTTCAGTTTGGTCGCCCCGGTCCCTGCTTCCTCACGCCTTCGAGCCGCGCCCCACAGGCTCCTGACGACTCCTCAGCCAGGACATCCCCGGTGTCACCAATCGCTACTGCCTTCAGGCTGTGACCGGGCGAGGTGGTCCTGGCGACAACCGCGATTGCCGTGAGATTCCGACACTGCTCCTGTGAGAACTCCTGCCGTTTCGTGCGGAGTAGTCGGATCTTAAGTCCGGTCACGAATCATCGAGCCAACCGTCATGAGGTCGGTTGGGCCGTCAGCCCGACCACCTACCGTCACCCCCGTGAGCGAACTCGGTCGGTTCGCGTGCAAGCGGTCATCGCCCGCGCACCCGCACCACCCGGCTGCACCGCTCCGTTCCCCATCGAGACGGACTGGTGGCCCGGCACCCTGCTTGCCTGGCGGTGGATCGACCGCGAGAGGCGAGACATGGACGGCGCTGGTGCGCTACCAGCGCGACGGGCTGATGCACGAGCACTGGGTCAACGGGGACCTGCTCGACGTCGAGCCGATCGGCGAGGCGGTGCTCCGGACGTGACAGAACCCCGACCCGCTGGTGCGGGCCGGGGTCCCGGTCGTGTGCTGCCAGCGGTGGTCTACCGCGTGATCGTGATCCTCTTCGCTGGCTGATCGGGTCCGGTGCCGGCGCTGTTCTTGGCGTGGACCTGGAACGTGACCCTCTTGCCCTTCTTCAACTTCTTGCTCTTCACCTTCGCCTTGGTGCCGGTGGTCGTCTTCCACTTCGTCTTGCCCTTGGCCCGGTACTGGTACGTCACCACCGGCGACCCTGAACTCGGTGCCCGCCAACTGCAGGGTCACCTTGCGCCTGCCGGTGCTCTCGGCCTTCAACCCCGCGACCCTGCCCGGCTTGGTCACCGTCGTGGTCGGTGTCGTGGTCGGCGTCGTAGTCGGTGAGGCCGCGACGGTCACCACCTTGCCGGTGCCCGCGCCCGGGACACCGCCCGGAGGGATATCAATGGCGATGTACTGGACGCCCAGGGTCACCGCGCCGGGGGCGGTCGGCACCCACGGCAGCGTCGCCACCCCACCAGTGACCGGAGCCGTGCCCAGTGAGGTCCCGTTGGCGAAGAACTTCACCACCCCCGCCGCCGTTGCCGGGGTCACGGTCGCCCGCACCGTCACCGACACGCCCACCGAGACCGGGGTCGGCACGTCCAGCGCCACCGTCGCACACGGCACGACCGGGACCGTCAAGACGCCGCCCACCTGCGTCCACCCGGCCGGAAGGCTCAGGGGGACCCCGATGATGGCGCTCCCCAGGATCCCACCTGTCGGGCATTCCACGAACGCACCCTTCAGGTCCGCGTTGTCCAGGTTCGCTTTGTCCAGGTTCGCGTTGGTCCAGGTCCGCGTCGGTCAGGTCCGCGCGGGTCAGGTCCGCGTTGGTCAGGTCCGCGCCGGTCAGGATCGCGTCGGTCAGGTCCGCGCCGCGCAGGGTCGCGCCGTTCAGGTCCACGCCGCGCAGGGTCGCGTTGCCCAGGTTCGCGAGGGTCAGGTCCGCGAGGGTCAGGTCCGCGCCCGACAGGTCCGCGCCCGACAGGTCCGCGAAGGACAGGTTCGCGAAGGACAGGTTCGCGTTGTCCAGGTTCGCGAAGGACAGGTTCGCGTTGGCCAGGTTCGCGTGGCGCAGGTTCGCGCGGGTCAGGTTCGCGTCGGTCAGGTCCGCGTTGTCCAGGTTCGCGTTGTCCAGGTTCGCGCGGGTCAGGTTCGCGTTGCCCAGGTGCGCGTAGATCAGGTTCGCGAAGGTCAGGTTCGCGTCGGTCAGGTCACAACCGGACCAGTCCACGCCGGGAGTCGGGGCCGGCGTCACCGTGAAAGGAGCGTTTTGCCCACTCTGGGTCGGGCAGGTCCCCACCGAGGATGCCGGGGCCGCGACCAGCGACACCCCGCCCATGACCATCACTGCCGCGGTCACACTCGCCACGATTCGTCGTACCCGCATCATGCACTCCACAGTTGCCGTGTCGGAAACCGAACACCGCAACCAGAAGGGCGACGATCCAGCCAACCTACCGCCCCACGGCCTCCACGTCTGTCGCCGTCGTGTCACAGCTTCCCGCCCGTGCCTCGATCTCCATCCGCCACAGCGCCATCACCGGATCCTCGTCGTCCTCGACGTGCCAGGTGCCAAGCTCGACTCAGTCCGCAGACAGTCCGCAAGAAGTTCAGCGCAGACCATCACTCACCACTGGTGGCCAGCCCGGATTCCCTCATGGAACGCCCGCAGCCAACGTTGTTCAGCGCGTACCATCTGTGAGGGCTAGTAGGAGACCAAGAAGGCCTGAGCGCAGACAACCCCTTCTAAGCAGGGGAAAGCTAGATGGACACCGTCCCGGTCCGCAGCAAGTCCGTATCGACTCAGTCAGCGGCCTGACGGCGGCGTCCAATGCCGCCCTGGTTCCGGCTTCGCTCCTGATCGGCGACGCTCGCGGGTGTGATCGCTGCACCGTCGTCAAGACGCCGGTGCCGTGGCGCGGCGAACTCGGTAGTCTCGAGCCTGCCACCGACCTTTGTGGAGGACCCGTGCTCGAGTCGTCGACGGGGATGGTGTTCCTGCCATCAGAGGACCTGACCCGCTCTGCCCACTTCTTCGGCGGGGTATTGGACTTGCCGCTGGTGAGTCAGTCTCCCTTCGCCCTCGCCTTCAGCTGCGGGGACACACCCCTGCGCGTTACGAAGGTGGACAACCTGCGACCCCAACCGTTCACGGTCTTCGGATGGCGGGTGCTGGACCTGCGCGCGACAGTCGAATGGCTTCACGGCCGCGGAGTGAATCTTCTCCGCTTCGACGGTGTCCAACACGCCGAGCAAGGCATGTGGCGACTACGCCGAGCGGCGATCGGGTGGCGTGGTTCGCAGACCCGGACCTGAACGTGCTGTCGTTGACACAATTCGTCGGGGAGTGAGCGCACTCTGCTGACCACCGAATCGGCCTGTTGGCCGTAGGGTGAGCCGATGCTCATAGACCGGCCGAGGACGCGCCATGATGGACGGAACACCATGACTGACGGCACGATCCGGCGGGCCCGACCCGAAGACGTACCCGAGATCCTCGCCATGGTGCGGGACCTCGCGGAGTACGAACGGGCCGTCGAGCAGGCGGTCGCCACTGAGGAGCAGTTCCACGAGGCGCTCTTCGGGCCTCGTCCCACCGTGTTCGCGCATGTGGTCGAGCACGAGACGACCGACGGCCACCTCCTCGGTGGCTTCGCCCTGTGGTTCCTGAACTTCTCGACCTGGCTCGGCCGCAACGGCATCTACCTCGAGGACCTCTACGTCCGGCCGACCCTCCGTGGGACCGGCTACGGCAAGCGCCTCCTGGCCACGCTGGCCCAGGAGTGTCTCGACAACGGCTATGGGCGGCTCGACTGGTGGGTCCTGGACTGGAACTCGGCAAGTCGGGAGTTCTACGAGGCGCACGGCGCTGACGCCCTGACCGAGTGGATCCCCTATCGCGTCACGGGCGATGCGCTGCCGAGGCTCTCGGCGGCCGGCAGGGATCCCAGCGACGTGAGCGACATCGGCGCCGGCTAGGAGCTGTCGCGCCCCTTGTCCGCGTACATCTCGTGGTCGGCCACCCGCGTGGCCTCCTCGAATGTGGTTCCGGCCGGCCAGTCCGCGAGGCCGAAGGAGCAGGCGATCGGCAGCGCGTCAATGACGCGTGCGACTACCGCCCGGGCGTGGTCGACCGCCGTGAACGGCAGGAGGATCACGAACTCGTCGCCGCCGGTCCGGGCGGCCGTGTCGCTTGGCCGAAGCCGCGATCGCAGGACCATGCCGACCTCACGGAGGATCTGGTCTCCGGCCTGATGGCCGTCCCGGTCGTTGACCTCCTTGAAGTGCTCGAGGTCGAGGACGGCTACCGAGCGCGGCAGTGCCTCGACCCGGTCGCCCGAACGGGTGGCCGCCACCAGGCCGAGGCCGGTGCGATTCAGCAGGCCCGTCAACGGGTCGGACAGCACCTGGCGGTTGAGGTCCCGGACCAGCGAGTTCACGAAGAGGCCCAGTCCCCAGCAGAGGATGACCACCGTGAACCACAGCACGCGCAAGTGCGGATCATCGCTGCGTGCGAACACGACGATGCCCGACAGCACCGTCAGCACGCTGAGGTGCACCGCCATCTCCCGCCTGGGGAACCACGTCGCTGCGAACAAGGCGGCGAACATCAAGGTGACGAGTGGAATGGCCGCCATCAGCGGTGACGGCCTCGACGCGGCCGTCAGGCAGGTCACGGCGATGTTCAGGTCGACCAGCACGCGGAGGACCCATCCCGGTGTCCGCGCCCCCAGCCAGCCGACGATGACGACGCCGATCAGGCAGTAGGCGATCAGGTACCCGGACAGCCCGGGGGCACCCACCTCGTTGGGAGAGACCGCCGAACTGACGAGGCCGACCAGCAGGAGGGCCAGTATCAGGGCGTACCACGCCATCATCGACCAGATCGGTCCAGGGCGTCGGGCCACCGCACGTCCGAGGAAGGACCCGGGGGCGACGTTGACGCCCGCCGAGAGGGTGCGGTAGAGCGACCCTGCCATGAACCACCTCCCGCCCTTGTCGTCGGTGGCTGCCGTGCTGCTTCCACAGTAGCCCCGTTCCACCGGGTCTTCGGATCGGCTGGACGGCGGTCGGACGCGGGGGCCATGATCATCGAAGCCCTGCGACGGATGGAGACAGATGAGCGACACGGTGACGTTGACCTTCGCGGCCCGGACGCACAACGCCGCCCTCGCCCGGACCGTCGCCGCCGCGATGGCCGCGCGAGCGGATCTGCCGATCGACCAGCTCGAGGATGTCCGTCTCGCGGTCGACGAGGCCGTCTCGCAGTCGATCCTGGACGCGCCGGAGGGTTCAGATGTGGTGTGCCGGTTCACCCGTGACGGCGCGGCTCTGGACATCACCGTGTCGGCTCCCATCGACCTCGGGACAGACGCCGAGCACCACCACCTTCAGCTGGATGGTGCTGTCGGCGCTCGTCGACGAGGTGGCGGCGAGCGTCGCCAACGGCTCGGTCACCATCGGCATGAAGGTCGTCCGCCACGTCGGAGTGGACGCGTGACCCAACCCCCTGCGGAGCAGTCGGGCGCGAGCCCGGCGGCCGCGCGTCGCGAGCGCGAGCGTCGGCTCCTCCTCGAGTACTCCGGACTCGAGGCAGACGACCCTCGGCACGCCGAGGTCCGTGACGAGCTCGTGACGATGCACCTACCTCTGGTTCAGCACCTGGCCCGCCGGTACCGGGATCGAGGCGAGTCGCTGGAGGACCTGGTGCAGGTGGGGACCATCGGGCTGATCAAGGCAGTCGACCGGTTCGACGTGGACAAGGGCGTGGAGTTCTCCACGTACGCCGCGCCGACCATCCTCGGCGAGATCAAGAGGCACTTCCGCGACCGGGCCTGGGCGATCCGCGTCCCGCGCCGCCTCCAGGAGCTCCAGGCCCAGGTCACGGCGCGTGCCGACGAGCTCACCCGGACGCTGCATCGAGCACCGACCGTCCGCGAGCTGGCTGCCGCCCTGGACGTCAGCGAGCAGGAGATCCTCGACGCGATCGAGGCGCGGCACGCCTACACCGCCGGATCGATCGACGTGGCGCCAGGTGACGGCGAGACCGGGTCGACATCGCTGGCCGACCGACTCAGCTTCGACGAGTCCAGCTTCGAGGCGATCGACGACCGAGAGTCGCTGCGCCCGCTCCTGGACCAACTGCCGGAGCGCGAGCGAAGGATCATCTTCCTGCGCTTCTTCCAGAACATGAGCCAGACGCAGATCGCCGACGAACTCGGCATCTCGCAGATGACGGTGTCGCGCAGCCTCGCTCACTCGCTCACCCGCTTGCGCGAGGGCCTTCAGGAGTCCTACGCGGACTGATCGGAGTCTTCGGCCTCGAGTCGCCGGGAGACGCCGGGCGCGAAGGCGAGAATCAGGCCCAGGATCCCCAAGCCGGCGCCGGCGATCCCGATGGTGCGCTCCACGGCCCCCTCGGACTGGGCCAGCTCGTAGCCGACCAGGACCGCGAGCGCCTGCGCGAGGATGAACGGTGCCCGCGCCCAGCGCCGGGTCCGCCACCAGCCGATCCCGACCCAGACCATGCCGGCACCGAACGCCGCGGTGATCGCGATGAGCACCACCAGGGCGGCGGGGTTGGACACGTCCTCCGGTCCGGTGATCCCCACCCGGACGGCCTCGACGACGTCGAATACCGCGTAGGCCAGGAGGGCCGCGCCCTGGATCATCGAGACGACCGCCAGCGCGACGAAGGGACGGTCGGGAGCAGTCACGCCGTCACGCTACCCAACACCGCCGCCGAGGCGGGTGCAACACCGCTCACAAGGCGGGCGGTCGATGTCGTCTGTCGCGCACTAGGCTCCCAGCGTGCGTGGCCTCCTTGTCGTGAACCCCCGTGCGACCACCACCTCGCCGCGCGTGATCGACGTCATCGTCCATGCACTGTCCGACGAACTGGATCTGGACGTCACCGTCACCACCCACCGCGGCCACGGCATCCTCCTCGGCGAGCGAGCCCTCGAGCAGGGCCTGGACGTCGTCGTGACGCTGGGCGGCGACGGCGTCGTCAACGAGGTCGTCAACGGCATGCTCCGCGACGGACCGGGGCCGGCGGTGCCGTTGCTGGCCACCATCCCGGGCGGGAGCGGCAACGTCTTCGCGCGATCGGTCGGCGTGCCGAACGACGCCGTTGAGGCGACCGGATACCTCCTGGACCTGATCCGCACGGGGGCTGTCCGCGAGGTCGGACTGGGGCTGGCGAACGACCGATGGTTCGTCGCGAACGCGGGCATCGGCATCGACGCGGAGATCATCGCCGCCATGGAGGAGCACCGCAAGGCCGGTCACAAGGCGACGCCGACCCGGTACCTGGCGACGACGCTCAACACGTTCTTCCGGCACACGGACCGTCGCGACCCGGCGCTCACACTCACGCGGCACCGGCCGGACGACTGCGGGGATCGAGCGACTCGACGGGGTCTTCTTCGCCATCGTGCAGAACACCTCGCCGTGGACGTTCTACGGGTCCTGGCCCATCCACCCCTGCCCGGATGCCTCGCTGGATGAAGGCCTCGACGTCTTCGCGGCTCGGCGCATGCACGTCCCCACCGCACTGACCGCCGCACGGCGCATGCTCACCGGCTCCACCCGCGGATCGGCGCGCGGCGGCATCATCTCCTGGCACGACCAGCCCGGCTTCACCCTGACGGCCCGGCGCCCGACCGCCCTGCAGATCGACGGGGAGGGCATCGGGGCCATCACCGAGGTGGTGTTCTCCAGCCATCCGGCGGCCCTGCGGGTGGTCTGCTGATCGGGCACCGGTCGCGGCGACTGCAAGCGTTTTCGTCGCCATCCGATAATCGGTTGCACATAAGGGATATACCACCCGTCTGTGACCTCTTTGTGACCTAAATGACAGGTCCCACGTCGGGAAACCAGTGATTTCCCCTTGTGAGGCTGGGAAACGTCTGCGAACCTATACAGGCCCGATGCGTTCACGGGCTGGCATTCCCCCTCCGCACCCGCCCGGGAGACCCCCGGAAGGAAGCGGTCGCGCCAGATCGTGAATGCAATCACGAGCACCGGAGACCCCGGTGCCTGCCCAGATGGAGTGGTACGCATGGACTGGCGCCATGAGGCCGCCTGCCGTGACGAAGATCCTGAGCTGTTCTTCCCCATCGGCAACACCGGACCCGCCTTGGTCCAGATCGAAGAGGCCAAGGCCGTGTGCCGGCGTTGCAGCGTCGTGGACGAATGTGCCTGCGCTGGGCCCTCGAGACCGGCCAGGACGCCGGCGTCTGGGGCGGGCTGAGTGAGGATGAGCGTCGCGCGCTCAAGCGCCGCAACGCTCGGCTGCGCGCCCGCAGCAACGCCTGACCTCGCCGCACCGCCAACCCTGTCTCGGCGAGATCGCTGTTCGGCCAGGCCTACTTCGGCGCGGGCACTCGTACCCGAACCTCGGTGCCGCCTGAATCCGCCTGGGACACCTCGCAGGACCCATGCAGATCGCCCGTGACCAGGGACTGCACGATGCTCAGGCCGAGGCCGGTCTGGTCGGCATCGAAGTCCTCCGGCAACCCCCGGCCGTCATCGCGCACGACGAACTCCAGGACCTCCGTCGACGTCTCCCGATCAAGCCGTACCTCGATCGTCGACGCGGCCGCGTGCTCCACGGCGTTGTGCAGCAGCTCCGAGACGGCCATCACCAGGGGCGTCGCCAGGTCCGACGGCAACGACCCCCACGACCCGACCCGAACGATGGCCAGCGGCGCCTCGGCGTAGGCCGGCGCCAGGTCCCGCACCAGGAGGATGACGCGATCGACGATCTCGTCGAAGTCCACCAGCTCGCCCGCGTCCGAGGACAGCGACTCGTGCACGACGGCGATCGCGGCGACCCGCAGCTCGGCCTCGGCCAGCGCCTCCCGCACCTCCGGGGATGTCGCCCGCCGTGCCTGTAGCCGCAGCATGGCGGCGACCGTCTGCAGGTTGTTCTTCACCCGATGGTGGATCTCGCGAATGGTCGCGTCCTTGCTCATCAGCGCCCGTTCGCGACGCCTGAGGTCGGTGACGTCCTGGAGGAAGATCAGCGCCCCGGTGCGTCGACCGGCCTGCGACAGCGGGATGCCCCGCAGCAGCAGCACCGCGGAGGCGTTCTCGATCTCGGATCGTCCCGCCGATCGGCCGGACGCAACGGCCGAGAGCGACTGGTCCACCGGCCCGGGCCGGTGCGACAGTCGCAGCGCGAGGGCCGCGAACGGGGAGCCGACCAGGTCGGTCGCGAGCCCCAGCCGTCTCAGGGCGCTCACCGCGTTGGGGCTCGCATAGGACACCACTCCGTCGGCCGTGAGCCGGACGAGGCCGTCCCCCACGCGCGGGGTCTCCGTCGACCCCATTCCGGTCTCGACCTCCGGGAAGAGTCCCTCGACCAGCATGGCGAACAGGTTGTCCGCGGACGTCAGGTAGATCTCCTCCAACTGCCCCACGACCCATGGGGTCGCCGAGGCATAGCGACCGACCACGGCGATCACGCGATCGGAGCGCCGGATCGGAAACGCCTCCAACGGGCCTGGCGCATGGGGATGCGTCGCGTCCCGCTCGATCACCGCTCGGGAGTACGGCCGCCGCCTGGTCCAACTGCGGATAGCGTCCACGCGGGACGAACCGACCCACCACGTCCTCGGAGACCACGGTGGGTGCCGTGGTCGGCCGCATCTGAGCGACCGCGACGAGGCCACTGCCGTTCCAGGTGGGGACCCACATGACCAGATCGCTGAGCGCCAGGTCGGCGAGGAGCGACCACTCCTCGACGATCAGCGACAGTCGGGCGATGTCGTCCGGCCCGAAGTCCGTCCGGTCCTGCACCAGCTGAGTCAGGGTCGCCACGCCTGGTGAGGATACGCGCCTGCGGCCCGCTCGCCGCTCCGGCGGTCGCGCGCCAGCCCTACCAGTAGTGCAGACGCGAGATCGGGACGCTGCGCACAGGCTCCATCGACAGCCGCTCGCCGTCCAGTGTGACCTGGGAACCGTCGTCGCTGACCCGGACCTGGCCGAGTCCACCGTGGCGGACCAGGTGGCTGGCGCCGGACGGTCCGGCAATCGCGCACCGGGCACGACGCGCCGGGAGACCGGGGGCGCCGACTCGGCGACGGCGGCCTGGTTGGAGAACAGCACCGCGAGGTCGGACGGGACAGCTCCGTGCGCGCCGTACTGCGGTCCGAGCACCAGTGGTTCGGCGGAGTCGATGCTGGCATTCGGATCCCCGGTGACGCCCCAGGCGGGAAAGCCGCCCTTGATGACCAGTTGCGGCTTGGCCGCGAAGTACTGGGGTCGCCACAGGACGATGTCGGCGAGGTGACCGACCGCGAGGCGACCCACCTCGTGAGCGAGCCCGTGCACGAGGGCGGGATTGATCGTGATCTTCGCCAGATAGCGCAGGATCCGGTCGTTGTCGTCCTCCGTGGCCGACTCCTCCCCCGGCACCTCGAGCCCGGCCTGGACACCGGCCAGCGCGAAGGTCCGCCACCACGTCTCCCCGGCCCGACCCATGCCCTGAGCGTCCGACGACGTGACGCCGATGATTCCGAGGTCATGAAGGCGGCCCTCGGCCGCCATCGTCACGTCACGAACGCGGGACCGGGCGATCCGCACATCACTCTCGTTGCCCGGGTTCATGCCATGACTGAGCAGGATCATGTCGAGGTGCTCGGCCGCGGCGTTGACCCCGTACGGGAGGGTCGGGTTGGTGGACGACGCCAGCACGTTGTCGTGCCCGGCCAGCTCCAGCACGTTGGGTGCGTGCCCACCGCCGCATCCCTCGACGTGGTACGCATGCAGCACGCGCCCGTCGAGCACTGCCAGCGTGTCCTCGACCGACATCGTCTCGTTGAGACCGTCGGTGTGCAGGGCGACCTGGATGTCGAACTCATCGGCCACCCGCAGCGCCGTGTCGATCGTGCGAAGGGTGGCGCCGGTGTCCTCGTGGACCTTCAGCCCGCAGACGTGGGCACCAATCGCCTCACCGATGGCGGCGGCGCGCGAGGCCGATCCCCGACCGAGGAGCCGACGTTCACCGGGAACGCGTCCATGGCCCGCAGGCCGCGCTCGATCACCCACGCCGATCCCAGGCCCACACCCCACATCGGGCCGGCCTCCTGCCCGATCACGGTCGTGACGCCGGAGGAGATCTCCGCCTCGAAAACCCGTGGGCTGAGGGTGTGGACGTGGGTGTCGATGCCGCCCGGGGTCGCGATCAGGCCATCGCCATCGATCACCGCAGTGCCCGTGCCGACCACGACGTCGATGTCGTCTGAGGTGTCGGGGTTGCCTGCCTTGCCGATCCCGCTGATGCGACCCTCGCGGATGCCGATGCTGGCCACGCGCACACCGTCGACCGGGTCGAGGACGACGACGTTCGTGATCAGGAGGTCGCACGTCTCCCGCGCGGAGGCGGCGAGCAG